>CAYYNT010000038.1:0-40723 GCA_964473155.1 uncultured Gemmatimonadales bacterium | reverse complement strand
TAGTTTACCTCCTGCCTAAATATACAATACTATATGTTTGATGTCAAATTGGTATCAGATATAAATTTCAAGAATGTCGGAGCAAAAAAGGGGACAGGCTTTTTTATGCCTGTCCCCATATTAACGTCCTGTCAGAATGCTTGCAGTTCTCAGTCCTGGTTTTTAACCGGACGCCCCGGCCGCTGAGTGTAAAGAAAAATAGCCCCGGTGGCGATCAGGATCAGGCCCCACCAGAAATCCAGGTGCAATTCCGATCCTACCACATCCGGCGGATTCGAGAAATTGTAAATCCCCATCCCGGTGACCGCCAGCCCATAGACAAATATTATCAGACCGCTGAGAAACCAGATCGTTATCCGGCTTTTGCCTGTCATGTCGCAGCTCCTGTAAGTTTACCAGAAGATAATATTCAGGATGATGAAGATCGCGAAGCTGACCACGCCCCAGAAACGCGGCTGCTTGAACCACGGCACGGTTTTTTCCTTCGGAATATCCGTGAAGCCGTAAACCAGGTTCTTCAACTGAGCGTCTGTCTTTGGTTTCGTGAACAGGCTGATCACGATAGTGGCTATGAAATTGACCAGGAAAGCCCAGACTGCCTGCCACATGTTCACCGCCATGGTGCTGGCGTGGTCGCTCAGGGTCACCAGGCTGGGGTTGAGCCACTCGAAACGGATGCCCAGGAAGATGCCGATCGAGGTGAGCATGCCCAGCAGAAGGCCCCAGAACCCGGCCTTCTCGGTGGTGCGTTTCCAGAACATGCCCAGCAGCACGGTGGCGAAAAGCGGCGCGATGAAGAAGCTGAACAGGGCCTGCATATAGTCCATGATGCTGGAAAAGCGCTTGACTATGTAGGTGGTGGCTATTGAAATGATCACGCCGATGATCGTGGACCAGCGGCCCAGCACCAGGTAGTGGTTGTCGCTTGCGTTCTTTTTGATGTAACTGCGGTAGATGTCGTAGGTCCAGACCGTGGCGAACGCCGAGACGTTGCCCGCCATCCCGCTCATGAATCCGGCTAAAAGGGCGATCAGGCCCAGGCCGATCATTCCGGGGCCGAAATAGCGTTTCATCAGCAGCGGCAGCACCGCGTTGTAGGTTTCGGAGGGGTTCACGTTCGGACCCTCCGGGACCAGCCCCGGGATCAGGGCGAAACCGATCAGTCCCGGGAGGATCACTATCAGCGGAATGGCCATCTTGAAAAACGAGCCGATGATCGTGGCGTTTTCCGCGCTGCGCAGGTTCTTGGTGGTCAGCACGCGCTGAACCACGAGAAAATCAGTGGTCCAGTAACCCATGCTCAGCACGAAACACAGGCCGAACGCGATACCCAGCCAGTGCATACCCATAGGATTATCCAGGGGTGAGGCCATGGTGGACCAGATATGCAGACGGTCGAGGACGGGCGCTCCGGCGGGCGCCAGCTCGACCGCGCGCTGGCTGACCATCGCTGTCAGCTTGTCCCAGCCTCCCAGTTCGATCAGGCCGTAGATCGGGATAAGAAGCGCTCCGGCCCAGATCAGGAAAAACTGCACGATCTCGTTGAAAATGGCAGAGGTCAATCCGGCCATGCCGCAGTAAATCGCCACTGTGATAGCCGTAACCCAGACCGAGGTGTCAAAGTCCCAGCCGAAGAAATTTTCCAGGATCAGGCCCATAGCGTACATGTTGATCCCGCTGGCCAGGACAGTCATGATGACGAAAGTGGCGGCGGAAAGCCCGCGCGCCCCCTCGCCGAAACGCATCTGAAGGTAACCCGGCACGGAGTGGGTTTTGCTGATATGGTAGAACGGCATCATGAACAGCCCGAGGAACAGGATCGCCGGAATGGCCCCGATCCAGTACCAGTGCACCGCTAACATGCCGTACTGGTAAGTGGCCGCGCTCCAGCCCATCAGTTCCAGCGCGCCCATGTTGGCGGCTATGAACGATATCCCTGCGATCCAGGCGGTCTGGCTTCGGCCGGCCAGAAAGAAATCCTCGCCGGTTTTCGTGTAGCTTTTCAGGTAATATCCCACTCCGATCACAAAGGCGAAGTAGAAAATAATGATAAAAAGATCCACTGCGTGAAGTGTGAACATTATTGCCGGGCCTTTCTACCTCAGAGGGTTAAAAGCATGATGAATAAAACCGGCGCCTGCTGGATTCCCGATTGGAATCCAGTGTAAATTCTCAAAACTTTTCGTGGTGTATCATTGCAGCCAGGGGCCGTCTTTGCTTTCGCGGCGGAAGGTCATCCGCGGCATGGCCCACCGCCACCAGGCTGATCAGTTTGCAGTCAGGCGGCGCGCAAACAAGCTCTTCCACCTTGCCGGCGTAGTGCTTTTTATCTCCGGCCACCCAGCAAGAGCCCAGTCCGAGAGCGGTGGCTGCCAGCAGCATGTTCTGTGTTGCCGCGGCCCCATCCTCCAGATAGTATTTGGTGTCACGGCAGAGCACAACGATACAGAGCGGGGCCTGCTCAATAAATTTACCTGCATCACAGATCCCCGCCAGTTTCTTGCGCCTGACCGGATCGGTTACAAGGACGAATTCCCAGGGATCAACTCCGCGGCCCGAGGCGGCCAACCGGCCGGCATCGGCGATTGCCTCGGCAATACCGGGTTCCAGAGGTTTATCCTTGTAGTTTCTGACGCTTCTTCGCGTCCGCAACATTTCCATCGCGTCCATCCGGCTCACCCTCCAGGCTTGAACTTGGGGCTTCAAACAAGTGCGGGATGCTTAATAAGACAGATTCAGAAAATCAT
This sequence comes from uncultured Gemmatimonadales bacterium, assembly GCA_964473155.1. Taxonomy (GTDB): domain Bacteria; phylum Gemmatimonadota; class Glassbacteria; order GWA2-58-10; family GWA2-58-10; genus JAJFUG01. The sequence continues at coordinate 37,976 of CAYYNT010000038.1, read as the reverse complement.
CTGCGCCCCGCCCGATGATCTAAGAACCAGCAGAGGCTCGATGCCGGTTTCCCTGTAGCGCCGGCTGGCCTCCGGATAGGTTTGAATCGCGTCCTCGAAATATCGGCGTCGAACCTCGTCCAGGAAACTGTCGAGACGGTCATCCGGGACAAGGCTGACCGTGCAGCCTCCAAACCCGGCCCCGGTGATGCGGCTGCCTGCCGCGCCTGCCTCGAGAGCTATCGCCACCAGGTCGTCAATCGCCGGATGGCTAACTTCGTAGTTATGACGGCAGCTCAGGTAGGAAGCGTTCATCAGCTCTCCCATCCGCCCGCCGCCGCCGGACCGGATATCCGCCAGCGCCTGATCCACCCGCGCCGATTCGCTCACGACATGACGGGTGCGGGCAAGAAGCTTGAAACCCTCCGCCGGCCCCGAAATATGTTCTCCATTCGTTGTGGTGCAGAACCGCTGGTTGAATTCATCCAGCGAGATGCCAAGAGCTTCGGAAAGCTCGGTCTTGGTGTAGCCGTGCCATTTGAGGTGCTGTTTGCAGGCGGCCAGCATCCGGTCACGTCCCATCTGAAGATATATATCCCCGAGACGATGATATTTATCCGGATCCAGCTCCAGGCGCTTGACCAGCAGGGCCGTGGCCATGCGGCAGACCGCATGACGGGTGTTGTACTGAAGTCTGGCGTTCTGGCTTTTTGATGCAACCACCATTGAATTGGCCACCACGATTGTAAAACCCTCGGGCAGGAACACCGGTTCAGCCCGCAGCGGATAAAAATCAATTTTCAGCGCCTTGTCCCGTTCGGCCAGCAGGGATGCCGCCTGATCCATGCCGCCGCCCTCGGTGCCCACATACCACTCCGCCGCAGCCAGGCGTTCGGCCAGCGCCGGGCGCTCGATCTCACGCCCCGAGGCATGAAGCAGGGCCAGAGCCGAGGAGACGACCAGGGCCGAACTGGACGAAAGCCCCGCGCTTATCGGCACTGTTCCGTAAAAACAGGCATTCATTCCACGCAATCCCTGCGTGGAGCCAAAATGATCGATCACACCCTGCGCGGCGGCTTTCACATAGTTGCCCCAGTCCCCGGTCTCGAAATGCGGGATTTGGCGTTCGAGGTGGAACACCCGGTCCGGGAAATCGGAGTTGACCGCCTTGATTACATCGTCCTGACGCGGGGCGAACGCCACCAGCATATCGTTGTCGATTGCCATCGGCAGCACCGGCAAGCCGTTGTAATCCGTGTGCTCGCCGATCAGGTTCACCCGTCCCGGCGCCCGCAGGACAGTGACCTCGGTTTCATCGGGGAAACGTTCGGCGAAAGTTTCGATCAGGCGCAGGACTTTCGGGGTTGCGTCAATATTATAAATGGATTCCAGCGTTTTTTTAATGCGCGGGTCACGCTGACTGAGGATTTGAAGCAGACTGTTAATCTGAACCATTTTCGCAGACCATAGTATTATTGATATTGAGACCGACAATATCTCCGGCCCTGGAATATTTCAACAGACTGTAATTTTAACTCGGGGACGTCCGAGCGCAAGGAAATCGGAAAAATGGAACACTAAGAGACCAATTCAGGTATTTCCTGAATATCATACTTGCATGTAGCAATGAAAAGTGAAATATTATTACTTCAAGATTTCGAGCAACTTTACAACAGCCGGTCCGTTAGTTATGAGTTGACTGGTGTAGTTAAACCACTGTGCCATTTCCGGCTTCTACAAAATGAACACCAGGATGTAAAGGATTTTAAACATCCGGTGGATAAAAAAAGGGAGAAGTCAGATGCATTTCAGCGCCCAGGAGGAATACGGTCTCCGTTGCGTGCTCCAACTCGCGCGGCGCCACGGCGATGAAGCATTGACCGCGCGGGAGATCAGCGATAGCGAGCTGATCAGTCTCGATTATGTACACAAGCTTCTTGGCATTCTCAAGCGCAAGGGCTTGATCGAGAGCACGCGCGGGATCAAGGGCGGATTCCACCTGAAAAACCCACCGGCGGAAATAACAGTTTGCAAGGTGCTGAAAATGCTGTCGAGCGATATTAACGCCGATGGGCATTGCGCCAGATTCGACCGTGAGAAAAATCCCTGCCCTCGCGGCGGCGATTGCGAGATCAAACTATTCTGGGATATGGTGTTGCAGTTCTGCGAAACTTGCGGTTCACGGATAACGATCCAGGACCTCATCGACCGGAAGGTGCCACGTTTCCGGACAGATTTTGAGCTCCATGAAGGAATGGAACATCAACCGCTGGAAGCAACCGGACGCTGACAGCTTGCGGCTTAAAGATTGGTTGGGATAAACTCTTACAGAGATTTCTTTCAAGCTCGTCCCATATTCCGGGGTATTGCGCGAGGGCGGCCACTTGCGGCCCTCTGCCGTTTAACAAAAGAATTCCTGATAGCCCGGTTTGCGTAAATGCTCAATAATCGAAAGGGGCGGATTCAAAAATCCGCCCCTTTTTTTAATGACTTGCAGCCATGCTGCGGAGCCGGTAATTCAGTCTGAAAACCGTTGATTATCTGTCGCTCCGGCGGTATGAAAGCGAAAATTCCGCCTCATTTTTCTCCTTTGAGAATAACGCTGCAGGCCTCGGCGATGTTCACTCCAGCCGGCCGCTCGATCACGAGCGGCATGGACGGCGCTCCTGTCAGCTTGTAACAGGACGCGGCCTGCGAGTATCCGGAACGCACACTGTCCGGATGAACCATGTGTCCCAGCGCATCGACCGGATTGGACAAAGCCAGAGGCCGCGGCGCAAGGCAGGCTGCCAGGAGCGGAAGGTCGTATTCGCGGTAGACGCCCAGAATGACATTGTCCAACTGGCTGCGGTGCATATGTGACTTTATCATCGTCTCCCAGGATAACAAGCCGCCATCCAGCACAAGCCCGGCGATGCGTTCATCCAGCACGGCGGCATGCAGCAGGGGGATGCAGCCAGAACCGCGTCCCACGGCCAGGATTCTCGATGCCTGCACCTTTTCCAGGCCGGTCAGGACATCCAGCGCCCGGACCAGGTCCAGCGTGCGCATTCCAACCAGCGGTTTTTTCACCTGCAGGGCCATCATGGCCATCTGCCAGTCGTTGGCAAACCATTGCCTGAATATGCCGTTTGTTTCCACATCGCGCTCCAGCTCTCCCTTGCCGCGAACATCCGGGGCCAGCACCGTGTGTCCGGCTTTGACCAGGGCCGCGATCTCTCCGGCGGCGTCTGCCGCCTTGTTTTCATCCGCCGCGTACAGTATTGGCGCCGCCCCGGCCGGTCCGCCCTGCGGACGGAACAGAAGCGCTGGTATCGTTATGCCGGGTTCGCTCTGGTAAGTGAGCATTTCAACCAGCATGTCACCCTGGCGGATGCTGCCGCGAGGCTGTATGTCGAGAGGGGTGTTCGCGGACTGGAAAGCGATTGCCCGGCGCACCCGGGCCTGAATATCCTGGCGGAAAGAGTCCAGGCCGGATTCCTTTGACGGAAGAGCCGCTTTGTATTTAACCTGCTGTGCATACAGAGCATTGAGCTGTCCGATGGTCCGGGAATCCGGGTAACTGGTCATGACCTGGCCGGTGGGTGTGACCTGTAGCGTGCGGTCAAGCTCCACGCGGCTCTCCGGCTCGCTGTCCGGAGCGTCCGTCCCGCCTTTGAACCGATTGTTCAGGAAGCCGTACATCTGCTCGCGCATCGGTTGCCAGTACCCGTGGCCATCGTCATATTCAACTTTTCTGAGGTTGTCCCCGGCCCCCATCAACTCGTATATCCGGCGCGCTTTCTCGTATGTGCGCCGCGCTCCGGCTATGCTGAAAAAGTCCTGGATCGCCAGGTTCATCTGGTAAGGGCGGGGGGCGAACGGGATGATATAATCGATGAAATCGAGCGAGGAGCCGACAAAGGGCAGCATGTTCTGCTCGGCGTCCTGCGGACCCAGAGTGGTCCAGAGCTGTTCCCATGAGTTCAGGTAGCAGTTGGGTATGCAGGCTGCCAGACGGTCATCCAGGGCGCCAAGATAGGCGCTCTCCATGCCGCCGCCGGAGTTGCCGGTCACGGCGATGCGCTTCGGGTCCACCTCCGGCCGGGTCAGAAGATAATCTATGGCGCGGATTCCGTCCCAGATGAAATAATTCGCCGCATTCGATCCGGTCAGCAGGCACTGGATTCCGGCCATGGTGTGCTCCGGAGTCGTGCCCTCGACCAGGCTTGCGCCCAGATCCTCGCTCCAGTACATGAACCGTTCGCCCTGTCCCGGCGGGTCGAAAGTGAAGACAACGTAACCCTTGCGCGCAAGTCCGATCCAGATACGCTGATAAGTCAGTCCGGCCTTGCCGTTGAGCGTGTGGCCGTTCACTCCTAACACGGCCGGGAATGGCCTGTCACCGCTCGACGGAATGTAAAGGTTGCCCGTGACATAGAAACCCGGCCGGCTCTGGAAGACCACGTTTTCCACCCGGTAGCCCTCCCGTTCGAAAGAGCCGGTCACGCGGGCTTTAAGGTCGCTTCGCTCCGGGAACGGGCCGATACAGTCCATGATACGCGCCCGGATCGTTTTCCTGCGCTCAGCCACGTCCTCTGGCGTTTGAATGGCCTGAATCTCCCTGTCCTGCTGCTGAAGGAAGCCGCGGGCGATGCCGGTCAGGTGTTCGTAGAGCTGACGGCGCATCAGGTCGTCCTCATAGGGCATCTGGGAGCGGAAAACCCTCAGCTCCTGGGCCGTGCAGTCGGAACGCAGGGCGAGCGCTGCCATTACGGCCGTCAGAAATGTCAGGGCCAGGAAGCGTCCTTTTCTCATTTGAACCTCTCTGCGCAACAGGTGGGAAAGCCTTCATGCGGAAACAGGCAAACGGTATGCAGGTCTTAAGACTGGACCGGTATGCAAAGCACGCGGTTCAATAATAGCCGCTGTACCCGCCGGTCAGGGTATGGCTGCCGGTCACTGTCAGCTCGAACTCTTCCATCCGTCCGGCTACAGCCACGTGCCTGTCGCTGACCAGAGAGGGCTCGAGTATGAATTCGAATCCGATGAAGTAATATTCACGCATCAGAATGGTGGTCAGCCTGGCGTCTTCGCCGCTCATCTCGAACATCGAAGGCAGAATTTTCCGCTCCGAAATGATGACCGCATCCTTATCGTTGAACACATCCACAAGCTGGCTCACATAGATGCGCACCTCTGTCGTGCCCTCGAAATTCTGCGGCTCCATCTCCATTTTCAGGCGCAGCACGGCCTTCGAGATGGAGGCGAAATTGTATCCACGGTGCACCAGGCTCATCTGCACCGGCTCGGTGCGGGTCTTGAACGATAGGGTCCGGCTGGCTCCCAGGTCCTGGTTCAGTGGAATGTTTTCCGGCACGGTGAAAGCCACGCTCTGGTAATTGAGCAGGGTGACATCCACGCTGCCGGTCAGGTTGATTATTTCGACCGCCTCCTTGTCCTTGCATGAAAGCAGAAGGACAGGAAGCAATAGAATCAGGGTAGCAGATCGAAGCATCGGTCGGTCTCCATGGCCGGAATGTCTGGCGGAGGGCCGGAAAAAGATTCCCCCGCTTTCGGGGCGGGGGAATCCGGATGAAAACTGCGCATGAACAAACTTATGCCTGGACTTTCTTGCCCACAATCTCATGGCCCTCACCGAACCTCTCATGCCACCAGATCAGGACCGGCGCGGCGAGGTAGATCGTGGACCACGTTCCGGCGATTGTGCCGATTGTCATGGCCAGGGCGAAAGGACGGATGACCTCGCCGCCGAAAACCAGCAGCACGATGATCGAAAGAAACACGGTGCCGGAGGTGATGATCGTGCGTGAGAAGCAGAAATTGATGCAGCGGTTGATTATCCGGTCCAGCGGCAGACGCTTGCGCTCTTTCGGATACTCCTCGCGGATACGGTCGAACAGCACGATCGTGTCGTTGATCGAGAAGCCGACGATGGTAAGCAGGGCAGCCAGGATGTTCAGATCGAACTGTTTGTTAAAAATCACCAGAACGGCTACAGTTACAAGCACGTCATGGATCAGGGCCACGATGGCCCCCACGGCGTACTTGAAATTGAATTTGAGGCAAACCCATGTCACAATTCCAAGCGAAACCAGCATCAGAGAGATGGTGCCGAAATCCGAACCGGATATGAAAGACATCTGGCTGATCGACAGCACGATCAGGCCGAAAATAAGGGTGACAAGGACACCGAGGAAACTTTCGGTCTCGAAACGGATCGAGATGTAGATGATCATGCCGATCCAGGAGAACAGCAGGGCTAACAGGGCTTTTTGACGCAACTCGGTCCCGATTTTCGGCCCCACAAGGTCGTTCTGCTCGACAGTAATCGTATTACCGGGGAACGCCTGGTTGAACTGGGACAACATGGGACTCATGTAGTCCTGGGATGTGTCCTTGAGCTGAAGACGCACCAGGACATGGTTCTTATCGCCGAAATGGGTCACCTCGGAGGAGGAAAAACCGGAATTGGAAAGCGCCTGGCGGATATTTTCAATTTCTACCTGCTGATCGAACTTGAGAGTTATTGCCGCCCCGCCGGTGAAATCGATGCCGTAGTTCAATCCGCCGTGTATCACGGCGAAGATAATGCCGGCGAGAACTATTGCAATTGAGATGCCGATGGCTTTCCGGCGCAGCCCGATGAACTCGAAATTAGGGTTCTTTACTATTTCCAGCATGCCTGTCAGCTCCTTTATCCCCGTGAGCGGGTTGAATTATATCGAAATCGATTTGACGTTTTTCCGGGCGGTCCAGAGATCGAAAATGACCCGCGTGAAATAGACCGCGGTGAACATGTTCGCCGCCAACCCGATGCTCAGTGTGACCGCGAAGCCCTTGATCGAGCCGGTCCCGAACTGGAACAGCACGATAGCGGTGAGGAACGTGGTCAGGTTGGAGTCCAGGATCGTGGTGAAGGCCCGGTCATAACCCATATCTATGGCCGCTCGAAGTGACTTGCCCGCTCGCAGTTCCTCTCGTATTCGCTCGAATATCAGCACGTTGGCGTCCACCGACATACCGATAGTCAGGATCAGGCCCGCGATGCCCGGCAGGGTGAGAGTGGCGTTGAACCCGGCCAGCACGGCCATCAGCAGAACCATGTTGAACACCAGGGCCACCGTGGCCACCACGCCGCAGAACCTGTAATAGACCATCATGAACCCGGTGACAAAGAGAAGAGCGATGATTGAAGACAGCTTGCCTTTCTCGATCGAGTCGGCTCCCAGGCTCGGACCGACCGTGCGGCTCTCGGCCAGGGTCAGGGGGGCGGGCAGTGCGCCGGCTCGCAGCACGATAGCCAGGTCACGAGCCTTGTCCATGGTGGGCACGCCGGTGATCTGGGCATGCCCGTCCGGGATGCGCGAGATAATCCGCGGCGCGAACTTTACTATATTGTCCAGCACGATAGCCAGGTCGCGCTGAAGGAAACGCTCGGTGATCACCTCGAAGCTGTCCGCGCCGGTGCTGGTCAGGGTCATCAGGACCAGCGGCTTGTTGGCCGTCTCGATATCCTGGCCGCTGCCCAGGGTGGCGCTGGCATCCGCCAGCAGACCGCCGGTCAGCTCGGGCTTGCTTTTCATCAGGAAGATGCGTTTGTACTGTGTCCCGTCCGGCCCGACGAAATCGGTGGCGTCATCCCCCCACAAAACTTCGAGTGAATCCGGCTCAGGGTCCTCGCTCGAACTTTTATAGCGGGAGAAATCGACCAGGCCCGCTGTCTCGGCGGCCTGAATTGTATGGTAAACCTGCGGCTTTTCCAGATAAGCCTTGACCTGCGGGATGTTGTTCACCGGAACCAGCAACTCGCCCTCGGGCTGCTGACCCATTCCGCGGCCTGACTGGGAGAGGAAAAGACGGCTGAACGGGGACTGACGGGAATCTCCCTGTGAAGTCTCGCCGGGAAGCAGGGATTCGCCGGCGGATTCCTGCGCCTGAGTCAGGCTGTCGCTCCGCCCGGCGGCGCTGTCAGCGGGCTGGGCGGCGGAATCAGCGGCGGCGGTTGACGTATCCTTGCGGAAAAGGTCGTTAGGGTCGAAATTCTCGCCGCTTTTCGGCTGTGGCTCCGTCGCAGCGGCGCCCGGCTCCGTTATCACGTACAGATTGTTTTCCCGCACCACCTCATCCACGGCCTTGAGCACCTCAAGAAACTCTCCCTGCGGCTTGACCAGCTTGAATTCAAGGTAAGCGCTCTGCTGGATCAGCGCGCGGGCGCGGGAGGTGTCCACGATACCGGCCAGTTCCACCACGATCCGCTCATCCCCGGCTTTCTGGATCAACGGCTCGCTCACTCCGAACTGGTCCACACGCGTCCGGATAATCTCAAGGGCGCGGTCGATAGCGTCTTTCGCCTCACCCGTGTTCATGTTGATCTTGCTCTGATCCAGCTCGAGCACCATGTGCATGCCGCCCTGAAGGTCCAGACCCAGCTTGATGCTGCGCTGCTCCAGGTCGTAAAGACGCTGTGGATCGGAAAGACTGAGCATCTCCTTTTTCTGCGGAGAAAGACTCAAAAGATAGATAGTCGGGTAGAGGTAGTAGATCGTGCCGATTATGATGGCCAGAATGACGATCAACCTGAAACGTATATTTTTAGTCATCAGCGAAACTCCCAAACGGGTCAACGGTGCTTTAAGTGAATTATCGTATTTTCTATCCGGTTGTAAATCCGGAAGGGCGTTTGACGCACGAACTCCCGGAAGAAACGTTAAACTAAAAAGATAGAAATCTAACGGGGTCTTGTCAATATAAAAAAGGCCCATATATTAAGGCTATGCGAACGCGCGGTTGCAAAATCTATCAGAATTCAAACCATTCTGCAACAGGCTCGTTTTTTATGCGAGGTTCCATTACGGAGCAATTGAACCCTACCGTAATCGGAAAACTGTTTCTGTTGGAGATATGTTTTTATGACCAAAGATATATATATGGGAGCGCGTTTTGAACGGTTGGCTGCCGGTTCGGTGGATCGCGATGACCGGCTGTTCGAGCTTTCCTGGCCCGCCCGGGGCGATTGCGCCGATGCGAGTGACAAGGTCAGGATCCCGTCGTCCTGCGGACCGCTCTGGGTGCAGGAACTGGCCGGAGGAGCGTTCCGGCTGGTGCGGGGGTTCCGCCGTTTCGAGACCCTGCTCCACGCCGGGGAAACTTCTTTCCCGGCCCTCGTGTTCGCGACTGACTGCTCCGCTCCCGATCTTTATCGCGCACGCCTGAGCGGCAGACGGGAGGAGATTTCCGCGGTGGAAGCCGCGCGGGCGCTGGCCAGGCTGGAGGCCGCCGCGGCTCCGGATGAATCCACCCTGGCCGCTCTGCTGCCTCTCATGGATCAACCGGGCGGCCCGAAAGCGCTCCATGCGCTGCGCTCATTGAAGGCTCTGGAGGAACCTCTGGCGCGCTGGTGTTCGCAGCAGAAAGCCCCGCTCGCCGAATGCGCCTCGCTGGCCGCTCTGACAGGGGAGTCCCAGCGTGGTCTGCTGGTCCTTCTGCGCGCGGTCAATCCCGGAGGCAACGTTTTGCGCCGCTGGCTGGGCCTGCTTACCGGCATCGCTTTGCGTCAGGGCTGTCCGGTCGAGAAGGTTCTGGACGACAGCCGGATTCAGGAGGTGCTGCTGGACAGCCAGACCGCGCGCTCGGCCGGGCGCGAGCTGATCACCCGCCGTCTTACCGAGCTGCGCTACCCGGAAACGGCTATAATGCGCCAGCGTTTCGATGGGACAGTCAAAAAACTCGGCCTGCCAGGGGGGATAAAGATCGAGCCGCCCGAGTCGTTCGAGGGCGGAGCGGCGCGGGCGAGTTTCGAGTTCAGTTCCCCCGCGGAGCTTCGCTACGCGGCGGAGGAACTTGGCCGGGCGGCGGAAAGCCCGGAGGCCGGGGAGCTTTTACGCTGTCTGGGCGCGCCGGGCGAGGGGAATGAATAATGGCCCGGCGCTTCAACGTCATATATGTGCATCCCGAGGTGGCGGGGCATCCGCGCACCCGGCGGATCGTCGAGATGGCGCGTCCCGCCGGTGTCCTGGAACTCCCTCCCGGCGCGGTGAGTCTGGAAAGCATCGGCGCGGAGAGCAGAGCCAAATCGAGCCTGGCCCTTCTGCCGTACCGCGGCTCGCGCGTGGAGGCCTGCCCCTGTTCCAAGGCCATGCGTTGCTGCCGTTACCGTGTGCTCCAGCTTGTGGAGGGCTGCCCGTACGACTGCGCCTACTGCATTCTTCAGGGCTATCTGAACCGTCCGGTCACGCTGGTCTATCCCGAACTGGAACTGGCATTTGAGGAACTGGAACGGGACATGGCTGTCCCGCGCGGCCATGCCCCGCGCTACGGCACGGGCGAGCTGGGCGACAGCCTGGCCCTGGAGGAACTGACCGGTTTTGTCCCGGAATTGACCGCTTTTTTCGCCGGTCACCCCGCTGCCTGGCTGGAGCTTAAAACCAAGAGCGCCAGGGTGGAGGAGCTTCTGGCCGTAAAGAGCGTCCCGCGTAACGTGGTGGTTTCCTGGTCAGTGAACGCGCGCGAGGTCTGCCGGCAGATGGAGCGCGGGGCCGCCTCGCTCGAGGCCCGTCTCAAGGCTGCCGCGGCGGTGCGCGACGCCGGTTACAGGCTGGGGTTCCATTTCGACCCGCTGATCCGCTATCCGGGCTGGGAAGAGGGCTACCGGGAGACAGTCGAGCGAATCTACGGTTTCGCCCGTCCGGGGGATATCGCCTGGATCAGCCTGGGGTGCCTGCGCTACGCGCCCTGGATGGCGCCGCATATCGAGGCCCGTCAGGCCGCGGCCCCGTTTCTCGCCGGAGAGCTGTTCCCCCTTCCGCCGGATGGCAAATACCGCTATCCGCAGCCGCTCAGGATTGAGATGCACCGGGCGCTGCATGGCTGGATCAGACAGTTCGATCCGGAAGTGTTTGTCTATCTGTGCCTTGAAAGCGAAATTGTCTGGCGCTGGGCGCTGGGCGTGGAGCTTGATCCGGAGGATGATCTGGCCATCGAGCGGCTTTTCCCCGCGCCGCCGGGGATGGCGAAGAGGCTTTAGCGCTGACCTTTTATTGCATTCCGCCCTTTTACATGCGATAATTCAAATCAGAAAAACTGTAAATTTTTTTCAACCTTACAGCTTTTACCGGATAAGGAGGCAGATAATGAGACTGAACCATTTAACCGTCTTTTTTCTGATGGTGGCGAGCATGAGCCTGAACACGGTTGTCCGCGCGCAGGAGCCGGAAGCGAACTACGATGAATCGAAAGTCCCGCAGTACACCCTGCCTGACCTTCTGGTCTGCAAGGACGGGAGCCGGGTGGCCGACAAGGCGGGCTGGACCGGAAAGCGCCGGGCCGAGGTGCTGGAGCTGTTCCGGGAGCAGATGTTCGGGCGCTCGCCGGGCAAGCCTCAGTCCGTGAAATATGTCCTCCGCGACAGCGCCGAGGCGCTTGGCGGGACGGCAGTCCGCAAGCAGGTGGATGTGACAATCAGCCAGGGCGGCCGCGCGCTGACAATCGGGGTGCTGATCTATCTGCCGAAAGAAGCAAAAGGGCCGGTCCCGGCGTTCCTGGGTCTCAATTTCGGGGGCAACCAGTCGGTCAGCAACGATCCTGGAATAATCCTTAACTCCAACTGGATGAGGCCGAACGACAAAACCGGCATAGTAGACAACCGGGCTTCCGAGGCTTCACGCGGGAAAACAGCCTCGCGCTGGGACATACCGGCGATCCTGAAAGGCGGCTATGCTCTGGTAACCGCCTATTACGGCGACATTGACCCGGACTATGACGACGGTTTCAAGAACGGTGTGCACGCGCTGTTCGACAAGCCCGGCGATGGGGCGCGCCCGGCGGACGCCTGGGGCAGCATCGCGGGCTGGGCCTGGGGCCTGAGCCGCATCCTGGACTATCTGGAAACAGACAAACAGGTGGACAGCCGCCGGGTGGTGGTGTTGGGGCATTCCCGTCTCGGCAAGACCGCTCTTTGGGCCGGTGCGCAGGATGAGCGTTTCGCCGGGGTGATCTCGAACAACTCGGGCTGCGGCGGCGCGGCGCTATCCAGGCGGGCGTTCGGCGAGACAGTGGAGATAATCAACACCGCGTTCCCGCACTGGTTCTGCGGCAATTTCAAACAGTATAACGGGCAGGAGGGCAAGCTGCCGCTGGACCAGCACATGCTGATCGCGCTCGCCGCGCCGCGGCCGGTGTACGTGGCGAGCGCCACGGAGGACCGCTGGGCCGACCCGAAAGGCGAGTTCCTGGCGTTGAAGAACGCCGACCCGGTGTACAAGCTCACTACCGGCGACACCCTGGCCGCGGTGGACTGGCCCGCCCCGGACAGCCCTGTGCGTGGACGGCAGGCCTATCACCTCCGCACCGGTGTGCACGATGTGACCCCCTACGACTGGGCGCAGTATATCCGCTGGGCGGATTCGTTTGTGAAGGGGAAGTGAGGAGGGATGTCACGCTTGATAAATGTGAAAGAAACAAAAGAGGGCTGGCCGGGAGGTCTGCCCTCTTTTAAGTGCACATCATTTATAATTCATTGCCTCGTGCAGATATCTATCAATACGGTCAGTATTAGTTCCGAGACTGGAAAATAGTTTTTCGCAGACATCGCTGAAACGGGCAAGCACCTTCCTGCTGATACATTCCTGGTCCTCAAAAATAGCCATACTGCGAAACGCAAGTTGCCATTTTTCAAATTGAAGCATAGAAATAGTAGCGTCACGCGTTTTATCGTCGCCAGGAACGGCAAAGACAAAAAGCGGTCTTTCCATGCCATTGATTTTGCAATCTACACTATACATCCCCTGTGTATCGTGAATGGGATCGTGCCAGTCAAATACTCTACGGTTCTCCGGAACTTTTTCAGTCATAAACGCACGGAAATCTTCCATAAATGATGACCGCACTCTTTCTTTAGAAAGATACGACACATCGGTTATTTTCAACAGCGCTTGAGTGAAAGAGTATAAAGCATTGCCATATTGGTCTTCTTTAATGGCCAATATTAATTCACCATCACGATCTTCCACCTTAAATACGGATAGAGCGTTACTGATGATTTTCTGCCGTGTGTCTTTTAGAAGATCTTTCTCTTCAATATCATAGGTCAAGTGCATATAGGTATGTCCCTCGTCAGACAATACCCAGTTCGAATTATCCCGCTTAAGGATGATTGCCAGATGGTCACCATCTTCGAACATGAAAGGAGTGAAGACTCTGAATCGATCCTGTCCTTCCTGTTCTAAACGCACTTGCTCGCAAACTCTATCGCGGAAATCATTTTTAATCGTTTCAATATTCATCTACGCCTCCTCAAACAAGTCTATTTGAGGACCTTTTGTTATCTCGAAATTGCAATCAGTCAACATGCATTTGATTGCAGAATGGAAATCGTAAAACCGGCTTGTGGGTTCTGCATACGAATCTTCGTGCGCTCCAATCTCCTGATAACGCTCTGTTGCTTTATGAATGTGGAAATCGAAGAAAGACTGTGACTCGATTACGTTCGTGTGCTCTTGGTTTTTTCCATTGTAGCGTCTCAACCTGAATACCTGATTGCTCCCTGAAGGACAATGCGCAAGAATAATTGAGAAATCAAGAGGATTTTTGCTGCTTTGCCTTAATATAAGACGAAAATGATTTCCATTCTCACCAAGAACATCCATTTCCTGCTCTTTATGTCCTCTTTTCTCACGCAATTTTATTTTCAAACTATAATCGTTCGCGAGAGGTTTCTTTTCCGAAATAAGTGCTGCAATCTCAGCATCAGAATATTTTGCGGCCATAAATATTCTCCGGGGCGACCTGCATTTATCGCCGAGTTACTCCCACGGCTCGATAATCACCTTGATCGACTCGCCGGGATTGGCCACCAGGTCGAAACCGCGCTGGGTTTCGGCCAGCGGAAGGTGATGCGTGACCAGGCGGGCCACATCCACCCGTTTCGCCCGGATCAGCTCCAGCGCCACCTCGGCGTCGTACGGGCTGTTGGCGTAGCTGGGCAGAACCCGGATCGAGTTGCGCCAGAACTCGTTGGCCGGGATCGAAAGCTCCACTCCCGGATCGGTGGTGGCGAAACACAGCACCGCCCCGCCCCGGTCCACGCTTTTCAGCCCCTGCTGGAACGCGGGCAGGGCCGCGGCGCAGACTATAACAAGGTCCGCTCCGTGGCCGTCATTCAGCTCCAGCACCCGCGACGGCACATCCTCGCGCGCATCCAGCACGTGGTCCGCCCCGAACTCGGCGGCCTTGCGCTTGCGGTACTCGCTTATGTCCGTGGCGATAATCCGCCCGGCCCCCTGCGCGCGGGCCAGCATGATATGCAGCAGCCCCGAGATGCCGCTGCCGATCACCAGCACGCTTAGACCAGGCTGGAACCCCGCCATGCGCTGCCCCCGCACCACGCAGGCCAGCGGCTCGATGAACGCGCCCTCGTCCCAGGTCACGCTGTCTGGAAGCAGAAGGGTCCCGCGGTCCACGTTGATCACCGGGGCGCGCAGATACTGGGCGAACCCGCCCGGATCGAAATTCGTCGTGTGCAGGGTGTGACAGACAGTATGGTTTCCGGCAAGACAGTAGCGGCAGGTGTTGCAGGGCACATGATGCTCCACGAACACCCGGTCGCCCGGCTTGTACCGGGTGACGCCCGCGCCAACCTCCACCACCTGGCCCGCGATCTCATGGCCCAGCACGAGAGGGGCTTTCTTGATCCGGTACCATTCCAGGACATCGCTGCCGCATATTCCGCTGGCCATGACCTTGACCAGCATCTCCCCCGGCCCGATTGCGGGCACGGGCAGTTCCTGAAGGCGGACATCCCGGTTGTTGTAGTACATCGCCACGCGCATGGGGGTCCCGGCCAGGCTCATTTATTTCTCCTTTTTACATTTCTTGGCTTTGCCCTTGCTTTCACCCGCCGCCAGTTCCTTGAAAAGCTGGTCGGCCTCTTTCGGTTTCGCGTTGCCGTGGATCACGGCGTTGAGCGCGCGGATCATCGGGACCGGATGGGCGTTCTTCCAGACATTGCGCCCCAGATTGACCCCTATCGCACCGTTCTGGATACCGTCGTACACGAACTCGAACACCTCCAGCTCGGTCTCGCAGGCCGGGCCTCCGGCGATCACCACCGGGACCGGGCAGCCGCCGGTGATCTTGTCGAAATCCTTGCACCAGTAAGTCTTGACCACGCTGGCGCCCAGCTCGGCGCAGATACGGCTGGCCAGGGCCAGGTAGCGGGCGTCGCGCTTCTCCAACTCCTTGCCCACCGCGGTCACGGCCATCACCGGGATACAGTAGTCCGAGCACAGGTTGACCATCTCGGTCAGGTTGCCCAGGGTCTGGCACTCCCAGCTTGTGCCTACGAACACCGAGACTCCCACGGCCGAGACGTTCAGCCGCAGTATTTCCTCGATGGAGGTGGTCAGTATCTCATCCTCCAGCCCCGGCCCGACCACGCTCGTTCCGCCCGAGACCCGCAGGATGATCGGTATCTGGATCGACGGCGGCACGCAGGCGCGCAGCACGCCGCGTGTGCAGAACAGGGCGTCCGAGTAGGGGACCAGCGGGCGGATTGTCTCGCCCGGCTGCTCCAGGCAGGTGGTGGGACCCTGGAAATAGCCGTGATCTATCGGCAGGAAAAAGCAGCGGCCATCCGCCGGTATCAGGCGGCTCAGGCGGTTTTGCATTCCCCAGTCCATAATTTAAGCCTCCGTTATGTATTATATAACATTCTTTCGAACGATTTAAACGTGAGGTCAATATAACGTAGGGTCAATTCATGAATTGATCCTACCAGACAGAAATGTCGCGGCATACGGAGCCTCACCCCCGGCGCACCACCTCATAGCCTTTCTGGATCAGCCAGTGATGGAACTCGTAAGTGGTGTGGATACACGCGCTCTGGCAAATCGAGCGCACCTGGCCGTACTGCTCTGAGCCTTCCGGCTGCTGGTCCAGCAGCAACTGCACCGGGCAGCGGATGTCCTTGCAGTACTCGCGGCGCTGGTAGTCGATAAAACCTTCTATTGGCATTCTGTTTCTCCCTGAGTGTTTAACGCCGCCGGGGATGTAATGTTCGCTACCCGGCAACCGATTCTTTCTGTTACATGGGAATAAAAATAGACCGCCGCAACCGGACAGTCAACAGAGATGCTGTCTGAATATGACGGCAGGATTACAGAGGTAGAATTTCAGACATTCGGCAGCAATGCGGCAGAGAAAGTCAGAAAGAAAAGAATAAGGATTTGTACTGAATCACAATAAAGTTTTCTCCGCCTCTTTTGCCACTTCCGCCGCGGTGCGCACCACTTCCACAGGGTATTTCCCTCGCGCGGTCTCGCCGGTGAACAGCAGCCAGCCCGTGCCGTCCAGGACGGCGTTGTAGATGTCGCTCACCTCGGCTCGGGTGGGCACTGGGTTCGCGCGCATGGACTCCAGTATCTGGGTCGAGGTGATCGACTCCCTGCCCAGCGCGGCGGCCAGCTTGAGCACCCGTTTCTGGGCCGCGGGCACATGCTCCAGCCCGATCTCCACCCCCAGGTCGCCGCGCGCCACCAGGACGCTGCCGGCTGCATCCAGTATTTCCTCCAGATTGTCCAGGGCCTCGGCGCGCTCGATTTTGGCTACCAGATGCAACCTGTACTTTCGTGAGTTCAGGTAATCGCGCACCGCCCGAACCGATCCGGCGTCCCGCACGAACGAGAGCGCCACGCTGTCGAAACCGGCGGCGGCCATGCAGTCCAGGTCGGCGCGGTCCTTGTCCATGAGCGGGGGTAGATCCAGTGCAACACCCGGCGCATTGACTCCCTTGCGGCCTTCGAGGACCCCGCCGCGAATCACTTTGCAGCGCGCGCCCTCAGCGGCTTTTTCCAGCACTGCCAGCTCCACCGCCCCGTCGTTCATCAGCACGCGAGCGCCCGGAGACAGCGCTTGGATCAGTTCTTGGCAGTCGATAGTGATCCTATCCGCCCGGAGCGGCTCGGATCCGGCGCAAAGGGTTGTCTCGCAGCCAGTTTTCAGAAACACTCCGTCCTCGGGGGCGATAGAGGTTCGCGGGCGGGGGCCCTGAAGGTCACCCAGAAGACGGACTTTTCGCCCGGATTCCGCGGCTGCTTCTTTAAATGGAAGGATAAGACGTTCCGATTCGCCGGGGGAAAGGTGCGAGAAATTCACCCGCGCGCCGTCCATACCGGTTTCCAGCATGGCGCTCAGAACCCGGCGGTCAAGGCAGGACGGCCCCAGGGTGCACATGATTCCGGTGCGGCGCGGGGCGCTCATCTCGTTTCAGCCCCGATTTTCCCCGGCTGGCCGGTGGCCGAGAGCACGCTGTTCCAGAGGCTGCTTTCCAGCGGGACTTTTTTCTTGCCGCGGGTGACCACGGCTAACGGGACATGCGTGAGAACATTGTGCCACAGACCCACGACCATATCGGTTTTTCCGGCCATGGCGGCGTGGACCGCGGCGCGGCCCAGATCGTTGCAGAAAAGCGCGTCGCCCGCCTCCGCCGGAACGCTGCGGATCACGTAGCTCGGGTCGATATACTTGACATTCACCTCGCGGCCGCGGCCTTTGAAATGCTCTTTTATCCTGTCGCGCAGGAACGCGCCGATATCTTTCGACATCTGGCTGTAGGCGATATTGCCGCTCTTGTCGCGCAGGATTTCACCGCTTTCCACCAGGTCGAGTCCCGCCCCCTCGGCCACGGCGATAACTGCATGGTCTCGGCGCGCCAGGCGCTTCTCCAGAAGCTCCAGCAGCCCGCCGGGGCCATCCAGGACAAAGGGCGCTTCCGGTATGAGGCAGAAATTGACCACCATGCTGGCCAGGGTGGCGTGGCAGGCGATGAACCCGCTGTCGCGGCCCATCAGCTTGACCAGGCCCACGCCGTTCGGCGCGCCCTCGGCCTCGTTGTGCGCGGCCGTGAGCACCTCCCGGGCGGCCTGCACCGCCGTGTCGAACCCGAAAGTCTTATAGACGTAAAGGATATCGTTGTCAATTGTTTTGGGCACTCCGATCACCGCCAGCTCGTAACCCTGGCGTTGGGCCTCCATGGCCACGGCGTGCGCCCCCTTCAGGGTCCCGTCCCCCCCGATGGCGTAAAGCTGGTTGACTTTCCATCTCCGGCAGGATTCCACGATTATCGCCGGGTCGACCGAACCGCGGGAGGAGCCAAGGAAGGAGCCGCCGTGGTGCTGCAAGCCGTCCACCCGCTGGGGAGTAAGCTCCAGCGGAGTCTGCGCGGCGGACATGTCGAAACCGGCGTAGCCGTAGCGCACTCCGAGTATCCGCCGGACCCCATAGCGATAATAAAGCTCCAGGAATATCGACTGGACTACATTGTTGATCCCGGGACAGAGTCCGCCGCAGGTGACAATGGCCGCCCGGGTGTTCTGCGGATCGAAGAATATCCGCGGACGCGGCCCGGCGCACTCGAAGGATGCTTCATCCTGCCGGGTCCCGCTTCGGGGCAGGAACACCTGCAGCGGGATACGGATATCGTCGGTCTTATAATCCGGCAGCTCATCATCGGGAGATGAGGACAACCCGAGCGGGGAATCCAGACGTGGAGTTCCCAGAGAGCGCACTTCAAGGTCTTTCGGACTGATTTCCGGAACTATTGCCATAAGATCAGTCCGAGTTCGTAGGGATTCACCATTTCCTCATGACGGGGCAGAACACGCAGCGTAAATCCGTGCCGGCCGCTGTGTGAGCAGCGCACCAGCCCCTCGAACTTATGAACGCCGCCGCTGGCGCTTTTGTGGGCCATGACCACCTTTCCGGCGCTGGTGATCTCACGGCGCTGGTTAAGCGGCCCGTAATAAACCTCCACCGAGACATCCTCAGGGGCGAGCGAACCAAGCCTGATCTCTGCCCGCACGGTCATTTCAGAGCCGACTAGGTATTCCCGCGAGACATCCGCCTCCACTTTTTCGATCCGCAGCCCGCCCCAGGCTTCCCGGACCCGTCCGGCCCAGGCGGCCATTTCTCTGGCGCGGGCGTATCCATCGGCGCTCAGGTTGGTCGTGCTTGCCGCCGCGGGAAGGTAGAAGCGCTCCAGGTATTCCTGGACCATGCGGTTGGTATTGAACAGCGGTCCAAGCTTGGAGATCGAGGCGCGCATTTTGTCTATCCAGCGGCGTGGCAAGCCGTTTTCGCTCCGCTGGTAGAACTGCGGGACCACCTCGTTTTCCAGAAGGTTATAGAGGGCGTTGGACTCGATCTCATCCTGGAGGACAAGGTCGGTGTATTCCTCGCCTTTGCCGATAGCCCAGCCTGAGTCGCGCTCAACCTCGTAGGCCTCATCCCACCATCCATCCAGGGTGCTCAGGTTGAGCGCCCCATTGTATACGGCTTTCATGCCGCTGGTGCCGGAGGCCTCCATCGGACGGCGCGGATTGTTCAGCCAGACATCCACTCCCTGGACCATGTAGCGGGAGACTATCAGGTCGTAGTTTTCGAGGAACACGATCCGGCGGCGCACCTCGGGATCGTTCGAGAAGTGCACGATCTGGCGGATGAAAGCCTTGCCCTCCTCGTCCCGCGGATGCGCCTTGCCGGCGAAAATAAACTGCACCGGGCGCTCTTTGTTGTTCATGATGCGTTTCAGCCGTTCCACATCTTTCAGCAGCAGGGTGGCGCGCTTGTATGTGGCAAAACGGCGGGCGAAGCCGATAGTCAGGACATCCGGCTCCAGGACCTCGTCCGCCAGACCGATTTCCTGGCTCGATGCCCCGCGTTCGGAGAGATGACGTTTCAGGCGTTTTCGGGCGAAAGCCACCAGCCGCTCGCGGCGGCGCTCATGTGTACGCCAGATTTCCTCCGACGGTATCTGGTCCACCCTTTCCCACACCGCCTTGTCGGTGGGATTTTCGCGCCAGCGGTGACCCAGGTAGCGGTCGTACAGCGAACCGAAATCACGGCTCAGCCAGGAGTGTATATGCACGCCGTTGGTGACATAGGTGATCGGCACGTCCTCCAGCGGCACTCCGCTCCAGACATTCTGCCACATGTTGCGGCTGACCGCGCCATGAAGGCGGCTGACTCCGTTGTAATAGCCGGAAAGGCGGAAAGCCAGGTAGACCATGTTGAAAGGTTCGAGATCATTGTCCGGATTACGGCGGCCCAGCGACATAAAACGGCGCTTGTCCAGACCGAGCTGTCCATAAAGGGGCGCAAAATAATAATCCACCATGGCCGGATCGAAAGTGTCGATCCCGGCCGGAACCGGAGTGTGGGTGGTGAAAATCGTACCGGGCCGAACCGCGGCCAGGGCCTCGTCGAATGAGAGCTTCTCGCGTGTGGTCAGCCGCCGGATACGCTCGATGCCAAGGAAAGCGGCATGCCCCTCGTTCATGTGACAGACTTCCGGGTCTATTCCCATGGCGTCCAGCGCGATCAGTCCGCCCACACCCATCAGTATTTCCTGCTGAATGCGCATTTCCTTGTCCCCGCCGTAAAGCTGGTAAGTGATCGCCCTGTCGGAGGGGCTGTTATCGGGGACATTGGTGTCGAGAAGGTACAGCGGGACCCGTCCGGCCTGTGCTTTCCAGAGGCGGGCGCAGACATTGCGTCCGGGGAACGGCACGGAGATCACGATCTGCTTGCCCTGAGTGTCGTTTACCGGCATGACCGGAAGCTTGTAGGGGTCGTTGTCGTAGTAGGATTCCTGCTGGTACCCGTCGATATTCAGGTACTGACGGAAATAACCGTGCTGGTACATCAGCCCCACGCCCACCAGAGGCGCTCCCAGGTCGCTGGCGCTCTTGACATGGTCGCCGGCCAATACTCCCAGGCCACCCGAATAGATCGGCAGGCATTCGGTGATTCCGAACTCGGCGCTGAAATAGGCCACGGTCCATTTATTCTTTTTCTCACCGTGCGTTTTCTGGAACCAGGTCCGCGTATCCCCCAGATATTCATTCAGGCGCTGCCGGGCCGAGTTCAGGTGGTCCAGGAATCCATCATCCACGGCCAGCTTGTCCAGAGTGGTCTGATCGATTGTATCCAGGATCAGGGATGGGTTGTGGCGGGTCGCTTCCCAGAGGTTCGGGTCCATGCGGCGGAAAAGCTCGATCAGGTCCTGATCCCAGGCCCAGTAGAGATTGCCGGCGATCTCGCGCAGCACGCGCAGTTTTTCGGGCAGCGCGGGGACAATCGAAAACTCTGTGATGTTTTTCATGTGGAGTCCCTTGTGGTCCAGCGGCATGGGATGTTGTGTGCTTGAACGCCGGATTCTTTCCGTGAACGGCGCCCAGTGAGATTTCGGATCTATCGGCGGCTTGTCAGCCGCTATTATGCTGCATCCTGATCAGTGTCTCGATGCCGGTTTCCAGATGAAGGCCGGTGAATTTGTCGAACACCACGCGCGAACTCCTCCGTGTCTTGATCCCCTCGACAGTCAGCGGGAGGTCGCTGATGAGCAGCAGAGCGCCGACTTTGAGGTCGAGCGCGAATCCGACCGCGAACACGGTGGCGGTTTCCATGTCGATCGCCCGGGCCCGCTCGGCTATCAGGGTTTCGCGGAAAGCGCCGTCGAACTCCCAGAAACGGTAACTGGTGGTGTGAATTATACCATGACGGCAAGTCAGGCCGCGACGGTCAAGCTCCAGGCTGAGATGGCGCTGGATCAGGAAATAGGGCAGAGCCGGGACACGTTCGGGCAGATAATGGTGGCTGGCCCCGTCATCCCGTATCGCCGCCGTGGGAAGGAAAAAATCTCCCACCCGGTGCTTTTCGCTCAACCCCCCGCACATCCCCAGGAAAAGCATGGCTTTCGGCTCTACCGCCGACAGGACGTCCACGATCAGCGCGGCGTTGGGCGAGCCGATGCCGAAACAGACCAGACTGATACCCGCCGCCGGGTCGTGCACCGCGCTCATCGCCGATCCCCGGTGACTGGATTTTCTATCCCCGGCGGCAAAACGTTCGGCGTAAAGCTGGAAATTGGTCAGGAGAATATAGGGCTGAAACCGTTCCGGCGCGCTGCCCGTATAACGCTCCAAAGTTTCGAGAGCGATATGTTTTTTTCGGACAAGCGGTTCCAGCGCAGACTGGTCCATCCGGTCTTCCATCTTTCTTTCTCCTACTGCCGGGCAATTATAATTAATTTAAACGCCCCGGACCGGATAATCAACACTGGCCGCATTCATGTCCGCGAGGTGTGTATTGTCCGGATTGCGGCGATCTTTACAGGTCCGTTGGACCCTCCGGAGATAACACTTGCCCCTCAGGCGGCGTGGCGGCTATTATATCAGCAATGCAACGCCGGATCGTCATACTGCACGCCGGACACAATTATACCGCGGAATGAAAGGATCGTACAATGGAACCTTTGCGCGTCGGACTGGCCGGCCTGAATTTTGGGAAAAAACTGGCTCTCAGCGGTACAAAAAACGGCAGCATCAAAGTGACGGCATGTTACAGCCGGACAGCGGCCTCGCGCGAAAAATTCGCCGCCGAGTTCGGTTGCGTTGCCTGTGAAAGCTACAACGGGATGCTGGAGCGGGAAGATGTCGAGGCGGTGATTATCGCCACGCCCAACCACAACCACCTGGAGCAGGGATACGAGGCCGCGGTGCGCGGCAGGCATGTTTTCGTGGATAAACCCATCACAAACAGCATCCGCGAGAGCGAGGCCCTGATAGCCGCCTGCCGCGATAACTCCGTCAAGCTCTGCGTGGGCCACAGCACGCGGTTCTCCGGCTCGCACACGAAGATTCGCGAGCTGATACAGTCCGGACGGATCGGGCAGCCGCTTTCAGTGGAGGCGCATTTCGGGTCGAGCAACGCGTTCAACCTCCATCCGGGAGACTGGCGCTGGAGCCAGGCCACCTGCCCGGGCCAGTCGCTGATCCAGATGGGGATACATCTCGTGGACGCCATGCGCGCGGCCCTCGGGGAAGTGGTCAGCGTCAGCGCCCATTTCGAGAATGTGATGTTAGACATGGATAATCCTGACCTGAGCGCCACCATCCTTGAATTCGAGTCCGGGGCCACCGGCGTGCTGGTCTCAAGCTATATCCACAACGACTGCTACAGCATCTGGCACGGCAGCGAGGGCCTTCTGCGCTACATGTACTGGATGGACGACGGGCGGATTGAGCGCCTGGACAAGCTCGGTCACGTGGATGAAAACTACCACTGGATCGATTTCGAGCCGCAGGACAGCCTGGCGTTCGAGCTGAAAGACTTCCAGTGCGCGGTGCGCGAGGACCGCGAACCGATCGTGAACGGCGAGGAGGGACTTCGCAGCCTGGCCCCGGTGTTAGCCGCGGTTATCAGCGCCCGCGAGGGACGGCGCGTATACATTGATGAGATACTGTGACACAGAAATACTCAGAAACGGAAGTATCCTATTCTTTTTTCAATGCATACGGGAGGATAAAGTGAGATTCTCTCCTTCATTTGCGGCAGTTGCATTTGCAGCCTTCTGTCTGACTTTAAGCTTTAATATGGCGCTGGCGGCGGAGAACCCTGCCCTGCCTTTTTCTCCGGCGGTCAAGGCGCAGGGATTGATCTTCGTATCAGGCCAGATCGGCGCGAATCCTACCGACGGCAAGCTGGAGGCCGATTTCCGCTCCCAGGTCCGGCGGGCGCTCGAAAATATCAGGCAGATACTGGTGGATAACGGCGCAGGGATGGACCACGTGGTCAAGACAGCGGTGTTTCTGGCTGATATTGATGATTTCCAGGCGATGAACGAGGAATACGTGAAGTTTTTCCCTTCGAAAAAGCCGGCCCGCTCGACCGTGGCCGTGGCCGGACTGGCGCGCGGCGCGCTGGTCGAAATCGAGGCCGTGGCCGTGGATACGAGTTTCAGGGCTGCAACGGCCGGCTCAGGCGGAAAATGATTTCTGGATTGCGCCGGTTCGAGTGGCAAGCGGAGATGTAACCGGATGAACGGCTTCGAGCACATCGGCGGGCGGCCCGGTCCGGGTTGGATAAGCCTGGCGGCGGACGGCGAGCTTGCGCGGCGGGCGGAACGGGCGCTGGCAATTGCGGAACGCTGCGGTCTCTGTCCGCGGAACTGCCGGGCGGACCGTCCCTCGGGCATCGGCGGGGCCTGCGGCGCTGGCGCTCCGCATCTTGCGGCTGTATCCAGCGCGGTGCCTCATTTCGGCGAGGAGCCGCCGCTTGTCGGCACGGGCGGGTCGGGGACGGTGTTTTTCGCCGGATGCAGCCTTCGCTGCCGGTTTTGCCAGAACTATCAGATTTCCCACCTGTCCCTGGCTGAGATGGAGAATTCAGGGGTGCAATTTCTGGATGCTGATCAACTGGCCCAAAGGTTTTTGAGTCTTCAGGAATCCGGCTGCCACAACCTGAACCTGGTGACAGCCACTCCGTATCTTCCGGCGATTCTATATGCCCTGGAACTGGCAGGCAAGAGAGGCTGCGTGTTGCCGGTGGTCTGGAACAGCGGCGGTTACGAGACCCCGGAAACGCTTGCCCTGCTTGATGGCGTGGTGGACATTTACCTGCCGGACATGAAATTCGGGAGTGACCGGGACGCCGCAGAACTGACCGACAGCCGCGATTATGTGGAGATAAACCGGGCGGCTGTCGCCGAGATGTTTCGTCAGGCGGGGCTGCTGGAACTGGATGAAAGAGGCGTCGCCATCCGCGGTCTTATCGTGCGGCATCTGATACTGCCAGCGGGACTGGCCGGGACACGTCAGGTGCTGGAATTCCTGGCCCTGGAAGTTTCACGGTATGTGCACCTGAGTCTGATGTCGCAGTACTGGCCCGCGCTGAAAGCCGCCGGGGCGCCGGACCTTGACCGCCCTGTCACGCGGCGTGAATACGACGAAGCCGTGGCGCTTCTGGACGAATACGGTTTTGAAAACGGCTGGGTGCAGGCCCTGGAGAGCCGGGAAAACTACTGTCCGGATTTCACCCGCCCGGACCCGTTCCAGAAGCCGTGATTTTGTAAGCAGGGATAGCTTAATTCGGCGGAGGAGTCAACTCTCAGCGGCGGGTTGTCTTGGAGGGTTGCACTGCTCCCGAGCTGCCGGTGACAATGCGCAGGAAGATTTTGAAAATCCAGGTGAAGAAAAATATGATCGGCTCGAATAGTTTTAGTAATGCAATCTGTCCATGCTCGCGCATGGTACGCTGAATTTTAAAAACATGATAGAGCTGGTTAATGTCCGTGACCAGATCGGGATTGGCCCGCTCGACCTGTTCCAGTTGTTCGCGCAGTTGAGTCGCGATGGCTGGAAAACTCTGGCCGTTTACTCCGTAACGCGCACAATAATTCCTCAGGCGTTTGAGGTTGCTCTTGAGCGGGCTTTCAATGTAATCGCTCATCAGCGTGCGCAGCGCTTCGATTTTCAAGTCATCAGTCAGCATGTCCTTCATCTGCATCTTTTCCGCCATCTCGATCGCCTGGACGTAGAAGCGGTTTTCCTTGAGCGAATTAATGTGATCAAGGAAGATCGAATCAAAAGAAATAATCCCATTCAGAGCGGAAGCAATATTGCGCGCCTCATCAAA
This sequence comes from uncultured Gemmatimonadales bacterium, assembly GCA_964473155.1. Classification (GTDB taxonomy): domain Bacteria; phylum Gemmatimonadota; class Glassbacteria; order GWA2-58-10; family GWA2-58-10; genus JAJFUG01. Next base: position 12,527 of record CAYYNT010000038.1, on the reverse strand, counting down.
GCGGGTTTTACCCAGAAGGTTGCGCACCAGATCGTTCAGAAGATCGCGGACATCCTGGCTGTTGAAGTAGTTGGAAAACAACTCCGGATTGTCCCGCCTGAATCTTTCGGTAGCCGGATTCTTGCGGAACTGCTCGATAAACCTGACCAGATCGGCAGTGTTGTCGAGATCGGAACGGCGGGCCAGTTCCTTGAAGTACAGGACTGCCGCGCTGACCAGACTGGAATCTGTTATCAGCTCGTATTCCGGCAGATAAGCGCTCATGATGTCGGCCAGCATGAACGCGTTGCGGGCGAAGGAAAACCCTGGATTGGGTCCCTCGAGACGCGATGTTTCCTCCGAATAGGCCGTGAACAGAAGCTTACCTATCTCTTTCGCCACATCCGGGTCCGAGATCAGGTCATAATGTTTTTCGGCTCCCGTTTCGGCGCCCATGTCCGAGATAGTCCGGATAGTCTCATCAAGGCGCTCGAAGATACGCTGAACCTTATTATATTCACGTTTGCTAAGGAAATGGTCGATGGTGCGCAGCAGGATGCGGCGATCCGCATGCAGACTGGAGGCGGCGAGCAGGCCGGCGTAAAACTGGACCCCCGCCGCTATCCGCCCCTGCGCGGATTCGTTGAGGTCGCGCGAAAACTCCTTGAAGAATTCCGGATAATAGAATTCGAGCTGCGTGATCTGCTTGTAGTTCAATACTTCCTGAAATTTCTCGAAATTGTTTTCAGCGCAGAACAAAAGCTCTTCCAGTTTCTCCCGGATCGGTTTGTAAAAACGTGTGATTATGTCGTTCCTTGACATGTATTCCGAGATCAGGGCCTTGACCTTGGCGGCATCCACAATGGAACCACGCGAGATCAGAAGGTCATGATTGCGGATCAATCCCTCAAGTTCGCCGACTACTGCCATCAAACCGCTCCCCATGAAAAAAAACAAGCCACAATCCAGTTCAGGCGCTCTTTACATTATCGCGAATCCGGAAAGATTGTGCAAGTATAGAGTGCATGAGCCGGTCAGGGCGTACAACCTGAATATCGACCCGCGATGCACCGGGATTTAGTTTTTGTGCAACGCGCACGGCTTGCCGCAACCGGACCCCAGGATTAAATTCTTTACTCGATGAGAACCCCGGACAAGGATTATTTTTGACAATACTCTACGTAACCGATCTTCACGGCCGCCGGGCCGCCTATGAAAAAGCCGCTGAGATTGCTTTGGATTGCGGGGCGCGTGCTATAGTAAACGGCGGAGACCTTTACCCGCTGGGGCCGGACCTGTTTGCCGTACAGAAACAGTTCCTTCAGGGCTGGTTCAGGGAATATCTCAATTCGCTGGCTGATAAGGGCCTCTTTTTTCTGTCCACCCTCGGAAATATGGACCTGGCCGGGCTGGATGAGTATTTCAACGAGGTCATGGCGGAATCGGGCAGCGGCCGCAGCCTTCTGGACGCCTCCACGGAACTGGACGGCTGGACTTTCACCGGTTCGGCCATGACAACTGACGCGCCTTTCGCCCTGAAAGACCGTTGCCGCCGCGATGGCCCGGAATCGACGGCTCCCTCCATAAATCGCGCTCCGCTCCTTTCGGATAAGAGCGGAATCCAGGAGAGACCCGACTGGGCCGCTTTCTGCCGCGAACTGCCGGACCTGGCCGCCCACCTTGACCGTCTCCCTCAATCCCCTGATCCATCGCGTTCAGTCTATGTCCTGCACCAGCCGCCGAAGGGTCTCGGTCTGGGGATTCTCGATTCGGGAGCGGACGCCGGGTCAAACTCGGTGCTCGAATTTCTCCGGAAAAGACAGCCCCGGCTTTCGCTTCACGGCCATATCCACGAGTCGCCTTTTGCCGGAGGCTGCTGGCGCGCGGAATTCGGTCCGACTGTCTGTGTCCAGCCGGGCCAGCTTCCCGGCGGCCGGCTGGTAAGCGTGGTGATCGGCCTGGATACGCTCGAAATGACACGCTCGATCCACGAACTGTAAGAATCAGCAGTTTTCTATCTTTATCTCTGTGGACACTTTCACCGGGTTCCGCAGAGTCGCCATGACGCCGCAGTATTTTCCGCTGCTCAGTTCAACCGCCTTTCTGACCTTGTCTTCAGGGATGTCGCCGCCGCGCAGGATGAAAGTCACTTTAAGGCTCCGGTAGTATTTCGGGTGGTCCTCCGCCTCGTCCGCGCTGACAAGAATCTCAAAGGAAGACGTCTCCACTTTCATTTTTTTCAGGATGGAGATTACATCCATACCGGTGCAGCCGGCCAGGGCGCAAAGGAGCAGTTCCTTGGGGTGCACGGCGCTGTCCGCTCCTCCTCCCGGCCCTGCGCCATCCATAAGTATCGCATGGTTGGAGGGCGGATTGGCAACGAACTGAAGACCCTCGACCCATTTCACTCTGGCCTGTTTTTCCATGTCTGGCCTCCTTTCTCTGGTAATCATACGGAAACGGAAAGGGCTTGTCCAGAGGAGAGGCATGAGAGGACAGAGAGAGTTGATGCTTGATTGCCGCGGGGCTGACGGATTTGGACGGTCAGCCCCGTGAGCGGACTGTCAAGCCAGGTCCAGGCCGAAACCGTAGGGCAGGCTGCGATCCAGGGTTATGGGCAGCTTGCCTTTGACCGGCATGACCAGCTTGCCGAACAGGTCGTTGATCAGGGCGCTCTGGCTGGCGCGGCAGGAGGAATACAGGCAGAGGTAGCAATCGACTTCCGGGAAAAGGCAGATTGCGCGTGGATCGCCGAAAGAGGCCATGATCAGCGGTTTGCCGATATCGATCAGGCGGCGGATGAAATCGACCTGGATCGTGCTGAAACCGTGGGCCGAGTATTCTGGCCCCTGGTTGGTGAACATGCAGCAGAGGATGACCTCGGCCGCCTGAGCCTCCATCCAGGCCTCATCCAGCCTGGCGGCCTCCACCCGGCTGTCGATCTGACGGCTGCTGACCCGCTCGAAGGCTTTGCCCAGACAGTCGTGGAGGTCTTTTTCAAGATCAGGCTCGAACCTGGCGCTGAAAGTCAGGTTCAGGAGCGAGCGCCGCAACGCCGGGTCCAGAGGGAGGATATGCTTGCGGTCACGCAGGAGAGTTATCGAATCCTCGGCCACCCGGTCGGCCACCTCCAGATTGGCCGGGCTGGCCACCCGGCGGTCTATTTCCTCGGGGATCGAAATCGGCCGCGTGTTTTTCTTGAGGCGGTGACGGAGGGTCAGGACCCTCTCCGCCGCCTGCTCCACGCGCGTGATCGGGATGCGCTCGCGGTATATCGCGTCCAGAAGGGTACGGCAGACTTTTTCCGGATCGGGGACTCCGGCCAGCACATCCACCCCGGCGTTGATCATGGCGATCAGGCTTTCGGGCTCCAGCAGGTGCGCCATGTGACGCTCGGACAGGTCGGGAGTCATGGCGACGCCCTTGAAGCCCAGCACCTCGCGCAGGAAAACATCCACCAGGTTCCGGTCCGTGATTGCCGGGACGCTTTTGCCGGAGATCAGGTCCGGCATCTCGCGCCAGTCTACGATCAGCGCGGCCAGCCCGGCCTCGGAAAGAAGCTCGAACACTCCAAGCTCCGTGTCCACCAGCAGCTTGCGAAGGTGGTAGAGCCAGCGGCTCCCGGTGAACTCGCCCTTGAAGATCACCTCCGCCCCCGGGAAATAGCGCGGCGCCGCCACCGCTCCGCCATTGTGCACGCCTTTCATGAAGGCCGTGGAAAGACGGGTCACCAGGTGCAGCTTTTCGCCGTAGGATTCCACCCGCGGAAGGCCCTCTGGAATGGCCGCGCCAACCCGAGAGCAGGTGGGGCCTATAATTGTGTTGATACCTACAGCCCGGCATTCCTCGGCCGTGATTTTACCGGCCAGGAAAGCGAATTCGCCGCTGCGGGTGGCCCCGAAAGCCATGTTGCTGGGAAAATGAGTCCCGCGGGAGAGAAGCGAACCGAGTCCGTTTTCCACCTCGGCCGCAACGGCTAACGGCAGCTCCAGGCCTTGCTGGATTTTCTGAATGCGGGTTGCGGTTTCATACAGCTCGCCGCTCTTGAACAGCATCCCCCCGAGCGCTCCTGTCCGCGCCATCTCCTCGCCCCGTGCGGCCTGAAGGTCCTTGTGGGAGGCATGAAAACCATAGAACGGGCACCAGACCATCTGGCCGGTTTTCTGTTCGAGGCTCATATTTTTGAGAATGGCTTTGATATCGATAGGCATCCGGCGCTCCGGAGAATTGCGGTTGTTCCTTCAGACTGACTAAATGCTGTCAGCATTAGTGAATTATGAGAAAAATAAGACCCTGTATTTAAAACAGCAACAATTCTGTTCTTTACAGACAAAAACTGCTCCCCGTTATTTTGCCGGGACATTCAGGTATTGAAATACTTGTAAGAGGCCGCGGAACTCGTTAGAATCGTTCCGCGGGCTGAACTAATAACCGCTCCAGATTCATTTCAACAACTATACGGAGGTTTGGTCGAGATGCCGCTCTTTGTCGTCAAGTATCTGACTGCCGGTCTGCTTCTGTGCGTCCTCGTGCTGGCAACCGGCTCCTGCTCGCGTGGAAAGAGCCCTGATCCATATCTCGATGTCAAACTTCCCATTGCCCAGCGGGTTGATGATCTGGTCGCCCGGATGACTCTGGATGAAAAGATATCGCAGATGGGCCATGATGCTCCCGCCGTGGATCGTCTGGGCATCCCGTCTTACAACTGGTGGAACGAAGCCCTGCACGGAGTTGCGCGAAACGGGATCGCCACGGTCTTCCCGCAGGCGATCGGTTTGGCCGCAGCCTGGGACCAGGATTTCCATTTCCGCATGGCCACGGCCGTTTCGGACGAGGGGCGGGCGAAATACCATGAGGCCCAGCGCCGGGGTGACCACCGCATCTACACCGGCCTGACTTTCTGGTCACCGAATATCAACATTTTTCGCGATCCGCGCTGGGGCCGCGGCATGGAGACTTACGGCGAGGATCCTTATCTGACCTCGCGCCTGGGTGTGCAGTTTGTCCGGGGCATGCAAGGGGATAATCCAAAATATCTGAAAACAGTCGCTACTCCCAAGCATTACGCAGTGCACAGCGGTCCTGAACCGGACCGTCATAGTTTCGACGCCGTGGTGGGCGACCGCGATTTCCTGGAAACCTACCTCCCGGCTTTCCGCGCCACCATAGTCGAGGGCGGCGCCTGGAGCATCATGGGAGCCTATAACCGGTTCCGCGGACAGCCATGCTGCGCCAGCCCGACCCTTCTGACCGACATTCTGCGCGGCGACTGGGGATTCAAAGGCTACGTGGTCAGCGACTGCTGGGCAATCCAGGATATATACAAGGGCCACGCCGTAGCCGCCACCCAGGCCGAGGCTGCCGCGCTGGCCGTGAAGGCCGGATGCGATCTGAACTGCGGAGAGGCGTTCCAGAGCGCCCTGGCCGAGGCTGTGCAGAAGAAGCTGGTCACTGAGGCGGAGATAGATGCCGCGGTCAAGCGTCTGTTCCTGGCCCGTTTCACCCTGGGCATGTTCGATCCGGACAGCCTGGTCCCGTACGCATCGATCCCTTATTCGGTCAACGATTGCGCGGAGAACCGCCAGGTGGCCCTCGAAGCGGCGCGCAAGTCAATCGTTCTGCTCAAGAACGAGCGCGGCCTTCTGCCTCTGGACCGCAACCGTTATAAGAAAGTGGCTGTTCTGGGTCCGCAGGCTGTGTCTTTGGACTGCCTGATGGGCAATTACAACGGTTTCCCCTCCGTTTATACCACGGTGCTGGACGGTATCCGGGCCAGGCTGCCGCAGGATGCCGAGGTCACCTACCGCACCGGCTGCGCAATCGCCGAAAATTTCGAGAATTTCGAGTCAGTGCCGTCCGGAGCTTTCCTGCCCCCGGAGGGCTGGAACGGAAGACTGAAGCTGGAGCAGTTCGCGGGTGAGACTATCAGCGGCGAACCGGTGGCGGCAAGCGATGAGCCTTTTGTCGGTTTCCAGTATCACCGCTATCGCTGGCCGCGCGTGCCGCAGCTTGAGGGACAGGTGTACTCGGCCCGCTTCTCCGGACGGCTCCAGGCCCCGTTGTCCGGACGCTACGGCCTGCGGCTTTCGAGCGGTCAGAAATTCGCGCTCAACCTGGATGGCGCCACTCTGATGCAGTGCGACAGCGCCAGTGGCGGCGATCAAACTGTCCAGCTCGATTTTGAGGCCGGCAGCGTGCACGATCTGCGGGTGGACCTGATTGGGGCCAGGGGCGATGCCACCGTGATGCTGGAGTGGTGTCTGCCGGTGCAGACGGATATCGATCCGCTGCTCAAACAGTCCGACCTGATCGTGCTCTGCCTGGGGCTTTCCCCGAACCTGGAGGGTGAGGAGATGCCGGTCGAGATACCGGGGTTCTCCGGCGGCGACCGCACCTCTCTTGACCTCCCCGCCCCACAGGAGGCGCTTCTGAAGAAAGCCGCCGCCAGCGGCAAGCCGGTGGTCCTGGTGCTGATGAACGGAAGCGCCCTGTCGATCAACAGCGCCGACCGCAGAGTCCCGGCCATTGTCGAGGCCTGGTATCCGGGCGAGGAGGGCGGACGCGCCGTGGCGGATGTGCTATTCGGCGATTACAACCCGGCGGGACGGCTGCCGGTGACTTTCTACAAGTCCACGGACCAGCTCCCGCCGTTCGAGAACTACGACATGCAGGGACGCACCTACCGCTATTTCACGGGTGAGGTGCTCTATCCTTTCGGTCACGGGCTGAGCTACACAACTTTCGAGTACAGCGGCCTGAGTCTGCCGACGGAGATCGTCTCCGGCGATTCGGTCAAAGTGAGCGTGACTGTGAAAAACACCGGCTCCATTGCCGGTGAGGAAGTGGTCCAGGTATACGTGACCGACCTGGAAGCCTCCGTGCCAGTGCCGGTGCGCGCCCTGGCCGGTTTCAGGCGCGTGGCCCTGGCTCCGGGGGAGAGCGCGGTATGCGAGTTCAGCCTGTCTCCCGAGGTTTTCATGATCATCAACGAAAACGGCGTGCGGGTGGCGGAGCCGGGTGTGTTCGAGATCACGGCCGGCGGTAAGCAGCCGGGATTCAAGGGCACGGCGGATGCGTCAACCACAACGGTCGTATCGGGACAGGTTACTCTTCGCTGATTGAATCGGCAGAGCGCCGGCGTGTTTTTCGCGCCGGCGCTTTGAATTTTCTGTCCGCTGTCTCTTTATCTGCCCTTGACAAAGGATTATTGTTTAAATATAGTTCCGCTCCTGTAGCAACTCGTTTCGCGCCTGAACACCGCGGGAAGACTTAAAGCTGACTTTAACAATTCGGAAGAGGACTGTAAGATGAAAATCCCGAAGGATTTGAAATACACCAAGGAACACGAATGGGTCCGTTTCGAGGAGGACGACCTCGCGGTGATCGGGATCACCGATTATGCCCAGAACGAGCTTGGTGACATCGTCTATGTCGAATTGCCCGAGGTGGGCGACCAGGTCGAGGCGATGGAGAGTTTCGGAACGATCGAGGCGGTCAAGACCGTGGCCGATCTTTACAGCCCGGTCACCGGGACGATCGAGGAGATCAACGACACGCTGGCCGATGAGCCGGAGTCTGTCAACGGAGACCCGTACGGCGACGGCTGGATGATCAAGGTCAGGTTCAAGGACGCCCCGGATGACCTTCTTTCCCCAGAGGAATACAAGGACATGATCGGCTGAGGGCCGGAAAGCGCTGAAAAATGAGATACACGCCGCACACGGATGCGGATATAAAAAAAATGCTTGACAGTCTGGGCCTCGAATCGCTGGATGATCTGTTCCGCTCGATCCCGGCCGAGGTCCAGGCCCGCTGCAGGCCCGACCTGCCTGCCCCGCTCACCGAGATGGAGGCCGCGGCCCTGGTGGATGAAATCGGCGCGGCCAACTGCGACCCCTCGTCCACGGTCTGTTTCCTGGGCGGCGGTGCGTGGGACCATTACATCCCGGCCGCGGTATGGCAACTGCTCTCCCGCTCGGAACTGTACACCTGCTACACGCCTTACCAGGCCGAGGTCAGCCAGGGCACTCTTCAGGCGATCTACGAGTACCAGAGCCTTGTCTGCCGCCTGACCGGCATGGACATAGCCAACGCCAGCGGGTACGACGGCGGCTCGGTGACAGCGGACGCCGCTCTGATGGCCGCCGCTCTGAACGAGGAGCGCTCGGTTATCCTTGTCTCGGACACGGTGAACCCGTCCTACCGCCGCGTGGTGGAGACCTGCAGCGCGGGCGGCCGCTGCGAGGTGCAGCGTGTTCCCTCGAAGAACGGCGTCACCGATATGGCCGCGCTCGATTCCATGCTGAATGACAACACGGCGTGCCTGATCGTGCAAAGCCCCAATTTTCTGGGACTGGTCGAGGACACGGCCGCGCTCTGCGCCAGGGCCAAGGCCAAAGAAGCAGTATCCGTTGTGGTCTGCGACCCGGTGTCCCTGGCTTTGCTTGCTTCGCCCGGCCAGGCCGGGGCGGATATAGCCGTGGGCGAGGGCCAGCCCCTGGGCGCTCCGCTCAGTTTCGGCGGCCCGTATCTGGGGTTTTTCGCCACGCGCGAGGCTTACAAGCGCCAGCTTCCCGGCCGTCTTGTGGGCATGACCGAGGATACCTCCGGGCGGCCCGGCTACGTGCTGACCCTCCAGACCCGCGAGCAGCATATCAAGCGCGAGCGGGCCACCTCCAATATCTGCACCAACCAGGCGCTTCTGGCCCTGGCCGCCACTATCTACCTGACCCTGGTGGGCAAGCAGGGCTTGCAGGAAGCCGCGAACCTGAGCCTGCAGAAAGCCCATTACCTGGCGGAGCGGCTCGCCGCTATTCCAGGTTGGAGCCTGGCATTCCCGGGGCAGCCGTTTTTCCGCGAGTTCGCCCTGCGGCCGCCCAGGCCGCCGCGCGAGATAGTGGAGAAAGCCCTGGCGCGCGGATTCCTGGCCGGGATAGACCTGGGGCCGCTGGACCCTGGGTGGGACGGCCTCCTGCTGACCGCGGTCACCGAGCGCCGCACGAAACAACAGATGGACAGCCTTGTGAAAACCCTGGCCTCGCTGTAAAGCGGGGCCTTTTTTAGTTGATTTTGATGAATCCGATCAATTACATTTAGTCGTTGATAAAATTATTCTTTTTCAGAGAGTGTATTGTGCATTCGTTTTATAATTTCAAAGGCTTCAAAGAAGCCTCATTGGACTTATTTCAACCGCTTACCGTACTTATTGGTCCGAACGGTTCGGGTAAAAGTAATTTGATAGAAGCAGTTGAACTATTCTCCTTTATTGCCCAAGGGCGGCCATTGCACTTAGTTTCAGATATAGGTAATGGTGGTGGAGGAGAATTGCAGGTTCGTGGAGGTATACAGTCTTGCCCAAGGCACGGAAGCGATACTTTTGCTTTTAAGTTTTCGGCATTTATAAAATTTGATGGAGAAAACAAACCTTTTGAATATTATGTTAAAGTAAAAACAAAACCACATCCTAAAATAACAGAAGAAAAGTTGGCATTTATTAACTGTCCTATGATTTTTCAATCTCTATCGCAGACGACTAATTCAACATCTGGAAATATTAAAATACAATATAATAATTTTGCAAGAGGTAGTCACAAACCAGTAATTGAAATTTCAAATGATCGGTCAGCTCTATCAAGGTATAGTGAATTTGCAAGTAAGAATATTAACAAATTGGACCAATGTGTTTCAGTGGTTGAAGGAATAAAGAGATATCTAAGATCGTCTTTTATTTTTGATCCTAATCCCAAATTAATGCGCAAATATGAAAGAATTGGAAATAATGTATTACTAAAAGATGGATCAAACTTATCTGCAGTCCTTTACGATTTATCTATTCCAAAGGTAGGATTGAGTCAGGTAGGATTGCGTCGACCGCGTAAAGAAAATGCGCAAAAACAGATGTCTCTTAATGAATCGATAAAGGTGGATGATCGTACATATAAGAAAGATTCTATTTCCAAAATTCTTAATTGGATTAGACAAGTACCACAAGAACCTTATTTAGATATAGAATTTGTTACAACAAAATTAAACGATGTTACATTTGGATTTAAAGAGCCCTCAAATAACTTTTTGGCTGATGCTAAGCTGCTATCTGATGGTACATTGCGTTCTCTCGCTGTGCTAACGGCGTTGGAAACAGTTGCAGACGACTCTCGTGTTGTTATTGAAGAATTCGACAATGGGTTACATCCAAGTCGTGTAAATATCTTAACAGATGCAATTATGTCTTGCTGTAAATCGAAGAATTTAAATGTATTGGTCACAACTCATAATCCGGCTTCACTAAATGCTTTAGAACCAGAGCAGATGAAGGCAGTTGTAATGTGTATTTGGGATAGTCGATTAGACTCATTTAATCTGATAACATTAAGCGAGTTGCCAAGATTTGAACAATTATTAGAGAAAGGCAATCTCGGAGATTTAGTGACCAAGGATATTCTAAAAAGCCATCTTAAACCTCAATTTGAAGAAGAGTATAAGAAAAAATCACTTGAATGGCTTGAGAACCTCTAATGGAAAAAATATTTATCGTATTAGATACAGGTTATCTTCTTGAAATATTTAAAGTTCCGAATTATTGGAATACAAATGATGCTAAAGAAATAATAAAGCGATACAAGCGTGCGGTTGAAAGGAATTATAGTTTTTTTCTGCCTATAGCCTGCATTTATGAATTTGCCAATCACCTTGCAGATGTCAGAAACTCCACAGACAAAATACGCATTGCTAATAATTTTTTCGAGGTGCTTAAAAAAAGTCTTGATTCGGGAGTACCATGGACGATTGTTCCGTACGGGGAGATTAAGAATTTGACTTCATTGTTTGAAAGTTTCAAATCGGATTATTTAACTTCTGGTATAGGTTTGACAGATACATCCATAGTTTTTGAGGCAAATCGACTAAAGAATAAATACAAGAGTTTTTCAAATTATAAAATTCATATCTGGACGACAGACGGGGAGCTAAAGTCCAGAGAGCCGGATTCTGAAGAAGATGCCTTTTTAGGTCGCTAAAGCAGCCCCTAAAAATATCTTCCAGAGTCAGATCCAGAGGCCTCAAATCCTCGATGTGGCTATCCATCGTCCAGTAGCTTTCCCTTTTAGTCCCAAGCATTATTTCCGCTACGGATTGCGTCACTGCGGTGTTCTGGTGCTGTAGATCCCATCAGGTAGTATATCTATCTGATTTCCACTTTCGCATCTCCCGGAAAAGCTTCGAACCTCCGTTGCAGCTCGCGGTCAGTCACGACCGCGGCGGCTTGTTCCTCCCGGCGGCGCTGGCGTATCTTGCCGAGCGAGCCGAGCGCACCGAAAACCGCGCCCACGGCCGGGAAATCCAGGCGCAGAAGGCTGAGGGGGAGCGAGAGGGCCAGGAATAGAATGTGTTCGGTCAGCATGCGGCTGTCGGTCAGGTTCTTCCAGTGGAAGAAGATACGGTTGCGCCGCGAGATATAGCGCACGTAGCCGCGGCGGAACGCCCCGCCGGAAATGGTCGTGTTAGGGCGGTGGTAGACTACGCTGGACGGCTCGTACAGCACTTTCCAGCCGCGCTTGAGCGCCCGGTAGCAGATATCGGTGTCCTCCCAGTTGAACGGACGGAAAAGCTCGTCCAGCCCGCCCAGTTCGGCCCACTTGTTCCTGTCAAACGCGGCGAAACCGCCGGGGGTGTAGAAACTGGGTAGTTCCAGGCCCTCGGGGCTTGTCCCCGCCGGAAGGTCATAGTTCCGCCAGACCCGCCAGAACCCGCGCCGCCAGCGTCCCAGCTTGCCCCCGTCATGGAAGCGTTCCCGGTCCCAGTCCAGGCTTTTCGCCCCCACCGCGAAAACCGCGCTATCGACAAAATGCCTGACCAGCGGAGCGATAAAATCCTCCGCCGCGCCGACATCGTTGTTCAGCAGGATAACAGTCTCGTAAAGGGTTTCCTGCACTCCGCGGTTGACCGCGGCCGAGAAGCCCCGGTTGAACCCCAGTTCCACGGCGCGCACCTGGGGAAAACGCTCGCGCAGGAACGCTCCGCTGCGGTCCGCGGAACCGTCATCCACCACCACGATCTCCCCGCCGCCAGGATAGCTTTTCAAAGCGGCCAGCACAGAGGGCAGGAAACGCTCCAGCAGCGCCCGGCCGTTCCAGGTGGGGATTACGATGCTCACCGGGGGCTCATGCTCAACTGGTTGATTTCGGTCCTTTCCCGATGACATTGATTCTGTATCGGTTCCGAAGAAATCGAGCTGTTTGAAAGAATCATTCCGACTGTGCTGTTTCAATTAGCCACCATGTTCAATCTCAATTACGGACTGCGATTACCGTATCTCCAAGTTTGCCAGAAGCGATTTTATAGTTTGAGCGAACAAAATCCAACACTGCCTTTCGCTCATCAACAGCTTGCGAAGTATCTAATCCGTATCCTTTCGAATCACAATAATCAAAATACAGAAAACCCTCAGGCTTCAATAATCTTGTCAACACTTTGATACTCTCTATCGGGTACCTTAAGTGTTCGAAAACTTCCTGTGCAATAATCAGGTCGTAAGAATTGTCGGGAGCGTT
>CAYYNT010000037.1:39807-40968 GCA_964473155.1 uncultured Gemmatimonadales bacterium | reverse complement strand
GCGGCGGATATCGTAAACCCGATTGAACTCGATCCCCGGGTCCTGAAAATAAACAAGAGGCACATTGAAAACATCCGGTTTATTGACAGTAATGTACAACAACCTTTCTGACGAATAATCCAGCGACTCCGCCGCCTCCAGGACAGCCTGCGGCGGCGCTGGATCAAGAAAGCGGACCAGTTCGTCGAGCGGGATGGTTGAAAACATGAAATCGACAGGTAACTCTGTTTCCGCACCATCGACCGTGTATACTACAGATACAATCCGGCAGTCATCATGTCTTATCGCCTTTATAGTTGCACCGGTCCTGATCCCTCCTCCGTTGGAGACAAAACCGGATGCGAACAGGTCCGCAACCTGACCGGCGCCCAGGCGTGGATAAAAACTGCGAACCTGTGAAACATCCTCACCATGGAATGCCTTGGGCGGCCTGTTGAACACTTTGCGGACCAGGTCTGTCAAACTGATTATCGGGACTCTTTTGGCGGCTACATAGGCGCTGATCGACGAAGCTGGAATTTTCCAGGCCTTTTGAGCGTACGGACCAAAATAAATGTTGTACAGTGTCTTTCCGAAACGGTTCTTGATCCAGTCCTCAAAAGAATCATCCCGGCTCGGGTTTCTGAGGAACATGCACAGCCGCGCGAAGAACAGATCCCAGACAGCCGGCAGAACAAGATTTTTTTTCAATACCTTAAGCGCTCTGATCCCTTTTAGGGGATACTCAACGAACTGTCTGTTGAAATATATGTTTGCGCAGTATGATATTTCACGCAGGTCTTCCCCTAAATTATCCATCAGAAAACGAAGGATATCTTCTTTGCTCGTATGTATGTTATGCGGTCCCAGATCCAGCCTGAAACCATCCTGTTCAATGGTCCGGTACAGCCCTCCGATCTGAGCTTCCTTTTCGAGAATAGTTGCAGCAACAGGAAGCCTGGTTATATTCCACCCCAGAGAAAGGCCTGCCAGCCCGGCCCCAAGTATCACCACATCTCTTTTTTCCTTGATATCCATCTCAATTTAGCCTTCCGGATTACAAATCAGGATGGACCAGCAGATTCAGCCACCGGCCAGCATCTTTTTTATTCTCGCTCTTGATTTGTGTGCAATCTCGATGACAGTAATTACTTTATCAACATTATCCAGCCCGAGTTCGCC
>CAYYNT010000037.1:36918-39707 GCA_964473155.1 uncultured Gemmatimonadales bacterium | reverse complement strand
GCTTCAGGGTCAATTTTCTGGAAGTATATACCAGGCATCTTACCGAGCCGGTCAAGATATAATCCATACAGTTTCTTTCGTCTGGCTATCTCCTCCTGAACCCGCTCAAGAATAGACAACCCGAAAACGCACTGGATCTCATTTATCTTGCCGTTAATGCCCATGCTTATGATTTCAGTCTCTCCGGCGATTCCGAAATTGCGCAGCAGACGGACCCGTTCCATAAAATATTTATCACTGCTGGTCAGCGCCCCACCCTCGAATGTCGTAAACAGCTTGGTCGCATGAAAACTGAACATGCTCGTATCGCCGTAGTTCCCCACAGGCACGCCGCCATACTTGACTCCAAACGCCGGAGCGGCATCGTAAATCACTTTCAAGCCATGCCGTTGAGCTATACGTTCGATCGCGCGCACATCGCATGGGACGCCGTAGGCATGAACCGGAAGGATAGCCGTTGTTTTGGTTGTGATAAGCTGCTCAATCTGGCTGGCATCAATATTGTAGCTTTCAGGATCGATATCGCAGAACACCGGAGTGATCTGGTTCCACGCGATTACGTGTATTGTCGCCGGGAACGTGAAAGGCGTGGTTATGATTTCTCCGCTGAGCCGGTAACTCGATATTGCGAGTTGAAGAGCGGTCGTTCCGTTACAGAATAAAGCACAATCCTGCACACCGAGGTATTCACGCAGCCTGCTCTCGAGTTGAAGCGAGAACGGTCCGGAGTTGGTCAATATTCCGGAATCGAAAATGGGTTTTATCATACTGGTGAACTTATCCAGGTCCGGCAGCACAGGCTTGGTGATATAGACCGGTTTATCAAAAACTTTATATCTTGAATCAAAGATATTCAATTTCATTGTCGCCTCGTAAAAACATGAGCCAGGTTTTTTATTCGCAGCGAGATCGAAGATTAACGGGCAAACAAAAGGCAAATCAATCTGGTGCATTATTCCAGAAAACTTCCTAAGCTTGAGTGATTCTTATTCCTTAATACCACACCCGAAGACTTTAATTGTATCCTGGTCTTCGGGTGCAGCGATTATCCGGAGCAACTTGAAACTATCAGGCATGGAATCTGTTTCCCAGAAAGAAGACAACTCCTGGAAAATAAAGATCGGATCATTTTCCTCGGCCGGGCGCATCAACTCCAGCCCATCATCCGAATAAGCAAGGTTCCGGGACAGGGACTCGTTGAAATAGTTTTTGGAGCCCGCCCGTCTTATCTGGAAAAACTGACTCCGGGCCAATACCATCAAAGCGGGACTGTTATTCCTAAGTGTATCCAGCACGGCAGCAGATGAAACCGGCAACACTCTCCATATTCCATTCACATTACCCATCCGGTACGGGAAACGCAGGGTGTTCATGCCCTCAACCATGTGCCACCATTCACCCTCACCCATCAAAGCAACCTGATTGCCGCTATAATTTTCACCGAGCCATTTGACCAACTCAACCGTGTTTCTTTTTCCATTCTCCTGATACTCATTGGAAAAAACGGTCGCCGCTCCTCTCCTGAGAAAATCCCCAGCCTGCAAAAGATAGAAACCAGTGCTCACATACAAAATGATTATGCATGTGATTATGGTACTCGGCGTCAGCAATCTCCAACGCAACCCGTCCGGACTGGCGAATCGCCTTTCAAGGAACGAAAGCCCACGAGCCGCCAGAAAAACCGCCACCGGGCTGATAATGTACATATATCGGGAAAATGACAAAAGGTAAATGACAGGGAAAAAAAGAATCAACAGAAGCGAAGCCAGAAGAAACCGCTCAGTAAAACGGACATCCGGGTCACGTGATTCCTTATCCGCCAGAGCCATTCCACAAAAAACGAGAATCAGAGGCGGAACCACTCGGGTGGGTAGAATGAAAACCGTTTTCAGGATATCATAGCTCCAAGCCAATCCAGCCAGAAAAACCACTTGCCAGTTATCCATCAGATAGCCGAACTTGTTTCCGGTGTTTGTCAGTCCTCCCGGCAGAGCGATATTGAAAAGAGAAGTGATCCGTCGGGCAAGGGAACCAAGTATTTTTCCTGAATATGCGCTTGAAATGCTACCAGCGTCTACTTTTACAATATCGAACTCGACAATCAGCATAAAAAACAGGTTGATGAATACCAGGCATGCTGTAGACAAAAATGCTGTCCGGAGCCATTCGTTTTTCCGTCCCGGCTCATGTTCCCTTTCTTTTAGGCTCCACGTGATTATCGAAACGAGCGCGATAAAAAAAATGATAATTCCTTCAGGTCTTACCTTGCAGATAGCGGCAAACCAGCTCATTGTCAATATAAGAACGCTTGTTTTCCTGCTACGCAGGTAACTGTTCAGCATCAACGCTCCGAACAGATAAAACACTATATAGTACTGCTCCGCATGCATAAGGCTGGATTGCAAAACCAGATAAGGCATAACCGCATAGACAAGCCCGGCCCAATAGGCTCCACGGATTCCATAAAGCCTTCTGCCCAGCTCATACACCGCGAACAGTCCAGCTATGGATAATAGCAGCGGAAGGATTGCGACGCTGAGACCGGCATTCCCTGTAACTTTATAAAAAAAATTTACTACCGGTGCGTTGATTATGATAAAGAGAAGTTTTGGAGCAGCCTGAATATATTCCATCCCCTTCCAATCCGGTCCGCTGTTCATCAGCTCAAGAGCCTGGTCAAAATATGCGACTTCATCCCCGCCAGGTGCGCCCCGGAACAGAAATGACGGGAGCCGGAACAGAATAGTGAGGAAAAGAAGAAAATAGAATTTTTTATCCCGCAGCATCAC
>CAYYNT010000037.1:0-36818 GCA_964473155.1 uncultured Gemmatimonadales bacterium | reverse complement strand
GGAACAGAATAGTGAGGAAAAGAAGAAAATAGAATTTTTTATCCCGCAGCATCACGCCTCCAAATCTGCTGTCTTCCCACCCAACTTGCATATATCTCTTTAACTGCCTGAATCATCAACAAACAAGAAGCGAGTCGAAAAATGATTACCCTCTCCCGTTTCCCCTTTTTTATGGGGGACTTCAAAATCGCTATGACAGGCAGTTACAGATAACCTGACGCGCAGGCTGTTCCTCTCCGCTTGGCAGGAGGGGACGCAGGGGGATTTGATCCAACAAATCAACACATCTCAAGATAAAGCTTAATTAATTATTACGCTTTCCCGCTTCAGAGAATTTTTTCGATGAACAATGCAGAAAACTATCTCTTGGTTCGAAACGGTTCCGCTTAGCTGATCTTTTTCTTTTGCAACAATATCTCAATTGAAGAAATTATAAAATTATCAAAGTCGTGTTTCGTGTTCTTGAAACACGAAGCATAGGTCCTGATAAGATCAAGATAGGAAATATCGATCCGCTCATTATAGAGCAAAGTATCCGCAACGGAATTAAAAACTGCCCATAAATTGCGATACTGCTCTATGGAATAACGGTTCAGGCACTCATTATCTATGGGCCTTAATCCATTATTCAGAATATAACTATGAATCGTATCTTCGGAGAATAATATCTGGCAATATGGTACGGTAATAGATCGATAAGCGTGCAGCCCGCTGGGAGAAAAATAAACAGGCCCGAAATCCAGATATAATATGCCACCAGGCCTTATTACTCTCATCGCCTCACTCAGCACCTTTTCTGGATTCATGAAATGTTCGAAACTGTTGAAAGAAAACACACAATCCATACTGCTATCCGCTATCGACATTCTTTCAGCATCCATCTGAAGGAATATCGCGCCGGTATGAAGCGCCGTCTGATCAAGATCGAAAAGCTTTAAATCAATACCTGTTGCACGACGGTCGTCTCTATTCAAGGTTGCGCAGACCATTCCGTCTCCACAGGCAAGCTCAAGAAATTGCCTACATTCTATTCCATATTTGGCACTAATTCTCAAAATGTATTCAGCCCTTGAAATGCCTCTCTTAGCCGTCACTTCAGCAGTGTATCCATATTTTGATTGCGGAGGATACATCCTCTGCAGTTCATCAAGCATCTCGGCCGGCAGGTGTGCAGGCTCCATCGAGGCTCTTTCGAACGCCTTACGTGCTCTATGGATCCTGAAAGACCGATATAAGTTTAAAAGGGAATTAAATATAGAATCAGGGAGCACTGATCGGATGACTTGCTTTATTAACTGAGTCATAACTCTCTTCTTAACAAAGGAACGGAACAGATGTTAAAGAAAAAACGTATCGGCCTGAGAACAATTTTTCAGTCTATGCATTTTCCGTCACAGCGCTCCGTACTTTAAAACATCACTGCAAATAACCAGCTTAACATGCCCCCGGATTCTGGTCATCAATTGAACATACGGCCGAAAGATTGACATCCAATCCCTATGGCGCGCCGATAAAAGAACATTCATTCCCCGCAGCACCGTCTAAACTGGACCAGTAAGCAGTACACTCAGAGCAAAGAATCCCTGTCAGGCTTCTCTGAAAATCCGCTTCTCAATTTTGTCCAGTTCTCTCGTCTGTTCGTCTGTCAATCCGGGGACTTCAGTCTGTTGAATTATCCGTTCGGCCTCGCGTTCAGCTTTTTCCTGAAGAGACAGGCCACCTTTGGACTCCCATGTCTCACGACGGTCACGGCAGAAAACGCCTGTTTCATAAAATTCCGTCTGAAAATGGGAGAACGTATGTTCGCTGGCAAGATAACTGCCGCACGGCCCGATCTCATCGATAAGATTTTCCGCCAGGCTTTCCGCATTGACTTCTATCCCGCGCACGAACCTCTTGACCTGGCCGATTATCTCGTTATCGATCACGCATTGTGCGTAACTTATACATAGTTCGCTCTCCAGGGTGCCAACACCCCAGACAAGCCCTACTCCAGCCAGGGAATGAGTTAGAAGGGACATGCACTTTTCCACCGCGCTCTGGCTGTCGGCCAGCATGGAATCCGAACTGGCCCATGAGGCGGAGGGTAGATTGTAATAGGCCGCAAGCTGTGCGCCAGCCGCAGCCAGAAGGCAGTTCTCCGGTGCGCCGGTTACGGCGGTGCCGGTGCGCATATCCATGATATGGGCGAATCCCAGGTTATGAATGCAAGGCCGTCCGGGTTCGAGCGCCTGATTGACCACTATTCCGCCCAATATCTCCGCGTTGCCGACAGTCACCGCTCCGGCCAGGGTAACCGGAGCCGTGCCTCCAGCCATCGGCTCTCCGTTTACCATCACCGGGATGCCGTTGCCGGCGCTGCGATAATAGACATCCAGCGCCAGGTTTGTCCAGCGCAATGGTCCGTGCGCGGTGAATCCAAGACTGAATATCGGCCTTGCGGCCAGGCTTTCCGATCCCAGCGCCACACGCGCCATTTCAACTATTAATGCTGTACCCTCGGGAGAGAACGAAAGAACCCGGACATGCTTGAGAGTGTTTTCCAGCATTGTCCTGAATCCGGCGACATCCCTGAACTTCGGGGGCACATCTTTCACACTGACACCAACCACGCCATCCAGATTATCCAGTCCCTGGACCAGCCTGCTCAGTCGAGCCAGTTCTGCCCGGTCAAATTCATGTTTGCCCTGACGGTCAAACAGGTTCATCGCCGCCGCTGTCCAGAAAACGGAAGGACGGCCCGGACCTGTTTCCCAACTGCGCGCCCCACGGCCGCAAAACCTCGCTGTCGACGGCGCAAGGGCCAGATATTCTTTCACCATGGACGGCGGCAGACACACAGTCTCATTATCACGGCCAGGCCTGGCTCCCCTGGCGAACAGAATCTCCCTTATTTTCTGGTGCTCAAGTTTAAGGCCTGTTTTTGCAAGGACCCGAAGAGTAGCCTCATGAATCTGGTTAAGTTCGTTTTCGCTCAGGATCGCCGTTCTGATCACCCGCTTCCTCCGTTTGATCTTTGGTTCACTATAACAGCACTGTCACCAGATACCAGCCTTGCTTAACATCAATGCCATGTATTCCTTGATCTCGAAACTCCAGTAATATCCAGCCGAAACCGTAATAATCATTGCAAGAAGGAAAACAAGACGTCTCGTATTTCCAAGGAGAGTTTCATCCAGCTTACACCAGCCCTCAGCGGCGAGAATCATCAGGAACGGCTCCACCGGCAGTCGCAAACGGGGTGAACCATAGGTGGCGAGGCTGATCAGATAAAAATAAACGGTTATGAACACAGGAACCAAATATTCTTTCCGCCTGTCGCTCCAGACTGCCCAGATAAACACGAAAAGCATCAGCCAGACAAACCAGGGATTTAAAACACCCTCCCCATGCCCTAAAATTTCCCAATCCGCCGGCGCCCAGAAGAAGAGCGCTTTCAACGCGACAATCCTCGCCACCTCAACGGGGTTCTCACGCATCTTTTGCAGGGCCAGCTCACGGAGAGCACGGTCACGCTCGATCTCCGGCAATTCGAGGATATATTCCTTTCCGGCCTGAAGGTCCCGTGCTCTCAGGTTCATCCCGAAACCGCGCCCTCCAGGAGGGAAATTACCCGTGTAAAGAACCATGCCGCTGTTAGTTCCACCTGGAGCGAAAGCTTTAAAAACATTCCAGTTACGCACCGTCCAGGGTGTCATCACCAGGCAGAAAGACAAGATGAAAAGCAGCGCCGCCAGGACCAGAGACCTTTTCTTTCTCTTCCAGGCAGCCAACAAAATCAAAACCGCGGCCAGAAAAGCCATATAAAGCGTAACTGCTCTTGTCAGACAGGAGAGACCGAGCAGAAAACCGGAGAGAATCGCCAGAGAAAGCCTGCCGCGCCGCTGGAAAAGCATAAAACTGTAAGCCGCACCGGCGAGCAGAAAAATGAACAGCGTTTCGGTCAGTATATGCGTAGCCGCCATTGCCAACGGCCAGTACAATGAGGCGATCACCCCTGCCGCAACCGAGCTGCGCTCTCCTGCCAGCTCTCGTGTCATGGCGGCAATAATCAGCACCGTCAAAGCGCTCAGCAACATCTGAATAATAATAACAGCGGTCCGGCTGTTATCGCTGATTGAATAGACTGAAGCCAGGAACAATGGATACAAAGGTTGCGCCACCGCGCTGAGTTGGCCTTCATCCCTGATACCCTCTCCCGCGATCAAACCGATTGCCATAGTATGATAGACATAAGAATCCTTGATCAGCGGGCGCTCAAGGTCCGGCATATGGACAGCGAAAGCCAGGAGCCGGACGGCAAGGGCTAAAAAAAGCAATGACATAAAAGGGCGTGTCGAGAAAAAAAGCTTCAGGGTTCGCATTTTCAAATCATTTCGGATAATTATTTTAGATTCCTTTAACGGCACCTGCCGGATTTATTCTCCAGCGGAAGCGCTCTTGTTCAGACAGATTACGATACGTGATGGACTACCGGTCACTCCTCTGCTATTAACAGACTGCACCTGAACGGAGTTTTCACCATTGTGAAGGCTCCAGACAAATGATACAGACTGTGAGTATACTGGAGGCTGACTGCCAAGTTCTATCAGAAAGTTTGAAAAATCCGGTGTAAAGGTCCTCATGACAACCAGAAAACTATTGTCTTTCAGTGTATAAAGGCTGAGACGAACCTGATTGAGCGGCCAGTAAAGATCATCTGCCCGCGATGTCGAATGCTTGAACATCACATTATCGCGGGACAGACTGTCGCTCCACTCCACGGCATTCATCACGGAGGTGGACAGTGGATGCCAGCGCGGATAACGGTTCGTGAACCAGTCGTTACGCATTCTCACCGCCAGGTCACGATAAAGCGAGAGATAAAAATCTTTTTCGACTTTTCTCGCGCCGTCTTTCAGCTCTACCACCGCTCTTTTCTCCGCCGATGAATCAAGAAGAAGATCATGGATTTCGAGTGCATTCAACACATTTCCATCAAGCAGAACGACCAGACCGAAAAAAGGATCGAGCATGATCCACTTATTCAGGCTGTTGCACCAGGCCTCAACCGCGACATGACCGCCCGTATCTGAATTGAGCATAACGTAACGGCCTGTGAATCCAAGCGCCGAGAGACACTGCACCAGGCTTGTACTGTATTCGCTGCACCAGAATTTTTCACCGTTCAGCGTACGGTGCAGAACATCGAGCGCGTTAAAATTGAAATCCACTTCCGGCACGGGGCTGGAGATTGTGTGAGGACTTTGAAACACACGATGCACCCAGGTGTTCAAACGCCGGAGCGTTTCGAAATCATTAACCTGCCCCAGGGCCAGAGTATCCAGGCGGTACAAGGATCGCAGAGAATCGAGAAGAGGCTCAGCCGAGGTCTGATAATGAAACTCATAACGGCTTCCGGGCAATTCACCGTTCCTGAACGAAACAGTGATGACCGAATCGCCGTAACCTGATTTGCATAGAAAAGCGCGCAGGGAATCCGCGGTCTCGATGGGTTCAATGTCGGGCAGCCCGGCTGGACAGACCGCCGGTCCAGTTTCGGCAGTCACGCGCCTGTCCTCCCAGGGGTCCCGGATTTTCACCGCAAGACCTGCCGTTTCGGCGACTATTCTTTTAGAGAACCATACAGTCCGCCGTTGCCAGCTCCAGGGCCTGAATGTGTCTCCCCGCATGAAAACGAAGGTTACGGACAGAAAAAACGAGAAGAGTATCGCCGCGGCAAGCGCTGTATAGATGCTTGATCGCAGTATTTTTTTCATGAAGGCGCCGTTTTTTCCGCATGCGTTAACGTGTATATTTATGCCTGAATTGCATAAATGTGGCGGGCAGTCAATCCTGGCCCGGATAAAGTAATTTAGCCTGACCCTGAATTAAATACAACACCGTCATATACCTCCTCTTCATGCTGTATGATTCAACGGTTATGCAAACATGGATTCAAGGAATCAATCCCCTGCAGACAAGAACGTAAACGGAACTATCATGCGATAATACGCACAAGGACATCTATCGGACTCTCAAATCTGTATAAAACAGCAAGTGCAGAAGAGCGCTCTAATAAGTTTCGAATGATTGATAACGGCGGGCTGTTGAAACCGGCAAGTTGACTCCTGCATGGGAAAAAAGTAATTTGATTGTGATAAACAAACCTGCTTTACTCCTGAACCGTGGAATATAGCAAAACATGACAGAAATCTTCAGCCGCTCCTTTGCGAGGCTTTATGCAGGAAATGTCCATCGAGTTGTCCGGCCTGGCGCTTGACAATGCTGCCGTGGGAATAATCGTTGTAGATCCGGATTGCCGCATTGTGTACTGGAACAGTGAGGCGGAGAAAATAACCGGACGGGCTTCCGAGGAAATGATCGGCCGCCGCTGCTGCGACCTCGAATGCGCCTCCTGTGGAATCGGGGATGCGGAAGAAGACGGACGTTGCGCTCTTTTCAAGGACCAGCATACCCTTTCGCTGGAATGCCGTATCGAGAGACCGGATGGACGCAGCATCAAAGCTCTTCGCACCGCCCGGCTGATCCGCGACAGCAAGGGGCAGGCGCTCGGAGCAGTCGAGACACTGACCGAACTGTCCGGCCTCGAACAGGACGCCTCCGCCAGGCCGGATCTCCCCCGCATTCTGGATGAAAGCTCTCCGGTTCCCGGAATGATCGGAGTTTCTGAGGCAATGCAACAGGTTTATCGTCTGATGCGTTTCGCCGCGGACAGCGAATCGAGCGTTCTTCTGACCGGTGAAAGCGGCACGGGCAAGGAGATCGCCGCCCGGGCCATCCACCGCCTGAGCAGGCGTTCGTCCGGCCCTTTCGTGGCGGTGAACTGCTCGGCCCTGCCGGAATCGCTGCTGGAAAGTGAGTTGTTCGGTCATGTGCGGGGCGCATTCACCGGAGCTGTATCCAACAAAGCCGGCCGGATAGAGCTGGCTGCCGGCGGGATAATATTTCTGGATGAAATAGGAGATATTTCTCCTCTCATCCAGCTCAAGCTGCTGAGGTTTCTGCAGGACCAGGAATACCAGCGTGTCGGTGAAAGCAACACCCGCAAAGCGGATGTAAGGGTGATCACCGCCACCCATCGCGACCTCTATCAGCTCGTGCGAAAGGGTGAATTCCGGGAGGATCTGTTTTTCCGGCTTAAAGTCTTCCCGATCCACATTCCACCGCTACGCGAGCGCAAGAGCGACATCCCCGCCCTGCTCGACCACTTCATTCAGCGGTTCAACATGAAAACCGGCAAGAAGGTCCGCAGAATGCATCCGGATGCAATGCGCATCCTGCTCGATTACTGCTGGCCCGGCAACGTCCGCGAACTGGAACATGCGGTAGAATACGCTTTCGTACTTTGTCAGGGCGAGGAAATCGGGACGTTTGAGCTTCCGCAGGAGCTTCTGCTGGTGGAATTCCGCCGTCAGTTCTGCCCCCAGAGTCAGACAGGAGCGCCTTTACCCGGCTATCCGCCGGCTCCCCTCAAGGCAGCTTCCCGGAACAACGGCACGAATGAGCGGCAAACCATACTTGACCTTCTTACCCGGACAGGCTGGAATCGTTCCGAGACTGCCCGTCTGCTGGGAATCAGCCGGGTGACTCTCTGGAAAAAGATTAAAAAACTCGGACTTGATTCACATCCAGGTTAAAAACCAGACGAATGTTACGTTTGCTTATTTTACACTGTTAACACAAATTAACATAACGTTAACATTAACACATTGCTTAACATCCATTCAAAACGCCCTCACGAAGCTATCAGCAGTAAAGCGCTTATCATATATAGATTTAACTTTGCAAATCTACTCATCGTCTCCGTGGCATTGTTCTTGTAATCAGCACGGCAAAACAGCCATTGCAGTTTTAACAATGAAAAAGGAGAGAACGATGAGCACGATGAAGCATTTCAACGAAAGCAATTTCGCGGCTGAGGTCGAGTCGAGTTCCACCCCGGTGCTGGTTGATTTCTACGCCGACTGGTGCGCCCCGTGCCGTATTCTAGGCCCCACTGTCGAGGAACTGGCCAAGGAGTATAACGGGCGTGTTAGCGTTGGCAAGCTGAACGTGGATGAAAATCCTGCCATTCCCATGCGTTTCGGGATCATGGGCATACCCACGCTGCTGTTCTTCAAAGACGGCAAACTGGTCGACCGGGTGGTTGGCCTGGTCCGAAAGGCCGACATCAACCGCCGTCTCGATTCCCTGCTCGGAAACGCAAACTGAGCGATCGTTTCCCGAATGAATTCATATACGGTTCATGGAGGTTATCATGAGTATGGAACGAATCATCCGCGCTATCGCCGGGATTTTTATAATGGCGAGCGTCGCTCTGGGCTGGTGGGTGAATCCCTGGTGGTTCGCGTTCACCGCATTTGTCGGAGCGAACATGTTTCAATCCGCTTTCACCCGCTGGTGCCTGGTGGAAGACATCCTGGCCAAGCTGGGCGTGGCTGAAAAGTCATGCACGAAATGAACCTGAGACATCTCAACCATTCAGGAGACGGCATGGAATTCAGTCAAAAGATCAAAACGTACGCATTCAGCGCCGTTCTGCTGACCGCGGCTTTATTTCTTGCTCCGCCCGAGCGCGCCGCGGCCCAGAGCGATACGCTGAGAGTGACCCTGGCCGAGATGCTCCAGCACGCCGGACAAGCCAGTCCGAGCCTCCGGGCGGCCAGGAACGCGGCAGAGGCGGCCGAGGGACAGAAACTGGCCTCGCTTGCCGGTTTCCTGCCTCATTTCAGCATCTCGGAGATGTTCACCCGGAGCAATGATCCAGTTTACGCATTCGGCGCCAAGCTCCGTCAGTCGGTTTTTACGGAGCGGGATTTCGCTCTCCCGTCGCTCAACTCCCCTGCGGCGCTGAATAATTATTCCACCCGTTTCGTCCTTCAGCAGCCGATCTTCAACGGCGGACGAAGCTGGTACGGACGGCGCATGGCCGAGTCTTACTCGGATGCGGCGGACAAGGCGGCGCTTTACACCGGCCAGGAAACCGCATTCCAGGTGCGCAAGGCCTATTATTCAGTAGTTCTGGCCCGCGAAAGCCTGGTTGTGCTGGACGCCGCTCTGGAAGCCGCCCGCAGCCATGCTCATCAGGCTGGACGCATGGCCGCCCAGGGACTCGCCACCCGCGCGGATGAACTTAAGGCTGCTGTCCGGGTGGCCGAACTGGAGCAGAAACGGATCAGCGCGGCCAACTCCGTCACGGTGGCCGGTGAATATCTAAAGCTTGCCGCTGGCTGGCGTGATGACCGGCCGGTTCTGCCGCTTGACAGCCTGACCATCGTGTCATTCGAGACCGGCCTGGACAGCCTGATCGCTTTCGCACTGGCCTCGCACGGCCAGCTCGCCGCCGCCGACCGGGCGGCAAGCGCCGCCGGTTATGGCGCGCGTTCGGCCCTGGGAGCCTTGATCCCCAGCCTCAACGGTTTTGCCCAGTATGAACGGGACGGGGAAAAAGCGTTCGGCGGGGACGGAGACAACTGGATGGTCGGACTGTCGCTGGACTGGAACGTGTTCGATGGCCTGGGCAGCGCCGGTAATGTGAAAAGCGCAAGAGCCATGCGCGAGAAAGCGCTGAATGAGGCAGCAATGCTCCGGCATAAGGTGGAGGTTGATGTCCGCGAGGCGTGGCTCAACCTCAAAACCGCCAGAGAACAGATCGGCGTGGCGCGGGGAGCGCGCGAACAGGCCCTTGAAAGCCTTCGTATAGTAGAGAACCAGTACCGCGAGGGCCTGGCCTCCATCACCGACCTTCTGGACACCGAGGCCGCCGCCACCGGCGCGGGACTCAATCTGTCCGCCGCACTCTATGAATACAACGTCTCGCTGGCCGGGCTGAGTCTGGCCACCGGCGGCTATCCAATAAACGAATGAACGTTTGAAAGCCCGCAATCGAGCCGGGCTTGTACAGGAGAGGCCAGATGAACAATAAAAGGAACGTTTTCTTCTCGAGTGTCGTTTTTCTCGCCGCCGCGTTACTGGGTGCAGGTTGTGGAGGTTCGAGCGAATCCGTGCAGGAAGGCGCCCGGGGTTCCATCCAGGCCGGGATTTACAAAGCCGAACTGCGTGACCTTCCTGTTTACACGACAGCGGTCGGAACGCTGGAGCCATACAACCGGGCCGAGGTGTCAACGCGCATCATGGGTAACGTGCAGCAGGTGCTGGTCGATGAGGGCGACCGCGTCAGACGGGGCCAGACCCTTGTCCGGCTGGAAATGCAGGCCGTATCTGGACAGATCGAGCAGAGCGAGGCCATGCTTGCCGCGGCCAAAGCCCAGCTTGAAAACGCCGAGGCTTATTACAACCGTATTAAAAACCTGTATGAGGATAAAAGCGCTACCCGTCAGGCCCTGGACAACGCCCGCTCCCAGTACGAGGGCGCGCTGGCACAGGTCCGCGCCGCCGGGGGCGGCATCGCTGCCGCGCGCTCAAATCTGGATTACTCTGTCCTGACCGCGCCGTTTGACGGTTACGTGACCGGCCGGAGCGTGGACCGGGGCGACATGGCCGCCCCCGGAATGCCGATTGTAGTGATCGAGCGGCAAGACAGCCTGAAAATTGTAGCCACCCTTAATGAACAGCAGTTTGGCCGGGTCTCCGCTGGAGACAGCGCCTGGGTGGAAACGGACATGGCCGGGCCGGGACGCCGCTTGGCTCGCGTCGAATCGGTTACTCCGGCTGCTGATCCGCGCACCCGCTCTTTCCGGGTGAAACTGGTCCTGGACAACAGCGACGGGGCGCTGAAAAGCGGTCTTTTCGCCAGGGTTCATTTCGCCACCGGCGCCGGGCAGTTGATAGCCGTGCCGCAGGAGGCGGTTGTCCGTCGCGGTCAGCTTACCGGACTTTACACTCTGGACAGCAGCGGCCTCACTCGTCTACGCTGGGTCCGTCTTGGAAAAACCAGCGGTGAAATGGTTGAAATCCTCTCCGGCCTCAGCGCCGGCGAGAGCGTGGTTCTGGCGGGTCAGCAGCCTGTGACCGAGGGCCTGAGCGTCCAGGAGGTGAGCCGATGAGCATGCAGCTTGCCGGAAAAATCGGCCAGAGCTTTATCCAGTCGAAAATCACTCCCCTGCTGGTGATACTCTCCCTGTTCCTGGGCGCGGTGGCTCTGATCAAAACCCCGCGCGAGGAAGAGCCGCAGATCATTGTCCCCATGGTGGACGTGATGGCGGGTCTGCCGGGCGCAACCCCGCAGGAGGTTGAGTCCCGGCTGGCCAAGCCGCTGGAGGAGATGTTCTGGGAGATACCAGGGGTGGAATACGTCTACTCCATCTCCTCTCCGGGCGGAGCGATGGTCGTGGTGCGTTTTTACGTTGGCGAGGACATAGAGCGTTCGCTGGTGAAACTGTACAACAAGCTATACTACAACATGGACCGCATGCCCCAGGGCGCTACCATGCCGCTGGTCAAGAGCCGCTCGATAGACGATGTCCCGGTGCTGGCCCTGACTCTTTGGAGCGACAGGTACGACGGGTTCGAATTGCGCAGGATAGCGACTGAACTGGAAGAGCGGGTCAAGAAACTAGAAAATGTTTCCGAAACCCATGTGATTGGAGGTCAGCGCCGTCAACTGAAGGTCACTCTGGACCCGGACAGGCTGGCCTCCTACAACCTGAGTCTGCTTCAGCTCGTTCCGCAGATACAGGCGGCCAATGTCGAGATTCCGGCAGGGGATTTCGAGTCCGGCAATCAGCTTTATCTGGTGGAAACCGGAGGTTGGATTACCTCGGACGAGGACCTGAGCCGTCTGGTGGTCGGCGCGAACCAGGGCAAGCCCGTGTACCTGGGAGACGTGGCCACGGTTTCGGACGGGCCGGAGGAAGTGCGCGACCACGTGTTTTTCGGACTGGGACCCGCCGCGGCGACAAAAGGCCTCGCCCCGGTGGACAGCGGACATTACGAGTACTCCGCGGTTACCCTGGCCGTCGCAAAACGCAAGGGCAGCGGGGCCTCTACTGTGGCGAAAGATGTGGAGCGGCAGGTCGAGGAACTCAAGGGAACAATAGTTCCGTCCGATGTGCAGGTCACGCTGACACGCGATTATGGTGAGACAGCGGAAGAAAAATCGAACGAACTGCTTTTCCACCTGGCTTTGTCGATAATTGCGGTCACGTTGATAATCGCTCTAACCCTGAGCGCGCGAGGCGCGGCCATTATCTTTGTCTCTGTGCCGGTCACTTTCGCCCTTACTCTATTCAGCTATTACGCTTTCGGCTACACGATCAACCGGGTGACCCTTTTCGCCCTGATCTTCGTCACCGGTCTGGTGGTGGATGACTCCATAATTATCGTGGAGAACATCTACCGTCATTATTCGCTCAAATTACTGCCGCCTCTGCAGGCCGCCGTGGCCGCGATTAACGAAGTGGGGAACCCGACTGTTCTGGCCACGCTGACTGTCATCGTGTCGATCCTGCCTCTGGTGACAGTTGGCGGCCTGATGGGGCCTTACATGTCGCCCATGCCGATCGGGGCCTCGCTGGCAATGACATTCAGCCTGATGGTTGCGCTGATGATGGCCCCCTGGTTCGCCTACCGGCTGCTCAAGGGCAGCTACGGCAAGAGCCACGGCGATGAGGGCCTCCGCACCGAGGACACCCGGACATACCGTCTATACCGGCGCTACATGCTGCCGCTGATCGAAAGTCCCCGCAAGCGCTGGACCTTTGTCCTGGCGGTGGTGGTCGTGGTTGTGGCCTCGATGGGTATGTTTTTCCTGCGCTGGGTCGAAGTCAAGATGCTGCCGTTCGACAACAAGAGCGAGCTGCAGGTGGTGATCGACATGCCGGAGGGCGCTCCGCTCGCGCGCACGACTCAACTGGCCATGGAGATCGGCGACTATCTGCGGACCGTCCCGGAAGTCACGGATTACCAGATATACAGCGGATCCTCGGGGCCATACAATTTCAACGGCCTGATCCGCCACTATTTCATGCGCCGTCAGCCCAACCTTGCCGACATCCAGGTCAACATGCTCCCCAAGGGTGAACGCAAGCGCCAGAGCCATGAAATCGCCGTGGCTGTCCGCGGCCCTGTCACCGCGCTGGGAGACAAGTATGGCGCGCGGATAAAGATCGCCGAGATTCCGCCCGGACCGCCGGTCATCTCGACGCTGGTGGCCGAGATATATGGACCTGACTATGAGCAGCAGCTCGAAGTTGCCGGAAAGGTGAAAGAGGTTTTCGAAAGCACCCCCGGCGTGGTGGACGTGGACTGGATGGTCGAGGAAGACCAGGTGAAATACGTCTACGCCGTGGACAAGGAAAAAGCCGCCCTGAACGGGATCAGCACGGCCGAGGTGGCCCGCACCCTTCGCCTGGCCCTGTCACGGGATGGGCTGAGCCTGGGACACATCGAGAACGAGCAGGAGCCGGTGGAAATAGTTCTGGATATTCCCCGCGAACGCCGCTCCAGCCTTCAGGACCTGCGGGGCATCTACCTGAGCAGCCCGGCCGGGACCCAGGTGCCGCTTGGAGAGCTGGTCACAGTGGAGCAGCGCAGCCTGGACAAAACGATCTATCGCAAGAACCTTCGGCGCGTGGCCTATGTCACCGGCGATGTAGCCGGCTCAATCGAAAGCCCGGTATATGCGATACTGGACATGAAGGACCGGATCAGCAGGATAACTCCCCCTGGAGGAGGATACGAGGTCCAGCAGTATTATGCCGGACTGCCGCGTCACGATGAGAAAGTGACTATGAAGTGGGACGGCGAGTGGGACATCACCCAGGAAGTGTTCCGTGATATGGGAGCCTCGTTCGCCGTAGTCATCGTGCTGATGTATTTCCTGCTGGTGGCCTGGTTCCACAGCTTCTTCACGCCCATTATCATGATGCTGCCGATCCCGCTGACCCTGGCCGGAGTGATACCGGGACACTGGATGTTAGGCACGTTCTTCTCGGCCACTTCGATGATCGGGGTGATCGCCCTGGCCGGTATCATGGTGCGCAACAGCGTCCTTCTTATCGATTTCATCGAGGCGCGCCTGCACCAGGGCATGCCTCTGGTGGATGCGGTCATCGAATCCGGTGCGGTGCGTTTCCGTCCCATCGCCCTGACCTCGGGCGCGATCATCGTGGGCGCGATTGTAATCCTGTTCGACCCGATTTTCGCCGGGCTGGCTGTGTCACTGTTCTTCGGCGCCCTGGTCAGCACGGTTCTGACCCTGTTCGTGGTGCCGCTGTTCTACTACCTGTATAAAGCCCGCTGGAGCGGCGAGAGCAATACTGATTGACCGAAGCGCGAAGCGGGCCTTTCGGCCCGCTTCCTCGCTCCACCGCCGGGACAGAATGGAGGATTAGAGGATGAAACTCCTGACCATAATCGTAAGCCGGGACCTGACCCATGAAATTCAGGATATAATATCGAGCCTCATGGTGGACTGCTATGTTCAGTTCCCGGATGTGCTGGGGATAAGCCACAGCTGCAAAGGCATGATCGGTGAAAACCTACCCTGGGAGGCCTCGGTGCTGATGGTTTCCGGAGAGGCTAAAGTGCTTGAGAATCTTGCGGAAAATATTCAGGCTCACGTTGCGGCCAAACAGTACAAACCCTGCCTCAGAATGATGCTGACCGGGGTGGATAAAGTCTGGGTGTGAAAATCAAACATTTTTCACTTATAAAGCGGCCGGGCTGCCGCAAAAGGCGCCCGGCCTGTTTTATTCGGTTTAATTCATCAATCAACCGCATCACCTCTACTTAATTTTGCCCACTATTTCTTTACAAGCTGTCCATCCACAACCGCTCCAACCGATACAACCGACCCAATGTTTGATTCTGGATTGTTCCTTATGGAAGGTAGGCTTTTATCCGGCAAACCGGGGCCTGAGGGAATTGAATCGTCGCTGCACGCGACAATCGACGCCAATAGAACACACATGAGCAGGCCAAATATTCGTCTCATATCAACCCCCTTAGTGTGTACACTTAAAGACGTTATGATTTTATCAAATTTACCTTTCTTGCTTAATTATGGCAATTCATTTCATTCATGTCAAGTTATTTTTGGGTTTTTAACATTTTTTCACAGTCCCTTACCCCTGATTTTCCTGATAAATATTTCAATGCTGATATTTATAAAGGATAAAGTATGCCCTATGTACCAAAGACAAAAAGCGCTATATTAATTGAGATTGTTTTTAATGCTTGTTCTTATATATGGAGAATAACATGCTGCTGAACATCTTGCGCGAAACCTGGGAGTTCAGCCTTGAAGCCTCTCTCTATCTGCTTCTGGGTTTCGGCCTGGCCGGGCTGATCCGCGCATTCATCAACGAGAAAACCATCGCGCGTCATCTCGGAGGACGCGGCCTGGGACCTGTGTTAAAGGCCGCGCTGATCGGCGCTCCCCTACCGCTCTGCTCCTGCGGCGTGCTGCCAGCCGCCGCCGCCTTGCGCAAGGCCGGGGCCTCCCGAGGCGCGACCACCTCTTTCCTCATTTCCACTCCCGAAACCGGTGTGGATTCGGTGGCTGTCTCCTGGGCCATGCTCGACCCGCTGATGACCGTGGCTCGCCCGATTGCCGCAATTTTCACAGCCCTGTTCACCGGCTCGGCCGAGGTTTTTCTCAATCCCGAAAAAACAGACTCAAACACTGGAATTACCACGCAATCTGAAACCGAGCGCGCTTCTCTCGTCTCGAGGTTGCGCAAAGGGGTGCATTACGGTTATTTTGTGCTGATGGCGGACCTGGGCTGGTATCTTCTCTGGGGACTTCTGCTGGCCGGAGCGGTCTCGGCGCTGTTGCCTCGGGATATGCTTACCGATATTCCAGGCGGGCAGTGGTCCGCCATGGCGGTTATCATCGCCATCGGCGTGCCGCTCTATATCTGCGCCACAAGCAGTACGCCATTGGCCGCGGCTTTAATTGCCAAGGGCGTAAGTCCGGGAGCGGCCCTTCTGCTGCTTCTGGTCGGACCGGCGACAAACATTGCCTCGCTCAGCGTTATCTGGCGCATCCAGGGGCCGCGGGCGACATTGATCTACCTGACCGGAGTGATAGTCTCGGGCGTGATCTGCGCGCTGTGCCTGGATTCGGTTTATTCGAGCTTCGCACTGCCCTCCCCGGTTGCATCAGGCGGACCGTCCGGCGAGACGACAGGAGCCTTGAGCATCGCCTCCGCTCTTATACTATGGGGACTGATAGGCTTTGGGGTTTATAAGGAAAAAATCCGTCCACTCCTGAGACGATAACGTCTGACTATCGACATTGATACTTTAAACCGATTCGATCCGTGATAGGAACAGGTGTGACATGAAAAGTAACAGTGTGCTTTACATGGGTGATGACAGCCTGCGGGGAGCGGCGGCTTACCTTGGCGGTGTTCTGACACGGGCCGGGATCGGGTTCGATTATGTCCCCAGCGGCGAGAGCGCGCCGATGGAGATGCTCAAGCGGGACAGCGGTCTTTTCATCATCAGCGACTACCCGGCCTCCAGCCTGGATGAGCCGCGCCAGAAAGCCATTGCCGGCAGCGTTTCGCGCGGGGCATCGTTCCTGATGATCGGGGGCTGGGAATCATACCACGGACTGAACGGCGAGTACAACCAGGGGCCGGTCTGTGACATATTGCCTGTGACGCCGCTGCAATCGGATGACCGGGTCAACTGGTGCCAGGGAGCAATCCCGGTGCCCAAGGGAAGTCAGGCCTGTCTTTCCGGCCTGCCCTGGGACCGTCCGCCGGTGTTCTGCGGCTACAACAAGGTTACTCTCCGGGGTTCGGGCAGCCTGGGTCTGACTCTTCGTGAGTTGCGGATAAAGGATGGGGCGGTCTCCGTGGACAGCACGGAACATCCCCTTCTGGTTTTCGGCTCGCACGGGAAGGGACGCACCGCCGCCCTGACCACGGACCTCGCCCCGCACTGGGTCGGCGGCTGGGTCGACTGGGGCGAGACACGGGTTAAAGCTCAGGCTGACGGCGGCAACGAGGTCGAGGTGGGCTGCCACTACGCGGCATTTATCGAGCAGATGGTGCGTTCCCTGCTCTGATTGTTTTCAGATTACGCGCGTTTGCGGCGCAGTTTCCCGAGATAGTGTTTCACTATCGATGGTAAATTGAGCAGAAGGGAGACAACGCCGACAGGCATGTGCGCTTTCTTTCGGACAAACGAGTCAACCACCCGGAAAAGGTCCATGCTGATACTGAAAGCTCCCATGCCGAAAAGACACGCAGCAGTCAGGTCCCACGGCTCTCCCAGCTTGTCCGACCGGCCGCCCATCCAGAAAGCGAAACTCCCGGAGCTGAAATAAAGCGCGCCGGTCAGGGAACCGAAAATCAACGCATGGTAGCGGCTCATCCGGTAGTCCCGGAGCCCGCAGATCATGCCGAACGTGCGCTGTTCGCGGGCGGTCAGCAATCCGCCGATATAAACCGCCGAAAGCCGCTCCAGAGCTTTCATCGACCAGTAGGTGTACAGGTTCAGACGCTTCAGGCGGCCCTGCTGACGCTCTATTTTGGCCCTCCAGCGTTCCAACCCGCGCACATCCACAGTCTGGTAAAGACGCATGATCGCCCGGTTGATAAAACCGGACCGGGTGATCAGTTTCTCGAGGAAACGGCGCTTCCCGCGGCTGGAAAGCCTGAACAGCCGTTCCGCCCTATCCTGCGATGTCAGGGCCGGTTGAGCCGCGACAACCGGTGGAGTGTCACGCACTAATCGGTCGCGCACAAGTCTTTGAACAGTTCCCTTATCCATTCCCTGTCACCTTCGCCCAAGGGCCGGCCTGCCGCCGAAAGGTCCATCTCAACCTGAGCGCTGTTGCGGAAACCCGGTATTACACAGCTTACCACCGTGTGCGACAAAACATACTGAAGACTTACACGGACAAGATCGGCTGTCCCGCCGCCGAACCGTTCCTTCAGCGCAGCCAGTTTCGGCTGCATGAGTCTCAGAAAATCCGGTTTGAACCAGCGGCTGTCAGCTCGCTGGTCCCCGTCCTGGAACGATGGTGGACGGGCAGGATCGTACTTATCCAACAGCAATCCTTGTGCCATCGGGCTGAAACCTACCAGCCCCAGGTCACGCTGATTTATTATGGCGGGTATTCTGGATTCCGGCCCGATCATTTTCAGGTTGAGCATGTGCGTGCTCGACTGCAGAACATCCGGGTCCACGCGGGGGATAAGTTTCTCGAAATCCGCCTGTGAATAGGCGCTCTGGCCGATGAACCTGACTTTCCCCGACTCTTTCAGGCGATACATCTCCTCTATGGCGCCGTCCAGCCAGATATCGCCCGCGCCGAAATCCCCGTGATGGAAATAATAGATGTCCACATAATCCGTGCGCAGGTTGAGCAGGCTCTGCTCGAGCTGATGGCGGATATGCAGCGGGTGGTAGGCATTCTCAGCCGTCCCCCTGAACCAGCCGACCTTGGTGGCCAGAACGATATCCTTGCGCCTGTGCCCCAGCGCCCTTCCAAGCAACTGTTCCGAGTGTCCCGCCCCGTAAACGTCCGCCGTGTCCAGGTGGTTGCAACCCAGTTCCAGCGCGCGAAGCACGGCCCGCTCCCCCTCATCCACATCCAGACCGCCCCAGCCGTTCGACCGTCCCTCGTTGAAACTCGTTCCTCCAAGAGTCCAGGTCCCCAGGCTGATCTCGCTCACCATCAGTCCGGTACGCCCGAGACGGCGGCGGGCAAAACCCATATCACATTTTTCCGCCATGACTGTCCATTCCTTATTGACTGCCAGGATTGATTCATGGAAAAACATAAACTTTGTGATTACTCTGACAGATCAATACCACAAATAAAAACACGAACTTGCATGCAATATAATTCAATCAACTCGAAACGACAAGACGTTCTCGCTGTCCGTGAAGCCAGAACAATACCCCAAATGAGGTATTTCTTACAAAAAACCTAAGGACGTCAATTTTTAAAGCTGGCATTCTCAGTTCCCGAAGGTATCCGTTCCAAGCTCGATCTGACATATCTTATTCAATTTATTACGTTTGTGCGACCAACACAAACAGTGCGCCCAATTGGTTCGTAATTTGCATTTGATCCGGGCGTGTTCTACATTAAAGAGCAAATGCGCCTGAACGGTCATTTACTCAATTGGATACATGGACAGTCTTTCTGTTCATCAATTTTGCAGGAGGTGCAAATTGAGAAGCATCCGGCTAACAAGTCATATCACCCGCGCCCTGGGCCTTCTGACCCTGGCGCTGACTTTCTCCGCCTGCGGCCGCTCGGTTTCCGAGCTGGTCGCCGCCCGGACCAGCCTTGGAGCGGAAAACCCGCCCCTGCCCCCGGTGGAACAGCGTTATCCGGGATTCAAGCAGATATATGCGGACGTGGCCGAAAAAGTTATCCCGTCAGTGGTTTCCATCCACAGCGCCAAAGTGGTGCAGGTGCCCCAGTTCAATCCCTTCGAATGGTTCTTCGGGCCTCAAGGGCAGCAGCAGCCCCAGCAGCAGCCCCGTCAGGAACAGCGGATCGAGGGCGTGGGCAGCGGGTTCATCATATCGGCCGATGGCTATATCCTGACCAACAACCACGTGGTCGAGGGCGCGGATGACCTGACCGTCACCCTGGCCGATGACCGCGAATTCACCGCCAAGGTGGTCGGGACAGACCCGCCCACCGACCTGGCGGTGATCAAGATCGAGGGTGCGAGCAACCTGCCGGTGGTCTATCTGGGAGACAGCGAAAAGCTTAGGATCGGCGATATGGTGCTGGCGATCGGAAGCCCGTTCGGCCTGAGCGAAACCCTGACCGCCGGAATCATCTCGGCCAAGGGCCGCAGCAACGTGATGGACCCCTCAAGCTTCGAGAACTTCATCCAGACCGACGCCGCGATCAATCCCGGCAACTCCGGGGGACCGCTGGTCGACCTGAACGGAGCGGTGGTGGGGATCAACTCCGCAATTTACAGCCGCTCCGGCGGCAGCCAGGGAGTCGGGTTCGCCATCCCGGTCAACATGGCCCGCGACATAGCGCACATGCTGATCGACGAGGGCAAGGTCACCCGTGGCTACCTGGGAGTGTTCATCCGGGATATCAGCGGCGACATGGCAAAAGCCCTGAACGTGGAACCCAGCTCCGGCGTGCTGGTGGATAACGTGATCGAAAAAAGCCCGGCCGAGAAAGCGGGAATCAAGGCCGGAGACATCATTACAGCGATCAACGGCGGCAAAGTCACCTCATCCAACGAGTTGCGCAACCGCGTCGCGGCGATCAAACCCGGCTCCCGCACGTCGTTCGCTGTCCTGCGCGACGGCAAGAGCATGGATTTCAATGTCGTGCTCGAGGAACGCACCGGGGACGTGGCTCAGGCCGGGGCCGCCCCGAGTGAATCCACACGGGAGAAGACCGGCCTGACTCTGCAGAACCTGACAAAGGAGATTCGCGAGCAGTTCAATCTGCCCGAGGATGCCAAGGGAGTGGTTATAACGGACATCGATCCCTCAACTCCGGCGGCTCGGGCGCGTCTGCAGGCCGGCGACCTGATCCTTGAGGTGAACCGTCAGCCCGTGGCCTCGGTCGCGGAGTTCAAGAAGGCTATCGACAGCGTGGCAAAAGACGGCGCCGTGCTGCTGCGGGTGCAGCGCGACGATACGAAGTTCTTCGCTCCGCTGCGGTTGCAGGAGAAGAAGGGCAAGTAAAGCGAGAACCTGCTGAATCCAGATGAGACATTTTTAAGACGGAAAACACCGTAGGGGCAATTCATGAATTGCCCCTACGGCTTTTATTTCGAGACTATCTCTTGTTGGAGTAATTGTTGTAAAAAGACCATCCCTTCCTATTTCTTCATTTTCCTCAGCCAGCCCGGCCAGGAGATTATGGGCCGGTAATTGCTCTCGTTGTAGAGCGGCGGGCGTTTCGGAGCGTAGACACTGTCCGAGGCGCAGGCCTGGTCCTGGGTGTAGATATAAATCCACTCCGGGTCCCAGGTGATTATCTCATCGCGGGAATCACCGGTCAGGTCATGGACCTCGTAGGCAAGTTCCGGGTGGCCGTCAGAAGGGAACCGCACCACGCAACGCCCCCACCCGTCGTACATCCCGCCCTCCTCCGGGCTGGTGGACAGGCAGATCAGCTCGGTCCCGTCACCCCGCCAGTTGACCGGCAGTATGGGCGAGCCAGCATGGAACGGCTCGAAGTGCGTTATCTCATCCCCGTTGCCGTCATAAAGGGTTATCAGTCCCGGCTCGCCCCAGTAATTTATGTTGCAGTATTCCAGTCCGGGCACATCCGGACGGAAATTCCCTATTGACGGGGTCTGGGCGTGCCCTACCCGGTGGTGCTTCAGCAGATTGCCTTTCATGTCGGCCACCGCTACCCCGTCATCGCTGGCCGATATGAACACCTTCGCCGGTTTGCCGCTCAAGCTCAGATCGGCGGCTATGATCCCGTCCGCGTGCTCCTGGAGCTTGTCATCCAGGGTCCAGAGCATCTTCCCGTCATCATCGAACAGCGAATAACCGATGAACACCTCGTCCCGCCCATCGTTGTCGACGTCCATGAACGACGGGTAATGCGAAAGGTTGGCCGTGGCGGTCCAGAGCGGCTTGAAATCGGAGGTGTAAGCCCAGAGGCGGGTGTGGCGGTCCTTGATTATGACATCCTGAGGTTTGCCGTTGCCGCGCAGGTCGCAGAAAGCGAAACAGTCCACGTTAAGGAATGGCAGAAGGTCCCGGCGGTAGTAGTGTTTATACTCCAGCCAGCTTTTCTCGCCCGGCAGAATCTTCGATTCCGGAACGGCATAACGAGCCTTTTCCCTTCCGTTGCCTCCATCCAGCACCTTGATCCATTCGCCATCCGCGAAAATGACCTCGTTCGCTCCATCGGAATTAAGGTCGTGAATCTGCACCGCCGGGTCGTAGCTCAGCCAGGCGTGCGCCGGATCGGGCGTCCCCCACTGCCAGAGCAGACGGCCGTCCAGGTCGATCGCGGTCAGGCAGCTTATGCGGTTGTAATTGCCGCCGAAATACGGGATGTTCTGCGCCAGAAGGATATC
Source organism: uncultured Gemmatimonadales bacterium (assembly GCA_964473155.1). Lineage (GTDB taxonomy): Bacteria > Gemmatimonadota > Glassbacteria > GWA2-58-10 > GWA2-58-10 > JAJFUG01. Next base: position 14,859 of record CAYYNT010000037.1, on the reverse strand, counting down.
CAACCGCCCGTCGCCATCCAGGTCGCCCAGGCGCATGGCCCGGGCCGCTCCGAACTCATTCACTTTTATCCGTTTCCAGAGAGCAGGCTGAGGATTGGCCCGCCTCAGGCTGTCCAGACAGGCCTCACGCTCCGATTTATGCCTCAGCCAGGCCGCATAATCCTTTTCAGTGGTAGTGACGCTGATTGAATGAAAACGCAGTGGACAGGTGGCGAACAAGCCCGCCTTGCCGCTGTCAAAACGGCTGTCGCGAGCCTCCAATACTTTGTTTCCCTGAATGTAACAGGCGATCCTGCCGCCGAACGCCTCAACCCTCAGGCAATAGCTCTTGAGCGGATCGGTGGGGTAAACAGCCCGGCCCAGCTCGACCCAGCCATCCTCGCGGAAACCTTTCTCCCCGTCCCGGCAGCTCAGGCTGAGCGTGTCTCCCGCTCCCAGGGCGAACAGGTAATAATGACGCCCGTCCTGATAGCGGAAAACCACGCCGTTCATGTCTGTCCGGGTGAATGGCGTAACCGTGACCTCGACTGCGTAGTTTTTCCAGTCACGGTCCCCGCGCACCAGCATCGGGTAGATATAATCATGCGTCCACTCCGTGCTGTTGTATCCCATGTATTCGAGCACCTGGGCGCTGTCACAGCGGAATACTTTCCATTCGTCCGGCCCCCGGTTATTGACCACTTCCCAGCCACCCATATATTCACGCGGCACGTGGTGGTATTCCGGAAAGCCTGGTTTTGCATACTCGCCAAACTTCCCCGGAGCGTAGCGGGAAAAATCATCCCGGTCCAGCACGGACAATGTTCTGAATTCCTGTTGCGCCGCAGTCAGTGACGAGGTCCAGAGCAGCGCCATCAAAAGAAGGCTTCGCATTCATTCTCCGATAAATCTTTAACGTTCAGCGTTTCACAGGGCCTTGAGCGCGTCCTCCAGGCGGTTGCAGAAAGTCCGCAGGACCTTTATCCGGGCGAAATACTTGCTGTTCGCCTCGACCAGGGTCCAGGGGGCGATTTCCGTGCTGGTGCGGTCGATCATCTCACAGACCGCAATCTCGTACTGCTCCCATTTTTCACGGTTGCGCCAATCCTCTTCCGTTATCTTGAAATGCTTGAACGTAGTGTTCTCGCGTTCCTTGAACCGGGCGAGCTGCTCATCCTTGCTGATCGTGAGGAAGAACTTCAATATCACCGTGCGGTGACGGACAAGCTGTTCCTCGAAATCATTTATCTCGCTGTAGGCGCGCATCCAGTCACGCTCCGAGCAGAAACCCTCGATCCGTTCCACCATTACTCGGCCGTACCAGGAGCGGTCGAAAACAGTCATCACGCCGCGGCGGGGAAGGTGACGCCAGAAACGCCAGAGATAAGGCTGGGCGCGCTCCTCTTCCGTGGGCGCGGCAATCGGTATCACCCTGTAGCAGCGGGCATCCAGCGCCCCGGTCACCCGGCGGATCGCCCCGCCCTTTCCGGCGGCGTCGTTGCCCTCGAACACCGCCACTATCGAGATGTCACGGAACTTGGGATGACGTGTCAGAAGGTTGAGACGGCCCTGGTATTTCTCGAGTTCACGGCGAAAGACGTCTTTCGTGAGACTCTGCTTGAGGTCAAGAGCGCGCAGCACATGCAGGTTATCGATTGCCGGCATGAGCGGCGGGGTGGTCACCGGAGCGACAGCCCGGGCGTTGTTGGCCAGACGGTGCTGGAGGGCCTGAAGAAGACTCTTGCCCACTGTCAGATGACGGTAACGCGGATCGGTGCCCTCGACTATGGTCCAGGGCGCCTCGGCGCTGCTGGTCTGACGGATCGCGTGTTCCCAGACCCGCCGGATCGTGTCGTACTGCTTGTGATTTTTCCAGTCCGTATCGCTGACACGCCAGCGGCTGTCAGGATCTTTCTCCAGTTTCTGGAAGCGCTTTTTCTGCTGTGCCTTGGACAGGTGCAGCCAGTACTTAAGAATCACCACACCGTCATCCGAGAGCATTTTTTCCAGACGGTTGATGCGTTCCATGGCCTGATCCAGTTCCGAGTTGCCGGTCTGGTCCTGCACGCGCCGCCGGATAGGATCATTGTACCAGGACTCGACGAAAACGCCGATCTTGCCTTTGGGAGGTAGAGCGCGCCAGTAACGCCACATGGGAGGACGTTCCAGTTCTTCATCCGAGGGTATGCCCATGGCGTTGGTCTGAACGTGCCGCGGGTCAAGCCAGGCGTTCAGAACGCTGAGAGTCTCGCCTTTGCCCGCTCCATCCATGCCGGCGAGGATTAGAATCACCGCGAATTTGCCGGATTTGACCATTTCGAGCTGGGCTTCCAGCAACTGCTCGCGAAGAAGGGGCTCTTCCTGCTCATAAGTATCCTTGTCTATTTTATGCCCCAGTTCCGCAGATTCAAACATCTATGCCTCCCCCGGAACCACCGGATCAGCAGGCGCTTCGCCTCCATGCGGGAGGAGGCTTCCCGGCGCGGGCGGTCCCCTGTCACGGTCATTCACGACAGAGCTGGCGGGCCCCGCGCCCAGGCCCCGAAAAGATCGGTCAGGGATAGGATATGATCAGGCCGTCGCAACGGACCAGGCCTGGAGTCTCGATATGGTAAAGCGCCTGGTTATCCCGGAAAAACATCTCGGGAGTGAGGAGCTTGCGTTCAGATTTCTGTCCCTCTTTACCGTTCCAGAGGTATGTGACCTGTATGTCGCCTTTTATCTGGCCCGCATCCGCCACCTTGAAACGCACCCGGTTGTCCCCGTCGAACAACTGCGGGATAGACATCATTCCGGTTTCGAAGAAAGTGACTATCCGCAGGCCGCTCAGTCCAACCTGGGAAGCCGCTCCCGCGGCGGAAAGCTTGAGCCTAAGGCGGTAACGGTATGCGCCGTGGAAAGTGCTCGCCCCCTCGGCGGCATCGGCCCGATCCAGCGTAACCAGGAATTTGCCCGGCTTGTCCGCAAGAGTCTTCCAGGGCAACCATTCAGCCTCCTGGGATGGCCCCCGCGGCCGGGCCGCCTCGCTCTGCAGCGCCAGCTCGACCTTGTCCCCTGCTCCGGCATCCAGCGTCCCGGCCACGTAACCATCCACCAAGATATACGGGCTGTAGAACTCCAGTATCCATTCCCCCGAGCCGCCATCCGCCGCGGGACGGATGTACGGGGCGGAGCTGAAAGCCGCCAGCCCCTCGCCGGATTTTCTCACCTCATCCAGATCGCCGCGTCCCAGTTGCGGATCATATGATATCTTCCCCCAGGCCTGGCCCAACGAAAGATCTCCCTCAAGGTAAGAGGGATAACCGAGACCCTCCGGGACGCGGGTGAAATAAGGCTGCATGTATTTAAGGTTTGGGTCGTTCTTCTCTCCATCCGCGCCGGTCATGCTCGCTCCGACACGGTAAAAACGGCCCTCGGCCAGGAACATATCCTTGTTCTCTTTTGGAACATACCATTTTTTCATCCGGTTGTCCCACCAGCGCTCGACAGTCGTCCCGCGCGGCAGGCTGAAATTCATGTCATGACGGGGCGTGCCGAGACGGTACTGACGGTCGCGGAAAACCACCTCGGGCTCGGCCCCGGCGGCGCGCCAGGCGTCCTCGCTCTGGAACAGCGGCTTGTTTTTCAGCCACAACACCCTTTCAAACTCGTGCTGCGGATACTCTATAAAAGGCCGGCAGCGGTTCTTGTAACGCAGGTTGGCCAGCACGTTCTCATCTTTCCCCACCGCCTCCCAGTCCAGGATCGGCGAATCGGGAGCATCGCGCTCGAGAAGATAGTAGCAATAGCGCGCGTCGAACGCCCCGAACCGTCCGTCCATGCGCAGACGGTACATCGTATGATAGCCGCCGTTATCATGCATCACTATGACACGGTCCGCAGCCAGACTGTCCCTGTTGTACTCCTGCCAGAGGCCCTCGGCCACCATGCTGTGCGTGCTGCAATAACCCCATCCGTAAACGAAAAGGTGCTTGTTGATGTCGAAAACGAACTGCTCCCGTCCCCAGGCGCCCTCATAGGCATGCGCCATTCCGCCCACGCCCTCGCACAGACGGTTGAACAGACGTATCCAGTTGAAAAAGCTGACCGCCTTGTCCCGTTGCGTTCCATTGGTTACACCGTCAAGACGGAACACGTCATTCATCCAGACCATCCCATCAGAGGTCTCGGGCCAGCGGTCAGACACGACCAGAGGACCACGCACCTCAGCGCGCGCCAGCCCGGTTACTGTCAGCAGAAGAGTCAGAAGGGCTGAAACCATCAAACAGTGCATCGGTTCTCCTTGTCATTTCACTCATCAGCATAATAAAACTACATGGAACGCTATAGTATACCCATAAGTGCCGTCTGTCTGTCAAGTCCGTCAAGAAAAAAATATGAACGGCAACATCTTCTCAGTCCCGTGACAGATTGCTGAAGGCGATAAAATCAGTGCTCGGAGGCTCAAGGCCCTGCAGTCGCAACGAGCGGGAAATCTGCCCGCGGTGGTAAGTTCCGTGGTTGACTACATGGGCCAGGATGTCCACCGCCGCGGCGCTGCATTCCTCGCCTTTCAGGTTGCGGTAGCTCAGGATACGGAAAAATTCGTCCTCCTGGTGCATCTCAACATACTCAGTCCAGGCCCGCACATTCTCCGCCAGAAGCGGACGGCAGCCCTCGACAGGAAGGTCCGGAAAAACCGAAACGGAACTGTTTGTCACCCGTTTCATCCGGTTGAGCCAGATTTTCTCAGCGGCGAGTATATGGGCAAAAAGCTTGAGTGGTTCATTGTCAGCCGGGTTGCCGTGTTCAATCGCTCCTAAGACCCGGCGATTGGCCCATGAATTGTATTGGAACAGGCGCAGGAAATACTTTTTCATTTCTGCCGATCTCCTTTCTCAGCGGCTCATCCATCCGCCATCGACCACCAGCACGTGCCCCTGCACGTAGGCCGCGGCATCCGAGGCCAGGAACACTGCCGCGCCGGCCATGTCCTCCGGCTCGGCCCAGCGTCCCTGCGGTATACGTTCGAGAATCTGACGGTTGCGCACGGGGTCGGCCTGAAGAGGAGCGGTCACCTCGGTGCGCACGTAACCCGGAGCCAGCGCATTGACCGTGAGGCCCCGTCCGGCCCACTCATTGGCCAGCGCGCGGGTAAGACCGGCCACCGCGTGCTTGCTGGCGGCATAGGCCGGGACTGTAATCCCTCCCTGGAAGCTCAACAGAGAGGCCACATTTATGATCCGGCCGTATCCGCGTTCCAGCATCCGGCCTCCCGCGGCCCGGCAGAGACGGAAAACGGCCTGAAGGTTCACCTCCAGCACGTAATTCCAGTCCTCATCGCTGAACTGCTCGGCCCTGGACCTTCGCGTGGTCCCGGCGTTGTTGAGAAGGATATCCAGCCCGCCGAGTCCTTGCTCCGTGGCCTCGACAACGCGCGCGGCTGACTCCGGTTCGGCCAGGTCTTCCTGAAGCACCAGCGTACGCCGTCCGAGTTTTTCGATTTCTCCCGCAGTCTGCCAGACTCCCTCCGAACGGCTGACCAGGGCTACATCAGCTCCAGCCTCGGCATAGCCGATCGCGCAGGCCCGGCCTATTCCACGGCTGGCGCCCGTTACCAGCGCGCACCTCCCGGCAAGGCTGAACTTGTCCAGGATCATCAATCCTCCATTATACAAGTTTGGAAGCAAATGTTATCCATGCTCTCGGGCAATCTAACATTTGTCATCAGCGGATTCAAGCCGAAGGAACTGAATCAGGAGGAAAACGGCGGATGCAATTTTGACATGCTATTCGGGCATACTGATCATTTGCGGCTGAAGCCTTAAAATTTCTGACGGCTTAAAGGCGTGTTGAAAAAAGCTTGAAAACACAACCCACTGTTTCACCCTTTCTCATATTACAGAAACCGTAACGTATTATATCCAATAAGGCTGATTCTAATCATCCTTCCCCTGGTTGAGCTTGTGCAGCCGTCCGCCCAGTTCGCCGCATTTGTAATAATCGGCAAAAGAGCCGTCCGCCTGCTGAATTTGAATCCTGGAGAAAACCATATGCGGACATGAAAAACCATCCTCCCGGCTGCGGCGGCAGAACACCGCCCTGGGCAAGTCATTGCTCTCGCCTCCCGGCCAGAGAGAGGCCGAATTGAAAGGACACCATTCCACAATTTCACGCAGCCTGCTGGAATAATTCACGTTCATCAGTTCAGGCATCCTGAACAACTCGGTAAGAGCGAAGATAACCTGCCGGATCTGACCTCCGCGCAGGTTGGCCTGCTCCGCAAGCGCTCCCAGGACCGCAACGAGCCCGGCCCGCCGGCTGAAACGGCTCCTGATCGGCTCCTCCCCGTAATAATTGAAACAATAACGGATCTGGTGCGGAAGCTGCGAAACCATCTCATCCACCAGATCGGCAAGATGGAAAATCAGAGAGTTGCGATGCACTGGGCCATCCAGGGGAAGACGGTGATGGCTGGCCAGAATGTGTATGATTTCACCTTGCTGGTATGGAGACAATTTTACAGCCCTGTCGCTGAAAAACAGAGCGCTCTGCACCTGATGACGCGAAACGAAACTGTCCAGTTGATCCCTTCCCAGATCATCCAGCGAACGGCCATTGGAGAAAAACGGCGTGGTCAGCAGGCTAAGGTCGTGCAAAAGGGCCGCCATACCGAGATTGGTCAAAGATATAATCGTGCTGCCAAGGCGGATGGACAGAGCCAGTGCAAGAAATGCAGATCTGAAACTGTGCTCGATAATAAGATCAACCGGGATTTTATCGGATGGAGTATTGAAACGGCTGTCGTACAAAAGACAGATTATATCCGGGTGCGAGGTTACTGAGTCCATCACCCGGAGCACCTTCTCTCCAATCTCCGGATTCAGATAGTCAGGCGTCACCTTTCCCGAGGTCACCTGCCGCAACGCATGGTTCAAGTCTAACTGCACGACCGACCGCAGTTCACTGAGCGCTAACAGGTCTTCCTTTATACCAATACGATGGCTGACAGGAACGATCTGATCGGAGAACTTGCGGATCGACTGGATCAGTTTGTTATCCAGGCCGCGTTGCCCCAGTTCGCGCACTGTTATCAGAAAGCTGCCGGCCCGCAGCTCAATGTCTCTTTCCAGCCGCATTCCCGGAACGAGATGGTCGGTATGGACAAGCAATCAAGCCTCTTTGAAAAAGGCAATCAACAGGGAGGATAATATTTCGTTCAGCGCCGCTCGAAAATCATCTTAATAATCTTGAGTAAAAGGAAAGTCTTATGCAAGTCCAGAGTCAATAATTTTTCCTGAATTATATATCTTTTTGCATCAGACGAAAAGAGTTAGGTTTTCAGCCGCTCGATTATTCCTCAGATTAAACAGCCCTGACCAGATTTCTTCTTCAATTATTCCGGAACGTTCAGTATTTGCGTTTTATCGGCCGGAGAACCAGTTAAAAAAAGCACAGGGACGCAAAAACGCATCCCTGTGCTTTTATCATCGCAACCTGACCCTGTAACATCTCAATCTGCCACCAGTCACCGCAGTCAGGGAGCCGGGCGCAGCCGGAACGAATATTCATATTCCAGGCAGGGCAGGCGATACTGCGGATGCGGCAGCGCGCCCCAACTGTTGTCTCCTCCCACGCCCATTTGCTTCAGGTCGACATTCAGGTATATTTCATCCTGGCGGATAAGCTCTTTCGGGTGCGCGGCCCGTTCCAGGTCCCTGGCCGCGTAATGCGACACCCCGAAACAGAAAACCGGAAGGCCCTCGACCAGCAATCCGCCTCCCTTTCCGTCATTAAGTTTCAGCCAGCGCACGTCGGTCTTATAACCGTTCTCCTGCGGCCGCACGTATGGTGTGAACTGCCCGTCCACCGTGCCCGAATAAACGCCCACAAGCGCCGCGGTGCGCCGGTCCTGATAGTTCTCCTGCGGTCCGCGCCCGTACCATTCCACATTCTCGAAACCGCCCGGCAATACGATTCGCATACCGAATCGAGGAAGTTCCGGCTGCTCCCGGCTTGGCTTGAACCGCGCATGGACCTCGATCTGCCCGGAGGGTTCAATGCCGTATTCAATGAAATAATCCGCCTGAACCGCCGGGAGGTAAAGCTGCGCCCGAACGACAACTCGGCCATCGCTTCCGTTCTCAACTTTGATCAAACGCAGTTGACGGATATCACCGGCTTTACGCCAGACGCCCAGACGTTTGACCATCTCGTTTCCGTCATCGTTGTCCGTGGGAGCGCGCCAGAAATCCGGGACAGGCCCGCTTAAAAAGAGGTTCCGGTCCCCGCTCTTCCATGTACACATAAGGCCGCTATTGCGGTCAAATATTACACGGAAATCCTGTCCGGCCACGATCAGGCTGTCACCGTCCTCTCGGGTGACCAGAGCTCCCCCGGCCGGACCATCCCCAGGATACGGCACGTTCTCTGCGCCGCCGAAAGGCAGCCTGAACTGCTCCACCGCCACCTCGTGCCCGGCCGGGACCAACGGCGCCGCCTCGCGCCGCGTAAACCTCAGGTTGAGCCAGTATTCATGCGTCCCTGTTCCGGCCGGCCTTTTGAACGGAATGCTGTATCGTCCCTTTTCTCCGGCAGCGAGCTTTAGTTTTGGCATTTCGCCGGACTGAACCACGCGCCCGTCCTCCAGCAGTTCCCAGCGAGCCGTGACAAAATCCAGCGGAACGAACGAATGAGCGTTGACTATTTCAACCAGGCCTTTTTCCAGGTCCAGAGGACGGACCTTGACATTCTGGTAGACTTTCTTCACCTCAAACAGCGAAGGATGAGGCTTCCGGTCAGGAAAAACTATCCCGTTGCAGCAGAAATTGTCGTCATTCGGGTAGTCGCCGAAATCTCCGCCATAGGCCCAGAACTGTCGGCCTTTCTCATCGAACCGCCGCAGGCCCTGGTCCACCCAGTCCCAGATACAGCCGCCCTGGAGCACGGGATGACTCTCAATTGCGTCCCAGTAATCCTGAAGGTTCCCCACCGAATTGCCCATCGCATGCGCGTATTCGCAGAGGATAAACGGCCGGGTCTGCGGATGGCTGGCGTATTCGAGAAGGTCTTCAATCGGAGAATACATAAGGCTTACGATGTCCGTGTTTCGTCCCTGTTCAGCTCTCTCATAATGAACGGGCCGCGAGGGATCGCGATGCTTGGTCCAATTGTACGTGCTGTCAAAACAGACTCCGTTGCCTGCTTCGTTGCCCAAAGACCAGATAATCACCGAGGGATGGTTCTTGTCGCGCTCCAGCATCCGCTGTGTGCGGTCCAGGTGGGCTTTGATCCACAACGGATTGTTACCCAGAGTGGAATCCGGTTCATAGCCCATGCCGTGCGACTCGATATTGGCCTCGTCGATTACGTACAGGCCATATTGGTCGCACAGGTCATACCAGAACTGGTTGTCCGGGTAGTGCGAGGTGCGGACTGTGTTGATGTTGTTCTGCTTCATCAGCCGTATGTCCTCAAGCATCCAGTCCCGGCTGATCGCGCGGCTACGGTCGGGATCATGCTCGTGGCGGTTCACGCCCTTGACCAGGATCGCCCGCCCGTTGACCAGCAACCGGGCGTTGCGGATCTCCACTTCCCTGAATCCGACATGCGTGCAGAAAGTCTCTGTCAACGCTCCGCCGGAGTCTTTCAACTCGATCAAAAGACTGTAGAGGTTGGGAGTCTCGGCTGTCCATTTGGCCGGATTACTGACCCTGGCTGACAGGTTCAGGCGCAGCGGCTGTCCGGCAGGGACTTTTCCTGCGCCTCTCATACGGCAGACTGCTTTCCCCTTATCATCCAGAAGGGTCAGTTCCGCTGTTCCTGACAGATTCTTTGAGGCTTGGTTTTTGAGTTCCAACCCCACACTCAGGACAGCGTCACGGTATTTTTCATCCAGATCAGTGCGGACCTCCCAGTCTCGCAGGTGCAGCTCGGGGGTGGAATAGAGGTATACATCCCGGTGGATGCCGCCGAAACGCCACATGTCCTGGCACTCCAGGTAGCTGCCGTCGCTCCAGCGGTATACCTCCACGGCCAGTGAATTGACGCCGGGATGGACATATGGGGTCAGATCGAACTCGGCCGGGGTCATGCTGTCCTGACTGTAGCCCACTTTCTGACCGTTGACCCAGAGGTAGAAAGCTGACATCACGCCCTCGAACACCACGAACACCCGCCGCCCGGCCCAGGATTCCGGAAGCGTGAATTCACGCCTGTAGGAGCCGACCGGATTATAATCCGCCTGGATGAACGGCGGATTCTTTTTGAACTCGTACGGGATGTTCACGTAGATTGGAATGCCCCAACCCTGAAGCTCCCAGTGGCCCGGCACGTTTATCGTGCTCCAGCCGGAGATGTCGTAATCCTCGCGGTAGAAATCCTGGGGGCGAAGGTCCGGGCGGCTGACATAGTGGAACTTCCAGGCGCCGTTAAGGCTGGCCTGCCAGGGCGAGGATTCCAGGTCATCGCTCAGAGCGGCTTTCTGGTCCTGGAACGGGATACAGCGCACGTGCGGAGTTTCCTTGTTGATACCCACAATCTGCGGGTCTTCCCAGTCATTGGCCCCGGCGGCGGGACACGCCCATGCTGCGATAAGCATGAGGACAGCCAGAAAACACTTGCTCGTCGAACTGCTCATAATATAATCCTTTACTTGACCGCAGAATTTAGCTTCTCTAACCCGGTAGAGACGGAGTAAACTTTGTTTAAATAATTATTTCAGTCAACCTGACGGAATAAAAAAACCCCCGGAAATATAATTTCCGGGGGTCTGAAGTCAATGCCGTGTTATCGTCAGTCTTTAACTGGCACGACGTTTGTAGACTGAAGTCCCTTCGGCCCTTGCACGATATCGAAAGTAACTTTCTGATTTTCGTTTAGAGTCTTGAACCCGTCCGCATTGATGGCGGAATAATGGACGAACACATCCGCACCATTTTCCTGTTCGATAAATCCGAAACCTTTGGATTCATTGAACCATTTCACTTTTCCTGTGGCCATCTAAAAACACTCCTTACAGCAAAATGTAAAAACAGCAGCTGCAACATCGATTAAAGATTCTTGCAGCCACAAAAAAGGCAGGGGAAGGCAAAGCTACCCCTGCCGACAGACATAGTATAACATCATTCAATTAAAATGCAAGAAAATAATTACATACGAATCCTGATCGAATGTCGGGTGATCATCAGCGCCATACATTTAGATATAACCTGTTGACTGGATTTATGTGAGCTTACATTTTTAAAAGCCGCTTTATTTCGAACAAGACTTTAAATATCCTTCGGACCAGGGATTCATCATGGGAAAAAACATGTTTCAGCTTACGCTCGCTTTTGCGTTCACTCTGTTGATCGCTCCAAGGTCTGGTGCAGCCGGTGAACCGGGGATGCCTGTGTTCCAGGGACTGACTGAAATTTCCCGCAGGACCGCCCTGCTGAAGGAAAAACCGAGAGATGAGTTATTCGAGAGTCACCTTCGACGGGCGGACAGCACGTTGCAGCCTGAATTACTGATATTCAACGACCTCAGCACCGGACATGAGGTCTGGCGCCTGACCTGGGACCTTTCGAGAAACACTCCGCATTGTCATATCAACCGTTCCCCCTGGAATGCAGACGGTTCGCTTTTCGCTTTCAACAGCGACCGCTGGATTCCGGGAAGCGGCAGCGGCGGAACAAAGCATATTTTTATCATGAATGCCGACGGAGGCGGGTTGCGCGTGATGGAGCCTCTTTTGAACGGAAAACCATATTACGATCTCGTTCTTCTGTCACGCCACGTAATCTGGGACCGGTTCAATCCGCGAAGAATGTATTTTGTCGACCGTCAGGCTTTCTATCTGGCCGACCTGACTCCGGACATGCGTTGTATGGCAAGCCGCGTGGCCGGTCTGGAACCGGCCGGACGGAGACGGGAGATATATTCCTATGTCTCGGATAACAATATAGTGATGATCAAGGACCGCGGTTCCAGAGACTACGAGCCTTTTCTCTATTTTTTCGATATGCGACGCGACTCGCCGGATTTCGGGAAAATGATCCGGAGTTATCCTTTCCGTATGAACCTCGATTTGCCGGGACACGACAGGAATGAGGAATGGCACATACATGATATAACTTTTCGCCGCGATCCGCAGGACCGCTATATCCTTGACTACGGTCCATGGGACAGGCCGGGCGAACCAATATTCTGGGAATTCCCTCTGGACGGCGATAAAGAGAAAGTGCGCCTGTGTTATGCCGCCAGAAGCGGGATGCGACCTTATTTCTCTCACCCGGCCTGGGCTGCGGGAGGTTCGCTCGTGGCTTATTACGGCGACTCGGGACGGGAGACTGATGATTTCGGTCTGCATGTTTGGGACTATGAAAACGACCGTCACCTGGCGCGCGTAGCCGGGAGCAGAGAGGTCTCGGGCGGGCATATCGCCTGGGACGGGAACGACAGACAGAGCTTTTTCGCCAGTCCCAGCCCGCACCAGGATACGAAATACAGCGGTAAAATTATCCAGGCCTACCTGGATGGCAGTCCAGTGAAGGAACTCTGCACTACCTACACCCAGTGGCAGGATACAGCCGGAGGGAAGGAACACGACTATTGCTCCATTGCCCGCCCGGCGCAAAGTCCCGACGGCACCAAGTGTTTCTTCTCCAGCACAATGCTCCAGCCGGATGTCGGCGCTTATGACTGCTATGTGGTCGTGGCGCGCAAACCAGCCCCTCCAGTCGCACTGAGCGCTGTTCCGGAAAAACGTGGAGTCCGGCTGACCTGGAAACCCGCCGGGCTTTCGGGTGAAATCAAGCTCTACCGGATATGGAAAATCAAGGGTGTGAACAACAGTTTCCTGCCTCTTGCCGAATGTCCCGCCGGACAATGTTCATACGTTGATGATAATCTGGATAAGGACGATGTTTATTATTACGCGGTAACCAGCCAGGAACATTCGGGCTTGGAAAGCGACAGGCTCTCACCGGTGCTGGAAGTGAAAGTGAGTGATACAGGGGAGTTTCAAATCCAAAACACTTTGAAATCCGGGACAGGCTGGGATAATATCCCGCCTGACAAACCTGAAAAGCTTACCGGTACGAAAATATCTCCGGGTGACTACTACCTTGAATGGGAAAGCTCTCCCTCGGCGGATTTACGCTATTACAATCTGTATTATGCCGACAACACCCGTCCCACGGCCGGACCGGAATGTCTGATCGCTTCCCTGCCCGCCGGAGAAGTGTCATTTTTCGATTATGCGGCTCTGAAAAACGGCAAAGCCCGTTATATGCTGATCGCAGTCGACAGGCAGGGCAATCTGAGCGCTCCTGCATTTTACGATGAGCTTTGACATCGCATAATAAACCGCTATCGGCAAGAATGCTGTTTTGAGTCCTCCTGTAAGATTGTTTGCGTTTGTGTTTAGTTTTCCACATCCTCAAGCAGTTTAACAGCCAGCATGTTGCAGTATTGCTCGATGGCCGTGTAACCTGAAGCCATTACGCGGTTGAAGTCGCTGCTGTCTTCAGGATTCAGCCCGTTGGCGCGCTCCCATTCATCCGCCATGCCGTCATGATCCAGGTCCTCCGGCGGAACGCCTGCTGTCAATCCTTCCATCAGTCCGCCGGGCGGTTCAAAACGGCCCCATTTTCCTTCACCGGCCCTGACCTCCGAAACCGTTCGAAGGCTCACCGCATCACGGGGAAAACATCCTGCTCCAGCCAGCACCGAACGAAACGCCTGGCGAGGGTCCTGGGTGGTCACCGGGGCCACTGTATACTCCTGAATGGCTTTCATTCCCCCGGCCGAATAGCGCTTCAGGCCGGGATGCCTGTCCGCCTCAGCCCATGGATCCTGGATCATGCCCGTGCCTTCGATAAAGTTTTCCCGCAGATAGTAGGATACTCCCTCTACAAAACAGAAAGGAAAAATCTGCGGATCGCTTGGACCGCCCTTGTAATAGTTGCCGACAATGTTGAATCCCAGGCCATTGGGCGGGTGTCCTTCATGTGAAAGGCCATCGCGAAAATCATAGAACACATTGTTGCGGATATCGGATGGCCCGTTGGCCACGGCAGGATTGCGGCGCCTGTGGTGTGCGAAAAGGTTATGGTGGATGGATATCCGGGTCCCGCCGGGCCCGCTGAGCAGCCCCACGTTGTGCGGACGGCCGTCCGGATAACCCTCGGGATCTGATTCCTCGAGCGCGCACCATTGGACAGTTATATCGCGCGCATTGTAAATACCCATGTTTTCATCGCTCCCCCAGGAAAGGGAGACATGATCGATAATACAGCGCTCAACATTATCGAACGATATTGCATCCTGATTCCAACCCGTGTGCGGCCGGGGCCGAACGCGGAGGAAGCGCACTACGATGTCGCCAAGGAGAGTGTCCTGACGGGTTGTGAACGGCCCCCGGATCGTTATGCCTGCCCCTGGCGCGGTCTGGCCCATGATAGTCAACTGCCCGCGGCTGATCTCCACCGGCCCCTGTATCACCCCACTCACCTCGAATACCACTATCCTGGGTCCATCCATGCTGACCGCTTCCTGAAGACTGCCCGGTCCAGTTGGATTCAGATTGGTCACACGAATCAGTCTGCCGCTGCGCCCCCCCGAAGTAATCGCACCGAAACCCTCAGCACCGGGAAATGAAGGTATCCTTCCGGTTACTTCAATATCCTGCCCAGCAGCCCCGGAAACTGACAGGGCAAGAGCCAGACAAATGAAGATTCTTTCTTTCAGGCGCATCTTACTGCCTCCTGGATAGCAGAATTTGTCCTGATCAAAAATGGCATACGTTACACAGCATCTCACCAGAACATTATATCAAAATTAAATTCTTCTTAAAGTCAAGAAGGTTGTGTCTTTAAATTTCTGTAAAATTGCAAGAGAATGATGGCCAGGAACTAA
>CAYYNT010000036.1:0-41431 GCA_964473155.1 uncultured Gemmatimonadales bacterium | reverse complement strand
GCGAGTAGAAATAGCTTTTCAGCTCGCGCTTGTATACAGGCCAGAAACCCATTTTGCTCGAACCCTCCTATGCGTTCCTGGTTATAATTTGCATGAAAATTTCCTCGAGGCTCAGACGGTTGGGCCGCAGTTCAAGCAGCCCGGCCCCGGAGCCGACCACTGTCTCGGCCACGGCCCGCCGGATATCGGCCTCGCGCTCGGCCAACACCAGCAGTTCGATAGCGCCATCGGCTGCCGCAGGCCCGCCCCGCCGCACGGACGAGACTCCCTTGAGAGCGGCCAGGCTGCTTTTCAGCTCAGGAGTGAGGTTTTCCACCCGCACTGTCACGCTGCCGCCGCGGCCGCTGCCGCCGGTCAGGTTGTCCAGCGAGTCCTCGGCGACTATGCGGCCCTCGTTGATTATTATCACCCGCTTGCAGACCGCGCTGACCTCGGGAAGGATATGCGTGCTCAGGATGATCGTATGCTCGCCGGCCAGGGAGGAGATCAGCTCGCGTATCTCGATGATCTGCGCCGGGTCGAGGCCGGTGGTCGGCTCATCCATGATCAGCACCTGCGGGTCGTTCACGATGGCCTGGGCCAGGCCCACCCGCTGACGGTAGCCCTTGGAGAGCGCGCCGATCAGGCGGTTGCTCACTTTTTCAAGGCCGCACTGCGCAGTCACTTTTTCGAGCTTCGAGCGCAAATCGCGCGACTGCACTTTCTTGGCTTCAGCCACGAAACGCAGGTACTCCCGCACGGTCATGTCATTGTACAGGGATACGTTTTCCGGCAGGTAGCCCAGGGCGCGCTTCGCCGCCAGCGGTTCGCTATCCACGGCGTGCCCGGCCACCACGGCCCGGCCGCTCGTGGCCGGCAGGAACCCGTTCAGGATGCGCATGGTCGTGGTCTTGCCTGCGCCGTTCGGCCCCAGGAACCCGACAATCTCGCCCCGGTTGACCGTGAACGAGATGTCCCTCAGCACCTGTACAGCGCCGTAGAACTTGTTGACAGATTGCAGTTCGATCATCTACTCACATCTCCTTCCCGGTGGCAGATAACCATATAATGACTGTGAGGCTGGCTTAACCTTAAATCAGGTGAAATCGATATCAATCTTCTACTAAAATACAAACATCATGCCAGCCGCCGGTAATAATTCAAGCCGCTGGCAAGTAATAAATTAAAGCGCGGATCGAACCGGGAAGGAGCGTTCCCGCTACAGTAATGCTCCAAATGGGGCAACCCGGACGAACCGGCAAGAAAAAGGCGGTCCGGATGGGCCGCCCACACGCAGTCATGGGACTGTGTATTTCAGGGACCGCTTTTCTGCGTCTGTCAATCCTCCAACAGCTTGACATTCGCCGCCTGAAGACCTTTCGGGCCCTCGACAACGTCGAACTGCACTTTCTGGTTTTCGGACAGAGATTTGAATCCTTCCCGCTGAATGGCGCTGAAATGCACGAAAACATCCTGCCCGTCATCCTGCGAGATAAAACCGAATCCCTTTGCATCGTTGAACCACTTGACTTTTCCGATCGGCATAACTGATGCTCCTGAATAGCTTTGATCCCGGGCCGTCATCAGACGGATGAACGCAGACATTTACTCAGCAAATATTATTTGGACTGATTTTGCTTATCAAGGAAAATCTTAAGAATCAAAGAGCCATGTTCTAACCTGTCTTCTGTCTCCTGATTGAACGAAGATTGACATAATCATCCTGAAAGATAAATATTTGCCCTGCCCTGGAGGCAGTCTTGGCTGAATTCGCCGGAAACAGAAGGCATAATGGAGTAAGAAGCTGAACATTGAAAATCGGAGCAAGAAAATGACGTCAGACATGCGGAACCTGTATCTGGATCTTATAAAAAAAACGCTCTCCTTCTCTCTCTGGGAGGAGCCGGGCGTGCCAGTTGATATGCACATCTCAAGACATCACGCTCTGAAAAGAGTTTTCATCCGGATTGTGACCCGTCTGCTGGCAGTAATGGACCTTCAGCTTGTGAAACGGGTGAAGTATTCAGCCGAACAGCGCGGAAAAGGGATGATCTGGCCGATGCAGGCGGATACGATGATCGGTTTGAAACGGCTGGATAATCTTCAGCAGTGTCTGGAAGACATTATCCGCGATGGAGTAAAAGGAGACCTGATCGAAACGGGAGTCTGGCGCGGGGGAGCCTCGATTTTCATGAAGGCTGTGCTGGAATCATCCGGTGAGGATAGCCGAAGGCTGTTCGTCGCCGACTCTTTCAGGGGACTGCCCGCCCCGGACGACAGACTTTATCCCATGGACCGGGGAGACAAACTGCATAAGTTCGATTTCCTGGCCGTGTCCCAGGAGCAGGTCGAGAACAATTTCAGGAAATACGGCCTGCTGGATGACAATGTCATTTTCCTGAAAGGCTGGTTCAAGGACACTCTTCCCTCCGCTCCGATAAATGAACTGGCGCTCATACGGCTGGACGGGGACATGTACGAGTCGACGATGGATGCGCTGAGCGCCTTGTATCCCCGGCTGAACCGCGGCGGGTATTGCATTATCGATGATTACAACCTCTCCGGTTGCCGGGCGGCCACGGATGAATACAGGATGCGGAATGGAATAGACAGCCCGATACAGGATATAGACGGGACCGGAGTATACTGGCGCAAGTGAGCCTGGCTCGCGGATACTATCGATTGGTCATTTCGTTGCATCGTTTCGCCGGTGTCAGCAGGACCCTGAGAGCGCGGGCCGGGAATGCACGGGCGCTGTATTTCTCGTAGCGGCGTGGTGAAAGACGGAAGAGCAGCCGGCCCAGCCATCCGCACAGGCCGGGGGCGAACAGAAGCTCGCGGTTGAGATAACGGAAACAGACCGGAGTGTATTCTGCGGGCTTGGCGCCCTCGACGAAATAGTCGAAAGCACCCCAGGTGCAATAGCGCCGATGAGTCGGATCGCGGAATGCATCCGGATGCGCAAAATACGGGACCTCGGCCTCCAGCACCCCGCCCGGGGCCAGGATGCGGTGAATTTCCACCATCAGTCCCACCGGGTTTTCCAGATGCTCGAACACGTGCTCCAGCATAACACGGTCAGCCGAGTTATCGGCAAACGGCAGCGGCTGCTCCAGGTCGGCCAGGATGTCCGCCGCCGAGCCGGGGTAGCGGTCCACCCCGATCTGGCCCGCCGCCTTTCGTCCGCCGCACCCCAGGTTCAGCACCACAGGTTCCGGCAATTCCGCTCCTTGGTAATATTCGTTCAGTCCTGTCAATCTGCGCCGAACCGGCCCGCAAGTCAAGGATGACCGGCGCGGGCAACCCCTGCGGGTCAAAATATCAGAAATAGTACCATATGGAATGGTAGTCATTCACGTTTTCGCCCTCCTCTTTCAGGCGCATCAGGTAAGAGTGGATCGAGACATCCATGTACAGATACGGCCGGGTCAGCGCCAGCATCGACTCCCAGGGGTAGAAACGGTACACCCTCCGTCCGTCCGGCAGCAGCATGATAATCTCATGATCCTGCCAGGACTGAAGGTAACTCTTGCCCAGGGTCGGGACGTTGAACACCGGCGCGTCGGTGCGGGCCAGACCCGGAAGCAGGCGGGCCTCCTCGGTCCACTCCTGCAGAAGGCGTGCGATGGGCACGCGGAAATCCACGGTCTCGTCCTTGCCCTTGGTGTTGAAACAGTAGTAAGGATCTACGCCGCAGCGCTTGAGGACGCGGCGCAGGTGCGAGGTCTGGAATCGACGGCTGTTGTAGAAAGTGAAGACTTCCTGGTTGTAGACGCTCATCCCGGCATAACGAAGGCGGCTGACCGCGTCGAGGGCGCGGGGCGTCATTTCCAGCGGGCTTTCGAAATGAGTCACCACGCAGACCTCTCGCCGTCCGGGGTCATTGTACCCAGCCAGAAGGTCCACCAGCCCGGAAGTAATGCGCATCGGCAGAGTCACCGGAGTGCGGGTGCTGATCCGGATGCGCTCCAGGTGCTCGATGGCGGACAGGCGTTCCAGTATCCAGCTCAGATAATCATCGCCCAGGGTCAGGGGGTCGCCTCCGGTGACCAGGACTTCCTGGATGTTTTTATTCTCGGACACCCATTCAATGGCCGCTTCCAGTTTCGCCCGTGTACTGCAACCCTGGTCCAGACCGGTGATCTCCCAGTTCCGCTGGCAGTAGACGCAAATCTGGGGGCAACTGTTGAAGGCTTTCAGGATAAGCACATGCACGTAGCGCCGCGTTATCCCGTCTACCGGACTGGTGGCGGCCTCGCCCATGAAATCAAGGTTTTCCCCGCTCTCCGCGGCCCGGATCATGCCGTTGACATAATTCATTCCCGGCAGCACCTGCGCTCTCAGCGCCGCGTCTTCACGGCAGGCGGAGAGAGGCTGAAACAGGCTCAGGTAGTAGGGCGTTATCTGGAAGGGGATGCCGTGTTTCTCAGCCAGCAGAAGAGACTGACGCTCAGCGCCGCTCAGCTCGACCAGCCGCTCCAGGTCCGGCAGGCGGCTTACCACGTTCTTCAGTTGCCAGCGGTAGTCATCCCATTCTTTCTCTCCGGCGCCGAGGGCGGCCATTATCCGGCGCGCGGCGGCCTCGCTGGCATCATTGATCTGCTTGTCCAGGCCGCTGGAGTACCGCGCCATGGCGGTCCGCACGCTCTCACCGTAAAGATCAAGCAAACGCGAGCGTGTCAGCCCGGGACGTTCATCGGGAGTGAGTTCGAGGCAGCGGGATTTTTCTTTCCGATAGAATTCGAACCGCCCGTTTATTCCCAGGAAAAGAAACAGGACTTCGCAGATGAAACCCCGGCCGACAGGCTCGCCGCGCGACATGTTCCGCGAGGCCAGCCGGATCAGGCTGCCCAGAGCGCTGGCCCCGGTCAGTTTTTCGTTCTCGGTCCGAATAATGTTTTTCAGCACCCGGATGCACCATCTGGCGTGTTTTTTCCGGACATCGTGCATGTCCTTGAACTTCTTGTCTGAATAGATGTTGAAATAATGCCGTTCGAGGTCGTTGAGGTAATCGAACAGACGGTTGCGGGCTTCGCCGGTCGAGGCGCTGGAAAGCAATATCTGATGTATCCTGCGGTCGGTTTCCCAGAGCAGGCTGACCAGCTCATGACGGGAAAGAGAAAGAATGCGGTCGAGAGAATAGGGCTGGCTTGCCTCAGAGCCCGGGCCGGCGGCCTGAACCTGCCGGTCGCCGCCCAGACCTCCGGCGAGCGGTGGGGCGTGGATCCCCGAAATTTCCTGATACGGATTGATGCTCATGACCGTCTACTCCTTTTAAGCGGGACTGGATAAAAACACCTCTTCGACCGGATGTCATCCGGTTGAGGGAATAATGCGACGCTATCTGATTTCTTCAATGTTTCGCAGTCTGAAACGCGGCCGGAGCACGACACAAAATGGATAATCTGGATGGCGCTGCCGTTTGATCTTGTCTGATTGACAATATGGACAAATGACAAGGCCTGTCAAGGCGTTTTTCGATTTGAATTCAGAGATAATCCATGGCAGAAAAAGCTTTTGCCGAAAGCCCGTGACGTTTATTTATCGTGTTGACAGCCGAGGGGTTGGGTAAATAGATTTTAAGTTTTAAAAAAGAGGGCGATTTTGAGCGGGCCAAACAAGTGAAATCGGGAGAGGATCATTTTGAATCGGGTATCGGTGGCTGGAAATTCAACGGCGACGGCAAGCGGAGTATTGTTTGCCGGGCTTCTTTTCGTGCTGGCGTGGTTTTCGTTCCCGGACGTTCTGAGTGCGGCGGCGGCTGACAGTCTTGAACTGAACCAGCGTATTGACAGGATACTGGCGCGCTACAAGCAGCTTCCCGAAAACTGGGGCATAGTTTTCCGCTCCCTGGACAATGATGATTATCTTGTGCGGCGGAATGACGAGCACGGGTTCATGCCCGCCTCGAATCTGAAGCTTCTGGTGACGGCTGTGGCTCTGGATCAACTGGGGCCGGATTTCCGTTTCCGGACAACTGTGATGTCCGATGGTGGAGTTTCGCCCGGTGACAGCACCCTGAGCGGCGATCTTATCCTGCGTGGCAGCGGCGACCCGGCCATATCGGCCCGTTTTTTCCGCAGCACCACGGAGGTGTGGGACCAGCTTGCCACGAAAGTCCGGGCCGCCGGGATCCGTCACGTCAGAGGCTCGCTTGTGGCCGACAATTCTCTTTATCAGCCGCCCTTTCTGGCTAACGGGTGGTCGTGGGAAGACCTCAACTGGTGGTACGCCGCCCCGGCCAGCGCCCTCTCTTATAACGACAACGTGGTCGACCTGACCGCCCTTCCGGCCTCGAATACAGGTGAGCCTCCTGTCATCAGGATCACGCCCTCATCCTCCACGGTCAATGTCATCAACCGGGCCACCACGGTGAGTGACCGCTCCGGCGATCATCTTGTGATAGCGCGTGACACGCCGGGCGGGGCGCTGACTCTGAGCGGCGGAATCTATCGCGGCAGCATCGGATACATGGAGCGGGTGGCGGTCGATTCACCCGGATTGTTTGCCGCGTCGGCCTTTCTGGACGCGCTGGCGCGCAAGGGGATCAGGGTTGACGGGCCGGTGAAGCTGGTCCAGTCGCCGGAGGAAAGCGAGGCGGTCATGTCCCGCGCGCCGGCGATTGTGGCGCAGCATGAATCTGTTCCATTGGCCGAGATCGTGCGGGTAATCAACAAGCGCAGCCACAATTTTTACGCCGAGCAGCTCCTTTTCGCGCTTGGAGCATACCGCGGCCGGGGCGGCGGATTCAGGCAGGGGATCGAGGTCGAGGAGAAACTGCTGCGCAAGCTTGGAGTGAACCTGAACAGGATCCGTCTTGAGGACGGGTCCGGGCTGAGCCGCCTGAACCTTGTCACGCCGGACATGTTCATCCGTCTGCTGACATACATGCACAGCCATCCGGCGGCAAAACAGTATTTCGAGAGCCTGCCGGTCAGCGGAGTGGACAACGGGGTGCGGATGATGCACCGCACGGCGGCGGATGGCAAGATACACGCCAAAACCGGATATATCGCCTCGGTGATGGCCCTCTCGGGCTATGCCTGCACTCTGGATGGCGAGCCGCTGGTGTTTTCCGTGATCGGCAACAACTGGCTGATTTCCAAAACAGCGGCCCGCATGGTAATCCGGGATATCTGCGTGGAGGTTTCCCAGTTCAGGCGCGGTTGGAAGCCCGCCCCGGTGGAGCGGGAAAAAGAGAAGAGTTCTGCGGAGTAAGGCCGCGGCGGATGAGGCCGCGATCAGGCCCGGATGTCGAGGTTCCCGCCGCGTCCATCCCCTGAGCCGCGGCCTTTGTTTTTTCTGCGTCCGCTTTCTTGATGCTTTTCGTCCAGGTGTATTTTAGTCTTTTCACTGCGCGATGATTCTTTGGTCCGGCGGCGTTCCTCGGCGGCCCGGCGCAGCTCCTGCTGCTCGGACTGCAGACGGCTCAACTCCGGGTGCGACTGCAACTGCTGGTTTTCCTTCTCCACGAACTGGAACTGCTGCATCACCGTGGCGTGATCTATCGGCCGGACCATTATAGCCTCCTCAGCGGAACAGCCTTCCGAAACGCACCAGCGGCTCATCCGGGAAATCCTTGAGCCACTGGTCCGCGGTCTCGTCGATGATTACGGCCAGGGTGGGGTCGAGCCGCCCCAGGTTTTCTCCGCCTGATCCCCCCTGCGGCCAAAGGCGGTCGCCCTCGATCCGCAGCCTCCCGTCCCGCAGCATAATTCGCAGCAGACGGGTCAGCCGGGTGCTGAACAGCAGGCCATCCTCCACGCGGAAGCCGAAATCCGGGAAGGCCAGCTTGTGACGCTGACAGACTCGCTCCAGAATCCAGATAAAATAATAGATTTCCGAGGCAGATACGTTTCCCCCGGTGACTTCGGAGAGCTTGAGCAGGCTGGCCCGCAGCACCTGAGTCATCCACTCGCGCTCACCGGCCCGTCTCCTGCGAGCTTTCATCCCCTGGCGGACAAGCAAGCCGCCCCCGATTCCCAGCGATGTCCCGGCCAGGATCGACAAAACCCATCTACCGGCTTTCATTTTCAGCTAATCCCTTTTGCTGTTTGTCCTTTTCTATGATAGACGGGATAATAATACTAAAATTCAGACAGGATGTAAACCCGCATTGCTTTCAGTTTTTACTGCACCGGGTTCTCGAAAATCTTGCCGCGCCGGATATTCTCATTATATTCCAGAGCCGGAGACAGTCAGATTCCCCTGTTAAAGACAATTTCAACAGGGAAATTGCCGCCCCTCCGTTTTCAATAGCTTTTTCCGGGCGGGTAATCCTTCCTTATATCCTATTCGATTTTAAGCTCGGGAGAATCAGATGCGCCGCGCGCCAGCTTTGCATGCCCTCAATGTTTTCGCGGTTGTTTTCATCCTGAGCTTCTCGCCACTGCAGGCCCAGTTCAACCGTACTGAAACTATTGAAAAGAGCGCCACCAGGACCCTCGACCAGAAGCAGAAGATGATGCAGGGCAAGCAGCAGGCGGTCAATCCGGGGGAGAGAGTGCCCCTGGATGGTCTGGTGGACCGCGGGAAGTATCTCCTGGGTCCGGGGG
This sequence comes from uncultured Gemmatimonadales bacterium, assembly GCA_964473155.1. GTDB lineage: Bacteria > Gemmatimonadota > Glassbacteria > GWA2-58-10 > GWA2-58-10 > JAJFUG01. The sequence goes on along the minus strand of CAYYNT010000036.1, from coordinate 32,897 downwards.
ATGAGACCGAGGTGTCGATATGGGCCGGGGATGACTATTATACCTACTCCCTGGTGGTCTCCGCCGAGGGGCGCCTGCTTGTGCCCACGGTCGGGCCGGTGGATGTGGGGTCGCTCAGCCTGGTCCGGGCCGAGGAACTTCTGGAAGAACACTGCGTGCGTTTTTTCAATAAGGCGCGGGTGAGGCTTTCGCTGACCAATCCTCGCCTTTTCAGGGCTTTCGTGGTCGGCGCGGTGAACAAGCCCGGCACCTCCTATCACAGCGCTTTCGACCGGGTGAGCGACCTGCTGATGATCGCCGAGGGTATCAAGGCCGGCGGGTCGCGGCGACGGCTGCGTCTGTCGGACCGGGATCAGAAACCGCTGGCCGAGGCCGACATGCTGGCCTGGGTGGCCACCGGCGACCAGGATTACAACCCGCATCTCGTGGATGGGTGCATACTGGAAGTGCCTCAGGTGAAGGATTACGTGGTTCTGCGCGGACGGTTCGTCAATCTGGTGGGTGTGGATTCGATCAAAATATCCGACATAGCCATGGATGAGATGTCGGAGCACCGTGTCGAGATTAAGCCGGGCGAGACCCTCGGAGACCTTCTGGCCCTGGTCGGCCGTCCGGATGTGGACAGAGGGGTGAATGAAGTGCATGTGCGGATAGTCGACAGCCGCGGGGTGGAACATCTTGCGGCATTGAACGATACGCTTCTGGCCAGGCCCCTTGAAAGCGGAGCGATCTATGAGTTCCCAACCCAGCAGTATTTCGTGTATGTCACCGGCAACGTGACGCGCGCGGGAAGGTATCTCTATCAGTCAGGCTGGACCGCGGCCGATTATCTCGGCCAGGCCGGCGGTCCGAATATTTACGGCTCGACCGGCAAGTTCAAGGTGCGCCGCAGCGATGGCAAGATGGTTAAAGTGGCCGCCACGGACCGTCTTTACCCCGGTGACATGCTTTACATACCCGAAAAAATGCGCTTGCTGGACCGCACGCTCGCTCCCCTGATTTCTCTTGTGGGAGTGCTGATCGCGGTTGCCGCCAGATGAACGCCGGAGGTTAATGCCTTGTCCGATAAGAGAGTCGATTTTCCGGAGATGCTTTCTATCCTGATACGGCGCTGGCGCCTGCCGGCCGCGGTCTGCTCGGTCACTGCCGTGCTGGCTTTGCTGCTGAATTTCCTAATCCTGCCGAAATGGTACGAATCAACGACCGTTCTCATGCCGCCCCAGGAAAAAAGCGGGTTCGGCATAATGGGCATGCTGCTTTCCCGGGTCAGCGACATGCCGGGCGGCCTCAGCCGGCTGGCCAGCGGAGTTGCAGGCATCAACACTTCGCAGTTCCTGTTCGTGGTTATCCTGAACAGCCAGACCGTGGCCGATTCCCTGATCGACAAGTACGATCTGATGAAGGTTTACAAAGCCAAATACCGCTTCCAGGCGCGCAAGGAGCTGGCCAACCATACCTGGATCGATTTTCCGCCCGAGGGCCACATAGTGGTGAAAGTGGAGGCCAAGGGAGACCCTGTGCTGGCGCAGAACCTGGCCCGGGAATATACTGTCCAGCTTAACAACGTCATCCTGGACCGCGGCATGTTTGCGGCGACCAAGCGCCGCCGTTTCCTTGATAAGCGTCTGGAGGATGAGCAAAGCTACCTGAAGTCACTGGAAGACAGCCTGGTGGTGATGCAGAAAAAATATGGCATCATTGCGCCGGAGGAGCAGGCCAAGGGTCTGGCCGAGATAGTCACCGCGCCGCTCCGGGGGACGATGGAGTATCTCGCTCTGCTGGAGGCTGAGCGTGAGAGCCGTCAGGTGGAGCTTGAGATAAAGAAAGATTTCTATACAACGGCGCATCCGGAAGTCAAGCGCCTGTTGAGCGAAATAAGGGAGATGGATGTTTCGATCCGGAAGCTGCGCGGCGAGATAAACGCCGCCACCACAGTTGAGCCGGGCAAATTCACGGTGCCCCTGGCGGATATCCCGGAAATGGCGATGGAGTATATGCGGCTGTACCGCTCGGTCAAGATACACGAGGAGATGTATGCGCTGCTGGCGGCTCAACTTGAGGAGGCCCGCCTTAACGAGGCCGATGATGTCCCGAGCGCCATCATCCTCGACCCCGCCAATCTGCCCGAGTACAAGAGCCGCCCGAAACGGATTCTCAACGTGGCGATAAGCGCCGGGGCGGCGCTCGTGCTCAGCTTGCTGTATATAATGGCCGCGGCGAGGTTCAGCTTCCTCAAGGAAGAATAGAACACCGGGCCGCCTGTCCTTTCGTCAACAAAGCCCCGATCCGCTCGATGCGGACCGGGGCTTTGTTTTTGCCGGTGGAATGCAGGGCCGTCATTCCTCGAAGCTGTATTTTTCCATCCGCCTGCGCAGGGACTCCCGGCTAATTCCCAGGAGTTCGGCGGCGCGCAGCTTGACGCCGCCTGATTTTTCGAGCGCGATTTTAAGCAGCTTGCGCTCCATCTCCTCCAGAGGGATCAGCTCCAGCGGGGCTTCCTTAGTGACGGGCGATTGCCAGGCGCGGCGTTCCTGAAGGTTCGGAAAATCATCCGGAGTAAGCTGCTGCGTGTTGGCCAGTATCATCGCCCGCTCGATCATGTTGCGCAGTTCGCGGACGTTGCCGGGGAAACTGTACGATCTGAGGATTTCGAGCGCGGCTGGAGAGATGCCCTGTATGTTTTTTTTCAGTTCGCGGTTGAAAAAACGGATCAGCGAGGCGCAGAGATTTTTGATGTCCGGGGCGATTGTCCGCAGGGGAGGAGTCTGGATGGTGAACACTTCCAGCCGGTGAAGAAGGTCGAGCCGGAAAGAGCCTTCCCTGGCCAGTTCGTGAAGGTCGCGGTTGGTGGCAGCCACAACCCGCACATCCACCCTTATCTCGCGCTTCCCGCCCACACGGAAGAAAGTGTAGTTTTCGAGCACGCGCAACAGGCGGCTCTGCAAGCTGGGCTCCATGTCTCCTATTTCATCGAGGAAGATAGTGCCTTTATCCGCCAGCTCGAAAAAGCCGGCTTTCCGCCCTCGCGCTCCGGTGAACGCGCCTGGCTCATGTCCGAACAGCTCACTCTCGGCCAGGCCGTGGGTCAGGCTGGTGCAGTTGACCGGGATGAACGGGTTCTCGGCCCTGCCGCTCAGGCGGTGAATGGCGCGGGCGACCAGTTCCTTGCCGGTTCCGGTTTCTCCGGTGATCATCACTGTCGTGCGGCCGGTCTGAGCCACCTTGCGGATTAGGTTCTTGACATGGCTTATCGGAGCGCTGTCGCCGATTATGTTGTCGATATCTCCGCTCAGCACCGAGTTTTTCTCCATCAGCCCGATCTGTTCCTCGGCCTGGCGCTTCTGCCAGCGGAGCTGGTGGTACTTTACAGTGCGCTCGATCGCCATGTCGAGATCGCGGAAATCGATGGGTTTGCGGATAAAGTCGAACGCCCCGGCCCGCTGGGCCTGGATCACGAGGTCCATGTCCCCGAAGCCGCTGATCAGTATCACTTCGATCTTGTCGTCCAGGGCCTTGATTCTTTTCAGCAGCGTCAGACCGTCCATTCCAGGCATCTTGACATCGGACAGCACCACATCCGGCGAGTTTTCCTCGACCACCTGGAGGGCGCTCTGCCCGTCCGAAGCGTAATCGACCTGGTAGCCTCTTTCACGAAGGTACATCACCACCGTATTGAGGACCGATCTTTCATCATCCGCCACAAGGACGTGCAAAGATATTGCATCGTTCTGCATCAGTTCACCTCATCCTGCATCATTCGTTTTTTCGGCCTCGGGAAGCCAGAACGACAGACAACTGCCATTCCCGGTGGCCGCTTCCAGCATCAGCCCACCCTCAAAGCCGCGCAGAATGGCGTATGCGACGGTCAGATCGATGCCCTGCCGGGATGGATTTCCCGCACTGGTGAAAAGAGGTTCAAACACCTTGCCGCGTATCTCCGGACTAACCCCTGAAGCGCTGTCCCGCACCTGAAACCGCACGCCCGCGCGACCGTCCAGCTCCGATCTGGCGGCGGAAACCCGGATCTGGCCGGGCGCGCCTGAACCGGATGCCCGGGAAGCGTTTATCGCCTCCATGGCGTTGAGCAGAAGGCACTCGAATGCTTTTCCTGTCCTGAGAGGGTCCGCCGCCACATATGGCAGGCTTGCGGGGAAGTCCTCCTCGAGCTCGATGCCCCGGTGAAGTATCAGTCCGCGGATCAGCTTTGTGGTCGAGTAATATTGGGTTCTCAGATCGAACCGCCGCGGAGACGGCTGCTCCTTTCTTAAGGCGGAGGAATCGCGCGCCGACTTTATAAAACTGTTCAGGCGGTCGATCTCGGTCAGCATCTCCTGGCACATCTGGCCAAGTTCTTCTGCTGTCATGCCGCGGCCGGAGTCCAGACGGTATTTTAAAAGCTGCACGTAAGACGAAATCGCGTTAAGAGGCTGATTGATTTCATGCGACGCCAGAGAAGCGATTTCCGACAGGACGAGTTTCCGGGTTGCGAACTCATGACGGAAAGCAACCTCGTTCTGCTCCGTAAAATCCTCGAGCATGATGATAAAAGCATTGTCGGATGGCGGAGCGAATCTCATGCTTATCCCGCGCAGAATCTTCCCGGCGGGGTTTCCGGGAAAAAGAAAGAGAGTCTCCTGATCGGATTCCATGCAGATTCCGGCGGCTTCGGTGGCTGGTGGACCGGATTCTGTCTGATAGGCAGAGCGATGCTCTAAACCGTCACGCAAAATGCTGGAGAGCCGCCGGCCGGTCATCTCCTCCTGTGTCCGGCCGAAAAGAGCCGCGGCCGGGGGATTGCATCCGGTTATTTCGAGATCGGCATTCAGGATCATAAGCGGCAGGGGAATAAAATCCAGGTTCCGGTGCTCTGATAGATCGGCCAGGCTTGAATCGCCTGCTGTCCGGAGACCTTCGTTTTTCAGTCTTTCGCGCAGGTTTATCTCCAGCATGGACTTGTCCTTGGAACGGACCGCGGCGAGCAGCAGACGGTTGAACTCCGCCAGATCGAACGGCTTTTTCAGGTAGGCGAAAGCCTGAATGCCGATCTGCTCCACGAGCTCCCTGGCCTCATCGTAACCGCTCATCAGGATTACTTCGAGGCATGGAAAACTCCTGCGGATATCGATAAGAAGGTCTACACCGCTCTGATTGTCCATCCGGATGTCGGAGACAGCTACATCCACGGTGTCATCCAACAAGGCTCGCGCCTCCTCCGTTCCTCTGGCAGGGACAACGGTCCACCCCACTTTGGTTAGGAATGTGGTGAGCATACTCAGGATGTTGTTGTCATCATCGACTATCAGGGCTTTCATTCTCTCAAACCTGGCTCAGGCTGATCAGGTTACAGTAACCGGTAAGTGGCTTGTCCGGAGGTATCGGATCGATCAAACCTCCGAGGCCCGTCCGCCGGTAATTATATCCCATACGGAAGGGTAATTGTCAAGCTTTTTAAGGATTGAGCGAAAAAGGCGCTCTGCCATAATGGCGGGGTATGCCAAAGAATAAGAGAAGCCTTGTTTGTCGCTATAATGTAATAACTTCAAAAGAATAGAGTAAGCTCTTTCGGCGTTCTGGGGTTTGGGCTGGCATGGAAATTGATTTTATAGAACTGTAACCGGAACTCCAGCTTCGATTGAGCCGGTCAAAAACAGTCTGAACGGTCAGAAATAGTTCCGGAAGCCATACCCTGAGAAAGGAGAAAACTGTGAACAGAATGGACAGGTTTACATTGAAATGCCGCGAAGCTCTTGAGAGAGCTTCTCAGCTTGCGCAGGAATATCATGCTCCTGAAATAGACACTCCGCACCTCCTTATGGCGCTGGCCGAGGAGCGCGAGGGTCTGATCGAGCCGTTGCTCCAGAAAATTGGCATTCCTCCGGCGCAGGTCCGGGAACAGGCCCGGCGTCTGGTCGAAAGCCAGGCCAGAGCCAGCGGGGATGCACTTGAGCTGGCGTCGGGCCCGGCTTTCAGGCGGGCCATTCAGAACGCGGCCGAGGATGCCGGGCGCATGGGCGATGAGTATGTCAGCACCGAGCATCTTCTTCTCGGCCTGGCGGCGGGCGGTGACCGCGCGGCGCAGGCGCTCGCCGGATGCGGGGCCTCGCGCGAGGTTCTTCTTCGGGCGCTGGCCGAGTTGCGTGGGACGCAGAAAATCACGGATGAAAATCCGGAGGAAAAATTTCAGGCCCTCAAGCGCTACAGCCGCGATCTGGTGGAAATGGCGCGCGCGGGCAAGCTCGATCCTGTGATCGGCCGTGAGGAGGAGATCCGGCGGGTGATTCAGGTGTTGAGCCGCCGCACGAAAAACAATCCCGTCCTGATCGGCGAGCCGGGAGTGGGCAAGACCGCGGTGGTAGAGGGTCTGGCCCAGCGCATCGCGGATGGTGACGTGCCGGAGGGACTCAAGGGCAAGCGGCTTCTGGCTCTCGATATAGGCCAGATGCTTGCCGGGGCGAAGTACCGGGGCGAGTTCGAGGACCGCATGAAAGCCGTGCTGCGCGAGGTGAACGAGGCCGGCGGCGGGGTGATAGTGTTTATCGACGAACTGCACACTCTGGTCGGGGCCGGAGCGGCTGAGGGCGCGGTGGACGCCTCCAACATGCTGAAACCCGCTCTGGCCCGGGGTGAGCTCCGCTGCGTGGGCGCCACCACACTGGCTGAGTACCAGAAGTATATCGAAAAAGACAAGGCCCTGGAGCGGCGTTTCCAGCTCGTTTATGTCGCCGAGCCGACAGTCGCCGATACGATCTCGATCCTGCGCGGCCTGAAAGAACGCTACGAACTGCATCACGGAGTGCGGATCAAGGATGCGGCGCTGATCGCCGCCGCTACGCTGAGTCATCGCTACATAACCGGACGGCAGCTCCCTGACAAGGCCATTGACCTGGTGGACGAAGCCGCCAGCAGCCTGAGGATCGAGATTGACAGCCTTCCGGCCGAGATAGACACCGTGCAGCGGAAGATACTTCAGTTGCAGATCGAACGCGAGGCGCTGAAAAAGGAGCGGGACGAGGCCAGCCGCGAACGCCTGGTCCGGCTGGAGGCCGAGCTGGCAGAACTGGAGACCAGACGGCGGGAGATGATGCTGCACTGGAAGAACGAGAAAGAACAGATTCAGAAGATTCAGGGACTTGGCGAGAGCATGGAAACCGCGCGCCGCGAGGCGGCCGAGGCCGAGAAGCGCGGCGATCTGGCCCGCGCCGCCGAGTTGCGCTATGGCCGACTGGGGCAGCTTGAAAAGGAACTGGATGCCGCCCGCGCCCGTCTGGCCGAACTGCAGGCGGACAAGAAAATCCTGAGCGAGGAGATAGACGAGGCCGATATCGCCGCGGTGGTGGCCAAGTGGACCGGCATCCCGGTGGATAAGCTGCTTGAGGGTGAGCGCGACAAGCTGCTGCGGATGGAGGACCGTCTGCGTCAGCGGGTCGTGGGTCAGGATACGGCTCTGGCCGCCGTGTCCGACGCTATTCGCCGGGCCAGGGCCGGCTTGAGCGAGGGCCGCCACCCGATAGGAAGCTTCATCTTCCTGGGGCCGACCGGGGTGGGCAAGACCGAGTTGGCCCGCAGCCTGGCCGATTTCCTGTTCGACAGCGAGGAGGCCGTGGTGCGGATCGACATGTCCGAATACATGGAGCGCCACGCCGTGGCCCGTTTGGTGGGAGCGCCTCCGGGTTACGTGGGGTATGAGGAGGGCGGTCAGCTCACCGAGGCCGTGCGGCGCCGTCCTTACGCGGTTGTGCTTTTCGATGAGATAGAGAAGGCGCACCCGGACGTTTTCAACATTCTGCTTCAGATGCTGGACGATGGCCGTCTTACCGACTCCAAGGGACGCACGGTGGATTTCTCGAACACCGTGATAATCATGACCTCCAATGTCGGCTCGGCGGCGCTGGCCGCGATGACAGAGGCGGGACGGGAAGCGGCGGAGGAGCGTGTGCGCGAGGAACTGCGGCGTACTTTCAAACCCGAATTCCTCAACCGCGTGGATGATATAATTATTTTCAATCCGCTCAGCCCTGAGCATATCGACCGGATTATCGACATTCAGCTCGCGCGGTTCGATTCCCTGCTGGCCGAACGCGGGCTGAGCCTGAGGCTGGATCCCGCCCTGCGCGCCCGCCTGGCTGAACAGGGCTACGATACGGTCTACGGGGCGAGGCCGCTCAAGCGGTTGATCCGCAGTGAGATTCAGAACCCGCTGGCCCGCTGGATTCTGGAGAACCAGCCCGAGCGGGGGGCCAGTCTGCTGGCAAGCTCAGGCGCTGAGGGCGGCGCGGCGGTCTTTGAAAGGCTCAAGGCGGGAGAAAACTGACTCTGGTCTGCCGACGTGGCAGACTGTGGCAGCGTCCATATCTGTCTGGATGGCAGTCCAAATCTGTCATCCGGACAGCCGCAACCGCGGGGTGTAATAAAATGATCTTTGCATTCCTGGCATAAATGTATATATTGAATGCAAGTAGCCGGGGAGACACCCCGGCTCCATGTTTCTGGTATGTGATTTGCTAATTTTGGAAGGCCGGAACCTTCCAGCGAATGAGGTCGGGTATGCCTATCTATGAGTATCAATGCGGTGAGTGCGGGAAAGTGTTCGAGGTCCTGCACGGAATCAGCGAGAAGCCGGCGCTGCATTGCGAGAGCTGCGGCGGAACAAAAGTCACCAGGATGATGAGCGCCGGGGCTTTCGTGTTCAAGGGCAGCGGTTTCTACGCCACGGATTACAAGAACAAGCCGAACGGAGCCGGATCGAAATCATCGTGCTCGTGTTGCAGCGAATCCGGAAGTTGTCCGTCCGCCGGATCGAAGGACTGAAATTTTTTTACCCTTGTTGTTAGCACTCGAATATGACGAGTGCTAACAGAAATGTTGTGTTGTTGCAGTAATGTCTCTCATTTTAAACAGTTAACCTGATTGAAGAGAGGTGGCATAATGAAAATCAAGCCCCTGGCTGACCGAGTGGTCGTAAAGCCCCTCGAGGAGAGCGAGCAGAAGAAAGGCAGCATCATCATCCCCGATACGGCCAAGGAGAAGCCCCAGCAGGGTAAGATCGTGGCTGTCGGCCCCGGCAAGATGAGCGATGAGGGAAAGCCCGTCAAGATGGAGCTGAAAGTGGGGGACAAGGTTCTCTACGGCAAGTATTCCGGCACCGAGGTGACGATTGACGGCGAGGAATACCTGATCATGCGCGAGAGCGACATTCTTGCGGTCATCTGAACGCGGCTCATCCGCTGAAAAACGACAATCGAGACAGGAATACGATTGCGTTCCGGCAGCGCCGGAGCGCGGATTCACCAAGGAGGAAATACAATGGCGAAATTGATTCAGTTCAGTGATGATGTCCGCACCGACCTCATGCACGGCGTGGACAAGCTGGCCGACGCGGTCAAGGTCACACTCGGCCCCAAGGGCCGCAACGTTGTGCTTGACAAGAAGTTCGGCGCCCCGACAGTCACCAAGGACGGCGTCACCGTGGCCAAGGAGATCGAACTGGAGAACCCGTTCGAGAACATGGGCGCCCAGATGGTGCGTGAAGTGGCTTCCAAGACCAGCGACGTGGCTGGTGACGGCACCACGACCGCCACGGTCCTGGCCCAGGCCATTTTTAGGCAGGGCCTCAAGAGCGTGACCGCGGGCGTCAACTCCATGAGCATCAAGCGCGGCATCGATGCGGCCGTTGAGGTGGTGGTGGCCGAGCTGAAAAAGCTTTCCACCCCCTGCAAGGGCAAGAATGAGATCAGTCAGGTCGGCACTATCAGCGCCAACGCCGACAAAGAGATCGGCGACCTGATCGCCGACGCGATGGAGAAAGTCGGCAAGGACGGCGTGATCACGGTCGAGGAAGCCAAGAGCAGCCAGACCTTCCTTGAGACTGTCGATGGAATGCAGTTCGACCGCGGATACATCAGCCCCTATTTCGTAACCAATCCCGAAAAGATGGAGTGCGAGCTTGAGGACGTTTATGTCCTGATCTACGACAAGAAGATCAGCGCCATGAAAGACCTTCTGCCCGTGCTCGAGAAGATCGCCCAGACCGGCAAGCCCATGCTGATCATCGCCGAGGACATCGAGGGCGAGGCCCTGGCCACCCTGGTGGTCAACAAGATCCGTGGCGTCCTTAAAGTCGCCGCGGTCAAGGCGCCGGGTTTTGGTGACCGCCGCAAGGCCATGCTCGAAGACATCGCCACCCTTTCGGGCGGCAAGGTGATCTCCGAGGAAGTCGGCCTGAAGCTTGAGAACGCGGTGCTGGGCGACCTGGGCAAGGTCAAGCGCGTCACGATCGATAAGGACAACACCACTCTGGTCGAGGGAGCGGGCAAGAAGGCCGCCATCGAGGGCCGTATCACCCAGATCCGCCAGCAGATCGAGGACACCACCAGCGATTACGACCGCGAGAAGCTGCAGGAACGCCTGGCCAAGCTGGCCGGCGGTGTAGCTGTGATCAACGTGGGCGCCCCGACCGAAGTGGCGATGAAAGAGAAGAAGGCCCGTGTCGAGGATGCTCTGCACGCCACCAAGGCCGCGGTCGAGGAAGGTATCGTGCCGGGCGGCGGCGTGGCGCTTATCCGCACCCTGCAGGCGCTGGAAAAGCTTAAGCTCTCCAATTCCGATGAGCAGGTCGGCGTGGAAATCATCAAGCGCGCCATCGAGGAGCCTTGCCGCATGATCGCCGCCAACGCCGGAGTCGAGGGTTCGGTGATCGTCGAGCAGGTCAAGAAGGCCACGAGCAAGAACACCGGCTATAACGCTGCCGAGGGCAAGATCGAGGACATGGTGAAGGCGGGCGTGATCGATCCGACCAAGGTCGTCCGTATCGCCATCGAGAACAGCTCCTCTATCGCCGGGCTGCTCCTGACCACCGAGTGCGCCGTGACCGAGAAGCCGGAGCCGAAACCCGCTCCGGGCGGACACGCCGGACCGCCGCCGGACATGTATTGATCCGGCAGCAGCATAAACGCATAAACGTTCAAGCGGCGCGAGGGATGCTTCAATCCTGGACGCCGGGAAACAGAGTGGGGGGCGGCCGGACGGCTGCCCCCCACTTTTTTGCAGATTCGTTTCAGGATATTGCAGTCGGCAAGACCGCACCCAACGCGGGTCTTGATTAGCTTGCCCGAATTAACTAATTTATTCGGGTTCATGTTTTGCAGCGGCGGTTTGAGGATAATGTCAGGCTCAGAGAAGGCGGATTATCAGTAATGGTTCATGACAGAATCAGTCTGCAAAGGGATTTGCGCGCATTGGGACTCGGTCCGGGAGACTGGGTGATGGTGCACAGCTCCATGAAATCCCTGGGCTGGGTCGAGGGCGGCCCGGAGGCAGTGATTCAGGCCCTGATCGACGCGGTGTCGCCGGAGGGGATGCTGTTCTTTCCGCTGTTTGTCAGGGCGAAGCAGGAGATTGTCGATCTGAGCCGGGAGCCGACCTACCTGGGGCTTATCCCGGAGACTTTCCGCAGGTGGCCGGGAGTGGCGCGCTCGCCGCACCCGACCCACTCGGTCGGTGTCCTGGGGCCGCGCGCGGCCGAGGTGGCGGAATCGCACCGCGGCAAGACCTCGGTAGGACGGGGAAGCCCGCTGCATGTACTGGCGCGGAACAACGGCTGGGTGCTGCATCTCGGGACCAATTTCAACACCTCCACGATACTGCACCTGGCCGAGGTGCTGGCCGGTGTGCCCTATGTGGACCTCGCCTATCCGGGCTACGATGTTCCGTTGACCGCGCGGGCCACTGACGGCAGCCTGGTGACCACGGAGCCGCGCGAGGTGCCGGGCGATTCGGCCATGTTCTACCTGGTGCAGGAAAAGATGCAGCGCCGGGGACTGTTGCGCTGCGGGAAAGTCGGGGACGCCGATTCGGTCATGGCCCGCGCCGCGCAGATGCTGGAGGTTGCGGTCCCGATGATGCGGGAAGACCCGGCGCAGTTCCTCTGTCATTTCGACGATTGTTATATCTGCCCTCTCGCGCGCGAGGTGGTGCGCCGCTGGGAAGAGGCCGGGCGGCCAGAACGCAAGGAGAATGATTGATGAGCCTGGATCGAGAGCTTCCTGTGTACGAAATTTTTCGCGCCGGATCACCCATTCTGGTGGATGGCAGGCTGGATGACCCGGCCTGGAAAGCCGCTCCGGAAGTGGAGCTTAAGCTGACTCTGGACGGCGGCGCGCCGCTCTGGCCGACAAAAGCCAGGCTGCTGTACGATGATGAAAACTTCTATGTGGGGTTCCAGAGCAGCGATCCGCATATCTGGGGTTCTTTGACCGGCCACGATGACCCGATCTACAACGAGGATGTGGTGGAAATATTCCTCGACCCGGCCGGTTTGGGGACAACCTATTACGAACTCGAGGTCAGTCCGCTGAATGTTTCGTTCGATGCAATAATTATCAACGATGCGCGAGTGTGCGGTTCCGCGGGCCGCGGCGATCGTTTTCAGGGATTTACGGGCTGGGATCCGGCCGGGTTCAGGCACGCTGTCCATATCACGCAGGGCAGGCTCAACGACCGCTCCGCCGGTCCCGGAATCTGGTGCTGCGAGATGGCGATCCGCTTTGCCGACCTTTTCTTAGGGGCCAACGTGCCTCCGCGGCCGGGCGACGAGTGGCGCGGGAACCTCTATCGCATCGATCTCGATGGCCAGCGGTGTGAGGAGAGCGCTTTCAGCCCGACGGGCCTTTCGGATTTCCATGTCCCGTCGCGCTTTGCCCGCTTCGTTTTTCGCTGAGAGCCTTATCCGGATAACAAAAAGCCCCGGCCGGTATTCAACGGCTGGGGCTTTGTTTTTCTGTAAAGGACGGATTCAGTTCAGTTCATTGTTCAGCTCACGGCTGACCTTGAAGACCGCCTTTTTCTTGGCTGCGACGTGAACTTCCTCGTTGGTTTTGGGATTACGGGCCTTGCGGGCTTTGTGATTCTTGACTTTGAATGTGCCGAAACCGCGGATTTCAAGGTGTTTGTCGCCGGCCAGACAATTCTTGATCTCTTCCAGGAACTGCTCGACCATTATTTTGACATCCTTGGCCGTGAAACCCGTTTTCTCCGCGATAAGTTCGACAATATCCGCCTTGGTCATAAAATAATACCTCCGCTGATTTATAGAGATTCAGTCTCGATATAACCGGTTTGAAACCGGGCAAGCGCTCGCCCGTCAGGTTGTCTGTTTACTGTTACTGTTGGAAAATTAAGTAATTATTCTAATTTGTTGCTGCTATTTGTGCAAGAAAAAAATTCACTGAGAGCGTTTCAAAAATATCTTTCAGTTGAAATCCGAAGCGAGACGGATTGACAGGCGTAGCCGTGAACACTACATTTTGCATTCCCGGTTAAGGTTTTCTGACTGAAGACGGCAATCAGCATGAAAGGAATAAGATGAAACCGAATATACTCATTCCGGTGCGTGAGCGCTACCGTAGTTTTCTGTTGCCCGAACGCATGCTCGATCAGTTGAAAAGCTTTGCGGATATAGAAGTTGTGGTTGATCCTGCCGTTTTGCCGCGCCCGGAATATGCGGGGCTTTACCGCGGACGGGATGCTGTGCTCACGACCTGGAATACTCCAATGATAGACCATGAGGTTGTCGCCTGCATGGACCGGCTGAAAATCATCTCGCACTGCGGCGGCGAGGTGCGTCCGTTCATATCCCCTGAGTTTTTCGAGCTGAGGCCGGATATCGTACTGTGCAACGCATCGAATGTCATGGCCAAGCCGGTGGCTGAACATACGCTGTGCGTGGCCCTGACCCTTCTGCGAGGCCTGTTCCATCTCAAGGAATGGGTGAAGGAGGGCGAGAACTGGTGGGACTACGATCCGGACAAAAACCGCAGTCTGCTGCGCAAGAAAGTGGGAATCGTGGGCCTGGGGCAGATAGCGCGCGAGTTTATCCAGCTTGTGCGGCCGTTCGATGTAGAACTGTGGGTTTACAGCGGCCACCTGAGCGATGCCGAGGCCGCCGCCCAGGGAGTGACCAAGAAAAACCTGGAAGAGATATTCTCGCAGTGCGACGTGATTACAGTATCGGCGGCCAACACCCCCGCCAACCGTCACATGGTCAACCGTGACCTTCTGCGCCTGGTCAAGCCTGGCGCGGTGCTGGTGAACAACGCCCGCGGCGCGCTGATTGACGAGCAGGCGCTGGTGGATGAGCTGCGCACGGGCCGTTTCCTGGCCGCGATAGATGTCACCGACCCCGAGCCTCCGGCGGCGGGACACCCCCTGCGCGACATGCCCAATGTCCTTCTCACCCCGCACACCGGCGGGCCTGTGCCGGAACAGAGGATCTGGATGATGGAGGAGGCGGTGGACAACCTGCGGAATTTCTTCGCCGGTAAGCCGGTGCGCGGGCAGATCGATAAGAAGCGCTTTTCTTACATGGCCTGAGAGGTATTATTTTAACTGGAAAGGCATTTTGCCGACAGGTGGTCTGCAAGACAAAAGGGGCCGTCCTGAACGGGCGGCCCCTTTCTCTTTAAATAAAGTCTTTCTCGCGGATCAGGAACCGGATTCCTGGAACAGGGATTTCGGCTTTTTCTTGCTCATCCGGCGGCTGACTATCTCGAAGTTCAGGTCGTTCGAACAGAGCCTGGAAAGCGACTCAGTGGTGACCTTTTCCTCGATGAACTGAGTGGTCTCGCGTTTCATTTCGTGCAGCCTGCGGGCGTACTTTGCCGCCACGACGCAGGCCATGTATTTAGAAGGCGTCACTTTGCGCAAATCATCAGGCGTCACAACCAGCATGGGCCGACCTCCGGTTTTTAATATAACTCATTGCGTCCGGGCCGTAGTTGCATTACGCGGAAAACAGGCGTTAACATGTTGTCGCGGACGGCTTCCGGACTTATATTATTCTCTGTTCAATGCAGCTATTTTAATATGATTGGTAAGGATTAGCAATAGTTATGCCTGTTGTTTTTCCCGGCCGGGCGGGGTGATATAGCGCCGGGTGGCCGGTGGAATATGCAGGCGGACATATCATTTATGATTAACCTGGTGGCAGGGGGTATGCAGGATGAGGTTCAGAAAAGAGCACAGGCAGGACGATGGAAGTAAGACGGAGCAGAGTCCGGTGAACGAGTCTGCCGCGATGAGCGGAGACAAGTCCGAAGGCAATCCGGTGGAGGAAAATGTTGCACCGGAAACTACCCTGGCTTCGGAACAGAGTGAGACTGAAAGCTCCGCGAGCGTTGCGGCCGAAACGCAGGCCGTGAAAATTGCCGCGCTGGAGGACCAGCTTCTCAGGCTCAGGGCTGAATTCGCCAATTTCCGCAAGCGCACCGAGCGTGAGCGGTCGGAATTGGCAACGCACGTCAAGGTTGCGGTCTATCGCGAAATATTGCCCACTCTCGATGATTTTGAGCGTTTTTTCCATCATGTGGAACAGTGTAATGAAACGCTCGACCGCGATTTTGTCCAGGGAATAGAGATGATCCATAAATCCCTGGTTGGGGTTCTTCAGCGCCAGGGCATCGAACCGATAGAGGAAACCGGCGTCCCGTTCGATCCCAACTTCCACGAGGCCATGCTGACCGGGCCGGTGGAGGACGAGGCCCGGGACCATACGGTGATCCAGGTGCTGGAAACCGGTTACCGGCTGGGTGAGACCGTGATCCGCCCGGCGCGGGTTCAGGTTGGTGTTTTCAGCGGAGAATGAAACAGTGAAAGAATATCATTCAATGTTGACAGCGCACCGCCTTTGTGGCATCATGATTTGAGGGCGGAAACCGGACTCCGCCGTTTCAGGGGGACCCTCGCGGCAGACACTTTCCGGGCTGCGGGCAACCACGAAAACTTTGTCCGGGCTGGAATGGAAGAATTATGAACAGTGTATCAGGCAGGTTCTGCCGTTTCGAGACGGCCGGGATTCTTTTCCGGATGGGATTGCTGTTGCTCGCGCTGCTCCTTTTTGCCTGGAAGGAGAGCGCGGCGGCCCCGCGCGTGGATGTAGCGGTGATCAACGGCATGATCGGGCCGGTGAGTCAGGAGTTCATCGAGCGCAGCCTGGAGCGGGCCGAAAAGCAGGACGCCACGCTGCTGGTGATCCAGCTCGACACACCTGGCGGCATGCTCGGCTCCACCCGCGAGATAGTGAAACTCCTGCTGGGCAGCCGTGTTCCGGTGGCGGTCTACGTGGCCCCCTCGGGCAGCCGAGCCGGTTCGGCGGGGGTCTTTATCACCATGGCGGCGCATGTTGCAGCCATGGCCCCGGGCACAAACATCGGGGCGGCGCATCCGGTTTCCATCGGACTGGGCGGCGCGGGCAAGGATGACAGCACCTCCACGATGAACGAGAAGATCCTGAACGACACCGCGGCTTTTATCAAGACCATCGCCGATCAGCGGGCGCGAAACGTGGCCTGGGCCGACTCCGCCGTTCGCTACAGCGTCTCGATCACCGAGCGCGAGGCCCTCGACCGCCGGGTGATAGACCTGGTCGCCCCGACCGTGGAGGCGCTGGTGGACTCGCTGAACGGGCGGGCGGTGGCGCTGTCTCCGGGAGACACGTTGCGTCTCGATCTTACAGGCGCGAGCATCAACACTTTCGAGTACTCCTGGCGATACCGTCTGCTGGAGATGATCACCGACCCGAACGTGGCCTATATCCTGTTCCTCCTGGGACTGGTGGGACTGTATTTCGAGCTTTCCAATCCAGGGCTGATACTTCCCGGAGTGGTGGGCGGCATCTGCATCATACTCGCTTTCTACGCATTCCAGACCCTGCCGATCAATTACGCCGGGGTGCTGTTGATCCTGTTCGCCACCATTCTGTTCATCGTTGAGATTAAAGTCCCCAGTTTCGGATTTCTGATCCTGGGAGGTGTAGTCTCTCTGGTTCTGGGATCGATAATGCTGTTCAAGGGAGGAGATTCACCGGCCATGCCTGAGGTCAGCGTATCCTGGAGCGTTCTTGTCCCGACAGTCCTGGCGACTGTGGCTTTTTTCCTGCTCGTGGTCGGTAAGACCATACAGGCTCATCGCAAGCGGAGCATGACCGGCCGGGAAGGGCTTGTCGGTTCGGTGGGAAAGGTCACGGGAGCTTTCACGCCCGAGGGGCGTGTGTTCGTGCATGGAGAGATATGGCGGGCGGTCTGCCCGGAGGGCGCCGCGGAGGTAGGCGCGAGCGTGCGCGTGAAGTCGGTGAAAGGCTTGCTCCTTACAGTGGAGCCGCTGGAACAGGGAAAGACGGACTGAAAAATCGCGAACGGTCCGGGAGCGAGCCTGCCGTCCCGGCCGGAGCAGTCCCCAACTGAAATGCTGGAGGATAAAATGGAATATTTACCGGCGCTTGTAATTCTGCTTGTTTTCTTTCTCATGCTCGTAAGCAGCATGGTCAAGATTGTCAAGGAGTACGAGCGTGGCGTCGTGTTCCGTCTCGGCCGGGTGCTCCCCGAGCCGAAAGGCCCCGGACTTATCCTGCTGATCCCGCTGGTCGACCGAATGGTCAAAGTAGGCCTGCGCACGATCACAATGGATGTGCCGCCGCAGGACGTTATTACGCGTGATAACGTTTCGGTCAAAGTCAACGCCGTCGTGTATTTCAGGGTGATGGACCCCGGCCGTGCCGTGATCGATGTCGAGGACTACATGTACGCCACCAGCCAGCTCGCCCAGACCACGCTGCGAAGTGTGCTTGGTCAGGCCGAGCTGGATGAACTGCTGTCACAGAGGGATAAAATCAATGCCGAGCTCCAGGACATCCTGGACCGTCACACCGATCCCTGGGGCATTAAGGTTTCCACGGTGGAGATCAAGCATGTGGACCTGCCGCAGGAAATGCAGCGGGCCATGGCGCGCCAGGCCGAGGCCGAGCGTGACAGGCGGGCCAAGGTGATCAACGCCGAGGGTGAGTTCCAGGCCTCGCATCGTCTGGCGGAGGCGTCGGAGATCATGAGTCAGCACCCGATGTCGCTGCAGCTCAGGTTCCTTCAGACCCTGACCGAGGTGGCCTCGGAAAACAACAGCACCGTGGTGTTCCCGGTGCCGATCGACCTGTTCAAGCCGTTCATCGATATGATGGAGCGAAGCAAGCGTCCTGAAGATCAGGAAAAGAAATGAAATCCGGGTCCGGCGGCGAATGCCGGACCGGTGGATACGCGGCCCAGTCTTCCGGTGGAATGTCCGTGAGGGTTGGGCCGCGGTCTTCATTGGACCGTACAGGCACCTGAAAGGATACGGAAAATAATGCAGGATGAACGCCGGCCGTTGAACGTTCCTGCCTCGGACGCCAAGGGCTACGAACTTGTGATAGATTTCTTCTCGAACATCGGGTTGAGCCGCGAGGCTTCGATGTATCTCAAGATGTTCCGGGAGAATGTTCCCTGGCGGTTCGCGGTGGTGCTGATCAGCGCTGAAAGCCTCAAGCTCTCCTGGCGCACGGTGGCCCTGGACCTGGCTTATCTGAGCGGACTGAGCCTCTATCCGGTGATCGTGCTGGACAATCCGCAGGGCACTGATGGCAACCTGGTCCCGTCTCAGGAACGCTCTCGGGTCATCAGGCAGCGGGATGGAGTTCAGGTCAAGAGGCTGATCCGCCTGAATGACAGGCTGATCTCGGCGATCTATTCAGCTAAGGGCCGCGCTGTGAGCATTCAGACCCAGCTTTTCGACCTGGAGGCGCCGGTCACCGACGGCCCGGAGTTTGATTTCCGCCGGCTGGTGAAGCATATCAATCTCGTGCCGATCAAGAATGCTGTCCGCAACCGCCAGATACCGGTTATATCGCCTCTGGCCATGGACAGCGCCGGGCATGTCCTGACCGCCTCGGCCGAGAAAGTGGCCAAGGCGCTGTGCGCTCGCATCCAGCCCCAGAAATTCATAGTGATAAGCGAGCATGAGGGGATATTCGACAACAGGGGCAAGCTGGTGCGCAACATTATACTGAGCACCGATTACCATCAACTGCTGGCCGATGGCGGGCTGAATGAGATCGGTCAACGCCAGCTTCATGCCGCCATGCGTCTCCTGGCGGTGGTTCCCGACCTGACCCTACAGTTCGCCACCGCGCAGAACCTTATCCACGAGCTTTTCACGGTCAAGGGAAAAGGGACTTACATACGGGCCGGACATACGATCAGCATGGCCGAATCGTACGCCAATCTTGACCGGGAAAAGCTGCGCGAGCTGATCGAGGACGGATTCAACCGGACCCTGGTCGACACTTATTTCGATGATCCGCCGCACAGGGTTTTTTACGAGCAGGATTATCACGGCGTAATTGTGGTCAAGCCGCTGGAGGGTGACACTTTTTACCTGGACAAGTTCGTGGTCGGCCAGAAATGGCAGGGCGAGGGTGTGGGCGGCCCGCTCTGGCGCGAGCTGACAAAATACTACCAGAAGCTTATCTGGCGCGCAAGGTCGCAGAACCCTATAAATCGCTGGTATCTGGAGCAGTCGGACGGTTTCCAACGCACGGCCGATTGGAATATCTACTGGATCGGATTGACTCCGGATGAAGTCGGAAGGCTGATTCCAAGGGTGAGCGCCATCCCCAGAACAGTCTTCTGATATAGGATTGGAAAACCGCGGCCGTGTATGAAAATTATCCGGCCGCCGGCAGCTTGACCGTGAAACTGGTTCCCAGGCCGGGTCTGCTCTTCACATATACCTCTCCGTCGTGCTGACGCAGGAGGTTCAGCGCAATGGACAGGCCGAGGCCTGATCCCCGGCTTTTCTGCTTTGTGGTATAGTAAACATCGAAAATCTGATTCAACCGCTCTGGCGGTATGCCCACTCCCGTATCGGTGAAACGGACATAGACCGCCCCGCGATGGAAATAGGTGTGCACGTGGAGGGTTCCGCCGTCAGGCATGGCCTCGCAGGCGTTGAGCACGAAATTGAGGAATGCTCTCTGCAACAGGGCCGAGCTGCCAAGCAGCACCGGCAGCCGGGTGGCCAGGCTGGCCTGCACGGTCACATCGTTTTTTTCGAGCTGCCCGGCGGCAAGGCCGAGAGTCCGGCGCAGGATATGATTTACTTGCAGCCTTCTTTTCGGTATACGGCCGGATGAGCGAATTTCCTGGAGCTGGCCTACAGTTTCGCGGATTGTTTTCAGTCCGGTGTGGATACCGTCCAGAAGTTCCTGCTCTCGGCGTCCGGGATTGAAGTGCCGGGTGAGAAGGCCCAGGTTGATTGTCACCGCCTGCAGGGGATTGTTGATCTCGTGGGCCAGCCCGGCAGCCAGGCTCCCCGAGGCGGAGAGACGCTCGCTCACTATCTTGAACGATTCCCAGAGCTTGCGCTCGGTATGGTCGCGCACGAACAACGCGAAAAGGCGGCCCGGCAGGTCGATCTGGCTGCGCGTGACTGTCAGCCAGCGGCTCTGGCCGTCCCTGGTGGTCAGCTCTTTTTCCCATATCTCGCTCTCCGTGCTCTCTCCGGGCGAAATGCTCTCTGGAAAGAGAAGACCGGCTTCCACTTCCGCAGGTTGCACCGCGAACTGACTCATTATCCGCTCGAAAGCCGGATTCATCTCCAGCAGACGGCTGCCGCGGAACAGGGCGAAACCGGCGGCGGTGTTGTTCAGCACCGCACGGTATTTGGCCTCTGATTCGGCCAGACGTTCTATCAGCAAGGCGGTGTTCAGGGCGCGTCCGATCCGCAGTTCCAGATGGTCGAGCTGTTCCAGCATCTCGGCGCTCAACTGGCGCGGTTTCCGGCAGCCCACGGCCAGAAGACCGAGGAGTTCTCCTTTTTCGATCGAGAAAGGCTGCAGGAGCAGGCAACGTATTCCGGATCCATCCTTGAGCGGCAGGCCTGGACTTCCGTTTTCGATATGATCCGGTTCATGTATCAGGCAGCGCCGGTTCTCAGCCCCGAGGACATCCCGCGGCAGAAGTTTGGGCAGGACCTCGCCCGGGTCCCGGCAGACCGCCTGGCGCAGTCCTCCTGGACGGTTAAGGTAGAACGCTCCGGTTTCCATTGACAGCAGTTCCATCGCCACGTCCAGAGAAACTCGCACTATCTGGCGCACATCGCCGGTATGGTCGAGAAGGCGGTCAAGGTTGGTCAGCATGACGGTGGTGTGCTCATGACGATTGAGGGCCGATTCCAGCCGGCGCTGAACGCTGATGTCCCGTAGTGTGAGTATGTAGGAAACATCGGATTGCGAGCGCAGACGGGAAAGGCGGGCTTCCACCGGAAGGCTGGAACCGTCCGGACAGATCAGGTTCGCCGCTGTCACCGCGCAGGGATTTCCGCTCTGCGTGGCGCAAATGCACGCAGTGAGCAGACGCATCAGCTCGCCGGGAGCCAGAAGCTCGAAAAGCAGGGTGGCGCGGAGCTGGTCGACATCCCTGCCGGAAAGTTCTTCCAGCAGACTGTTGGCGCTGAGGATACGGCAATCGGACAACCCGAACCCGGTGACCGTGGCCACGGCCAGTCCGGATTCGGAAAAAAGACGGAAAAGAAGGTGATAATCCCGGTCGTCGAGTTTCTCGACTCCGGATTTGCGGCGGTTGGTCATCTTGTTTCCCGGAGTTCTGACATGGCTGCAAGACTGGATTCAATTATCTCAGCCCTGTCCCGGGATGTCAAGACAGATGAGAGGCGGGGGAAGAGTTGAACGGCGGATTTGAGCGCAGGCTGAGCGAGGGGGTCGATGTAATATGCCGGGAATGCCTGGGGCTGTCTGAAAGGGAAAAGCTGCTTGTCCTGGCCGATCCGCCTGAAATGGAAGTGGCGGAAACAATCGCCGGGTGTGCGCTGGAGCATGGATTCGATTCATCTCTTGTCCGGATACCGCTGGTCGAACGCGCGGGAAGCGCGCCGCGGGGGTTCACCCGCGAATTGCTCGCCTCCGCTGACGCGGCGTTGCTGGTTACAGGGCGCTCGCTCTCGCACACCGAGGCCCGGCGTCGCGCCTGCCGGGAGGACGGGGTCAGGGTCGCCTCCATGCCGGGGCTGACCCTGGAGATGCTGGCGCGCCTTTTCCCTGCCGGTTCGGCGGAAAATGCCGCCTCAGCCACACAGCGCGCTGTCAATCTGCTTGAAGGCGTCTCGCAGGTTAGAGTACGCGCCGAGGCAGGCACGGACATTACATTTTCTCTGCACGGGCGAAAAATATATCAGGATAATGGTCTCTATCGAGAGCCGGGGCGTTTCGGCAACCTGCCGGCAGGCGAGGTTTGCGCCTCGCCCCTGGAATCCAGCGCGGAGGGACGGATCGTAGTGGATGTGGCATTCGCCGGGTTGGGTTCGGTGAACGGGCTGGAGCTTACTGTATCCGGCGGTTATCTTGCAGCGGCCCGCGGGTCGCGCGCGGCTGAGGTCCTCGCGCTTCTGGACGGACCGGCGGAACGCGTGCTGGCGGAATTCGGGATAGGGACAAACGCGCTGGCCAGGACCGGCCCGCTGACTCTGGAGGCTGAAAAGGCCTGCGGCACGGTGCATTTCGCTTTCGGCGACAACCGCTCTTTCGGCGGGAGCAACGCGGCCTCCGGGCACTGGGACGCCGTGCTGAGATGCGACTGGATCGAGATGGACGGACAGAGGCGGGAACTGCCGCGTCCGGAGACGGAGCGATGAAAAACCTTCTGCTGATATCTTACTTTTTCCCGCCGCACGGCGGCGCGGGAGTCCTCCGCCCGCTCGAAACGGTTCGCCTGCTGGCCCCGCTTGGCTGGCGCTCACTGGTCGTGGCCGGCCCGCCGGATGGGTACTGGTTTCGCGACCCGGACCTCCTGGGGCGTGTGCCGGAGGGGACCGAGGTGCGCCGGACCCGCGCCTGGTCAGGTCCGCGGATGATAGGCGGGAAGAGGGACAAAGCTGAACGTCCGCGTAACGAGGCTACAATAGGACGCTGGAGGAGGGTGGCCGACTGGCTGCCCCTGCCGGATGTCTACTGCGGCTGGACGCCGTTTGCGATTCACGCGGCCATGGAGCTGGCGCGCGGCGCGGACTGCATACTGAGCACCAGCCCGCCGGAGTCGGCGCATTGCGTGGCCGCCTATGTGGCCCGCCGCACGGGATTGCCCTGGGTGGCGGATTTCCGCGATCCCTGGCTGCGCGGCATCTACCGGCGCTATCCTACGAAATGGCAGGAGAACTGGCAGTCGCGTTACGAGGCCCGCACGGTCCGTCAGGCGCACCTGGTGATAGCCAACACGCGGGAAGCCTGCGAGGATTTCCGCCAACGCTACCCAGGTCAGCCCCCGGCCAAGTTTCAAAACGTGCCGAACGGTTTCGATCCGGCGGAGTTCGATACCCTGGCCCGGTCAGAGCGCGACAGTGGAGTTTTCAGGCTGGTGCACGCCGGGGGACTGACCCTGGAGCGCGACCCCCTGCCATTTATCCGGGCGTTCGCCAGGGTTCGTGATAAACTGTCTCCGCAGATACGGTTGACTCTGGAACTTCTCGGGCCGTTGGCCCCCCGTTTTCTGGAAGCCGCCCGTCAGCTCGGGCTGGGCCAGGACCTCGTTGTCCGGGGCTGGGTCAGCCGGGGGCTTGCGCTGCAAAGCCTCGCCGCGGCGGATTGCGGGGTGCTCCTGGAAGCGTTCCGTCCCGGCGCGGAACTGGTGGTCCCGCTGAAACTGTACGATTACCTGGGCGCGGGGCTGCCGGTCCTGGCTGTCGCGCCAGAGGGTGCGGCCACGCGCCTTGTCTCCGGGCTGAATGCCGGGTTGGCCGTGGACGCCCCTGACGAGGAGCGGATCGCCACCGCCCTTGCGGAACTGGTCGGTCATGTCCGGCGGGAGGGCCCGCAGATACGGACCAGGATACGCGAGGCGGCGGCTGAATTCGAGCGCGGCCGTCAGGTTGAGCGCCTGGCCGGTCTGATCGGGCATGTGGTGGATACTTGCCGGGTAAAATGACAACCGGCAGAGTGGATCGTTGATGTCAGGAGCAGTCAACAGTCTTCTCCGGCGGGAAGAGCCGTATTATTTTCAATTACCAGCAACACAGGAATTCAGGGAATCGGACAATCCTAAAGGATATTTGAATGACTGTTCGCTGCCAGGCCCTCATTCTGTTTTCCATGCTCTTCCTGTCCGTTTCGGCCGCACGCGCCTCCGTGGTGGACACTCTTTATTGCGACGCCGATGTTACGATAACCTCAGCCGCGCCCAGTTTCATGTCGCCGGGCGGCGGACGGCAGGGCTTCCTTTCGGTCGGCTACAGCGATCTGCGCGAGGGCGAGGGCGAGAATCGCGCCTATCTGCGTTTCAGCCTCAACGGGATCGATCCCGCCGGGATCGAATCGGCCGAGTTGAGGCTGTGGAAGACCCGTTCGCGCAGTGATTCGTTGCGTGTGTACGCAGTGGAAGCGGACAGTTGGGACGAATACCAGACTGTCTGGCTCAACGCCCCGCCGATGGGTGCGGCGCTCGCCACATCCCTGTGCGGTCAAGGCTGGAACGCATACGACGTCACAGCCTGGGTCAAGGCTCAGACCAACGGCGAGGTTTCGCTGGGACTGCGCACCGCGAATCCCTACGCGCCGTTCCTGGGTATCAACAGCCGCGAGGGCGGCGCTCCCCCGATGCTGATTATCCATCACGCCGGGCCGTCCGCCGGAGACTCGGCCCCCACGCCGGGCTTCCCCTCGACCAGCGGTTTGGAGCATGGAGTGTATGTCCATGGAGAGAGCGGATACCGGCGGATGGAGAACATCGCCGCCGCCGTGGCCGCGGTCAGGCCGGGCGAGGAGATAGTGCTGGGTCCGGGAGTGTATTACGAGTCGTTCACTCTCACCGGTGACGGGACGGCGGAGCAGCCGCTGAAAATCCGGGGCGACGGGAACCCGAGGCCGGTTATTGACGGCTCGCTGAGCACGTCCTGGAAAAATTCCGACCGCGGCCTGATCATGGTCTCGGGCAGAAACTGGATCATCCAGCACCTGGACATCCGGAACGCCCACCCCTGGGGCGAGGCGGCCAGCAATTCCGGCTGTTTCTATATCCATCCCGCCGAGAACACGGTGATCCGCGACTGCGGCGTGTATTTCGGCGGCGATGGCATATTCTCCACCGATGGCTCGAAAGAACTGACTGTCGAATACTGCGAGGTGGCCTACAACAGCTTTCCTCACGCGGGTTACGAGCACGGGTTCTATGTATGCAACGCAGGCACGGTGACAGTGCGTTTCAGCTATATCCACCACAACGGTGGTCAGAATTTCAAGACCCGCGCCGAGAACTGCGTTTTCGAGTATAATTACGTGCAGTCCCCCGGCAACTATCAGCTCGATTTCGCCGACGGCGAAAAATTTCTTGACCAGGACGCCGTGCTGATCGGCAACGTGATTGTCACCGATAACCGCTATCGCGCCAACGAGCAGTTCATCGTGTTCGGCGAGAACAGGCACGGCGGCTCGCTGTACCTCTACAGCAACACTTTTGTGCACTATTATCCACTCGATGCAGCCTGGATTCACATGTGGTTCCCGGATGCCACCCCGGTGGGAGAAACGTCGCTTACAGCCTGGAACAACGTGTTCCACTATGCCGCCGGTGGCGGAAAGATGCAGTTCTACAGCTCCGAGAAAAGCATTCCGGTTACGGGCGGGGCGAACTGGTTCAGCACTGGCACAGGCAATGTCCCCTCCGCCATGTTGGGTACGCTCTATGGGGCTGACCCTGCTTTCACCGATCCGCAGGGCGGAGATTACTCTCTGCGCCAGGGCAGCCCGCTGGTGGACGCGGGCAACGCCTCCGCTCCGGAGATGCCTGACCGCCAGTACCGTCATCGCCGCCAGGACCTTCCGCGGATTGTGATCGGCCCGTCCGTGGATATCGGGGCTTTCGAATACAATCCCGCCGCTCAGGACGGGACCCTGATGGAATGGGATTTCAATCTGGATGGAAAAATTAATCTCAAGGATGTGATTTCACTGCTGCTGCGTTTTTCCGCGGGCGAGCAGTCGATTGCGCTGGATGTAAACGGGGACGGGACCGTATCGCTCAGCGATGCGGTGGAACTGGTGCGCGAACTGCGCCGTATACATGTCACCACTCTTGCCGCAGGAGAAAGCATACAAACGCTCGAAGGTCTGGACAAGACGGCCCGTGATTTTCTGCAGCGCTCCCGCTCCATGCTGGGACTGAATGAGGAAGAGGGCCGCCTGTTCGATCTGCTTGCCGGTCTGGAGCCATCCTCCGGCATCCTGCCGAGGGCATTCAGCCTGGAGCAGAATTATCCCAACCCGTTCAACCCCAGCACTACAATCATCTACCACATGCCGGCGGATGTTTCAAGCCGGGTGCGCCTGTGTATCTACGATCTGCGTGGCCGGCTGGTGCGCACCCTCGTGGACAGAGACCTTGAAGCGGGCAGCTACAGCGCTTTCTGGGACGGCTCCGACAACGGCGGGGCGCCGTTATCCAGCGGCGTGTATATTTACCGTCTGCGCGCTGGTGATTACAGCGCTTCAAGGAAAATGATCCTTTTGAAATGAGCCAACTTTCGTCGAATCGCCGATCAAGCCGGGACAGTCCGCCCGGTTTTTTAGTGTCCGGCGGAATTGAGTTCCCATTCTCTTTGACAGGCGTTGGAGGAAGGCTTAAATTACAGACAGACTGAGATTGTGTTTTATGTAACTTGTTTTTTCTCAAATAAATAGTGATGGATCAATAAGAAGCGTCACTTCGAATGAATTGAGCGGGGCTACGTTGAGATGGATAGAAAGACGATGATTGAAAAGGCACAGCATTCAGCGCAGTCCAAGAACATGGTGCCGCGGGATTTCCTGCTCTCGCCGGAGGCCCAGCCGATACGCAGCATGGCGGAGAGCCTGTATCCCGCATACTTGCGCGCCTGTCTGCGGCGGGGAGATCAGGCGGCCGCCGGACCGGTCCCGGTCCTGGACGAGGCGTTCATGAACAGCCACGAGGGACGTTGGGTAAGGATTCTGGCCGAAACGACATATGCCGAAATAAGCATGCAGAAGCATAAGGTGCATCACACTGTGGTGTTTTTCGGCTCGGCCCAGATACCGGAGACGATCATTGCCGCCGAAAACCTGAACCGGGCGCGCGAGCGGGCTGACGCGAGGGAGATAAGCCGCTGCGAGAAGATGCTTGAGATATCGGAGTATTACGGTCAGGCGCGGGAACTGGCCGCCCGCCTTACCCGCTGGTCTCTTGATAGCGGCGTTCCGGGCAACCCTCAGCCTTTCGTGGTGTGCACGGGCGGAGGCCCCTCGATCATGGAAGCCGGAAACCGGGGGGCGCACGATGTCGGCGGCAAATCAATCGGACTCAATATCTTCCTGCCGCACGAGCAGTCGTCCAACCCGTATATCAGTCCGGAACTGGATTTTCATTTCCATTATTTTTTCACCCGCAAGTTTCATTTCCTTTACCGGGCCAAGGCCCTGGTGGTTTTCCCCGGCGGGTACGGCAGCCTGGATGAGCTGTTCGAGGTGCTGAACCTGTTGAAAACACGTAAGGTTCTCAAATCGATCTCCGTTGTGCTGTTCGGCAGCCGGTTCTGGAAACGGGTGGTGGATTTTGACTACCTGGCCGAATGCGGCGTGATTCATGAGGATGACCTTAAAGCTTTCAGCTACGCGGATACGGTCGATGAGGCCTTCAAGCGCCTGACCGCTCACCTTCAGAAATACCTGAGCCGTTGAGGCGGTCCGGCGCAGCGGAGGAATAAAAATGCGTTGTAAGCAGATCGTGAGACAGACGGGTGGTGAGGTGGCTGATGTGGAACTGGACGGCCTGCGCTGCAGCCAAGCCGGGATATGCCGCCGGAAAGGCATCTGTGCGCTCTCTCCCTGGGCGCGCCCCGAACTCGTTCCGCTGGATGAGGAGAACGCTCCGGCAGGAACTGAGAACATAGCGGGACTGCCTTGCACAGCCTCGTATGAAGTGCTCAAGTTCAAATATTCTTTAGGGTTCCACTGGGTGCGCATGGAAAATTTCGAGGAAGCGGTCAGGATTATCGAATGCCTGCCTGCGGAGGAGCAACCGCGGATGATCCGCCGTATCGAGTATTTTAAACTTCCGGAGTGAATCCTATGTCCGTCAGTGATCCCATGACCGCCAGGCTGCTTGCGGATAGGATGGTGAACTCTTTTTTCGATGGGTTGAGTGAAATCGAGCGGTTTCAGATTGCATTCGGCGGCGAAAGGGCCAGTCAATCCACCGGTTTTTCGATGTTAGCTTACACTTTGAATGTATACCTGGGAGAACTTTCGCTGCCCGAGCAACAGGGGCGGGAGTTTTTTCAGGAAGCGATTCGTAAAAAGATTACGCAACTGCGCGAGACCCTGCGAACCGAGAAGACAGCCGGTGGTGATGCCGGAAAAGCGAGGAACGATGAATAGACGAAATTTTATCAACGGTCTGCCAGCTTCTCTCGCCGCTTTTGCGCTGCTTGCCCGTGCTGGTTCAGCCGGTGCGGCCTGGCTGTCGCATTTTGAGCTGGGAGTTATCGGAGATGAAATCGACCAGGACGTGGAGAAAGCCTGTACTTTCCTGCGCCAGTTTGGCCTGGAGTGGATCGAGTTGCGCAATGTCTGGGGCGCGTATGTCACCGACATAGACCAGCCGGCTCTGGACCGTCTGAAAACTCTGCTCGATGCCAATGGAATGCGAGTCTCGGTGGTGGACACGGCGCTTTTCAAGACCACTTTGCCCGGCACGCACCCGTCCCAGGGACAGAGTGATTCTTACCCGTACTCAGGCCAGTTCGACCTTCTCAAACGCGCGGTTGAAAAGGCTGTTGCGCTCAGATCTCCGTATTTGAGGATTTTTGATTTCTGGCGTTGCCGCGAGCAGAACCGGATAATGGATGAGGTCTGCGAGCACCTGGACCGGGCTATCGAGATCGCCCGTCCCGCCGGCGTGCGTCTGCTGATCGAAAACGAGTATTCCTGCCATACCGGGACAGGGGCGGAGATGGCTGAGTTGCAGAAAAGAATCAACCACCCTTACCTCGGTTTCATCTGGGACCCGATGAACTGCCTGGTGGCGGGTGTCGATCCGTTCCCCGGAGAATATGCCAGGCTGGACAAGGCCCGTATCCAGCACGTGCATATCAAGGACGCGATCAAGGACCCCGGCGACGGGAAATACAAGGCCGTGCGGGTGGGGGCCGGAAAGGTGGACTGGGTCGGGCAGTTCCGGGCGCTGCTGGATGACGGATTCCGGGGGACTTTAAGCCTGGAGACACATTACAGCGGAGCGGATGGGACACACTATTCGGCCAGCCTGGAATCGATGGTTTCGATTTTCGAGCTGATCAAGAAAGCCTGAGCGGGGTCCGCGAGGACACCGGGTTTTTTCGAGTTGAAGGATCGATTTGATATAAAGGCCGCCCCTTGCACAAGGGACGGCCTTTCGTTTTCCTCTGGACGGTTAATTTATTACGCGTTGTCCAGGATTACTTGTCGTAGGCGAAAGTGGCGAAATTTTTCACTCCCCAGCCCTGGACCGCCATCTGCGGGATGTGGAAATTGTGGTGCAGCCCGGCGAACGCCTGCGCGTTCGGCCCGAAAGCCAGCAGCGGCACCGCGCTCCCGGTGTGGCTGCCGTGGGTCCAGCCTGCGGTGATCGTCCTGTCGCTTTCAATGGCCTTGTTGATCGCCAGGCCGCCGGTTTCGTGGTCGGCGGTGACAATCACCAGCGTTGAGCCGTCTTTCCCGGCGAACTCGACCGCTTTGGCCACGGCGCTGTCGAAATCGAGGGTTTCATCCACGCTGTATTTCAGGTTGTTGCCGTGTCCCGCCCAGTCGATCTGACTGCCCTCGACCATCAGGAAAAAGCCTTTGGGATTGCGGCTCAGCACTTTCAGCGCTCCCTCGACCATCTCCGGCAGCGGCATCTCGCGCTGAGGAGCGGTTTTCATGTCCTCGAGCGCGAACAGTCCGGCCAGGGATTTCACCTTCGACAGGTCCAGCGCCCTGAACTCGTCCGCCGCCGTGACCACTGTCATACCGCGCTTGCGCATCGCCTCAAGCAGATTGAGATCGTCATCACGAAGGCTTTCCCTGTCCGCGGCGGGCAGGAAATAGGCGCGGCCTCCGCCCAGAAGAACATCCACCGGTGCGCCGCTGATCTGGCGGGCGATCTCCCATTCGTTGGACCTGTTTTTGGCGTGCGACAGGAAAGAGGCGGGAGTGGCGTCTGTCAACGTGCAGGTCGCAATCACGCCCGTGCTTTTGCCCAGGGATTTGGCCACTTCAAGTATGCTTTTCACCGGCCGGGCGTCCTTGTCCTCCCCGATCCGTCCGTTCAGGGTGCGCACACCGGAGGACAATGCGGTGCCACCGGCGGCGGAGTCGGTGATGTAATCATCGCTCAACGACCAGGTGAGCGACTGGCCCATAGCCTGCATGCGGTCCAGAGCGAGGCCCGTTCCGCGCCCGAAAGCCGCGGCACGCGCCGCGCCCAGGGCGTTGAATCCCATCCCGTCGCCGATCATGATTATGATGTTTTTCACCGGTTTGACATTCTGTATGGCCACGGCGTCACCGACAGCGGCGAAGCTTTCGATTTTAACCGTGTCGTTCTCATCGGCGAAAACAGGCATGGAAAAAGCAAGCAGCGCGGCAAGGACTAAACTCAAAACTCTGTTCATTTCATGCTCCTATGGTCGCGAAGATTGTATCAGCGTACTTTTATGCTAATCTATTCGACAATATAGGGCCACAAAGGTCCGGCAGTCAACCCGGAGGCTGTCTGCCGGCGTTTGAAATGGATTATAAAAAACGCCGCATGTGAATGCGGCGTTTTTTAGAGCTTGATATTCCCTGATGATTCAGAATGCCGAGGCCAGCGGCCGCACTCCGAAACGGAACTTCGGCACCTGGTCGTCCGGAGAGAACTCGTAGATCCACTGGTTTCCGGTCGCCAGCGGCATGTAATCCGTCACCGCCGCTCCGGAGATGTCCTTGTTCGATCCGCTGTAGCCGATCAGCGCCGCGGCGGCTTCCTGCCCGAAAGCGGTCACGAAATGGTAATAAATGATCCCGGTGTTCGGGGCGAGATAAGCCTGGATATGCCCCTGCCCCTGGTTGGCCTTTCCCTCGATCATGATCACATCGTCATACACGCCGATCGCATTTCCGCTGGCTGTAAGCTCGGCCCTGCCGATATAATGAATACCGTAGCCGAAAACCTCGACGAACTCGCTGCCGCTTCCGTCGCTCACGTAAACCGGGTCTCCGGTCCATTTGCGGGTGGTGTCTGTCGGGAAAGCGATATAGGGTTCGCTGAGCAGGGTGAGCATCAGATCGGTGGCGAACCCGTTGAAAGTGCTGCGTATGCTGAACTGGGTGAAACGGTTCACGCGGGTGAAGTCGAACGAGCCGGATGAGTTCTCCCGCAGCCCTTCCCAGTCAAAAGTCTCGCGGTGACGGAGCCAGCCGGACTGCTTGATGAATTCCACCGCTCCGGCCAGGTTCTCCAGGTTCGCATCGTTCTGGTTGTTGCCACGGAACAGGTATCCCTGGTTTGAGGTCCAGAGCGGCTCCACGGCAAAGGAGAGAGCCAGGCCTTGAGTGACGCTGGTCCTGGGAGTGACTGTCTGCAGGGCGCCGCTGGCCTTGACGAGCCTGAACCCGGAGGACAGGGTGATCGGGTTGCCGGAGTTATCCAGATAGTTGTCCCACCAGTGTTCGGCCGAGGTGTCATTGCCGGGGTCCACTGTCCCGCCACCGTCCTTGCCGCAGCCGGGGAAGCCCGTCAGGACGAAAGCCAGAATAACATATGCCAGGCTGATCGGGAAATGCGTTTTCTTCACCTTCTCTCCTCTTCGGGACCGGACGCGATTAATTGCGCGCCTTCTGTTCTGGTTCACGGAACACCGTTCTCCCGTTCATGGCGAAAGACGGTTTCCGCCTGGCGGCATGTTGTATTGTTCAGGGTCGACGAGGCAGATCGCAGGCCGTGGAGGCTCCTTTTCAGGTCTGGTCTAAAGCCGGTCCTGGTAAGCGAGGAACAGCGCCCGGTAGTATTTCATCAGCCGGACCGGATCGGCGCTTTCAGGAATCTCGGCGCAGCAGTAACCCTTGTAGCCCGAATTTTTCAGCAGGGCGAAAAGCCTGCGCCAGGGATAATCCTCGAGAAAGAGGTCGCGCATGTGCACGAAATGTATCCGTCCCGACACAAGCGCGAAATTATGCTCCAGCCCGCCGTCCTCAAGGTCTGTCTCATTGCAGTTCCAACAGACATATACATTCCGGCTGGCGGTCTGTTCCATGACAGGATGATAAACCGGGAAACGGCTGGTTTCCGAGCCATGCACCTCGACACGCACCTCCACGCCACGATCGGCGCCGAACGCTCCCACCTCATCCAAGGAGCGGGCGATCTGGGCGATAGTCTTCTCGCGCGGCACGCCTTCTTTTTCATGCAAGCCGTTGGGACGCACCTTGACGCCATCGCAACCCAGGTCGGCCGCAAGCTTGATGTATTCTTTGGTCCCCTCGATATTGGCCTTCAGTTCGGCCGGGTCGATCGCGTGGAACTCGAAAGCGCTGCCCAGGCTGGCCAGCCGGACCGGTGAGTCCGCGAAACGTTTTTTCACCTCGGCGCGCTGCGCCGCGCTCAGGCTGACCTCGACTCCGTGGGCATGCGTGGTGCGCAATTCCACGGCGGTGAAACGGGCCTCGGTGCAATTGGCTATGATTGTCGCCAAGTCCCAGTCTTTAGCCAGATTGTAGGTGACCAGGCCCACGGACGGTCCCTCGCCTTTCGGATCCTCGTAGCGCGCCGCCAACTCCGCGGCGGACATTCCAAGCAGCGAGGGGACGCAGGCAGCCGCCCCGATGAAACGCCGTCGGTTTATTCCGGACATCTGTCTCTCCTCCGTTTGATGTGTGGATTGAGGCTTGAAAATTACTTGCCCGCAGCCGTCCCCACAAGAGAAAAGAAGTGTCGAAGGCAGTGAGTAATAAGGATATGCATATTCTGTTCCATACATAAAAATGCAGAAATGTGAATACCCGGGCGGTGGCTGTCAGTATC
>CAYYNT010000035.1:0-41931 GCA_964473155.1 uncultured Gemmatimonadales bacterium | reverse complement strand
GAAGCCGAAAATCCTGTAAACCTCTTCCGACCACCAGAGCTTCCTGGTCCTGATATCGAGCTCCCAGTTCCCGATATGCGCCACCCGCTGAGCTTCAAGCAGGCGCCACTCGCTCCGGCGCAGTTCTTCCTCGGCCTTTCTTATGCCTGTAACATCGGCCAGGGTGAGAATCAATCCCGTGACTTTACCCTCCGCCGACTTGACCGGCACGAGGCTCCAGTCCCAGTAGGTCACTCCGCGTTCAGGCTGGTCCTTGTACACGAAAGGCTTGGCGGATATGAAAAACGGCTTTCCGATGTCCACCACTTTCTGGAAGATGGCGCGGTTTTCCTCATTCGGGTAAAGGTCGAAATGGTTTCTGCCGGGGAAGAAAGAGGGATCCTGGCCGCCGGATTCAGCATAAGCGCGGTTGACCCAGATAAAATCGAACCGCATATCGAGATATGCGGTCAGCATGTGCGTGTATTCAAGGATCGCGGACATCTGCTGGTTCGACTCCGACAGTTTTTCATCGCTGTCCCTGAGAGCTTGTTCGGCCTGTTTGCGCTCGGTGATGTCCAGTGCAGTGAAAGTGACCCCCGCGGACAGGTCCGACTGCTTCAGTGGCGTGGATGATAGGAGAACGTCGATAATCACGCCGTCCTTGCGCTTCCAGCGTGTCTCCACGGTTCCGGCGCCATTTTCCCTTATCTGGTTGTACTTTTCTCTCCCGACATGCTCGAAGTCTTCATCGGTGACATATAGAATTCTCGCGCTTTTGCCGTTCAGTTCATCCGGAGCGTACCCGGTCATTTCACATAAACGGTTGTTGACCGCCTGAATCACCCGGTCCTTTACCACGCCTATCCCTATCGGGGAGACACGGAAAATGCTTTCCAGACGCTCCTGGCTTTTCTGCAGAGCCAGTTCCTGCAGCTTGCGCTCGGTGATGTCGCGGCATACGCAGAAAATAAGTTTGCGTCCTCCGATAACGGCGCCGGTGGAGCTTATTTCCACTTTGATAACAGTTCCGTCCTTGCGGCGGTGGAGTGTTTCGAAAAAATCTCCCTTGACGCCGACCTCCCGGATCATGTCGAGCAGCTTTTCGCGCTCCCATCGTGCATCCCAGTCCCAGACATGCAACTGGACTATTTCCCGTTCGCTGTAACCTAACATCCCGGAAAAACTCCGGTTAGACTCGAATACTTTGCCATCCTCGTCAAGCACCACGATCCCGTCTCTCGACTGCTCGATCAGGATACGTCTCCGCAAGGCCTCTTCCTCCAGGGTGGCTTGTGTATCCTTTCGGCCGGTGATGTCCCTGTTGAATTCCGAGATCCCGATTATCTCACCGTCCTTGATTATCGGATTAAACGAAATCTCGTAGTGACGCACATCTTTATCACCGAAATCCCATTGGAATTCCTCGCGTATAATCTCACCGGAAAGAACCCGCTGAATAATCTGCTCCCAGTGCGCCTTTTGCTCCGTCGGCAGATAATCCATGGTCCTGAGGCCGGGGCGGGCCTCGATGCCGAACAGTTTTTTCACGATCCCGGCGAAGGCCGAATTGAAAGCCACCAGACGGCCATCACGGTCACGGGATGCGATCAGGTCATTCGTATTTTCGAGGATAGCCGCAAGATTGGCATTGTTTTCCCGCAACGCGTCTTCAATCTGTTTTCGCCCGGTGATGTCCGTGCTGATGCCGCACAGGGCGATCGGCCTGCCGGACTCATCCAGGATCGTGTGAGTCCGGCAGTCCATAACGCGTTTCGAACCGTCAGGCAGTATATTGACAACTTCACCACGCCACTTACCGCTGCTGAGCGTACTCTCCAGAATTTCCCTCTGGGTGGCGCCTTTCGAGGGGTCCTCACCATAGATCGACACATGACTGCCGAGAAGTTCATCCCGCGACTTATTAAAGAGCCGGGTCTCCGCATCGTTTACATATGTGATATTCCCTTCCAGATCGGTCAAAGTCACAAAATCCTGTATCTGATCGAGCACCATGGATTGCAGACGCAAGCGCGACTTGTAATCCTTGTATTCCGTGATATCACGCGCAACTCCCTGCGTGCCGAGAAACGATTCCGTACAGATCTTTCCGGATTTGTACAATCCCTCGGCATTGACCGAGAACACCGGAGAACCGCAGACCCCAACAGCCGCCATTCCGGATGGTGGAAACAGCCGGATTACCAGGGCCTTTGTCGCTCTCTCCCCGGTTCGGCGCTCATTAAGACAGTATCTTGCCAGATCGAGATCATCGGGATGCACATAATCCATTATGCTGGAACCGACGACCTGAGACGGATCATAACCATAGCGCCTCACAGCCTCGCTCACAAAAACGATATATCCTTGTCGATCAGTGTGGTAGATGATATCGGAGGCGTTTCGCAGAATTGAATGCAGAAGTTCATTGTACAGATGGGATTCCGTCAGGGAAGGGCCCTTAAGAATATCTTTTTCCGCCTCTGGAATATGCGATCCGGCAGTGCTATCAGGTTCCGAGCCTGGCTGTTTCTTGCTGACCATGATTAGCCTCGATGGAGGACGCCGGACTCACAGAATCAAAAAACCTGTTCTGTTTTTCTTTGGCGAAACCTGAAAACAAGACGGATTTTACCACAAAGGTCAAATCCATGTCAAACAATTATTATCACTGAAGTTGAATGCAATTTGTTTGTCCGGATCAAACAATTATGGTTCTCTCTTTTTCTGAAGTTATATATCTTTCAATAAACAAAAAATGAATCACACAGCAACTTCAATATTTTTTCGCGATACGTGCGATTGCCTGGTATGGACTGACATACTAACACAATTTATAAGACTTATAGATACACTACAGATTATTTTCTCATGGATGGATACAGACGGTTAGCGCTTCTCTTGTGCAGCGAAAAAAAGTGGACTGCTGTCAACCTAAAATTATTTTTAGATTTGTGAGACCGCAAGCATGGGCAGGAGTTATTGAAATGATGGCGACCATCCCTCCCCGCTGTATGCGGTCCAGGCGGCAACTCTGACCGCTTCTTGACCCGGCCGCGCGTGGCGAGGATTGCCGCAAGGCCCGGAAGAAAGCAGCATGACAGAGCTTTCGAGCAGATGTTCTTTTCAGCGTAACATCCTCGAAACGCGGACCGATTATTATATCATACCTGCTTCATACGATCCGCCTGATTAATCACGGAGAAACAGGCGGATCAAATCATGGTGGTCACCAGGAGGTCTTGATCATGAAGCTGTCATTTATATTAATCCTGATGGTGCTTCTCTCAACCGTCAACGCACAGGCAGGTGAAACAGTGCTGACCGAGAATCCCGATGTGGCCTCGAATCTACGGCTGCTCGATGCCTGGATTGAATCCAGGCTGGCCTATGACAACCAGCCCGCGATGAATATCGGCATAGTGTACGGCCAGAAACTGATCTGGGCGAAAAGCTACGGTTTTTCAGACCGGGAAAACAGGAAAGAGGCAAGCCTTGACGATATTTACCTGATCGCGTCTCAATCCAAGATGTTCACCGCGGTGGCCATCCTGAAACTCAGGGATGAAGGCAAGCTTCAGCTTGACGATCCAGTCAGCAGGCGCCTGCCGGGTTTCGATATAAAAAACAGCTACCCCGATGCTCCTCCGATAACGATACGCCACCTGCTCGCACATATCTCGGGAGTGCCGTCCGAAGCGGCTTTCCCGTACTGGACGGATTTCAGTTTCCCGGAAATGAAACAGGTGTTGGACAAGTTGAAAGAACAGGAGACAGTATACCCGTCCGAGACCAAGTGGAAATATTCCAACCTTGGTTATACTCTTGCCGGCGCAATAGTGGAAGCCGTTTCAGGGATGCCGTATGCGGATTACATCCAGCGCAACATTCTCGACCCGCTGGGAATGTCCAGCACCAGCGTGACTTTCCCGGAAGAAAACAAGCAGAAGATGGCCCGGGGCTATGGCCGCCGGTTGCCGGGCCAGGAGCGGAAACTGATGCCATTCACGGATGCCAGGGGCATAGCCGCCTGCGGGGGATTCTCCTCGACCGTTGGAGACATGGCGCGTTTCGCTTCCTGGATTTTCCGCCTCCGGAGCCAGACCGGCGCGGAGATAATAAAATCCAGCACGATAAAGGAGATGCAGCGCGTGCAATGGCTTATGCCCAACTGGCAGAGCGGCTGGGGCCTGGGATTCGGCATTAACCATACTCCGCAGCGCGACATTGTCTTTCATGGAGGCTGGGTTGCCGGATACAGATCGAACCTCTCGATGAGCCTCGATGAGAAAGTGGCGGTCATAGTCATGCAGAACGCGGATGACGCCACCACTCTTGTCGTGGACAGGGTTTTCGACTGGGTGGCGCCCGCGATAAACCGTGCCACTGCCGTCACCGCCGAGAATCCCGTGGTTGATCCAGACTGGGAAAAGCTTACGGGCAAGTACCGCAACTGGTTCAGTGACACCCAGATTCTGGTTTATCAGAACAGACTGGCGATGATCAATCCCACGGCCGCCAACCCGGCCGAGTCCATGTTTTTTCTGATCCCTGAAGGAGAAAATACTTTCCGGATATCGGGCAGCGGCTGGGGCAGTCACGGAGAGCTGGTTTCGTTCGAGCTTGGCCCGGATGGCGCAGTGCTCAGGATGAAAGAGGGCGAAAATTATCTCTATCCCGTAAAGTGAAAATACTTTTCGATTCACCCTTCAGCTTTCGGGATTTCTTTTAAGGGCATCCTTTTCTTACGCTTCATGCTGAAAACCCGGCAGTGATAAAAAAAGGGGCTGTCCCAAAAGTCCCTGATTTTGCTCTTTGCAGATTGCTGCAATCTCTAACCAATTGAAATAAAAGCAGTTCTGTAGGGGCACGGCGCGCCGTGCCTCTACATTTAAGACTTTTGGGACAGCCCCTTTTTTACGGTGCGGGCGAA
Organism: uncultured Gemmatimonadales bacterium; assembly: GCA_964473155.1. Classification (GTDB taxonomy): domain Bacteria; phylum Gemmatimonadota; class Glassbacteria; order GWA2-58-10; family GWA2-58-10; genus JAJFUG01. The sequence continues at coordinate 37,019 of CAYYNT010000035.1, read as the reverse complement.
GATTAATAACTGCCTGTCGGCCTGAAATCACAGTTTGAAGAATATCTTTCTCTGGTACAGCCAGAAGCACAGATACCACAAGGCCAGCAGGGTGGCGCAGGCCTGCGCCACCGGAGCCAGAGTCCCGATGAACTCGAAATTGCCGCTGAACACCGCCAGCGCGCTGTCGACCCAGCCGCCCAGGACGTACTTGAAAGAATAAATGAAGATGCAGTTCATCCCGATTACGAGCAACGGGAAGGCCCACTTACGATAATTCTTCACCTCGATCAGCCAGACAAAAGCCAGCATTCCGAGGATGACCCAGCCCGAGCTGACCAGGGTGAAGGAGGCGGTCCAGATTTTCTTCACTATGGGATTGAACGGGGAAAGCAAAAGGCCCAGCGCGAAACATCCGGCCGCGAAAGCCGCCAGTATCTTCAGCTTCTGTGTCTGCGTCCTCTGGCTTCTCAGCAGCAGCGCCGTCCAGACCCCGAACAGCGTTGTAACCGTGCTGCTTATGAAGTTGATAGTCACGTAGAGGCCGCTGTAGGTTTTCCCGAGGATGGCGAGGTCTATCACCTGGCCGATATTGCCCTCTCTGGAGAACGCACCCTCCGGTCCGGGGAACAGCACGAACAGGGCCCAGTGCCCCGCCAGGATCAGCCCGGCGGTTACAGCCTGCCAGCGGAATTTCATCTGCATTATCAGGAAGCAGAGCAGGTAGGTGAAAGCGATCTGGCAGAGGACGTTGATAAGCTGAAAATTCATTTTTCCGCCGGAGATCGAGCCGAGTATCTGGCTGAGCAGGATGAGTTTCAGCGAACGGCTGGCCACGTGGCCGAGGTTCTGGCGGAAAGTCGCTCCCCGTTCGAGACGGCGCGCCAATGCAAACGGCATGGCCGCCCCGACCATGAACATGAAAGCCGGCTGTATGAGGTCCCAGAACACCATGCCTGTCCACGGCACATGGTCGAACTGGGCGGCGATGACTCCGAAAACGGGATGGTCTTTCAGCGCACCGAACCCGAATCCCCCGGAAATGAGCATGATCATGATTAAACCACGATATGCGTCAAGCGAGGCATACCGCCCCTCAACCGGCATCCCGCCCTGTCCCCTGACCGCCGCAGCAGTCGTATCAGCAGGTTTTACGGCCATTTTGTTCTCCGTTATTCGTTGAAGGTTCTGTATTGTCCCGGCAAATTGGGCTTTATGGAACGTTATTCCTGAACCGCTCACGCAACGGCGCGCATCCGCTTTTTTCTGGCAAACACCCTGATCGAGAGAGCGACTACGCCAATAGAAAGCATGAACAGAATCAGATCGACAGCCATCAGGATGTAGTTGCCTTTCCTGATGTAACTCATCAACAGAACCACCAGCGCGGCCATGGTCGTTGCGAGCATGAAAAACGCCGGGTACAGCGCGAAGAAATATTTCTCTCCCTTGAGCACCAGCCAGCTCGCGACAGTTATTAAGGCCAGAGCGGCAAGAAGCTGGTTTGCCGTTCCGAAAATGGGCCAGAGCACGGAAAAAGCGTTCGAATAGCTGAGGATGAACATGATGACGACAGTCAGGAAAGAATTGAACCAGTAGTAACTCAGAAACGGACTGGGATTCTTGAAAAGTATGGCCCACAGTTCTTCGAACAGGTATCTGTTCAGTCGGACAGCGGCATCGAGCGTGGTGATGACAAATCCCTCCACCAGCAGAATGCCGAAGACTGTTCCGAGCGAAACAGGAATGCCCAGCCCCATATGGAACAGATTACCGGCCGCCAGGGAAAACCCGAGGATGGGATTGGATTTTACGAGAGGGTCCGAGGGCCAGACTATCGCTTTATAATCCGTGAAACTCAACCCGACCCCGATAGCGAGGAGAACGCAGACAGCAAGCAGGGATTCGAGGAGCATTGAGTTGAAACTGATCTTCCGCGCATCCGTTTCCCGGCTCAACTGCTTGCAGGTTGTACCGCCGCCGACAAGCGCGTGAAACCCCGAGATCGCCCCGCAGGCGATAGTGATGAACATCATCGGCCAGATCATGCCGAGACTGTTAGCGCCCTCGGCGAGATTGAAGCCTGGAAGCGAAATCTCCACCCCGCCGAACCCGGCAGATATAAGCGAGACGACTATGAGAAGGATTCCGCCGTACAGTATCTGCACGTTGATGAAATCGCGCGGCTGAAGAATGACCCAGACAGGCGTTCCGGAGGCGATAAGGACATAGATGGAAATGATTATCATCCAATGGAAAGGCTGCAGGGAGACCGGCCAGGCTATACCGGCCAGAATGGATGCGATGCAGATGGCGGAGGCCAGCAGATACGCGTAAACAGTCCGGATCCCCTTCTTGTGTATCAGCCAGCCGAGAACAGGAGCGCACAGGGTTATTATGATAACGGATGTCGAGGCAATGCCGCCGATCCTGCCGTAGACCACCCCATCGGTGGTCACTGTCTTCAGGATACTATCGCTTCCCTCGATGCCGAGTTTGCTGAGCGGCCACAAGGAGGTCAACGAGATGGCGGTGGCGCTGAGAAACGAGGAGCACACCAGCAGCAGCATCATGATCGTAAACGAGATCATCAGATTAAAACCTGTCGGGCCGAGCGTGTTCCGTGCGACTTCGGCGATGGATTTGCCTTTTTCGCGCAGGCTGATAAACATCGTCGAAAAATCGTGCACCGCGCCGAAAAATATCCCCCCCAGGACAACCCAGAGCCAGGCCGGAACAAACCCATACAGCACAGCCATGGTCGGGCCTATAATGGGACCGGCGCCGGCAATGGCTGAAAAATGATGCGCGAAAACCACGTAACGCTTTGTCGGAACGTAATCCCGCCCGTCATTGAAAGTCACCGCTGGAGTGGGATTGTTCGGGTCCTCGCCCAGGATTCGCGCGACATACCTTGCATAAAACCGGCTTGCCAGAATGAATGCGGCTATTGGAATTGCCAGATAGATAAGGACATTCATCTCCTCTTTTACCTCCATCGTTTAGATTAAACCGCCGTACAGCATGACTGGCGGCGGTTCACTCTTCCTTTTTTGTCCTCTATTTTGCCGTTAATCATGGCGTTATTCATAAAACGCAAGCAATTGTCTTAAAGTCTCTCAGACGAAATGTAACAGCCGTGCCGGTTTGAATCGAGAGAAACGAATAATCTACGCGATAAATTATCCACTCTGTCCCTGTGTATCAACACTTTTTGCAATCCGGGGATAAAGGGAGATGCGCCCCCTGGGCGTTACGAAATGAACAAAGGCCGTAAAGCCGAAAGGTTTACAGCCTTATTAACTCCGGCTAATTTCTCCGATAGACCTGAAAACAGTCGCGCCTGAGTCCAGTTTATTTAACATTTGCCGGGACGAACACCCGGATAATGCGGTCATATCACGAGCCTGCCGCAAAGACAGACATCATCTGAATCATCAAGCCGCACAGAATGTGCCTCGATGTCCCGTTCTCAGTGCACCCTCACGCGGCTGAGGCGATACCAGCCGTCCTCGTCCGCTCCCTCGACAGCGAGCTTGATCCTTGGGCTGTCCCCGCTGCGTTCGAGCATGGCGAGGCCGAGTTCGTACTCTCCGGGAGCCAGGCTGTCCGGCACGGTCACGACAGTGTTGTAATCAACCTGGCCGGGCATCCATTCCCGTATGTCGGCATCCGTTTTCACGACCCATGTTTCCCTGCTCACCGTGTTGCGGAACTGCACGGCCAATGGGTGCGCATAGTAGCAGGGCGCCACTCCGGCGTTCTCCCAGTCCATCCTGAGCGGCATTTGCCCTCCTGCGTTCACCCGGGACGGGTGGGCCAGGTTGCGCAGCACGAAACGGTAGCCCATTTTCTTGCCCCATTCGAGGTAAGCCTGAATCCATTCATCCGGCAACTTTTCAAACTTTGGGCCGTAACAGGGATTCATCATGGAAATGTGCCAGGCCAGTGACTGGGCGATAGTGGTGTCGCGGGCCGCCTCCCTGGTGAACCGGCTGCCCATGCCATCCAGGTACCAGGTTGTCATTGTGTTGCAGGCCTCGAAAAGAACAGGCGCTTTTTTCCAGACCTCCTCGGCGCGGGCATCCGCTATGGCCGGCGGGTAAATGGTGGTCATATGGCTCCAGTTGTCGCTCCACATGCCCCAGTCGCCCAGGCAGTCAGCGCGATATCCCGCGCCATGATCTATTGCGTATTGCAGGCTTCCGCCAATCAGCATGATCAGCTTGGTTCGGGTGAAATTTTCCAGGTAAAGATCAATGATCTTATTCAGTGTTGATTCGGCCGGCAGCTTGAAGCCCTCGGGCGCTCCGGCGGTGTTCCATTCACCCCAGGAGCCAACCGAACCGATATCCATGAAATAGAAATTCGGGTCTCCATCGTAACGCTCGGCCAGAGCCTTGATCAAACGGCCGTGGTAATCGAGGAACAGGGGGTCGGAATAATCCGGCTGAAAGCCTTTTGAACGGTCCCTGTCATCATAGTACTGTCCCTTGAGTCCCTTGTCTATCAGCCACTGCGGCACGTACACCGCGCCGTCCTGGCACATCACGCGCATGCAGAAAGCCTGGTTCTCTCTTTTCGCCTTATCCATCAGCCCGTCGATCATCTCAAAATCGATCTTGTCCTCCGAGGGCTGGATTTCGCTCCAATACCAGCGGAAATAGGCATTGGCGCAGGGCGGATACTTCGTGTCATAACTCCTGAGCCAGGAATAAAAAGCCGCCATGGAGCAGAAACCCGTGCCTGGATTAAGAAGGAACTCGCCGGTCCGAACCGGTTTCACCACGACTTCGAGAGGAGTGAGACGCTCGTGTACAATGCTGCTCACCAGGGATTTAGCATCGGAAAACGAAAAAACGCCGTCCCAGTTGTAATCCACGTTTGGGTCGGATGGGTTGGCCCGGCCGAGCAGCAACAGGGCCAGAACGTCCATAAGCGTAACCTTGCCGTCCGCGTTGATATCCTCCTGATACAAAACTCCGGTCGCGCCCTGCTGCGCTGTGACCGCTCTCAGAGCGCCAACCGTAAACAGAAAAATGGAAATATATAGAATCAGAAACGCTGGCTTGTGTTTGACAATCTTATTGTGAGTCATGAGTTCGCCTTTTCTCCCTTAAGCCGGTTACGGCATTATAGTGAAACGTAAGGTTCCGCCCGCATCAAAGAGCAGCCTTACAATTAGCCCGAATTATTCATAAATCTGATTTGATGTGTACAGTTTCAAAGAGAATCTGGTTTTTCAATTTGATTTTGAGCTTGGATTTGTACTCACAAGGTCTTTTATCGAACTTGTCTTGAAGTTTTTAAGCCTTTGAAGCTTCGAGATTGCTTTTAAGGCGTATTAACCCCTTGAACTTACGGTGCTACAACGAGTTCAGGTAACCCGGCAGAGTCTATGGTGATAGTGCAAGGTTACTATTCATGGTTTTGAGCAGATCTTTTACCGGGCATGAGGCCGGTAATCTGAAAAATAGCTTTGATTGCAGGATCAACCCTGAGCGCATCGGAATCGTTTGCATCTTCATACCCGACAGTTAGTTGAAATATCCTTTAAGATAGCAGACCCTTGAGCGAATGCCTGACATAACTCTGATGCCGATTATCCCGAATAGCACGCGAAAGAAACCTGATGATACCCGCTTGTTTCTCTGTTTCACGTAGAAGCAGAACACCAGCATCCGAGGTCATCCGACCTCCGGCAAAAGCTGTCCGGAGAAAATCCTGGTGATTCCAGTATTTGACACATATTGTAACTGCTTGACCTGCTTTCGTTTCGGCGAAAGCAGCAAAGCCAGCGGGGCCGCACAACTCGTCCGGGCCACGCCTGTTTTTCTGACTTAAGCGTGTTCGGAGCAGATATTCGCTCCATCTTTGCCGGGCGGCGCTGGCGCGCAATGCCGCCGGCCTGTTGAGCTTCAACAGGCCTTGGCGTTAACAGTTCTTTTACACGCTGCCCATGTTGCAGGCTCGGACAGGCGCGGCCCCATCAACAACCGCGGCCTGGCAGCCGCTTGAAGGTTTATAAAGACGGTCTTTTCCCAGGGCGGCCCAATGGGCCGCTCCGGGGCCGTACTGTTTGAGCCGGGACTAAGGAGCGGAGCAGAGGCTCCGCGCACACCGGAAACTGAAAAAGATACAAGGCCGGGCGGGCCATTGCGCGTCAGCGCCGCCCCGCAACCAGGGCAGCGTGAAAAAGAGCCGCGCACACACAAGGCTTTCTGTTCCACCGTGGCCGATGCGAGTTTACGGCCCCCAGCGTCTTTTGGTCCTTTTCCACAAGCCGGAAAAGGACATGAAATCCCTGTCCTGAAAAACTTGTTCTCTCTGATTGAATGGCAGGCCAATAATCAGCTCGTGTTATCCAGTTTTTACCCGGACAGTTATGACCTCCGGTAAAATCGGCCCGGACTTCTTTACTCGAAATACATGCAAAATGAAGACAATCTTGAGAACTTATATCCATGGCAGTGACCTCCCGAGGGGTGGCTTGTGTTCTCGCACAACACAATATGTCACAATCCCTTACAGAGTTCACTGCCTTTTTTATGAATAATCCGGGCTAACTTACTATTTCTGACCGGATACATTTACTTTATCTGATAAGACATCGTCTGCATCGACAGGGATATACTGCCAGGGACGCCGCCCTTGCTCCAGCTTACCTTTAAAGCATCCGCCTTGCGGTCTATAGCCAACTGCTGCAACGGCTGATTTCCAACCGGCCTGATATGGATCAGGGTGATAATGCTGAGCTTGTCGCCAGTCAATTTGGGTTCCACGACCAGCCTTTTGGTGGTCAGGTAATTGAAGTCCTCTTCACCAGGATCACGGGTCGCATAATTCTCTATTTTGACTTCCGCATCTTCCGGGGCCAACAGATAGTGGTCCAGGATCACCCCTCCGGAAATAGCAGAAACTCTGCCTGCCTGGCGTTCTATTTTATTATCGGGCTCGAAATGCATCAACCATTGGACTCGCCGGGGAGTATTAACCTCGCCGCTGAAAGCAGCCATCTTCGTTAATCGCCAGTAGTCGGTCATGCCGGAACCATGGAACGAAATCCGGCTGCCTTTTTTAAGCATTACGGGCGGTGTAATCTCGAGCAGGTTGTCGTCAATATCTTGGTTATGGCTTTTCCAGCGGTGGATTTCTACACCATCGACAAGAATTGCGTATTCCGCTATTTCAGGTGAGTTATCCAGGTAACTGACATAGATCTGATACTGACCCTCGATACCGTCGAAAACAGTATAAGCTTCGCCCTCATTGCCTGTTATCTGGCCATATTGATTATGTTTCATCCCGTGACCAAGCTGAAGGTCCGGGGCAGGAAAATCGTAAACCATTCCTTTTTCATCCAGCTCGATCTCGTCGGCAACCAGCAAGATGTCAGGTTTTAGATAAATCCAGCGCCTCAGGTATTTTTTCAGGCCGAGCGCCGGGTGGTAGGCTTTGGCAACATCTCCGACCACGTAGTCTGCGGCAGGACTGAAATCGGTATGGACTATCTGCGGGTAATGTCCGAATTTAAGCGCTTCGACCGAGGCGAAACCCGCCGGCAGGTTTTCTCCAAGCTGGCCTTTATTCTTGAACAACATGGTGTTATGGTTGCCGCCCAGCTTGTAGCCGGTGTAGAGAGCGCCGATCGCCATGAATTTGCCGTGAGAGAAAATCTGAAATGACCCGGCGTCCGGCTCGGCATGTCCGGTCCCCCAGTCGAAAACCGCGTTGGGAGAATGAGTCAGACCCATGAATGGCCCGCACTTGATGCCGACCAATGTTCCGGATGTGTCGGTCCAGGAGGAACGCATCATCACCTGTCCGACTTCCGGGAAATAAACGGAGGTTGGAAATTCCGCCGGTTCGGCTGCCGGTATGGAGGGATCGTAGTACATCAGCATCATCCAGCCCTGGCCGCTGAGTCCGCTGTCCCGCAGTTCGGTTGTCTCGCGAGCCATCCACTGCGCGCGACCGTCACGGTAGGCCGCTGCCAGGTAAATCAGATGCTGGGCGGTGGAGGTCCAGCCGCGCTGCGGTCCATCGCCGAACGTCATCGCCCAGGTCCTGGCGGTGCGGTTCGGCAGCAAACCATGCAGCAAGTAATTGGATAAATTCTTCAACCAGGGAGAAGAGGAGTAATCCTTGCCCAGCAGATCGTGGGCCATGGCTGCGTAGTCAATCGCATATTCGGCTCCATAACCGGCGTAAGCATAGCCCTCAACCGACGAGCCGTCCGCGGGCAGCACCTCAAACAGCTTGTCGAAAAAACGCTCGCAGACTTCCATCCACTGCTCCGCCCGCTCGTCCTCCCCCCATAGCGCCGCAGCGGCAAAGGCCAGACCGCAGTAGTTGGAATGGGAATGGTTCTGGTAATACTGGTTGCGCCACCAGATGCGGCCCGTTACGATAGACTCGTACTGAGCCTGCGCCTGCCGGCCCAGGCATTCAGCCACCTGCCGGCGTTCGGCAGGCGTCAGCGCCGGGTAAAGCCAGTCATAGGCCAGGCTTATTCCTGTCAGGAAATGGCTGCCGATCAGATACATCAGCGAGGTGCTCGCTTCCCACATTTGAGGGTCAGTCAGGCGCAGCAGGTGGTGACGGGCCACTTCCAGCAGACTGTCCTCACCGGTCATCGCCCAGGCGAAAGCCAGATCGATTGCCATGTCGCCTGACTGGCGCGCATCACCCGGTTTGCCGTTGCTTCGGGCCATCTCCACCATCGGTCCCAGGTCCTGCTGATAACGCTGCCAGAGCCAGTTATGGGTAGAGTTCAATCCAGCCTTTGTCTTCACCAGCCTTTCACCGGTCAGCAGTATCCTGGGATGGACACCCCTCAGCTCATCAATCGGCCGCCCCGCCGAAACAGCCGGATCTCCGGATTCCGGTTTTTCGCTCCCCCCGCATGAAATCGCACCGAGAATCACTATTACCGCCAGAAAGGCCCAGGCTCCAGTTTTCATTTCAGCCCCCGGTCATGAGGTCCACGCGGAAAATCGGGGATAGATATTCATTTTCCCCAGCGCCATGTCTGTGAAAGATTTTTTATATCCGGCTCTGCGTTCATATCGCCGTTGCCGGGTCCATGGTGCAATCCCCCGCCGAACGCAGTCAGGTAAATCATTCCCGGGTTGTTCAGGTCAGGGATAACCCGGTGTCCCCACTTGAATTCGTAGCCCCGGATCCTTTCCCATGTCCGGCCGCCATCTGGGCTGGTGAACGCCGCGCTGTCGAATGTATTGATATAGACTCGCGAGGATTTGTCCGGCTCGACCGCGACAGAAAATACGTGGGCATCTTCCCGGAAAACCCTGACCCAGCTTGTACCCCCGTCTTCTGTAAGCAGCAGCCCGCCGTTTATTTCGCGGCCGTTTTCCGTGTACGGCCAGAGGGCGAGATACATGCGGTCCGGGTCCGAGTGGTCCACCGCCAGGCCGTTGGGCGCGTTGACTCCCTCGGGCAGGGTCAGCCTCTGCCATGACATTCCGGCGTCGTCGCTGGCAAAAACCCCTCCATCCACCATCCTCCCGTTTTCCAACCCCCTGGCGACAAGCAGGATCAGTCGTCCGGTGGGAAGAATCTCTATCTGCCAGGCATTCTTGTTCTGTCCCGGGATTTCGCCGCAGACGCTCCAATTCGCTCCATTGTCCACGGACTTGAACACTCCCTTCCCGAAACCGCACAGGTAGAGGGTGCGGGAGTCCGGCGGACTTTTCTCATCAAGCGCGAGATATGTCGAGGGGCAATTTTCCGGGAGCCCGCTGCTGCTCACCCGCCAGGTCCTGCAGCCATCTTCAGAAACCGCCGCCCCGCCTCTGTGGCGTTCGAAATTTCCTCCGCGGAACATCTTGGGCCGCGGAAGGTCGTGAGCCGAGGACCAGACCGACCAGGCCCGGCCCTTGACCGCCGGATCGAAAACTGTCCAGTAGCAGCCGTTGATCCAGGCGCGCGGAATTCCACGGACTGCGTGTTCCCACGATTCCCCGCCGTTGAAACTCTGCAGCGCTCCTATATCAGTGTAGTTTGCGAAAAGATGTCTGCTGTCGAAAGGATCGAACTGCACTCCATAGCATACTGTTACGTCCAGCCCCCGGCTAATCCAGGAGCCATCCGGCTGTTTTTTCGTATATACCTGCTCCCATGTCCGCCCGCCGTCCACCGTCCGGTAAGTGCAGCCGAAATCGCTGGCATAGACAATATCCGGATTGGAGGGACTTACTCCGATCGAAAACGGGTTTTCACCCCATGCCGGCCCGTATTCCTCCATCAGCCAACCGCCATCGTAATTCCCGCTGATCATGCTGTCACCGTCCGCCTGAAATACCCAGCGCCAGTTCGTGCCGCCATCATCAGTCCTGAAAATACCGAATTGCCGATCTTCTTCCTTTCCGGTGTAATATCTGTTGCAGGACAGATATGCCACTTCGGGTCTGCTTTCACACACGGCGATAGTTGAAAATACCGGTTTATTCCCTGATTTCGCCTGTTGTTCCAACAGTCCCCCCATCGCAAGCGTCCAGGTCAGCCCCCTGTCGACCGAGCGATAGATTTCATCACCCGAGGGCAGATAATCCGGTTGCGAGGAACTGCTTGTCATCAGGTAGATCACGCTGCCGTCTTTTCCCGCGCCTGCATCGGCATGAGCCGCTCGTAAGCCCGGCAAAGGTTGCTCGGTAATCTCGCCAGTGGATTCTATAATACGCGCCACGGCCTTGTCGGTCACCACTATAAGCTCGTCCGGCAAACCGTCCCAGTTCCCCGGGACAATGGCGAGAACTGTGGTCCCAGCCACTCTTGCCAGTTCACGCCAGGTTCGCCCGCGGTCGCTTGAGATCAGCACCGGAGCACCGGTTTCGACGCCTTTTTCCCCTTCAGCGACGGTGCTCTCATAGGGTGAAGTAAGGCCGATATAAATCCGATCGCTGTTTCCCGGATCGATGCGGACTTTTACTATTTCCGCCCGCATCTCTCCCTGTCCGGTGACGAAATACTGTTCGGCGTGATCGCCCACCATTCTTTCCTCTGTTATATCAACCGGGTCCGGGTAAATCAGTTCCCAGTTGTCACCCCTGTCATCGGAGCGGTAAAGCCCTGTGTTGGAAGCGTATATTATGTCCGGATTCGCCGGATCGAACTCGAAATCCCTGACGACCGAGCGCAAATTGAACATCCGCCAATCCTGGCCGCCGTTGCGGGTGACATAGGCTCCGGTCATGTCGCAGCGAAGGAAAACATTGGCCGGGTCCGAGGGATTGACTGTAGGCAGAAACATCGCCCCGCCGCCTCCCGGCCCCAGACGGCGCCAGGCCTTTTCCATGCCCATGGAGCCCGGTTCACCGGGTTTTTCCGCGGGAGAGCCGGAACAGGCAGGCAGGAGAACCGCAGCGAAAGCGAGAATCAGCAGCGCTGAAGAAAACGAAATCCTATGTCCATATTTTCCTGCGGGGATCATTTTACTCGTCTCCTGTGATTTAGCTGGAAGGACCTGAGTTCTTTATCGTATTAAGGAACAGAGCCGGGTCTGCTGTAATCCGGTTTCAGCCAGCCAGGTTATTCCGGAATTCACGAGGCGTCTTTCCTGTTATCCTGCGGAAAGTGCGCGAAAAATAGTTCCCATCCGAGAAGCCGGTTTCAAGAGCCACCGCTGTTACATTTTCATCACGGTTCATGAGCTTTTCGCAGGCTTTCGACACTCTCAGCCGGATCAGGTAGTCCATCGGGGTGGTGCGGTAGGTGTCCTTGAATACCCGGATGAAATTAGGCACGGACATGCAGGCGATCCCGGCAAGATCTCGCAGGGTGATTTTCTGATTGAAATTTTCTTCCATGTAGGCTACGCTTTCCGACAGCGGGATAATCCGCGCCGCCTCGCCGGATTGCCTGGAATACTGCCTGGAAAGATAGATGATCAATTGGGCGAGCAAGGCCCTGATTGCAGGCTTATGTCCGGATTTCTTTTCCTCGAACTCCCGTTTCATCTCACCGACAAGACGGGAGACGAAAGCGAGCTGTTCACTGTCCAGCTTCAACCTGCTCCGGAATCGATGGCGCCTGCGGTAAAAAGGCTCCAGTGAGAAAAGGGCGTGGTATCCCGGGATCTGATCCAATTCCCGGAAACCGGCAAGGAAGTCCGAGGGGTACATGATATTGCAGAGGTACAGGTTCCGGGCCTCTCTGTAGCCATGTTCCATCCGTTCTGGGATAACAAAGACGGAACCCGCGCCGACTTGGTATTCGTGGCTGCGAGTGAAATGAACCACCGAACCACCCATGATTATGGCCAGCTCGATGAAAGCGTGAGCGTGAAGTTCCCGGGAGGAGGCTTTCATCAGGTCCCGTTCTACGTAAAAATCGAATTCCGGATCGTAGTGAATATATTCCGGGACGTTTGCGAAGTCTTTGAATGCTACAAGCTGTGTCATGATAATATCATGCTAATTTTATGCGAAAATAATGCATGTTTAATTCAATAGTTGCATATATTTTAAAATATTACAATGATATTTATAATAATCATATCCAACGGGCAAGAAAAAAATCAACTGTGCCGCGCCGGTTTAATTTGACTGGTTGTTCCTGCAGGTTCAAACCGCTTGCCCCTGAAAGCATAGAATGCTTACAGGGGATATCGATACCTTTTGAGGATAGGAAACAAAAATGAACGGAACCGGTGTAATCCGAGGATTCCTCACCCTTGTTCTCCTTTTCCTGGCCCTGAATGTCTGGCCGTTATTCGGCCTGGACAGGGACATAGTGATTTCGACATACCAGGGTCCCTGCCGGGATGGAGATTTCGCGGCAAACCTGGCAGTGGTGCGGGAGAATATCAGGCTGGCCTTGGAGCGAAAAAGCGATTTTGTGGTCTTCCCGGAGACATTCCTTTCCGGATACGACACCCGTGAAAAGGTAATGAAAGGCGCACGCAGGATCGATGATCCCGAAATCGCCGCGCTGATAGCCGAAAGCGCTGGCCAAGGGATTGTCATTCTGGTCGGTCTCGCCCGGATAGCCGAAGAGGGTGTGTACAACAGCGTGCTGGTCATTTCCGGAGGCAGGCTGCTGGGCATTTACGACAAGGTCATGCTCACCGAGGGGGACGCCGATGAGCTGAAATTCATGCCTGGCAGGGATGTCCCGGTGTTCGAGGCCGGGGGAGTCCGTTTCGCGGTGAATATCTGCCACGACACTTCCTTCCCTCACCTGGCCCTGATCGCGAAAATGAACGGCGCGGAGCTGCTTTTCACCCCGCATTACAACTCGATTTACGCCCAGGGAGCGGATGGCCACCGGCTTTGGGTCCGTAACTGCCATGTGGGTCTCGCCTGCCAGATGAAAATGGCGGTGATTCGCTCCAATGTCGTGGTGACCGGCAAGCCGGGCGAGCCGGGATTCGGCGACAGCTTTATCATGAGCCCGCAGGGGGAGGTTCTCGCCGGTGCGAGCCTGTTCCGCACCGGGCTGCTCACCGCCACGATCAGGCCGGATATGTTCACCGCCCCATATGTCTGGGCGGACCTTTCCGAAGTGCCGCAGTGGTTGAAAAACAAACTCGCCTCGGAACTGACAAAATAAACTCTTATCGACGCCCGGGACATCGATTATGAAACTGGCATCCGGAATCGACCTTGTAGTGGTTGGCGTTTACATGGTCCTGATGGTGGTGGTCGGGGTGGCGATGTCGTTCTTTAACCGCAATGATTCAGATTATTTCAAGAGCAGCAACAAGATGCCCTGGTGGCTTTCCGGCATTTCCTTTTTCATGACCAGTTTCAGCGTGTATACTTTCACTGGCGCGGCTGGGCTGGCTTACCGCGCGCCGAGCGTAGCTTTCCTGATGTATTTCAGCAATGCTGTTGCCGTTATTTTCGCGGTCTGGTTCCTGGCCGCCCGATGGAGGCGCTCGCGCGCAAGCACAGCGATGTCTTACCTTACAGAACGGTACGGTCTGGCCACCAACCAGTTCTACAGTTGGACACACCTCGGGATGGCCATCGTGCAGGGCGGGATTATGCTGCTGGCTTTGGGGAAATTCATCTCCGTGGCGATCGGCTCCGATCTGAACATGACCATCATTGTCTGCGGTGCGGTCATCTCGGTCTACTGCATTATCGGAGGGCTGTGGGGGGTAGTGGTCACCGACGCGCTGCAGTTCGTGGTGCTTTTCCCCTGCGCGCTGATGGCGCTGTTCCTGGGATTTGGCAAACTCGGCGATGTGTCGCGGTTAATCACGGATGCTCCTCCGGAATTCTGGAAAATCAAGACTCAGGAATTCGACTGGATATTTCTGGCAGCTAATGCGGTGATGATGTTTTTTGCCATGTCCAGCGGCAATGCAGCCCAGCGCTATTTCTCGGTCAAGAACGAGAAAGAGGCCCGCAAGGTGGCCCTGATCACGATGATCCTGCTGTTTATCGCTCCCGCGATCTGGCTCTTTCCACCGATTTTCACCCGCATCCTGGGACTGGACCTGACCGCGATCACCGCCGGGATGAACGCTCCACAGGAAGCGGCCTACGTGGCCTTCTGCATGCAGTATCTTCCGGCCGGCGCCATGGGCATCCTGCTGGCGGCGATGCTTTCGGCCACGATGAGCACCCTGAGCGCCAATTTCAACCTGTACGCCGCGGTGGTGACAGATGACATTATCAAACAAATGTTCTGGAAAAAGGCCAGCCCGCGCGCCCTGTTATTGATCGGCCGGATTGTCACTCTGGTGCTGGGTGCGCTGATTATCGCCGCGGCAATAGCGCAGGCCTCGGTCAAGGGCGGTGTGTTCAGGCTGATGCTCACTATAAGCGGCGTGCTGATTGTCCCCGCCGGCATCCCGATAATCTTCGGCCTTTTCTACCGCAGAACCACTTCCTGGGCTGGCCTGGCTTCCTATGCCTCCGGCCTGACTGTCGGAATCCTGTACCTGTTGCTCGGAAAAAACATCACATTCACACAGCAGATATTCGTCGCAGGGCCGGTCAGCGCGGCCGTTTATTTCCTGCCCGGTCTGTTTATCCCAGCCCGGGGGAGTTACCGGGAAAAGCTGGACGCGTTTTTCACCAAGCTCAACACGCCTGTCTCGGCTGCCGAGGTCGGGGACAGCGAGGCCACGGACATCGGCAGTTTCCTGGTCACCGGCTGGTGCTCGGTGTTCATGGGAGCAGCGGCAAGCCTGCTCGCGCTTATAGACCTGCCGTTCGCCGGAAGGATGATCAATCTCAGCCTGGCGCTGATGATGATTGCAATCGGGATTGGCCTTCTGGTGGCCTGCCGGGTTGCCAAAAACAGGAAAAAACGCCTGGCCGGTCCGGTGACCGGGTAACTAAGGCAACTTTTCAAAAACCAATATAGAAGGTGGAGAAGATTATGGCGATCTTGGCGATTGCCGGCGGGAAGCCTCTGAATCGAAAGGGTTACCGGATCAAATGGCCTGTTGTGACTGAGGCCGATGTCAAAGCCGTGGCGCGGGTTGCATCCAGCGGCGCCTGGTGGCGGTATGATGGAGAGGAAGTGACGAAGTTTGAACGTGAATTCGGCAGGCGCCATGACGCTCGCTACGTGCTGGGAGTTTCCAATGGCACCGTGGCTATCGAAATTGCCCTGCGCGCATGCGGCATCGAACCCGGTGACGAAGTGATCGTACCGGCGGTGACTTTTGTCGCCTCGGCCTCAGCGGTGCTGATGGCCCGGGCTGTCCCGGTGTTCGCCGATATCCGCGAGGACACCTGCCAGATCGATCCGGAGGACGTGGAGAAAAAGATCACGCCGCGGACTAAAGCAATTGTCGTAGTTCACTACGGCGGCTATCCTGTCGACATGGACGCGATACTCGAAATTGCCAGGAAATACAAGCTCAAGGTGGTCGAAGACTGCGCCCATGCCCAGGGCTCGGAATGGAAAGGCCGCAAAGTCGGGGCAATAGGCGATATCGGCACATTCAGTTTCCAGCAGTCAAAATCGCTCACCTGCGGCGAGGGCGGAGCGGTGGTCACCGATTCGGAAGAGTTGTACAACAACGCTTACGCCTATCACCATATCGGCCGCACCCTGAACAGCGAGAAATACCAGCATACGATAGTGGGGCCCAATTACCGGATCACCGAGTTTCAGGGCGCGATTCTCCGCACGCAACTGCGCAAGCTCCAGGCTCAGACGCTCAAAAGAATGTCCAATGCCACTCTGTTGACCGAGCTGCTGAAAGATATCCCCGGCCTCGAACCGCTCAGGCGGGACTCGAGAATAACACAGCGCGGCTACTATTTCCACGTGCTGCGTTTGGACAGCGCCCGGTTCGGACTGAGCCGGGACAAGTTCCTGGCGGCAATGAAAGCTGAAGGCGCTCCGCTGGGCAAGGGCTACGGCCTGCCGGTGTACCAGTTGCCGGTATTCCGCGAAATGAGTTTCGGCCGTGCGGGTTGCCCGTTAAGTTGCGGCCACTATCAGGGAAAGATGGACTACGCCGAAGTAGTATGCCCGGTGGCCGAGGAAATAAGCCGGGACAGGCACGTCACCGTTGCCAATGAATTGTTGCTGCATGAGTCGAACATGCGATTAATCGCACGCGCGGTTGGCAAAATTTACGAACACCGCGCCGAAATAGCCTGAAATACACAGGAACTCAACCATGCCGACAGTCAGAGAGATACACGAGCACTTCCTGTCCGGTTCGGCCTGGGAGGACCCGGTGAAAACCGTGGATACTCTAAAGGCCGGAGACCCGTCGCAGGAGGTTACAACAGTAGCCGTTGGCTGGATGGCCACGATCTACGACCTTCGCCGTGCGGCGGAGTTGGGCTGTGAGCTGTTTATCACCCATGAACCCACCTTCTGGGAACACCATGCACCGGAATTGAAAAACCGTAACGCTCCCGGGGGAAGGGAGAAGACACTGCTCCTTGAACAGACAGGCATGGCGGTGCTGCGCGCCCACGACTGCTGGGACAAATGGCCGAAGACCGGTATCCGCGACGCCTGGGCGGGCGGCCTGGGTCTGACTGAGCAGGTCTGCCTCTCCGATGATGGCTGGAGTGCGATGTACGCCATCCCGGAGACAACTCTCCGTGAGTTCTCCCGATACGTGCTGGAACGGGTTCGTCCGATCGGCCAGGACAGCGTGCAGGTGATGGGAGACCCGGAATTGAGGATTTCAAGGCCCAGTATCGGTGTGGGATGCTACACACCTGGCCTGGACATGATCGAGAAAGGATCGGACTGCCTGATCGGCAACTACGACGGGTGCTGGTACTACTGGGAGCATCGGGAGCGGTTCGTGGAGTGCGGCGCGGCAGTGATCACAGTCGAACACGGCTGCACCGAGCACTGGGGGATGAAAAACTGCGCCGACCACGTGGCCGAGACCTGGCCGGGGCTGACCGTACACTACCTGGACCTCTATCCGCGTCCCTGGACGATCGTTTGAGAAAGGAATATCCCATGCGCTCCTGGTTTAATATAGGCCTTATGGTTTTATCCGCCGCGATTCTCGGCATGATATTTTCCCCAATATCTGTGAAGGCCGGGGAAACAATGAGTGTGGACGAACTGCGAAGCATGCCCAAGATAGACGCCCACGCCCATATCATGGACCTTCAAGCGGATACCCTGGAATACCTCACCGCCGTCCTGTCCCGACACAACATGAAATGGCTGGATATCTGTACGTTCCTGCTGGGCGAGGGCGGACAGACAGGCTACGAACGGCAGGTTGAGCTGGCAGCCAATTACCACTCCAACGCCCCTCAGCGGTTGTCCTGGACCGCCGGTGTGAGTCTCGCCAGCTGGAACGGCAGTTCCTGGCTGGAATCCTCGCTGGCCGCGATCAGCGACGCGTTCAGCAGGGGCGCAGTGGCGGTCAAGGTCTGGAAGGATATCGGCATGGTTCTGCGCGACCCGGATTCGAGTTTCGTGATGATCGACGACCCGCGGTTCGATCCGATATTCGGATATATCGAAAGCCAGGGTAAAACCCTGGTGGCGCATATCGGTGAGCCGCGCAACTGCTGGCTGCCTCTGGATTCTATGTCCGTTGAGGGCGACCGCGGTTACTACAAGGAATTCCCCCAATACCACTGTTACAGACTTCCGCACATACCCGATTACTGGCGGCAGGTTGAATCCCGCGACCGCGTGCTGGAAAAATATCCCAACCTGAGGGTGGTCGGCTGTCACCTGGGCAGCCTGGAATACGATGTCGACCTGTTAGCCGGCCGGCTGGACAAATATCCCAACCTGGCAGTGGACATGGCCGGACGGATAGTCCATTTTCAGGCCCAGGACCGGGAGAAAGTGCGGCGGTTCATTATCAAGTACCAGGACCGTCTGCTCTACGGCACGGACAACCTGATCGGCTGGAGCAAGGAAGATGTGCGGTCACAGCTCGAAAAAATCGAAAAAGTGTATGAACTGGACTACCGCTATTTCGCCACGGACGAGATGCTGAAGGTCTCCGAGGTGCGCCAGGGCTGTACCTGCCAAGGCCTGGCCCTCCCTGAAGATGTGCTGCGCAAGATTTACCGCGATAACGCCATCAGATGGTATCCAGGTATTTAGCCCGTCCCTTGGCAAATGGAGGTCCGCAATGACTATTAATTACAGGTGCACTATCCTGGCCATGGCCCTGCTGCTGGCCGGGCAGCGGTCTGGACTGGAGGGCGCTCCATTCGAAAAGCCCGCCGTCCGTATGGAGCATTCGGCGGTGTACCACAGGATCAAGGCAGCCGTGGACTCGATCAGCATGATCGACACCCACGAGCACCAGATTACCGAGGAGTTGCGCCTGCGCCACGGCGCCGACCTTTTCTTCTGGCTGGCTCAGCCCTGGGGTTTCACTCAGAACACGGATTCGGATATGATGTCTGCGGGCCTTACCGAGGAAGAACGCGTCTTTATCACCGGCAAAAACAACGGCGACCAGGCGCGCTGGGACAAGATGAAACCATTTTGGGAGGCGATAAAATACACATCCTACTCTATGCCGGTCCGCATCGCGGCCAGAGACCTTCACGGCATTGAGGACATCAATGGCACGACCTGGAAGGAACTGAACCGTAAAATCAAGGATACGGACAGGCCAGGAGTGCGGCAGGAAATCCTTCACCGCCGCGCCGGTATCGACCTGATCATTCTGGACAAGATCGTCTGGGTGGACTCCACCAGCGAGGCTGGCCCGCCATCGGGCACGGTGATGGTCAAGCGGTTCGACGACTATACGCTGGACGACAATTTCGTTCAGCCCTCGCCGCTGGACATCCTGGCTATACAGAAGAGGTATGGTGTGGAACTGCGCACCCTGGACGATTTCCTGCTGGCTCTGGACATGGCGTTCCAGCGGATCAGGGACAAGGGTTACTATGTGGGTCTCAAGTCGGCGATAGCCTACGACCGCGGGATCGAGTTCAGAGACACCTCGCGTGAGGAAGCTGAACGGCTGTTCGTCCAACTCAAGGAACACACCCTTCCACACTCCGAGCGGCGGCCTTTCGAGGACTTCATGATGCACCAGGTGGTGCGGCGGGCCGGGGAGAACCGCATGCCGATGCAGTTCCACACCGGCGCGCAACTGGGGCCGGGCAACGATATAACCAACACCAGACCGGCACTGCTGCTGAACCTTTTCCAGAAATACCCGCAGACCAAATTCGTCATTTTCCACGGCGCGTTCCCATATATGGGCGAACTGACCGCGATCCTGAAAAACTACTCCAACGTCTACCTGGACATGTGCCTGATGCCCGTGTTCTCGATGAGCGCGACCCGCGAGTGGCTGAACCGCTGGCTGGAGACTGTGCCGGTGACCAAGATCAACGTGTTCGGCGGGGACAGCATGTTCCTCGAGGGAGCTTACGGCCACAGCGTCATGGCCCGCCGGATTGTGGCCGAGGTGCTGACAGATAAGGTGGAAGAAGGTTACCTGATCGAGGACGAGGCAGTTAAAATAGCCAGGATGATCCTGCGCGAGAATGCGATAGAGATTTACGGACTGCGGCGTTTCCTGCATTGACCCCGCTGGAAAGATGCACGGATCCGGATAGTGGTCGAGCAGACGCGAAATGACCCCGATCGATTACGTCATAGTGGCCGGATATTTTCTGGTGATGCTGGCGGTCGGCATTGCGCACGCCAGGAAAGCCTCGTCCAGCTTGCGCAATTATAGCCTGGCGCTACTGGGATCGAACCAGTGACCTCCTGCTTGTAAGACGTATTTTCGAAGTTATCTTAAGTTCTTAAAATTCAGCAAGGTCCGTCCGGCCAATTGCCAAAGCAAGATTTTAAATAATCAAAATATTACAAGTATTCAAAACATTAAATCAATGAACTATTACCGCCTGAAGC
Organism: uncultured Gemmatimonadales bacterium; assembly: GCA_964473155.1. Classification (GTDB taxonomy): domain Bacteria; phylum Gemmatimonadota; class Glassbacteria; order GWA2-58-10; family GWA2-58-10; genus JAJFUG01. The sequence continues at coordinate 16,718 of CAYYNT010000035.1, read as the reverse complement.
CGGAAGATTTTTAGCGGCTGACACGCTCGACCGGATATAATCCTGTACAGCGCAGCCGCTGGGAAAAACAAAGACAGGCCCTTTCGGGGCATAATAAAGTCTTCGGCTGAAGGCGAGGAATGCTCTTCATGGAGCATCAATTTGAGGCCAACAGTTTCAGCATGGCCAGCATGTCGAATATGTCGAGTGTACCATTGCTGTCCATATCTCCGCTGCAACGCTGCCATGCCGAGGGTTGCGCCGAGCCGGAGAGAATTCGAAGAAACGCGAGCAAGTCAAGGACATCCAACCCTCCGTCATCATCCAGGTCGCTGGCCATAAAAGGCATGAAACAGAAATCAATTGTGTCGGACAGGGCTTTCATGTTTTGCTCATCGACAGCCAGCAGCCAGACAGCCAGGCTGTCTCCCCGGCTGTAACCATCGAAAGCCAGGCTGTAAAAGCTTGAATCTCGACTATCCCGTTCCAGTATCAGACTGTCGCTTTTCCCGTCATGAAGAATAAACATCCTCACATCGCAGCATGACTCGTCCTCAACCCGGGCAAAGCCCAGGCAACTGCCGCAGGAGAGGCTATCCCGCCCGAGTGAAAAATCGATTATCCTCGGGGCGGCATTGTAGTCAGCGCCTCCGCTGTCAACAGGAACTGACGCTTCATCCAGGATCTGGTACAACTGGCAATCGGGACTGATGATGTACATCGTCCTGTTGAAATCATCCAGCATGCTGCCATACAATGTATTGTTGTAAAGCTTCCAGCTTCCATCCGGTGAGATTTTGGCTATCTGGTTCTGAACGCAAGTAACGTAAACAACGTTTTTTCTGTCCACCCAGGCAAATGCCGGCGAGGGCAGGCTGCAGATCGAGGAAAGAGGCCCCATCCGCCAATCCCTTGATACGCTGCATCGCAGGACCTTTCCATAGCCAAGGGCGTAACCGACTAAATAACAGGTGCTGAAACTGCTGTCGAAAGCCATCCCATGGAACAGCAGTCCTGCCGACAGGCTGCTGGTATTGATGTCGAGAATCACCGATTCGGTATTCTGTGGAGTGATTCTGAAGATTTTTTTCTGCTGCGCGTCCACAAAATATAAATTCCCATCCGGATCGAAAATTCCGCTGCATGGTTGATAATATCCCGTGGCATAAGGTGATATTTCCCCGTCCTCCGTAATTTTGAAAATATCAGTGCCGGTTGTGGCGTTCATGCCGTTTGTGACTGTAACGTAAATTGAATTGGCCGCGTCTACCCCGAGAATTTTCAGCAGACCGCACGTCACCTCCGCAAACACGGAAACACTGCCATCGGTTTCTATCCTGTAGATGGGTTTCTTGCCTATAGTCCACGCCTCAAATCTGCCAATTCCGTAAGTCGCAACGTAAAGTCTTTGCTTATGGTCAAATACTGCGCCGGCGATCATCCCGTCAGGGATGTCCTTGATGATGCTTTTCAGGGAGAAAATCTTCCTCAGTTTCCCGGCTCCTGAATCAATCAGCGTATCTGCCGATGAGGCAGAAAGGAATGTATCCGACCCGGCCGTGGAAATGTCGCGGTCATCGGCAAGGGCGGCCTGAACCGATATCAGCCCTGCGAGCATATGAAACAGGATGAGATTACGCATAAAAGCAGCCCCGAAAAATTGAAAAGGATGCCAGCAACATCACTCATAACGAAGTGACTCCACCGGGTCGGCCGTGGCGGCCCTGAGCGCCTGGAAACTCACCGTGACCGCGGCGACAGCCAGGGCGATCACTCCGGCCAGGACAAACGTGTCCCAGCCCGGATCGATCCGGTAGGCGAAATTCTGCAGCCAGCGGTTCATCACATACCAGGCGACCGGCCAGGCGATCAGCAGGGCCAGGCCCAGCAGCAGAAGAAACTCGCGCGACAAGAGCAGCAGTATATCCGCCACTGTGGCCCCCAGCACCTTGCGCACGCCGATTTCCTTTGTGCGAGCCTCGGCCGCCAGCGCGATAAGCCCCATCAGTCCCAGACAGGCAATCGACAAGGCCAGGGCGGAAAACAGGCCGACGATCACGATGGAATGCCGGTAGGTCTCGAACTGGCGGTTGAAGTCCTGATCGAGAAATGTATATTCGAAGGGGCGTTCGGGCATCAGTTCCCTCCACCTGGACTCCAGGAACTTAAGCACTTCCGCCTCACGGCCCGGCGCGATCCGGACCGCGGCCAATCCCAGCGCCCCAGGTTCGGGGACCACCATCGCGAACGGCTCTATCAACTCATTCAGCGAACGGAAGTGGAAATCCTTCACCACGCCGATCACCTGGCCGGGTTCAGGAGAATTGATCGAGACACGCTTGCCGATAGCTGCCTCGGGATCCCAGCCCATTTTCTGCGCCAGTGTTTCATTAATGACGAAACTGTGCATCGGATCGCTGGAATAATCCCGTGAGAAATCCCGTCCAGAGATCAGCTTCAGACCGTAAAAGCGGATGAAGTCATAATCGACCAGAAGGTATTCGAGGTACTGGGACTCGAAAGATCCGGCCACTTGCCCTTCAAATCCGAGTCTCGTTGTGGTGTGCATTCGTCCCCAGAGCCCGTGCCGTTGCCCCGTGACGGCTACAACTCCCGGCTGCTGAAGCAGTTCCGTCCGAAGGCTTTCAAACCGGTTGCTCATTTCCGTGTTAAGCGGCAGGCAGACCACTTGTTCTTTGTCCAAACCGATATCTTTGTGCAGAAGGTAATCGAGCTGACGGACCGTAATCATGGTCCCGATGATCAACACTGTCGAGACCGTGAACTGCGCGACGATCAGAGCGCGCCGAAGGGTGTGTCTGCCTGGACCGGGGCCGGACTGACCTTTCAGGATCGAGGTCAACCGGAATGAGGAGATAATGAGCGATGGATAGAGCCCGGTCAGAATACCCACAAACAGAGCCGCCGGTAAAACAAGAACCGGCAGCAGCCAGTCAGTCAGATAATTGAACCTGAGAGTGTAGCCCAGATGTGGATTCAGCCAGGGCAAGGCCAGCTCGACCAGGACAATTGCCAGGAGAAGGGCCAGCATGGTCTGCAGCATCGACTCCACGAGAAACTGACAGATAAGCTGGAAGCGGCTTGCCCCGACAGTTTTTCGCAGGCCCACCTCCCTGGCCCGGCCCGAGAGCCTGGCCAGCGACAGGTTAGTAAAATTGATACAGGCCACGAGCAGGATCACCAGTGCGATCCCGGCAAACAGCAGCAACTGGCTTAAAGACGGGCCGCTGGTAAGCGGCGAGCGGAGTCGCACCTGCTTCAAAGGCAGCAGGTAGAGGCCGATGTACTTGTCACTCGCCGGATTATAACGGGCCAGCAATTCCCGGTCGATTTTCTTTTCCAAAACTTTATAATCGGCTCCAGGTGAAAGCAGCAGGTACGTATAGGGTTCGTTGGAACCCCACTGGCTGAGCCAACCGGGAGAGGATTGTTCCTTCACGCTGAGAGGGGCTACCAGATCGAATTGCAGGGATGAGTTGGCCGGTGGTGACTCGATTACAGCGGACACCTGTAAACTGACGCGCTGATCTTTATAGCAAACCTCCAGAGTCTTGCCGACCGGATCCGCGCCGTCAAAAATTTTCCGGGCGAACTCAACGGTCAAGACCAGGCTGTTGGGATCATCCATCGCCCCTTTTAGACGGCCTGACACCGGGCGGAAATCGAAGATCTTCAGAAACGATGGATCGGTAAGCAGAGCATTGTCCGCCGTAAAACCCTTGTCCCCGTTCCACACCACCAGGTAATCAGGGACCTCCTTTATCCTGCAAAACTCCTCCACCTCAGGGTAGTCGCTTTTGAGAGCAGGGCCCATCGCAGGCATGGTGCAATCTGTTTCTCTGGGATTGCTTCCAGGGAAGTTCTGGTGTTCAAACAACTGGCAGATCCGGCCGGCGTTGCTGTGGAAACGGTCAAAGGACAGGTTGAAACGCACCCAGAGCAGGATCACGATACAGGCGGCCATTCCCACCGCCAGGCCGAAAATGTTGATCACCGAATAAACCTTGTGCCGCAGCAGGTTGCGAATGGCGATCTTTAAATAATTCCCGAACACAGGTTTCTCCTTGAATTAATATTGTCTACTCGTACCGCAGAGACCGCACCGGGTCGGCGGTGGCGGCCCGGACCGCCTGGAAGCTTACCGTGGCCGCGGCCACCGCCAGGGCGATCACTCCGGCCAGAACGAACGTGTACCAGTCCAGGTCGGTCCGGTAGGCGAAATTCTGCAGCCAGCGGTTCATAATCCACCAGGCCGCGGGCCAGGCAATCAGGATCGCAATACTCAGCAGGGCCATGAATTCACGCGACAGCAGCAGGATTACGTCGAACATCGAGGCCCCAAGGACTTTCCGGATACCGATCTCCTTGGTGCGCCGCTCCGCGGCCAGGGAAACCAGCCCCAAAAGCCCCAGGCAGGCGATCAGGACACACAGCACCGTGAAGCCTGTCAGCAATTGTCCGGCATTTGTCTCGTCCCTGTAATTCCACTCAAGGTCGTCGTTCAGGAACCAGGATTCGAAAGCGCCGTCGGGGTCCAGACGTTTCAAGGTCTTTCCCACATTAACCAGCGATCCCTGCACATCCTGCGGCTTGAGCCTTACCGAGAGGTAATAGAAATCAGAGGGCCGCACCACCAGGGCCAGCGGCTCTATCGGGTTGTGCAGGGAGCTGAAATTGAAATCCTTGACCACCCCGATCACCCGGCCGGGCGCGTAATTTTCAAACTCCAGACCCGCTCCGGCTTTTGTGTCCAGCCAGAATTTTTTCCCCACCGCCTTGTCCCAGCCCAGTTTGCGCTTTAATGCCTCGTTGATGATATAAGCTCCGCTTGTATCCGCTCCCATTTCGGAGGAGAATGGGCGGCCCTCGGTCAGCTCCAGCCCGAAAAACGGGATGAACTCCGGGTCCACCGACATGTAGCGCACCAGCCAGAGTTCGCCCTGCGTCTGCCCCTCGAAATGCATGATCGCACCGGCGATGCCCTTACCCAGCGGTGAGATTCCCGAGGCGCACACGCCGGTTACCGACCCGGCGTCCAGCAGCTCACTCCGGACAGTTTCGTACCGGGCCTGAATCTCGGGATTCATCCGGATAGTCAGCACCTGTTCCCGGTTGAAACCCAGATTCCGCTGCCTGATCCAGCGCAGTTGCTTGGCTACGAACAGGCTGCAGACGATCAGAAAAATCGAGGCCGCGAACTGTACCACCACCAGCGCCCGGCGCAGGCCCAACCCTTTTACCGCGGCGACTCCGGCCGCGCCTTTCAGCACGTCCTGGGGGCGCGGAAGCGACAGGAACAGGGCCGGGTACCAACCGGACAGCAACCCCACCACGACAGTCACAGCGGTCATCAGCAGGAAAAAACGCCAGCCCCCGGCATAACTGATATCCTGGCTGCTGACCATAAACTGCTCCAGCAGCGGCCGGCTGATCTCGATCAGAGCTTGTGCCGCGATCACGGCTAACAGGCTTATCAGTATCGACTCACAGAGGAACTGACGGATAAGCTGGGTACGGCTCGCCCCGACTACCTTACGCACCCCCACCTCCCGGGCACGGTGCGTAGAGTGCGCCGTGACCAGGTTGATGAAATTGATGCAGGCCACCACCAGCATCAGCAGGCCCACGGCTGAAAAGATGAGGATGTAAGTGATATCGGCCTTGCGCCAGTGCAGGTTGTCATACTCCAGATGACTCGAATAGAGATGAACTTTACTGAGCGGCTGCAGGCCGATCCCGGCGCCCTTTGTTATATCGATCCCCGGTAACTGCACCCGTTTTAACAGGCCGGTGGCTTTCCGCTCCAGCTCGCGGTAACTTGCTCCGGGGGCGAGAAGAAGGTAGGTGTAGTGGTCCGGCATGCTCTGGTAGCTTTCCAGAGTTTCGAGCGGCCAGCGCCGGGTGATCGGGACCAGCATGTCAAAACGCAGGTGCGAGTCACGAGGAATTTCTTTCAACACCGCGGTCACCTTGTATTCCTCGGCGCCATTCAGGGTAACTGAGCGGCCCAGGGCTTTTTCAGCGCCGAACAGGCTTGCCGCTGTTCCCTGGCTGAGCACCATTCCGGTGGGCTCGGACAGGGCGCCGTCGGCGCTGCCCTCGGCGAACTCGAAGCTGAACAGGTCAAACAGCGAATTCTCGCTGTAGCACAAAGCCGGAATCCCGATTTCCGTCTCCCCGACACGGGCGATAACCTCATCCTGTAATTTGTAAATCCGGGCGTAGCCCTGCACTTCGGGGAATTCCGCTTTCATATCCCGGCCCAGCCAGCCGAAAGTCCCGCAATTGTCGGTCGGGTTCTGGCCGGGGAATTCGAGATGCAGATAAGCCCGGCAGATCCGGTCATAGTTGCGGTTGAACCGGTCGAAAGAGATGTGGTAGAAAATCTGCGGCGCAATGACCATACTGCTGGCCATACCCAGAGCCAGGCTCAGGATATTTATCACCGAGTAGACTTTGTGCCGCATCAGGTTACGCAGGGCGATTTTAAAGTAGTTCTCGAACACAGGCTTCTCCTGAAACTAATATTTCTATTCGTAGCGCAACGCCTCCACCGGGTTGGACTTTGCTGCTTTCAACGCCTGGTGACCAACCGTGAGAGCGGCTATAATCATGGCTACTGCACCAGCCAGAATAAACGTGTACCAATCAAGCTCGATGCGGTAGGCGAATTTCTCGAGCCATTTTTTGACCAGATACCAGGCCACCGGCCAGGCGATCAGGATGGAAATCCCCAACAGGAGCATAAACTCGCGCGAGAGCAGCAGAACAATATCAAATGTCGAGGCCCCGAGTGTTTTGCGGATACCTATCTCCTTGGTTCTCCGCTCGGCAGCGTAGGAAATGAGTCCCAGAAGCCCCAGACAGGCGATGAGAATAGCCAACAGGGAAAAAGCTACGACAAGAGTTTCAGACCTGTGTTCCGAGTTGTACTGGCGGGCAATATTCTCATCCAGAAAATCGTAACCGAAAGTGTTCGACGGGTCATAGAGGCTCCATTTCTGTTCCAGAAATTAAATTGTCTCGGACTGTTTCCCGGGCTTGATCCTTATTGCCACCTTGCAATAACTCGAGGGTTTGACATACAAGGTGAGTGGCTCCATCGCTTCATACAAAGACCTGAAATTGAAATCCCTGACTACTCCGATCACCACTCCCGGCTGCTGATTGTATCCCAGATCCTGTCCCGAGCCTTTGTCTTCATCCAGCAAGAGTTTCCTGCCCACGGCGGTATTCCAGCCCAGAGATTCCTTCAACCTCTCGTTTATAATAAAAGCCCCGCTCGTGTCGGCGCCCATTTCCGGCGAAAAGTCCCGGCCCTCGATCAGGTCGAGGCCGTAGAATTTGACGAAATTGTAATCAACTGCAAAACCGTTGGTAATGTTCTGTGAGTTCGGATTTTCCCCCTCGAAATGGAAAGTGACTCCCCGCATTCCCTGACCAATGTCACCAGGCCCGGCATAGGAAACCTCCAGGACCTCGGGGCAGGACAGCAATTCCTGCCGCACTGCCTCGCGTTTTGCCAGGATAGTCTGCGGCACATTGAGAATTATGGTATTGTCTTTTTTAAATCCCAGATCCTTACTGTTGATCCAGTGGAGTTGCTTGCCGATAAAGATGCTGCAAACTATCAGTATGACAGAAGCGGTGAATTGAGCAACCACCAGCGCTCTTCTCAGGCTCGATCCTTTAGCCCTGCCCCGGCCTGCGGTCTTGAGCACCTCCTGGGGCATGGGTAAAGACAGCAGCAAGGCCGGGTACCAGCCGGCAAGAATACCCAGCACGACAGTGAAGATCGCCAGAGTCCCAAGAACAGGCAGGGTGTTTAACATCTCCAGATTAAGCTCAGTTCCGAAAAAATCGATGAGCGGAATCTGAGCCAGATCAAGAATCGCGCGGGCGAGAATCATGGAGCAAAGACAGACCAGGATCGATTCACACATGAACTGGATTATCAATTGCCTGCGATTCGCCCCCACAACTTTCCTGATTCCCACCTCCCTGGCCCTGCCGGCGGAGCGGGCTGTGTAAAGGTTGACGAAATTGATGCAGGCGATAACCAGGATCAGGATCACCACTGCCGAGAAAATATAGATAGTGGAAATATCGTTTTTGCGATAGTTCTGATCGTATCTCAGGTATGACGAATGAAGATGTACTTTCCCAAGCGGTTGCAGGACCAATGTCAGTTGGTCGGCCAGCCAGGTGTCGTACGCCTTGAAATAACCGGCCGCTTTCCTCTCCAGCGCCTTGCAGTCCGTTCCTGGAGCGAGCAGGAGGTAAGTGAAAAAATCCGGATAGCTCTGATAACTGGACAGGCTCTCCTGTGTCCATCTGCTTGCGATCGGGAGCAGGATATCGAACCGGATGTGGGAATTGTCCGGCAGGTCCTTAAGGACTCCCGAGACCATGAACTCCTTAATCTTGCCGCTCATTCCCTCGTTCAACTCTACTATCTGGCCCAGCGGGTCCTTGTCTCCGAACAGGCTTCGGGCGGTTTCCCGAGTAAGCACCAGGTTGTTGGGAGCGGAAAGAGCGGTTTTGGGGTCCCCGGCTTCAAATTCGAAGCTGAACAGATCAAAAAAGGCCGGCTCACTGTAGCAGGTGCTCCAGACCTCTATCTTCGTAGTTTTATAGCGAAGCTGTGTAGTGGCATGATCCATATACATTCTTGCGTAACCGGCGACCTCAGGGTAATCGTTCATGAAATCCCGGCCCATCGGCCCGAATGACCCGCCATGACCAATTGGCTTCTGATCTTTTAAATTAGCGATTATGGTGATCCGGCAGAGCCGGTTGAAATTGCGATGAAACCTGTCAAAAGAAAGGTGGTAATAAACAGGCAGAGCTACGACCAGGCAGCAGGCCATCCCCACCGCCAGGCCTAATATGTTGATCGCGGAATGGACCTTGTGCCGCAGAATGTTGCGGAGGGCCACCTTGAAATAATTGCCCAGCATCGACATATATTTCTCCTTACGGCGGTATTTCGTGTTCCGCCATTAATCCTGCTTCGGTCACTCGTAATGCAGCACCGTCACCGGGTCCGCCGAGGCGGCTTTCAAGGCCTGCCAACTGACGGCTGATCCTGCTATTATCAGGACAGCCAGCCCGCCGAGGATGAACGGAAAGACCCCTACATCTATCCGATATGCGAAGTTCTGGAGAAAAATATCGAAAGCCAGCCAGGTCAGCGGGCAGACCGCAAGGAACGCGATCGTGAACAGTATCAGGTACTCTTTCGACATAAGAAGGAAAACGTCCACCGTCGATGCTCCCATCACCTTGCGGATTCCGATTTCCCTCGAGCGCTCCTGCGCGCTGAATGAGATCAGGCCCAGAAGGCCCAGGCAGCCGATGATGATTGAAAAGAATCCGGCTACCGCGGCAACAAAAGAAAAATTCTTCAGGGGCTGGTACATGCGGGATATGTCATCATCCAGAAAAGTGTATTTGAAAGGCCGGTCCAGCTCATTCCGTGACCATACTCTTTCGACAGATTTCAGTGTCTCCTGTGGGTTTTCAGGGGCAAGCCTCAGCGACAGGGTTTTCAAATCAGAAGGGGCGAGCCGCAGAATCAATGGCATGATCTGTTTCTGCAAAGTCACATAATTGAAATCTTTGATGATTCCTATGACTGTCCCACTCCCGCCGTTCAGTCCGAGACTTTTACCCAAGGGCGAATCCCATTCCAGCTTTCGGGCGAGCGTTTCGTTTATGATATAGCTTCCCGCCGCGTCCGCCTCGAAATCACGCGAGAAATTTCTTCCCTGCATCAGTTTGAGACCGTAGAAAGGGATAAAATCGTAATCGACCGATATGATGGAGGCGCTCCAGGACTCATCCGGATTTCTACCCTCGAAATCGAAAGCGGCGATCTGGCTGACCGAACCAGGTTTGTTTGAGGAAGCGGCGATTCCGGTAATGGAAGGAATGCGAAGAAGTTCCTGGCGGAACATATCGAGCCGGTCCCGAATCCTGTCTGTCAGCGGAAGTGTCACTACCTGCGCCGAGTTGAAACCCATGTCATAACTGAGGAGATACCGCGCCTGACTGTTCAACAGAAGTGTGCATATTATAAGGAACAGTGAAAACCCGAGTTGCGCCACTACCATAATCCTGCGCAGGAGAAGTCCCCTGGCCCCTGTTTTTGAAATGCCTTTCAAAACCCGCAAAGGACGGAAAGAGGAAAGAATAAAGGCAGGATAGCTCCCTGCCAGAATCCCCGCGAACGCGGCGACTGCGAAAAAGCCGAGAATCAGCAGCCAATCCAGTTCGATCCCCATTTTGGTGTTTCTGTTAAAGACCGGCAGGGCTAACTCTATAATGCATAACACAATGAACATGGCAATAAAGGCCTGTAAAACTGATTCCCCCAGGAATTGCCAGATCAGACGCTTGCGGTCAGCCCCGAACACTTTGCGCATTCCCACTTCCCGCGCGCGGTGAGACGCGCGGGCAGTCGCGAGGTTCATGTAATTGACGCAGCCGACCACGAGAATCAGAAGGCCCATCGCGGAAACAAGAGTCAGAAGCAGACCGGTCGGAGACTCGCCGCTTATATGTCCTGAACGCAGTAAAATATCTTTCAACGGTTGCAGATAGTAATTGACCTGGTTTTCACTTCCCTCGAGGAAATTCCTGGAAAAAGACTTCATCTTCGCCTGGAGATTCTCCAGGTCCACGCCCTCTTTAAGCAGGACGAAAGTAACGAGACCTATTCTCGCATGCTCCTCGATCCAGTCAAATCTGGCTTTGCTGAGCGGCCTCAGGCAGCCGAATCTGATCACTGAGTTGGCCGGGATGTCTTCCATTACTCCGGTGACTTTAAAATCGCCTCCATCAGGAAAATACAGGATTTTACCGAGTGGATCTTCATTCCCGAAGATTTTTCTGGCCGTCTCTTCAGTCAGGACGATGCTTTTGGGCTCGCACAAAGCCGTGGCCGGATTTCCGCTTTTCATCTTCCAGGTGAATACTTTGAATACGGTCGAATCCGTATTTGCACAACTGTTCAAGTCCAGCCATTTCCCCTCGTACCTGACCGGCACGTTCCATTGCCATATGAACCTGACGTAGTTCTCTATCTCGGGATAGTCGTTCTTCAGGCCCGGCCCGACCGGCCCGGAAACACTCGGCGTGTGCTGGGGACTTTGGCCCTTCGCGGTCAGGATGCTGATTACCCGGTAAATGCGGTCGCCTTTCTCCTGAAAATCATCGCAGGAAAGGACAAATCGGATAAAGAGCATGATACCCAGACAGCAGGCCAGGCCGACTGTCAAACCGGCGATATTGATCGCGGAATGGACCTTGTGCCGCAGAATGTTGCGGAGGGCCACCTTGAAGTAATTACTCAACATCGACATTGCGATTCACCTTGTATGATTGCAGAGCAACAGGCTCCGCTGGTAAAATGCATCACTCGTAGCGTAGCGCCTGGATCGGGTCGGCGGTGGCGGCCCGGACCGCCTGGAAGCTGACCGTGGCCGCGGCCACCGCCAGGGCGATCACTCCGGCCAGAACGAACGTGTACCAGTCCAGGTCGGTCCGGTAGGCGAAATTCTGCAGCCAGCGGTTCATAATCCACCAGGCCGCGGGCCAGGCAATCAGGATCGCAATACTCAGCAGGGCCATGAATTCACGCGACAGCAGCAGGATTACGTCGAACATCGAGGCCCCAAGGACTTTCCGGATACCGATCTCCTTGGTGCGCCGCTCCGCGGCCAGGGAAACCAGCCCCAAAAGCCCCAGGCAGGCGATCAGGACGCACAGGACCGTAAAACCGGTTACCAGTTGTCCAGCAAATTTATCGCCCTGGTACTGCCACTCGATGTCGTCATTCAGGAACCAGGATTCGAAAGCACCGCCAGGGTCCAGACGGTTCCAGATCTTTTCCAGATAATCCCGTGTCCCCTGCACATCCTGCGGCTTGAGCCTTACGGAGAGATAATAGAAATCAGAGGGCCGGACAACCAGGGCCAGCGGCTCTATCGGGTTGTGCAGGGAACTGAAATTGAAATCCCTGACCACTCCGATAACCCGGCCCGGTTCGTAAGAATTCAATCCCAGCCCCTGTCCGGCTTTTGTATCCAGCCAGAACTTTTTCCCCACCGCCTTGTCCCAGCCCAGTTTGCGCTTCAGTGTTTCGTTGATGATATAGGCCCCGCTCGTATCAGTTCCCATTTCGGAGGAAAAAGCGCGTCCCTCGGCCATTTCCAGCCCGAAGAAAGGAATGAATTCCGGGTCCACTGACATGTAACGAGTAATCCACAGCTCGCCCGGCACCTGCCCCTCGAAATGCATGATTGCGCCGGCGATGCCCTTACCCAGCGGTGAGATTCCCGAGGCGCACACGCCGGTTACCGACCCGTTGGACAGAATCGCGTTCCGGACAGCCGGGTAGCGGGCCTGGATTGCTGGACTCATCATCCTGATTGTCAGCACCCTCTCCCTGTTGTAGCCCAGGTCCTGCTGACTGATCCAGCGAAGCTGCTTTAAGATAAACAGGCTGCACACGATCAGGAAAATAGAGGCCGAGAACTGCACGACCACCAGCGCCCTGCGCAGTCCGAGGCCTTTTACTGTCCCGCGTCCCCCGCCTTTCAAGATATCCTGCGGCTTAGGCAGAGACAGGAACAAGGCCGGATACCAGCCGGACAGCAGCCCCACCACGACAGTCACTACGGTCATCAGCAGGAAAAAACGCCAGCCCCCCGCGAAACTGATTTCCTGGTTGCTGACCAGGAACTGATTCAACAGCGGCCGGCTGATTTCGATCAGCACTTGTGCCGCGATCACGGCTAAAAGGCTTATCAGTATCGACTCACAGAGGAACTGACGGACGAGTTGGGCTCGGCTCGCCCCGACTACCTTGCGCACCCCCACCTCCCGGGCCCGGTGCGTGGAGCGCGCCGTGGCCAGGTTGATGAAATTGATGCAGGCCACCACCAGCATCAGCAGGGCTACCGCGGCAAAAATGAGAACATGGGTGATGTTTGCCTTGCGCCAGTGAAGGTTGTCATACTCTATGTGAGAAGAATAGAGATGGACTCTGTTCAGGGGCTGCAGATCCAGCCTTGCGCCACCCGATACGCGTACTCCAGGCAATTGGGCACGTTTTAACAGGCCGGAGGCTGCAATTTTACGCACCAGTTCCCGGTAATTGGTGCCTGGAGAAAGCAGAAGATAAGTGTAGTAGTCCGGCAAGCCCTGGTAGCTTTCCAGGGTCTCCAGCGGCCAGCGCCGGGTTAGCGGCACCAGCATGTCGAAACGCAGGTGTGAGTTGCTGGGGATTTTCTTCAGAACACCGGTCACCTTGTATTCATTGGACCCCTGCAACGTTACCGTTCTACCGAGAGCTTTTTCATCGCCGAAAAGGCTTTTAGCAGTCTCTTGGCTCAACACCATGCCGGTTGGTTCGGACAGCGCTGTGGCGGAATCCCCTTCCGCGAACTCGAAGCTGAACAGCCTGAACAGCGAATTTTCACTGTAGCACAGGATCGGGATTCCGATTTCCTTTTCCCCTGCGCGAGCCATCACCTTATCCCATGAATAGAAAATTCTGGCGTAGTCCTCCACCTCTGGGAATTCCGCTTTTATATCCCGACCATGCCAGCCGGATGAGCCACAGTTTTCGGTAGGGTTCTGGCCTGGGAACTCCAAGTGCATAGTGACCCGGCAGATACGGTCGTAATTCCTGTTGAAGCGGTCGAACGACATGTGGTAAAGGACCTGCGGTACAATCACCATGCAGGAGGCCATGCCCAAAGCCAGACTCAGGATATTTATCACTGAGTAGACTTTGTGCCGCATCAGGTTACGCAGGGCGATTTTAAAGTAGTTCTCGAACACAGGTTTCTCCTGAAACTAATATTTCTATTCGTAGCGTAGCGCCTGGATCGGGTCGGCGGTGGCGGCCTTAGACGCCTGAATGGTGACCGTCACCGCCGCCAGGACGGAAACGATCAATCCCGAAAGGACAAACATCCACCAGTCAAGCCCTATGCGGTAGGCAAAATTCCGCATCCAGTGTTCCATCAGCCACCAGGCAGCTGGCCAGGCAACCAGAACCGACGCCCCCAGCAGAAGCATGAATTCGCGCGACAACAGAAACACTATGTCATTCACCGAGGCGCCCAGAACCTTGCGAATGCCTATCTCCTTGGTCCGGTTCTCCGTGGTGTACGAGATCAGGCCCAGCAGCCCGAGACAAGCGATAAAAACACCCAGCCGGAAAAAATTCCGGCCATCCGCCCGGCCAGGGCCTCGGATTGATACAGGCGGTTTAAATCCTCGTCCAGGAACGAATATTCGAACGGAGATTTCGGCGAGTAGCGCGTCCAGATTTTCTTGAGGAACTGCAGCGTGGCTTCCATGTTTTCCGGCCGGATTCTTACCGAGACGGCGTTCAAATAATGCGATCCATGCACGTTATAGGGATCGGACACCAGGATTATGGGATCTATCGCCCGGTGCAGGGAGTAGAAATTGAAATCTTTCACTACTCCCACCAGCGTTCCGTCCGTCCCGTCCAGTTCCAGTTGCTGCCCCAGGGCGGATTCCGGCGACCAGCCGATCTTTCTGATAAAAGCTTCGTTGACGATGTACCTGAGGCTGGAATCACCGGCCGTGAAACGGGTGAAATCAGAGCCGGCGACAAGGTCCAGCCCGTAGAACCGGACGAAATCCTTTTCGACCGCCACGTTGTTCGCGCCCCAGTGCTCCGCGGGTGGCTTTCCCTGGTAATTGACCGGATTCTGGTTGATCGGTTCACCCAGGCTGGCGGCCGCGGCGGTCAAACCGGTGACTGCGGGATTCATCAGCAGTTCGTGGCGCAGGGACTCGAAATTTTCGTTCATCGTTCCCGCCATCGGGAGAATTACCACCTGGCTCTTGTCGAATCCCAGGTCCTTGTTCCGCATGTACGTTATCTGCCGGTTGACGAACAGGGTGCAGACTATCAGCCCGATAGAGATGACAAACTGGGTGACGATGAAACAGCGGCGCAGGCCAAGCCCGCGCCCTGAGGTGTCGAGAACGCCCTTGAGCACTGCCGCCGGTCTGAACGAGGCGAGGAAGAAAGCCGGATACAGCCCGGCCATTACCCCGGCGGCCAGGGCGATCCCGACCAGTTCCAGCAACAGGACGCCGTTTCGCGAATAATCAAAAACGAAAGCGCTGCCCAGCCATGCATTGAGCATGGGCAGAGAAAGTTCAATCAGAACCACCGCCAGCAGCATTGAGCACAGGGCCATGAACACCGATTCACCAAGGAACTGCCCGACAAGCTGGCCGCGGCCCGCCCCCAGCACCTTGCGCAGCCCTACTTCCCGGGCGCGCCTTATGGAGCGGGCTGTAGCCAGATTTGTGAAATTGAGGCATGCGATGACCAGAACAAGCAGCGCCACGCCGGAAAAAATGTAGACGTAGCGTATGTCGGACTGGTCCCGGTTTATCTGGTAATGAATACTGGTCGAGCGCAGATGCATATCTCTGAGCGGATGGAGATAATAGACATATTTTTCGGGGAACAATATCCCGCGCCGCTTAAGGAAAGCGGGGATCTTGGCTTCCAGGGCCTTGCTGTCCGCGCCCTGCGTCAGCATCAGGTAAGTGTTGAGGCAGTTGTTGTTGAAATTGGTCTGCCAGGCGCCGCTCCTGAGTGTGCTGAACGAAACCAGGGCATCAAACTGGAAATGCGAGTTACGTGGGAATTTTTTCACCACGGCAGTAATCTTATACTCTATGCCATCGTCATCCCTCAGCGACTGGCCTACGGGATCACCGGCGAGCGAGAGCCTGGCCGCGGTCTCATCGGTCAGCACCAGGCTCCCGGGTTCGCGGAGCGCCGAACCCGGGTCGCCTGCGAGAATCTCGAAAGTGAACAGCTTGAAAGCCGAGGAATCAATGTAGGCAAAATCTTTCAGGACCAACGGATTCCCTTTGTCCTCCAGGACCAGGTTTTCATACTGGACGATCCTGCAGAACGCCTCGACTTCTGGAAAATCCTGCTCGAGGGCCGGCCCGAACGGCGCAGAACTCAATCCGACATGCTCCGGACTGGGGCCGCCGAAAGTCTGCTTGCTGATCAGCTTGTACACCCTGCCGGCGTTGCGGTGGAACCTGTCGAACGAAAGATGATACTGCACCCACAGGGCGATGACCGTGCAGCAGGCCAGGCCCACCGCCAGGCCCGAGATGTTGATCGCTGAATAGAATTTGTGCCGCAGCAGGTTGCGCAGCGCCACTTTGAAATAGTTTCCCAGCATCGACATGACTGATTCCTTTTCAAAACTGAATCTTCTTGATCTTATAAGAGCTTCTACTCGTAGCGCAGGGCTTTGACCGGGTCGGCAGTGGCGGCCTTGAAAGCCTGGAAACTGACCGTTACCGCAGCCAGTACGAAAGCCACCAGCCCGGCCAGGAGGAATGTCCACCAATCCAGGCTGATCCGATAGGCGAAACCCTCCAGCCAGCACCGGCTCAGGTACCAGGCCGCTGGCCAGGCAACAAGGATCGCAAATCCCAAAAGGAGCATGAATTCGCGCGACAACAGAAAGATGATATCGCCCACCGAGGCCCCCATCACCTTACGCACACCGATCTCCTTGGTCCGGCTCTCGGCGGCCAGAGTGATCAACCCCAATAGGCCAAGACAGGCCAACAAAATCGTAAGCAGGGTAAAGGTCCCTATGATCAGAGTCTGCTGTTCGAAAAAC
>CAYYNT010000034.1:0-42875 GCA_964473155.1 uncultured Gemmatimonadales bacterium | reverse complement strand
GGGACGATGGATTTTGGCAAATATGGTTGATAACTTTTTGAGGTGTATAGTTTATTTTATATATAATCCCCTGCTTTTACTTGGGGTGCCGAAGAAAGTTCTTTTTTATGGTGAGTATCTCATTGATTTTCTGTTTCAACCTACTGTTAATAACAGAATGGATCGGATTCAGATGTACCATGATTTCTTAACTACGAAAATAATAGAATATTATAGTTATAACCAATTGCTATACTGGTCGAAAAAGGTTGGCTACAGGAAAGTATTATTTTTGCATTATAGGAAACAATCCTGGTCCGTACTTGCCAGTTTTAATCCTGACGAAACCTTTGATTGAAAGATAATGAGGGTCCACTGAATAAATCGTTTATGTTGATATAACACATTGTTAATCAGAGTGTTAGGTGATAATATCGGACAATTCATTGGCATCAAAGTGCAAAGAAATATATTTTTCAGTGGACCTTAATTATGTCTTGCTCAATCGGTTATAATTGGCATTTTAGCAATGAATTCAAAATACGATTTATTCAAATCACATTAATTATAGCCATTTTTTCTTTTGTAGGCTTGATTTTTAGACCAGCCGATTTTTGTCCGGGTGACGTTAGATCAATTCAACGTTTCTTACAGCACAGCTGCTATAATGTATTTCCAGACGAATACAGTTGGAATGGCTTTAAAGAATATATAAGAATAAATCTGCAAATCGTTTTTTCGGATCCTCATGGAATTTTCCCCAATATTATTATTGGTCCGGTCTTCCGAATCCTTGATTATCTCGGGGTAACTTTCAGCCTGCCTATCTTTTATCTACCATCACTATTTATTGCATTGTTGGCTTCCCTCCTGATGTATTTTACGATTATACGGTCAGGATGCAATTCTTGGCTTGCTTTCTGTGGTACGATGCTGCTCTTACTAAGCCCTGTTTATTGCCAATTAATGCGTACAATTGGTTGGATGTATATTGCCAGAATAGTATTTAACCAAGCCCTGATTCTTTGGGCGTTTCAACGCTATGAAGGGCGGCGATTGTCGCAAATAATTCTCAGTGCGACTTTGGTCTTCGTGTTATCCTCTGACAATCTTGCCCCCCTTAATCTTGCCGCAATATTAACGGCGTTTTTGTTTAAAGATTGGGATATTTGCCGAAAAAAAAGAAATATTAATTTGATAAAAATGTTTTTAAACCTGAAACAACTTGGGAAATTATATGTATGGTTACCGTCAATTTTGATGTCTCTTTTAATGGTCATTATTTTCTTTCTCGGAAGATTAAAAATATTCGGAATATATGAAACAACATTTGAAAGGAGTT
Source organism: uncultured Gemmatimonadales bacterium (assembly GCA_964473155.1). Taxonomy (GTDB): domain Bacteria; phylum Gemmatimonadota; class Glassbacteria; order GWA2-58-10; family GWA2-58-10; genus JAJFUG01. The sequence goes on along the minus strand of CAYYNT010000034.1, from coordinate 41,554 downwards.
TTTTCGGGCACGTAACGGCAGATGCCGTACAGGAAGGCCATACAATCAAATTCAATTTATCTCCCGCAAGAATGTTTCATTCTATGACATATCTATTTGGAGAATTGTCTATTCCAATAATATTTCTTAGCCTGATCGGCCTTATATGGATGCTCAAAAACAACCGATTTAAAAAATATGGTTTGACATCATATTTTGCATTGATCTCCAGCCTCGGATATTCAATTCTATGGTTTTTTCTATACTCTGACTTTTCTGGTGGAGATTTCATTGTTTCATTATGCCTGCCTTTCATTCTCACTGTGGTTATCTGGGCAAATGAAATAATATCAAAACATGCAATTCCTGCAATAACAATAATTGTCGCATTAGCGGTTTCTTCTGCGGCTGCTAATCTTGAACTTGTCTGGAATAAAAACGGAATTCTCTTTATTGACAATCCCTATAAAACATCGACGACAGCCTCATATTCAATTTTAAAGGATAACGTGGGAAATAAATCCATAGGTTTTCTTATCAGAGAAATTATGAAACTTTCACTAAAAGATGGAAAAATCAATACATTCCAATTTTCGGGGAACGATCTTACCAATCGCTACTCCGCTCTCAGAGCATTCGCTGGCCTTACCCAAGACGCTCAAGATCTCAGTTGCCAATTTAAAGCCAAGCTGATATTCACAGAATCCATCGATTCGCGAACTATCTGTCAATTGCCCTGTAGTAAAAGCAGCAACCCGAAAATCATAGTAATTAAAATTCAAAGCGTAGCCACAGCAGCTAATGACAATTTTACATCAGAAAAAATCTGTCATGCTTTCAACTTCAAGGATCACACTGGTGTTGCGAAAACCACGCTATTCGTAATAACCGATAATTCATCATTGAGTCTATACTGCCATCCTGGCGACTATCCGGTTGATATTTTCGATCAACTATACGATTCCACGTATAATAAATTGTACGACTATTATCCCATTTCTTTATAGCATAATTGCTAACGATTTATAACTGCGTTTTCCAGACAGTAATCTCAACCTTGGGGAAAGTAAAGAAACCCTTAATCCACCTTTCCTCGGGACTGATTGTCTACATTCTGGCTTCCACGGTTAACACGCTTTACGCACAAGACATAAGAGACTTTGTCAATAGTTGTGTACAAAGGATAAGCGGCGGTATCCTTCCAGGCAGTAACAGTAAAGGAATGATACCAACTGCTTTCTCAGTTCAAAACCCGCCATTTCGGCCCCCGGGTAGTATTTCATTCGTTCCCCATTTCGCCACTTACCGTGATTTCGCTCCGTTAATAAAGCCATGCCAGAAAACCCACAAGCTTGCATGTGGGATGAATGGCATTCTTATTAGCAGGGGTTATTAGGGGGCGGCGAACCTACTAATAATCGTTTGCGGTCAAAACCGAACGGGTGTTGTAGGCCCTCAGTGAGGATTTGACCCTATATCAGTGCTGTCCGGTTAAAAACTGAGTTGTAATCCCAACTGCCCGATGTCTGGTTTCAAGGGTTTTAGGTTATCGGCCTTGAGATTTAGAACTTCAATAATATCAACGTATTCCAGCAACGCCTCGCCGATGAGACGAATAAACTCATGCAATGTTAAAGCGTAACGAGTCTGGAACTTGATAAAAGCCAGCAACAGATAATAGATCAGAGGGTACAATAAGAACAAAACTAGAAGCGTGTTGAAATATTACAGATCAGGTGGCAAATTTGTACCAGCTTATTTCGAGGCAAAGAGGCCACCTAAGAGACAGGAACAGAACTGATGGAGCGACAAACGGCATTTATCCATATGGGTGACCTTGAGGATGTTATTCCGGAGAATTACATCCTTCGCAAGATAGATCGGTCGGTTGATTTCAGTTTTTTCAATCGCCTGGTGTCTGGATGTTATTCGAGCGACACCCGCGGTCGACCGCCAGTGTCACCGGAGAAGGTTCTCCGGTTGTTATTGATTGCCTGCTTTTATGATTTATCGATCCGGGCAGTGTGCCGGGAGGCCCGGATGCACGCTGGTTATCAGTGGTTTTGTGGTTTTATCTCCGCCTCTGAAGTTCCGGATCATTCAACCATTTCGCGGTTAAAGAATGAACACTTGGCACAATTCGGCGCTTCTCTTTGGATTGAGACCTTGAACAAAGTCGTGGACCGCTGTATCAAGATCGGCTTGGTCAGCGGCAAGCATCTGGCCACCGATGGCGCCTCGGTCAGAGCGGATGCTTCAATCAACTCCTATGAATTGCTCCAGCCCAGCCGGACGGTGGAAGAGTTTGCCGCTGAGTTGGAAACGGAACTGTCTGTTGTTAAAGAACAAACCGATGATTCAGGCTCTTCACCCCGGCGTGGCGAGAAGGATTTTCGGGGTCAGAAGATAAAGAACTCCACCCATCGTTCAACCACCGATCCGGATGCACTGCTCTACCGCAAGGCGAAAGGGCAAGAAACTCAGCCCCGATATATCGGACAGGATACGATTGATCTGAAAAGCCGGGTAATCCTGGCAACCGGCATGTATCCAGCCAGAACTTCCAGTGAAAAAAAGGCCGCCCTGGAACATCTTGATCGTATCCGTGACCGTTTTGCTCTTGAGATAACCATCCTCTGTGCTGATAAGCTTTATGGTTCTACGGCAATGCTCAAGGAAACAGAAAAAAGGGCCGTTACTCTTCATGCTCCCCTGATCGCTGGTGAGAACCCAGAGTCATTACCCGTTTATCAAAGAGCATCCCGAAAATTAGGCTTGTTACGCAGGCGCAAAGAAAAAATCCATGACATAACTCTCAGAAATAAACAGCGTCAAGTACAGCAAACAATGGCTTTTTCCCGCAGCCAGCGCTTAAGAATCCGGATCGAACACATCTTCGCCGAGGCCAAAGAACATCATGGCTTGGGAAGGAGCCGCTACCGGGGTATCTCAAAACAGCAGGAACAGGTTAACCTCACAGCTATGGTGCAAAATCTGAAGCAGCTTGTCTGCTTTATCGGCCGCAGCCGGCCGGCTGCGGCGGCACTCGCTGCTTTTAAAAACCAATCGCACCACCTGCTTGCTCATTTACAACTGTCATTGCCGGCTTTTCAATCTGTAATCCGTCTCAATTACGTTCTAAAACTCAAACCCAGCTTCTGGGGATTAAATCTATAAACCTGAAAACGTATTTCTTCAACACGCTTCTAACACGGTCACAACATTTTTTCATTTGGGGATGTTTTGGCATTATGGGCGAACAAACTTTCACAAACAGCTCCAATCTTCGTGAACGCGTGCGAGGCGCGATTCTGGATCGTTCGCTCATTCAGCCCGGAGACCATGTGCTGGCAGCGGTGTCTGGCGGAGTGGATTCCATGGTGATGCTGGATGTGCTGGCCGGTCTTGCTCCAGAGCTTGGTTTCCGTCTTTCCGCGGCCAGCCTGGACCACGGCCTGCGCGGAGAGCAGGGCAAGGCCGAATGCGAGCTGGTCGCGCGGCGCTGCCATGAACTGGGACTTGAACACCGGGCCGGGACTGTGGACACGGCCGCCCGGGCCGAAACAGAGAAGAGCGCCATTCAGGAGGCGGCGCGCGAGTTGCGCTATGATTTCCTGCGGCGCTGCTGCCGTGAGCTTGGCGTGAACCGTCTGGCCCTGGCTCATCACCGTGATGACCAGGCTGAGACAGTCCTGCTGCGGCTTCTTTCCGGCAGCGGCCTGACCGGACTGGCAGGGATGCGCCACAGCTCGGAAAACGGTTTCCTGATCCGTCCTCTGCTGGACATCCCCCGCCGTGACATCGAGGAGTATGCCCGGGAACATAAGCTTGCCTGGGCCGAGGACCCCTCCAACTCCAGTGTCAAATATTTTCGCAACCGTCTGCGTCTGGAAATGATTCCGCAGGTGGAGAGCAGGCTGGACCCCACGTTCAGGGAGCGTCTGGCCGGTCTTGGGCAAGCCTGCGCGAAGCTTGACTTAGCAATCGAATCTCTGGCTGGTCCGCTGCGGGACAAAGTGCTTATCTCATTTAGCCGTAACGAGGCGGTGTTAAGTTGCGAGGGCCTTGCCGGACTGCCCTCCCTGGTGCGCCGTCATATATTGCGCGGCGAGGCGCGGAGACTGGCCGGGGAGGAGGCGATTCTTTCGGGACGTCCTCTGGCCGCCCTTGAGGGCCTGATCCTGTCGGGACGGAGCGGGCATGGCCTGGACCTGCCTTACGGCCTGCATGCCAGGCGCGAATTCGGCCGTCTGCGCCTTCATGCTGGTGAAGATAGGCCCTGTTTGGAAACAGGCGGGTTTCCCGAAACCATTCTTTCCGTTCCCGGCTCCACGACTGTCCGGTTGCCCGGAGCGGCCTGGGAACTGGTTCTTATGGAGTATAAATGGGATGCCTCATGCCGGAAATCCCTCTGGAAAGAAAGCGGTTCTCTTGTTCAGGCTTTCGACCGTGAGGAACTCGCTCTTCCGCTGACCGCTGGAACATGGCGCGCCGGAGACAGAGTGGTCCCGTTCGGCCTTAAAGGCAGCCGTAAGCTGAAAAAATCCTTCCTGGAGGCGCGTGTTCCAGCCGGACGGAGGCTGTCCATACCGGTGATAAGGGATGCGCGCGGGCGGGTGGTCTGGGCGCCGGGGGTAGTTCGTTCGGCTCTCGCCCCGGTCACCGGTTCGACAGTCACAGCTCTCGAGATCAGGGCGCGCGAACTTCAAGCGGGATTATCAGATACGCCTGACCAGCATTGACACTGTTTTTGAGGCTCCTTATATTAAGATTCAATTTTTACAGCCTCCGGCGGCGAATGTATTTGCGGCCTGAACGAATGGCGGGCCGGTGGCTGAAACTGTCTCCTGCCGATTGTCAAAACCGATCAGATGAGGACTTGATATGCCTGCTGCAGGCAATAACAAAAAGAAAGAGAACCGCCCGGAAAACAACCGAAAGTCCGGACCAGGGGGCGGAAAAGGCCAGAAATATGGTAACGTATCCAAGACCATCGCTTTCTGGATCCTGATAATCCTTCTGCCTATCACGGTTTTCAGCCTCTTTTCGCCGCAGAAGGAAACGGTCAAAAAGGTGAATTACTCGCAGTTCATGAAGTATGTGGCTGAGGGTAAAGTCAAGAGTGTGACCATTGTCGAGAAGAAAATACTCGGTGAGATGAATGCCGGTGTGGCGGCGGAAGGCTCGAAAAGCGGCGATGCAGTGCAGTCTTTCGAGACTTATATCCCGTTCGATGACCCATCGCTGGTGGGGAAACTGGACGGTATGGGAGTGGATGTTTCCAGCCGTCCCCCCTCGGTTAACTGGATGACCAGCCTGATGGGCTGGCTTCCCTGGGTGTTCATTATCGCGCTCTGGCTCTTCCTGATCCGTCAGATGCAGTCGGGAGGCGGGCGGGCATTCTCGTTCGGGAAGAGCCGGGCCAAGCTCCTGAGTGGTGACCGTCCCAAAGTCACGTTTGCGGATGTCGCCGGTTGCGATGAGGCTAAAATCGAGCTGGAAGAGGTGATCGAGTTCCTCAAGGCCCCGCGCAAGTTTCAGAAACTGGGAGGCCGTCTCCCCAAAGGCGCGTTGCTGCTCGGCCCTCCGGGGACAGGCAAAACCCTCCTGGCGCGGGCCGTGGCCGGTGAGGCCGGGGTGCCGTTTTTCAGCATGAGCGGCTCGGATTTCGTCGAAATGTTCGTGGGCGTGGGCGCATCCCGCGTGCGTGACCTGTTCGAGCAGGGCAAGAGCCACGCGCCCTGCATAATTTTCATCGATGAAATCGACGCTGTGGGCCGCCACCGCGGGGCCGGTCTGGGCGGTGGGCACGATGAGCGCGAGCAGACCCTGAATCAGCTCTTAGTGGAAATGGATGGTTTCGAGTCCAACGAGGGCGTGATACTGATAGCCGCCACCAACAGGCCGGATGTGCTGGACCCGGCCCTGTTGCGGCCCGGACGGTTTGACCGTCAGATAGTGGTGGACCGTCCGGATGTGCGCGGACGGGAGGGTATACTCAAGGTGCACATGAAAAACATCCCGATCGATGAGGACGTGGATGTGTCCGTGCTGGCCAAGGGCACACCTGGTCTGAGCGGCGCTGAACTGGAGAGCATTGTCAACGAGTCTGCCCTGCTGGCCGCGCGGCGCAACCGCGAGAAAGTCACCATGCGCGACATGGAAGACGCCAAGGACAAGGTTATGATGGGCGCCGAGCGCAAAAGCATGGTGATCAGCGATGAGGAAAAGCGCCAGATCGCGATCCATGAGGCCGGTCATACTCTGGTGCAGAAACTCACCCCCGGCGCCGACCCGGTGCACAAGGTGACTATAGTGGCCCGCGGCATGGCCCTGGGTGTGACTCATTATCTGCCCGAGAAGGACCGTCACCTCTACAGCCGCCAGTGGTGCATTAACAATCTGGTCGCCCTTCTCGGCGGGCGCTGCGCCGAGCAACTCGCTCTGGGCGAGATGACCACCGGGGCAGGCAACGACCTGGAACGCGCCACCGCTCTGGCGCGCAGGATGGTCTGCAACTGGGGCATGAGCGAGGTGCTGGGACCGCTGACTTTCGGCAAAAAAGAGGAGCAGATATTCCTGGGACGGGAGATAGCGCAGCACCAGGATTACAGCGAGTCCACCGCCCGGCTTATCGACCGCGAGGTGCGGCGTTTCATAGACGAGGCCTACGTGCGGGCGATGCAGATTCTAAAGGCTAACCGGGACATTCTGGACAAGATGGCCGACACCCTTCTTGAGCGTGAAGTTCTGGGCTCCGAGGAGATCGATGCCTTGATCGAACGCCGTGAGCTTCCACCGAGAGCGCCGGAGAAGCCGCTGGAACCGGTTCAACCTGAGACGCCGCCGGAAGCAGCGGATCAGCCGGCCGCTGGTCCGGTCAAGCGGCGTAAGCGGACTACCCGCGCTCACGAGGAGCAGCCGTCCGAGTCCATGGGCGCCGATCACGCTGGCGGCGCTGACAAAGAGTCCGCAGTTCAACCGGAAAATCCGGAACAAAAGCAGCAGAACTGATTTGCATATCTGCGGGTGACGGTATGGACGACGGAAGACTCGGATGAGCGACAAAAATATTGCCACTGCTCTTCCGCTGACCGGTGCCCGGGCGAATGAATTGCACGAACGTTTCGAGCGGGCTGGTCTTTCGGATGAGGATTCCGCGATCCTGCTTAAATACCGGGGAGAGAGCCTGGTTTATCTTGAGTGTCTCGAACCGGATGAGGCCGTGTATCTTAAGGCTGAAAGCCGGAAACTGGGCGGTGAGTTTCTGTGTGGCTGTCGCAGCGGTTTTTCAGGCGCTTTCCTCAGAATTGGAAAAAGCAGACTTGAAGCACTGGCTGCGGAAATGGCGCGGAAGTATCCAGAGTCCGGCCGGCTGGCGGCGTGTCTCAAGCGGATAGCCACAGGATGGAGGGCGCCGCGCTGGGAGTTGCCGGGAATGAGCCTGGACCTGGGCGGGACTCCCCTGGTGATGGGGATCCTGAACGTGACGCCGGACTCTTTTTACGATGGAGGCCGGCATTTTGAACCTCGGCAGGCCATCGATTATGCTGAATCCATGCTGGATGACGGCGCGGATATAATCGATGTGGGAGGGGAATCCAGCCGGCCGGGTGCGGAGCCGGTTGAAGTGGGGGAGGAGGCTGCGCGGGTCCTGCCGGTGATAAGCGGCATCCTGGAAAGACGGCCGCGCGCCGTAATCTCGATTGACACCTACAAGGCCGATGTGGCCCGGCTGGCTGTCGAGGCCGGGGCAAAAATAGTCAATGATATCGGCGCCGGGCGGCTGGACAGGTCAATGCTCGGCACGGTGGCCGAAACCGGGGCGGCCTGGGTGGCGATGCACATGCGCGGCGTGCCCAGGAACATGCAGGCCGATACTCATTATGATGACCTGCCGGGAGAACTGACCGGGTTTTTCAGCGAGCGGCTTGCGGCGGCTGAATCAGCAGGCCTGACCATCGACAGGATAGCGCTCGACCCCGGGATCGGGTTTGGTAAGTCCGCCGGGGCTAATTACGACTTGATCTCCAGTCTGGATATTTTTCATTCCCTGGGTTGTCCAATTCTGGTGGGGCCATCGCGAAAATCGTTCCTGGGGGGAGAGAGCCGCGAGGCCAGGCTGGAGGGGACGCTTGCGGCGGTTACTGTGGCGGTGCTTCGTGGTGCGGCGGTGCTGCGGGTGCATGATGTAGCCGAAACAGTTCGGACAGTGCGTGCGGCAACAAGATTTCGCGATGTCAGTTCCTGAGAGGGAAAAGCAAGACTGTCAAACAACTTAGAAAAACTTTAGTTCTGGTCATGTCCTGGATCGGGCAGGTTGAAGCCACGGGGCGGGACAAGACGGTGCATTTAACGGCGACCGCATGGGACAGCGGAGTGTAAGGAGACTGAGAAAACAATGAGCAGAGCCAAGGTTTCCTGGTTGGTGTTTATCGGTGCGCTTGTGCTTTATCTTTTCAGCATGGCTCCCTCAATCGCCTCCGAGCGTTCGGCGATCTGGATTGTAAACAGTCTGATGTATGGACTGCCGGCGGCGCCAGGGAATCTGCTCTATCTGCTTACCTGCTCTTTTTTCCAGCATTTTGCAATGAACGTGCTTACACCGTTGTTCGGTATTCTGGCGCGGCTGGTTCAGATGGTGACCATGAAGCCGGTTTTTATTTTTGAGCCGGCCTCCGCGGTAAACATGGTGTCGGTTTTAAGCGGGTCGGCTGCCGCGGCTTTGACTTTCGGGCTTCTCGACAGGCTGGCTGGAATAACCGGAGCAGGCGGAAGGATGAGTGACGGCGGCCGCCGGCTGTTTTTCGCCGCCAGTGTGATATTTCTTTTCAGCCTGCCCTCGATCTGGGGCGGGGCGTTGGAAGCCGGTCCCGGCATTTTCAACGTTTTTCTGCTGGTCCTCGGTCTCTGGCTGCTCGTTCGTGTCCAGGAAGGCTCGTTGGCCGGAGGGGCAGGCATTCTGCTCTGGGCTTTTCTGGCAGGGCTTTCTTTCAGCCAGAATTATGTGACGTTGTTTTCGCTCATCTTTCTCCTGGTGTTCTGGCGCTGGAACGGACTGGTGCGAGAATCCTTAAAGGCAAATGTCGCGCCGGTCCTGCTGGTCTTTCTGGTTGGTCTGACCCTGTATATATACCTGGCCGTTCGTCCGGTGCTCGATCCGGGACTTGGGCAGCCGGTAAATCTTTTCAGCCGGCCTTTCTGGGTCTATTTCTACGGACTGGATGCGCTGAGGCATTCTATTCCGCGTGGAGCGGACTTTTTCACCGGACAGGTCCCGCTGCTGTTCGAGCATCTGAAAAACCAGTCGCCGCATTGGATCGTGTCCCTGGTTCTTCTGGCGGTTTTACTTTACGCCGTGTTCCGCCTGTTCAGGACACAGAGACGGTTGTTTTTCTGGTCGCTCGGGCTCCTTCTGGGTTTCACGCTGATCCAGCTCTGGCTGGAAAACCCGAAACTCTCTCTTCAGCCTGCGCTGGATGGAGCCGGGAATTCCGTGGCGCGGGAGATTACTAATACCGAGGGACGGTTCCTGATTGTATTTCTGCTTTTCGGAGTGTATGCGGTTCTGGGCCTGGCCTGGCTGAAAGATGATCTTTCGCGGGCATTAAGATGGATTGTCGGCCGTCTGGATTTTACAGAGAAGAATTTCAACTGGCTGCCGGGAGGAGGACTTCTCGCTGTTATTGTACTGTTGCTGCTCGCTCCGGTATGGTTCAACTGGAACCGGACTTCCCTGGCCAGAGATTTTACCGTTCTGGATTACGCCAGAAACATGTTTGGCGGGACTGATGAAAACGGCATCCTTATAGTTTCAGGCGACCAGGAATACTATCCGGTCATGTACGTCAAGCGATACATTTACGCCGACACAACGCGCTCGGTGATCAACTACAACTACCTGGTGGATCCTGCATATATCAAAAGCCTGGATCAGGCATCCCCGACGGTGGCGTTGAACTTTACAGACCAGCAGGTGGAAAGCCTCCGTCCCGCCCGTCTGGCCGAGCCGTACGACTTCAAGGCCGGAAAACTGCAGATTCGCTACCCCCAGGGAACGGTGCTGCTGGTTCGCGATCTGGCCGTGGTGGATATCGTCCGGGCCAACGAGTTTAAAAGACCAGTTTATTTTTCCGGAACACTGGGGACTGAAAACATGGCGGGATTCGACAAATACCTCACCCGCCGCGGCCTCACGGTGCAGCTTCTGGAGAGCGACCCGCTCGAGAGCGCGGACAGCACCTTTTTCTGGCGCAGCGTGGACCGCACTGTCATAGATATCAACAAATCTTCACACCTTCTGTGGCTGGATTACAGCTATCATACAACAGTCAAAGACATACCGGCCGGCCGGCGTGACCGGGTTCGGATACTGTTCAACACTGGACGGGTGTTATCCTTGATGGCCGATGCTTTCCTGATGAGAAACAACGTGCAGCAGGCAGTTCTGAATTTCAGACAGACAGAGTTTTTCGACCCAGAATACAAGGAACGGCTTTTTGCTTTTGCCTCCTGGTGCGCTCGAGAGAAGAAATATGCCGAGGCGAAGATGTTCGCCATGGATTATTTCAAGGAGCATCCCGCGGATGCGCTGAAGTGGGCGGGGCTGGCCAAGATGGCGCTCGATCAGGCGGACACTACGGCGGCGACTGAAATGCTGGTTGAGGCGGTCAAGGTTGATCCGGATTTCCAGCTCGGTTTCACCAAGCTCGTTCGCCTTTATGATGCGACAGACCAGAAACTTATGGCCTCGGCTTTTCTCAGCCGCTGGGTCGCCCGCCATCCACAGGATGAGCAGGCGCGCAAGCTTTGGGAACAGTATTCGGCCACTAAAACCCTGCCGCCGGATTTTCCGGATTGAGCCTCAAACGGCGGATCAGGACCCGGATTCCAGAAAAGACCGCAGTCCGCGGAACAGGTTTTCCGCGCGCCAGGCGGTCTTTTCGTTCTTTTCCTCCCGGTATATTTCCTTGATCTGGCCCAGTCCGGTCAGCGCGAGAGCGCAGAATTCATCCGCGTGCATCAGCGCTCCCTCATGCAGGCCAAACCGCCGGAACAGGCGGCGGTCGATCAGGCGGTTATAGGCTTCCTTGCTCACAATGCGGCCGGGGGTGCCGGTGCTGTCAGTGCAGTGTCCGTTACAGAGCAGACGGCAGGGGGTGCAGATGAAATCAGCTCCGGATGTCAGTCGCAGAAGAAGTCCTCTGTCCTCACGAATGCGCACCGCAGCCAGGTGCACGGCATGGCCGTAAGGGTGCGGCGTGTGCACCCGTCCGGCCCCGAAGTCCCGGATGATGTCCAGAAAATGATGCGGTTTGATCAGCAACGGTGAATTGTCCATCAGGTTGAAGCCTTTCTGAATCTTGGCATTCCTGTTGTTGTAACACAGGCGCGCTCAACTGAAATTGTACTGACAAAATAATCCGCCACGAGCCGCCTGAACGATAATCCACTTTTCTCAGAGCGTAAAGGTTTATTGAGTCAAGCGGTATTAACAAATATGAAAACCAGATCACATTCCCTGTTAAAGAAAGAGGTATGACTTGTTACACGGCAAGGTATGCCTGCTGAACGTTTTCCTGAGCACTATGCTGTACCTTGCGTTGGATCCTGCGATGCCGGGGGGGCGCGCCGAGGCCTCGGCCGTGAGGCGCGAGAATTCATGGTATGGCGTCTATCTGCGTGGCGAGAAGATCGGCTGGTCGCATACAACGGTCACTCCCTGCGACAGCGGCATCCTGGTGGAGGACATCAGCCGTCTTGAGTTTATGATGCTGGGCAAACCGGAGACAGTCGAGACCAGAATGCGTTCGTTGAGCGGGGACAGCCTGGAGCTGCGCTGGTTCGTTTTCAGCCTGAGCGGCCGGGAGACAAGTTTCAGCGTGTCCGGTGCGGCGGAGGATACCATGCTTTACCTGAGTGTTGAGATGGGCGGTGAAAACCGCCGGGACACTCTTTCGTTCGGAAAAGCGCCGCAGGTTCCCGGTACAGTGGGGCTGCTTTTCGCCAGAGAGGCCGTGGCGGCAGGGCGAAGGTTCAGCGCCGTGGTGTTCGATCCCTCGGCGCTTGCGGCGCAGGAACTGGAGGCTGAGGTCTTGGGGCGGGAGCGGATACCGTGGCATGGAGCGAAAGTCCGGGCCTGGCATGTCCGTCAGGACCTGGGCGGGGTGCGGGTGGATTCATGGCTGGATGAGAACGGGGTGGTGTTGCGCGAGGAAAGCGGCATTGGTTACCGTCTGGAACTCGAGGATTCGGCCAGTGCGATGGGGCTTGCCACAGGGACACGTCCCGATATCCAGCACCTTGTGGCGGTCACTCCGGATCGTGAAATACCATCGCCCCGTCAGCTTGTCCGGCTTAAGCTGGAGCTTTCAGGACTTGAGCCGGACAGCCTGGACCTGGATGGAGGTCCGCAGAGAGCCGCTGGATACAGGGTTGAGATAAGGACGGATTCGCCGGGAGAGGCTCCGCCGGACAGACTGGCCAGTGAAGAGGAAAACGCCTGGCTCGAACCGTCCAGCTTCATCCTGAGCCGTCATCCGCGTGTGCTGACGCTGCTGTCAGAGATTTACGGCGCAGGCGCCGCGCCTGTTGAAAAGGTGCGCTCCATCCTGAACTGGATGCAGCGGAACATCACTACCACTCCGACATTCAGCCTGCCAAACACCCTTGAGGTGCTGGACAGCCGAAAGGGCGACTGTAACGAGTTCGCGGTGCTGTTCTGCTCGCTGGCCCGAGCTGCCGGAGTGCCCACGCGCGTGGCTATGGGGCTTGTCTACCTGGACGGGAAGTTCTACTATCACGCCTGGTGCGAGAGCCGTCTGGGGGGAGCCTGGATTGCGGTTGACCCTGTGTTCAACCAGTTTCCGGCCGATGCCGCGCACTTGCGCCTGATAGCCGGTGATATGGACCGTCAGGTCGAAATGCTGCCACTGATCGGAAACCTGAAAATCAAGGTTCTGGACTGGCGGACAGGCGAGTGATTCAGCGCAGGGAGCGCAGGAAAGAGGAAACAGCATCCAGAGCGGCTTTTTCATCCGCGCCGGAGTTATAAAGATCGATCACCCGGCTGCCGATGACCGAAACGTCGAACAGGCTTTTGACTTCATCCACGTGCTCGCGGGTGGAAAGCCCGAACCCCAGGGCCAGCGGTACATTCACATATTTCCGCAACCTCGCGGCGAATGATTCCAGCCCGGCCAGCCGGCTTTCACGCGCCCCGGTGATCCCCACCCTGGCCGTGGCGTAGAGGAACCCGGTGGCCCGCTCGCCGATCAATTTCATGCGCTCATCAGTGCTTGACGGGCTGAGAATGTAAACCGGGTGCAGCCCGTTTTCCAGGCAGAGTCCGTGATAGTTCTCCGCTGTCTCCTCGGGTGGGATATCGGGAACGATCAAACCGGCCAGCCCTGCCGAGGAGCAGTCGCGGCAGAAGGCCCCGATCCCGTAGTTGAACGGAATGTTGACATAAGTCATGAAAAGAAGCGGCGTATCCGGCAGCCGTTTCGCCATGCGCTCGGCAAAGGCGAAACAGTCGCGCACACGGATTCCGTTTTTCAGCGAAGCGAGGTTGGCCTTCAGTATCGTCGGGCCATCCGCCACCGGGTCTGTGAACGGAATCTGAAGCTCGATCAGGTCCGCGCCGCTGTCTGCCAGGGTGAGCAGAAGCCTTTCCGCGGCGGCGAGATCGGGGTAGCCTATCACGATATGGTTCATCAGGCCGTGAATGCCGTTCCGGCGCAGTCCGGCCAGTTTGTCGTCTATTGCGTTACGCATCGTAACCCGCTTTCGCCCTTCTCTCCAGGAATTCGAGCCAGGCTTTGTCTTTCAGGGCTTCCGCCACGATGAAAATGTCCTTGTCCCCGCGCCCGGAAAGGTTCACCACCATGATGCTGCTTGACGGCATTGCCGGAGCGCGGCGAAGCGCCTCGACAAGCGCGTGGGAGCTTTCGAGCGCCGGGATTATTCCCTCCGTGCGCATCAACAGTTTAAAAGCCTCCAGCACCTCGGCATCCGTAGCGCTAACGTACTCCACGCGGCCGAGGTCATGGAGGAGCGCGTGCTCCGGTCCGACCCCGGCGTAATCCAGCCCGGCAGCCACGCTGTGCGTGGTAAGGGTCTGTCCGTCCTCATTCTGCAGGAAATAGGACTTGTAGCCCTCAATTATACCATGCTTGCCGCCCTTGAACCGGGCGGAATGCAGGCCGCTTTCCAGACCCAGTCCGCCGGCCTCCACTCCGACCAGGCTCACGTTTTTCTCATCGAGGAAGGGGTGGAACAGGCCGATAGAGTTGCTTCCGCCTCCCACGCAGGCGATCAGCACATCCGGCAGACGGCCCTCGGCCTGCATAACCTGCTCGCGAACCTCGCGGCCGATCACGCTCTGAAAATCGCGGACCATGCCGGGATATGGATGTGCGCTGAGCGCCGAGCCTACAAGAAGGTATGTGTTGTCCAGGTTCTCGATCCAGTTTTTGAAACTGGCGTTGACCGCTTCCTTGAGCGTGCGCGAGCCGTAGGGCACCGGCGTGACCCTGGCGCCAAGCTGTTCCATCCAGAAGACATTGGGGCGCTGGCGGGCCATGTCCAACTCGCCCATGAAAATCTCGCACTCGAAACCGAAACGCGCGGCCACGCTGGCCGTGGCCAGACCATGCTGTCCCGCTCCGGTCTCCGCGATGAGGCGGGTCTTGCCCATGCGGCGGGCTAACAGCGCCTGGCCGATGCAGTTGTTCACCTTGTGGCTGCCGGTCTGGCCAAGCCCTTCCTGCTTCAGGTAAATCCTGGCCCCGCCGAGCCGGGCGGTAAGGTTTTCGGCGAAATACAGCGGTGTGGGCCGTCCGCTCCAGGTGTGCAGCAGACGGTCAAGTTCAGCCTGGAACGCTTTGTCCGAGCGCGCTTCGAGGTAGGCTTTCTCCAGGGCCTCAAGCGTCGGGACCAGCATCTCAGGCACGTACCGTCCGCCGTACAGCCCGAAATGGCCTCCCGAGGCAAAGCTGTCCACCTTGTACCCGTCCATACGCAGTTCCGGCTCAGGTTATCGTCAAAAGAAAGGAACAATATAGGATTGAAACGTGAGTAAAGTCAAGCCGCATGAGGAACCCGGACAATACGGACTTTAAACTGAACGGGGAGGCGTTGCAGGCTGGACTGGCCAGAAAACTAAATAATATGCTGCAGGCGGCCGATTATATGAATAGCGAATAAATTGCTTATAACTGCCCGTAAAGGATTACGGACACAATGGCAAGGAGGCCAGTATGATTATGGAGCTGCTTCACTATCTTTCCGATCCTGTTTTTTTTACCGGTTTCAGCCTCGCAATCGGGGTGGCTTACGTCTATGTCTGGGTGACATCCTTGCGCGATCTTGCGCGTGAGGACAGCGGTTTTTACGTACTGGACTCCGAGGGCAATAACAGAGGCGAGATTAAAGAACGTCCGCTGCTGAAGTACAGTGGACGGCGGATATCAGTGCGTTCCAAAGCCGTGCGCGAGGATGAGGCCGTTCAGGCCGGACGGCGGCGCGCCAGGATCACCCGTGCCGCCTGAGAGCGATAAAAATCAGAAAACTCAAGCCCGCTCCGTCAGCACGGGGGCGGGCTTTTAAATCTTGACATAAGTCTCCGGAAAAACCATCGTTCTTATAGAGAGACGGCAAGAATGAACCAGAGGAGACAGGAATGCGAAAGATAGATTTACAGACCAGCCGTCGTACTGAGTTCATCGATATTACGGACCTCGTGGAGCGGGCGCTGGCAGAGGCGGGACTGATCGAGGGCGTCTGCACGGTGTTCACGCCGCACACCACCGCCGCGGTCACGATAAACGAGAACGCAGATCCCTCTGTCACGCACGACATCCTCGAAGTCGTGGATTCGCTGATTCCGTTTGATTCCCCCCGTTACCGCCATTCCGAGGGCAACAGCGCGGCGCATATCAAGAGCAGCCTTTTCGGTTGCAGTCTTCAGGTGATAGTCGAAAACGGGCGCCTGCAACTCGGCACCTGGCAGGGAATATATTTTGTAGAGTTCGATGGGCCGCGCAGCCGAAAGGTCTGGGTTTCGTTCTCGCGCTGAGAGCCTGAATCAGACTTCTCCCTCCACTATCAGGCCGGGTTGCCGCGGATCGAGTTGAAGGACTTTTGTATCTCCCTGTGAGCGGAATGCCGCAACCAGACGTTCCGGCTCCGGGTGCAGGGCAATGATCGTACCGCCTCCGCCCGCTCCGGCCAGCTTGGCCCCCAGCGCCCCGTGCTCAAGCGCCAGGGCGATGAATTGATCATTGGCTCTGCCGCTCGCCCCCAGCGCCTGCTGGATTTTATGGTTGCGGTTCATCAGCCGTCCCAGGGTCTCCCAGTCGCGCCGCAGGAGGGCTTTTTTGCCCAGCCGGGCCAGCTCGGCGATCTCGCGGTAACCCTCCACCACCGCCGGGTCGCCCTCCAGCCATCTTTCCCGAACAGGCTTCAGGATATTGCCCGAGATTCGCTGCACACCCGTATGCACTACCACCATCGGCAGGTCATCCACGAACCGGGACAGCGGTTCAACAGTGGCGTATACCTCACTGTCCAGGTCCCGGTAAACTTCCTTGGTTCGGAAATCAAGGTAATTCATGCCGCCGAACACTGTCATGTACTGGTCCTGGTACCCGCACTGTATATCCATATAATTCAGCTCGATGTACCGGATAGTCTCCGCGGTCTGGTACGGATTGACATCCTGGCCCAGGAAGCGGCTCACCGCGCCGAAAGTCGCGGCCAGCATGGCTGTCGAACCGGCGAGACCGCTGCGGAACGGGACATCGCTGAATCCCTCCAGGCGGAATTTCCGGCCTGATATTCGAAGATAGCGGATCACGCTGCGGGCAATATCGAACACGCCGCTGTCCAGCTTGAGATCTCGCTCATCCCGGATCACGGTTTCCTGACCGCCGAAACACAGTTCCAGGCGGGGACATTCAGTAATACGAGCCGTGGCGCGGCAATTCAGAGTGCAGGAGATCAGGCTTCCGCCGTAGCCGTCAGTCGGATTCCCTATCACGCCCGCCCGGGCCGGGGCTGACGCCACGATCATACAAGCCTCGCCAGGTAGTTGCGCAGCATGTGTCCGTATTTTTCATCCTGCAGCGCGAAATCCACGAAAGCGCGGAAGTAGCTTTCATAATTGCCTATGTCGTAACGTTTTTCTCCCTCTCCCATCAGGACGGCGTATACCGGCAGGCCTTTCTTGATCAGCAGGGAGATAGAATCCGTGATCTGGAGTTCGCCGCTCTTGTCCGGCAGGGTCATGTCTATGGCGTCGAAGATTTCCGGGGCGAACACATAACGGGCGGCGATTGCCAGATCGCTGGGCGCGTCCTCTATGTTCGGTTTTTCGACCAGACTTTCCACCGCGAACACACCGGGGCTGGTTTCGCCTTTAACCTTGACGATGCCGTAGCGGTAGGCCTCGCCTGGCGGGATGCGTTCGAGGGCGATAGTGCAGGCGGACCCATTGGCCTCGTGGACTTCCATCATCCGCCTCAAAAGGTTACGCTCGCCCTTACTCGATCTGATAATCGAGTCCCCCAGGGCGCAGACGAAACTGTCGCGGGCCACGTAATCGCGTGCCAGGCTTATCGCATCGGCCAGTCCTTTCTGTTCGCTCTGGCGCACATAGTAGAAGCTGACACTCATTTCCTGGTAGCGCAGTTCCTCGACCAGCGCGGATTTACCGCTCTGGTGCAGCTCTTTCACCAGTTGCACGTCCTTGTCGAAATGGTTCTCTATCGAGCGCTTATGCCGTCCGGTGACGAACAGTATCTGTTTCAGCCCGGCGCTCTCGATCTCCTCGACCACGTACTGCACCACCGGTTTGCGCCCCACGGGCAGCATTTCCTTGGGCTGGCTCTTGGTGGCTGGCAAAAGACGGGTGCCGTGACCGGCCACCGGCACGACAGCTTTGTTGATCGGCATTTTGACCTCCAGCGCTTATTGTGAAGGATTCTATCCTGTTACTCGCTATTTTCGGCGGGTGTTGCGATGGGCTGAATTTAGGCCCCCGCTCATACCCTTGTCAACGGTTGCCAGTATTAAACAGCTTCAGCTTTCTCCGGCGCTTTCTTTCGGCTCGATCATCTGCCGTTTGTAAATGCGCCTGATTTCAAGGAGTGTTCTGTCATACAATCCGAGCTTGAAATCGGGGAAAGTCCATTCGAATTTTGCCCAGCCGCCCTTGCGGTAGTATAAAGTCAGGTCGGCCCAGACTCCCTGATCCAGATAGATTTTCTGGCCCATGTACTTGAAAGAGGCCAGGACGACTTTCTGATAATCCAGCGTGCCGGGGTCGATATTCACGCAACGGCGTCCATCCGGCCCGGCCAGCTCTTTTTCGATCCGGTCGGCGGCGAGCTTGGCCGCGGCTAGTCCGCCGGGATGGATCAGATCGCGCCAGGCGATGAAAATCCGGCTGAGGCCGCTGCCCATTTCGGGAGTGTAGAAACCCGTATGGTCGAAAGGCACGGGAGGGCTGACATAATCCTCCGGGCCGTAAAGCCCGCCGAGTGCCACGCGGGCCTTGTCCAGAACGCGATTGTCCGAGTACAGGATTGCGGCGAACAGCTTCACCGGTTCCACCCGTCCTTTTGCCGGTCCCCGGTTCATCCGCGCGCTCCCTTGACGCCGGTTTTCACAAGCTCGATCCGTTCGAGGGCCGCCTCGACCAGGCTGCGGTCTATACCGAACATCTCCTCGACCGCGCCTCCCACGTCACCGCTCAGGTTGGCGTTTTTCCGGCTGTCCGGACGGGTGAGCCTCAGCTTGTGGTTGTGCACGTACATCTGCTCACTTCCCGCGGCGCGGGTCAGCACGAGCTGATTCATCATGGAGGCGCTGAATGTGCGGCGCCAGTGCAGCTCGAACAGGCTGTCCTCCACCGGCTCGTTATGGATGCGGTAGCGCCAGCGTAGATTGCCGCCGCCAGGCGGACTGGTGTGAAGGTGGAATGCGCGGATATCATCCTGGCCGCGCCGCAGACGGTAGATATAAACCTCGCCGCGAAGAATAGACTCCGTGTCGCCGCCGGCGGGCAGGGCCAGCGGAGCGGGAAGGAGATAACCCGGATCGCACAGGTATTGAGTCCCGTTTATCTCCGCCACGACCGCGCAATGAATGTTCCGCCCGTGCTGCATGTCGCCCAGCACTCTCCAGGCGCGGAAGCCGCACAAACGGAGCAGTTCGTAAAGGCAATGAGTCAGGGAGAAACAAGTGCCGCCAAGGCGGCTGGCCAGGAAGCCCTCGATCAGTTCCTCAGGACTCTGGAACCAGATGCCGCCGTGCCCGGCCGCGCCAAGTATTTTGGAGACATTCTCGTAGGGCAGGTTGGCGAACGTCCGGTAGATTTCCTCCAGGCCGGAGGTAGTACGGGATGCCGCGGCGGAAAGCCCGAAACGCGAGAACAGAGCCGCAGCGGCGCGCTCAAGTCTGGCCGGATCGGAAAGTATCATCGTTCAACTGTCTCCCTGAAACAGCGACAGGGTCGGCCCCGGCTTTACTTGGAGGGGCGCTCCCGGTATATTTATAGGATATTCCGCACCTGGATAAATTAACGCTGGATACGATAACGGGGAATAGTGGAGATGATACGGAACTTGCTGTTCGATATCGGAAATGTGCTGCTGATGATGGATCATATGTCCACTGTTAAAGAATTCTCGGCTTACACCACGCTGCCTGCCGCCGGGTTCGGACCGGCCCGCGTGTTCCCGCACGAGGCGCAGATGGCGATGGAGCGGGGTGAAATAACGCCGCGCAGTTTCTATGAGGTCTTTCTGGAACTGAGCGGCTGCCGCCTTTCTTTCGAGCATTTCGTGCTTATCTGGACCGGTCATTTCAAGCCAAATATGCCGCTCATCCGTCTTGGAAGAGCGCTGTCAGAAAAGATGGGAGTTTATTTCCTGTCAAACACCGATCCTCTGCATATACCGCCGCTGTTCGATAAATTCCCGCAGGTGATGTTTTACCATGGACTGGCGCTGTCATGGGAACTGGGAGCGCTGAAACCTGACCGCAGATATTATCGGTTGGCCATGGACAAACTGGATCTCGACCCGGCGGAATGTCTTTTCCTGGATGACCGTCCGGAAAATGTGGCGGCGGCCGAGGAGTTCGGGTTGCGCGCGATACAGCATCGCAATAACTCGGAAACCCGCGCCCTTCTGCAAGCCGCGCTGGATGGGCAGGGTTTGAACCTGGACTCGCTGGCCTGAGGAGCGATCGGACAGCCGGCCGCTGCTCGCGTGAAAGAGGTTGCTGAATATAACTGCTTGCCCGAAAGAGATTTGTTTGTTAAATTAAAGGTTTATTTTTTACAGCTTTGGACGCATCCGCGCGATTTGTGCCGGAATGATATCCCGAACGTTCGTATACCCAGTGCATGCGGCGTTTTAAACATGCGACAAGCGAGGAAATGAAAGTGCTGGAAAAAGCTGTCTCAACCGCGGAGAAACTGAATCAGAGGTTGGCCGACCTGCGGAGTTATCTTTGACTTGGACAACAAGTCTCCGCGGCTGTCCGAGTTGGAGCAGAAAATGGCGGAACCCTCGTTCTGGAATGACCAGGACGGGGCGCGCAAGGTGATTGACGAATCCAATTCGATCAAGCGCTGGACCGAACCGGTCAAGTCCCTGAGTTCCAGGATCAGCGACCTGGCCGAACTGGCGGAGCTGGCCGAGGACGATGACGAGCAGGTGGCGGCGGAGCTTGAAGGCGAAGCGGCGGCGATAGAGAAAGAGCTCGACGGGCTGGAGATGCGCCACATGCTTTCGGGCAAGGACGATCACCGGAACGCCCTGCTGACGATTCACCCCGGAGCCGGCGGCACCGAGAGCCAGGACTGGGCCCAGATGCTGGCCCGCATGTACACCCGCTGGATGGAGGAACGCGGATTCAAACAGAGCGTTCTCGACCTTCTGCCGGGCGAGGAAGCCGGCATCAAGAGCATGACAATCGAGGTCCAGGGCGAGTACGCTTTCGGCTACCTCAAAGCCGAAAAAGGCATACACCGGCTGGTCCGGATCAGCCCGTTCGACGCCAACAGCCGCCGTCATACCTCTTTCGCCTCTGTGTTCGTCTACCCGGAGATCGAGAGCGACGTCGAGGTGCACATCGAGGAAAAGGACCTGCGCATCGACACCTACCGTTCCTCCGGGGCGGGCGGTCAGCATGTGAACAAGACCAGTTCGGCGATAAGGATAACACATATTCCCACCGGAATCGTCGCGCAGTGCCAGAACGAGCGCAGCCAGCACCGCAACCGGGAAAGCGCCATGAAAATCCTGCGGGCCCGTCTCTACGAGCATATGATGGAGCAGGAGCGCGAGGAGCGCGCGGCCGTGGAGGCTGAAAAGACCGATATCGCCTGGGGAAACCAGATTCGCAGCTATGTGCTGCATCCCTATACCATGGTCAAGGACCATCGCACCGGATACGAGAAGGGCGATGCCGGGGCGGTGCTGGAGGGCGAGATCGACGGGTTCATCCAGGCTTATCTGCAGAAATTCGGCGGGAAGGATTGAAAGATTCGTGAAGCGGCGCTTTTTATCGACATGGAGTTGAATATACAAACCGGCGGTGGAAAAAAGTGACAGAGAATCAGGATAATGCCCGGAGCGAAAACGCTCCGGAGGAAAGGCACGAACTCGAAAGGGTCAGGATAGAAAAAATACAGGCCCTGCGCAACATGGGTGTAAATCCATACCCGTACGAGTGGAAAGTCGATTCAGCGGCCGCGGCCCTGGTTGAAAGCTACAGAGACAGCGAAAACCCGGAGGCGGGCGCGCGGGTGAGCCTGGCTGGGCGGCTTATGTCGTTTCGTCCCAAGGGCAAGGCCACTTTCGCTCATATCGATGACGGATCGGGGAGAATACAGATTTACGTCCGGGCCGAGGATGTGGGCGAGGCCGCCTATGAGGTCGTCAATCTGCTGGACATCGGCGATATCGTGGGTGTGCGCGGCTATGTTTTCCGCACCCGCACGGGCGAGATCACGATCCGTGCTGGAAGTATCTCCTTGCTCAGCAAGAGCATACGCCCGCTGCCCATAGTCAAGGAAAAAGTTGTTGGCGATCAGAAAATCGTGTATGATAAAGTTGAGGACAAGGAACTGCGGTACCGTCAGCGCTATGTCGACCTGGTGGTGAATCCGGAGGTGCGCCAGGTTTTCCGCGCGCGGGCGTCGATAGTGGCGGCGTTACGCCGCAGCCTGGACGGGCGCGGCTTCCTGGAGGTGGAAACCCCGGTGCTCCAGCCGATCTACGGCGGGGCCTCGGCGCGGCCTTTCATGACTCATTACAACGCGCTGGATTCAAAATTCTATCTGCGCATCTCGAACGAGCTGTACCTGAAGCGCCTGATAGTGGGCGGACTCAACCGGGTGTACGAATTCGCCCGGGATTTCCGCAACGAGGGACTGGATCGCAGCCATAATCCGGAGTTCACTCTTCTGGAGTTCTATCAGGCCTATGCCGACTACAACGAGATGATGGATACGGTTGAGGCTCTGGTGGGCGAGGTGACTGAAACCGTTCTGGGCGCCGGGATCACCTCGGTGGAGTGGGGCGGAAGGCGCATAGAGCTGGCGCGGCCCTGGCGGCGCGCTCCCATGCTGGAGCTTCTGGCCGAGGCCACGGGGGAATCGTTCAGCGGTGAGCTGACACGTGAGTATCTGGCCGGGATGTGCCGGCGGCGCAATATCGATGTCGCTCCTGGCATGGGTGTGGGCAAGATGCTGGATGAGCTTTTCAGCGAGCTTGTGGAGCCGAACCTGATCAATCCGACATTCGTGATGGATTACCCGGTCGAGACCAGCCCCCTGGCCAAGCGCCACCGCAGCCAGCCCGGCCTGACCGAGAGGTTTGAGCTGATCGTGGGCGGAATGGAGATGGCCAACGCTTTCTCCGAGCTGAACGATCCGCTGGACCAGCGCGAGCGTTTCGAGTGCCAGATGAAGCTGCGCGACCAGGGAGATGACGAGGCGCAGGTGCTGGACGAGGATTACCTGCGGGCGATGGAATACGGTATGCCTCCCACCGGCGGCGTGGGCATCGGGGTTGACCGCCTGGTGATGCTGCTCACCGGCCAGCCCTCGATCAAGGACGTGATCCTTTTCCCGCAGATGCGGCCGGAATAGACCATGCGGGTCGAGCTGGAAATCGGCTTGCGCTATCTGTTTTCGCGCCGCCACAAGCGACACCTTTCGCTGTTCACTCTGATCAGCGTGGGCGGTGTGTTTGTCGGAGTGATGGCCCTGATCGTGATCCTGGCAGTGCTGAACGGGTTCCACGATGACCTGAAGGCCAAGATTCTGGGCACCATGCCCCATGTGACGGTCATGAAGTACAACGGCGAGGGGATCGAGAGCGGCGATTCTCTGATTGCGCTGATCGAAGCCGAACCGGGTGTGGAACGCGCCGCGCCGCTTGTCTACAGCGAGGGAATGATAGTTTCCGAGCGCGGCAACACCGGCGCGATATTGCGAGGTATCGATCCGGAGCGCGAGAATTCGATCACCGGAATCGTCGGGCAGATCAAGGAAGGGGACTTCTCTTTCAGCCGTCAGCAGGATGATCCCGAGGGACCGGTTTACCCGGCGGTCGTGATCGGCGGCTACATGGCGGCTGTGCTGGGTGTCGGCCTCGGCGATGTCATTACGGTCTGGGCGCCGCGAGGCGTGAGAGTTTCGCCGTTCGGGCTTTCGGCGCCGTGGCGCAAGTACAGGGTGAGCGGCATATTCGAAACGGGTCTTTACGACGCCGATTCCAAGTTTGCCTATTTTTCGCTCGCTGAAGCGCAGTCCTTTTTCGGCATGAAAAATGCGATCACTGATATTGAAGTGCGTGTCAGTGACGCGGAAGAGGCGACACAGGTCCGGGACAATCTCACAGCCATGCTGGGGTACCCGTACACCGGCACGGATTGGATGAGTTTCAACAAGAATCTCTTTGAGGCGCTGAAGCTCGAAAAGACCGTGATGTTCATCATTCTGACTCTGATCGTGCTGGTGGCCTCGTTCAACATTGTCGGTACGCTGACCATGCTGGTGGTGGAGAAGAGCCGCGAAATCGGAATAATGCGCTCGATGGGTTTCAGCGCACGCTCGGTTGGCCTCGTGTTCGTGCTGGAGGGGGCGGTGATCGGGGCGGTGGGGACGGCGCTCGGTCTGGCCGCCGGGTACGGCGTTTCGAAATTTCTGGCAAGTCACCCGCTTAACGTGAGCGGGGAGGTCTATTTTATCGACCGTATCCCGGTGATCATGCAGGCCGGGGATTTCCTGACCGTGGCCGGGGCGAGCATGCTGATATCGCTGACCGCGACCCTTTACCCGGCTTTTCTGGCCGCCCGTCTTGCCCCGGTGGACGCTATAAGGTATGAATGACTCCGCGCTGACCGCAAATGCGGTGGAAAAGGACTATCCGAGCGGCGAAAAAGGCTGCCTGCACGTATTGCGTGGCGTGGATCTGCGTCTGGAGCGTGGCGATTCGCTCTCGATTACCGGACGGAGCGGGGCGGGAAAGAGCACGTTGCTGCATATCCTGGGAGCGCTTGAAGAACCGAGCCGGGGCTGGGTGGAAATAGACGGGAAATCGGTGAGCGAACTGGATGACAGCTCGCGCAGCCGTCTGCGCAGCCGGAAGATTGGCTTCATCTTTCAGTTTCATTACCTTCTGGCGGAGTTTTCGGCCCTCGAAAACGTGATGATGCCTCTGCGCCTTAAAGGAATGGACCCCGGAAGGGCCGGAGAAGCCGCCGCCGGGATGCTGGATGAGGTGGGCATGTCCGGACGGCTGGAGCATCGCCCGGCGCAGCTTTCCGGCGGGGAGCAGCAGCGGGTGGCGGTGGCGCGCGCTCTGGTGCATGAACCGGACTTCGTGCTGGCGGATGAGCCGACCGGCAACCTCGACCGCGAGAACGGTAAGCTGGTCACCGAGCTTCTTTTCGGGCAGATAAGGAAACGGGGCATGGGACTGGTTCTTGTCACCCATGATCAGGGGCTTGCCGGGATGACCCGGCGATCGATGCTTCTTGAAGAGGGCCGTCTTCTGCCAGTTGTCTGAGGCCTCTTGATAAATCGGAAACTGTCTGGAACTATGTTCCGGAGCAAGGTATGAAGTGCGATAAATGTAAAAAGAATGAAGCCACGATACACTTCACTCAGGTAAAGGACGGTGAAGTGGTGAGCCTTAACCTCTGTCATGAGTGCGCCGGGAAGCATGGAATGAAAGGCGTCAAATACGACAGCGAGGTCCAGCCTGCGTTTTCGCCGGAGCAGAAAAATGCCGTCCTGAACGACCTCGCTGAGACATCCGGTGAGGCGCAGGCGGGAAACTGCCAGTTCTGCGGCTCATCGCTCGACGATATCAAGAAAAGCGGCCGTCTGGGGTGCGGCAAATGCTATTTTGTATTCGAAAGCCAGGTGGATATGCTGCTGCGCCGTATACAGGGAAGCTCATTTCACGTGGGTAAGCGTCCAGGACGCACCGAGAACCGGGCGATAGACGACCAGCTCCGGGTCCGTGAGTTGAAAAAACGTCTCAACGACGCAGTTAAACTTGAGAATTATGAGGAAGCGGCCCGGCTCAGGGATGAGATACTTACTCTCGAAAAAGGCGCAAATACAAAATAATAGCGTGTTACCGAGCTATTCAAAGGCAAAGCATGACTTTCCCGTTGAAAGACCGCTCCTCCGAGTGGCTGGATGGCAGCGGAGAATACAGTGACATAGTCCTCAGCACCAGGGTGCGCCTGGCTCGCAACCTCAAGGGTTATCCTTACTCGACGACGAGCGGGGATGACGATGAGCGTCAGATACTGGAAGATGTTATCGGCGCGGTCGAATCGAACAAGTCGATCCCGCCCCTGATCCGGATCGACCTGGGTGAACTCAAGCCGTCGGAATGCAGCTTTCTGCTCGAGGAACACCTGATAAGCCAGGACCTTCTTAACCGCCGCCGCCGGGCCTCTTTGCTGCTCGGTCGCGGAAACCTGTTTTCGGTCATGATCAATGAAGAGGACCATATACGTATACAGGGAATCGCCTCAGGATTTAATCTTACCAAGTGTCTGGAGCGGGCGGATACCCTTGAAACAAGGCTCGGAAAGTCAATCGAGTTTGATTTTCACCCGAAATTCGGTTATCTTACATCCTGTCCGACAAACACCGGCACCGGTCTGCGGGCCTCGGTTCTGATTCACCTGCCCGGCCTGGTGCTGACCAAGGAGATTCAGAAAGTCCTGCGGGGCATCTCACAGATCGGTCTGACTTTCAGGGGGCTTTATGGAGAGGGCAGCGAGGTGCTGGGGAATTTCTTTCAGGTTTCGAACCAGGTGACTATCGGCAAGAGCGAGCAGGAGCTTATCGATCACCTTGGACATGTGACCCAACAGATAATCGAACATGAATCAAACGCGCGGGGAGTCCTTTTCCGGGATGCGGGTTATTACATTCAGGACAAGGTTTGGCGGGCCTATGGCATCCTGGAGCGCGCCCGGACGATCAGCTCGGAGGAGGTGATGAACCTCCTGAGCGCGGTTCGTCTGGGAGTGAGCATGAAACTTATCAAATCACTGAGTGTATCAAAGATCAATCATATGCTGATCGATTCCCAGGACGCTCATCTGGACCTGGCGGAGGGGAGGATCCTCGATCCCGCTGAGCGGGACATTTTCCGGGCGAATGTGGTTCGATCATATTTCGATGATAACGATACCGATTGAGGTTCAATATGAATAACAAGTTTACTGAAAGGGTGCGCAAAGTCCTCTCCCTGGCCAGGGATGAAGCCGGACGTCTGCACCATGACTATATCGGCAGCGAGCATATCCTGCTCGGCCTGATACGCGAGGGCGAGGGAGTGGCGGCGGCCGTGCTGAACCAGATCGGCCTGGACCTCGAAACCATCCGGATCAAGGTTGAAGAACTGGTCAAGCCCGGCGGCAGCACCCTGACTATCGGCGACGTCCCCTACACCTCAGTGGCCAAGAAAGTCCTGGAATATGCCATTGAGGAAGCCCGCACGATGAAACACAGCTATGTCGGCACCGAGCACCTTCTGCTCGGACTCCTGCGCGAGGAGAGCGGCATGGCGGCCAAGGTTCTCTCGGCGCTGGGCGTCAACGCGGATATCGTGCGCCAGGAGACGCTCAAGCTGCTCGGGGGGGAGAGTTTCGAGGCCTCGGACAGCAGCGGCGCCGAAGCGCCCGGACCCTCGATCCCGGACTCGGATTCCAAGCTGGGCAAGAAAACCAAAACCCCGGCCCTGGACCATTTCTGCCGCGACTTGACCGACCTGGCGCGCGACGGCAAGCTCGATCCTACGATCGGCCGCACCAGCGAAATCGAGCGCGTGATCGAGATTCTGAGCCGGCGTAAGAAGAACAATCCCGTGCTGATAGGCGAGCCGGGAGTGGGTAAGACCGCCATTGTCGAGGGGCTGGCGCAGAGAATCATCAAAAGCGAAGTGCCGCCAAGTCTGCGCGAGTACAGGGTGCTGGCCCTGGACATGGCCGCGATAATCGCCGGGACCAAGTACCGCGGACAGTTCGAGGAACGTCTGAAGGGCGTGATTAACGAGATACAGAAAAACCGCACGGTGATACTTTTCATCGATGAGCTTCACACCCTGATCGGCGCCGGCGCGGCAGAGGGAGCAATCGACGCCTCCAACATGCTAAAACCCGCCCTGGCGCGCGGCGAGCTCCAGTGTGTCGGCGCCACAACGCTGAACGAGTACCGCAAGTACATCGAAAAGGATGGGGCTTTCGAGCGCCGTTTCCAGACTGTGATGGTCGAGCCGCCCACGATAGAGGAGACGATACAGATCATCGAGGGACTGCGCGAGAGCTACGAGAAGCACCACAACATCAAGATCAGCCGCGAGGCGATGGTGGATGCGGTCAAGCTGTCCGAACGCTATATAACCGACCGTTTCCTTCCGGACAAGGCTATCGATGTCCTGGATGAGGCCTCGGCCCGCAAGAGCCTGGCCTCGCAGGCCCCGCCGCGAAAAGTGCTGGAGCTGGAGGATGAGCTAAAGCGGGTGGTGCGCGAAAAGGAAAAGGCGATCAGCCAGCAGGAATACGAGGCGGCAGCCAAGCTGCGCGACCGCGAACATGAGTTGCGTAAGAAGATAGAGGATGAGAATCAGGTGGGGGGCCAGAAAGAGGGGTACGCCGGGACACTGGAGAGCGAGGATGTGGCTTTCATAGTCTCGCGCTGGACCGGCATTCCGGTGGTGCGCCTGAGCGAGAACGAGACAAGCCGCCTGCTGAAAATGGAGGATGAGCTGCGCAAGCGAGTTGTCGGCCAGGATGAGGCCGTGGAGGCGATCAGCCGGGCCATCCGCCGCGCCAGGGCTGGGTTGAAAGACCCGCGCCGTCCTATCGGCTCGTTCATTTTCTGCGGCCCCACGGGTGTGGGTAAGACCGAACTGGGACGGGCGCTGGCAGAATTCCTTTTCGCCGATAAAAACGCCCTGATTCAGGTTGACATGAGCGAATACATGGAAAAGTTCTCGGTCTCCAGGCTGTTAGGCGCTCCTCCGGGATATGTCGGCTATGAGGACAGCGGCTCGCTGACCAAGGAAGTCCGCCAGAAACCTTATTCGGTGGTGCTGTTCGACGAGATCGAGAAAGCGCACCCGGATGTGTTCAACATACTGCTGCAGATTCTGGACGATGGGACGCTGACTGATAATTACGGCCGCAAGATCAATTTCAAGAACACAGTCGTCATCATGACCAGCAACGTGGGGGCGCGTGAGATAAAGAGCGGCTCGGTCGGCTTCCACCGTTCGGACGACATGAACGCCGACTACGATCGTATCGCCGGCAAGATCAAGGGCGAGGTGAACAAGGTTTTCAACCCGGAGTTCATCAACCGGCTGGATGAGATAATAGTGTTCCATCCGCTGTCTATCGAGGAAATCAAGAAGATAGTTGACATTTTCGTCGCCGACTTGCGGAACCGTTTGAGCGAGCGGGCATATTCCATCGAGCTGACAGATCAGGCCAAGGCTTTCCTGGCCGAGAAGGGATACAACCAGGAATTCGGGGCGCGTCCGCTCCGGCGGGCGATCCAGCGTTATCTGGAGGATGCTCTTTCGGAGAAATTCCTGGGCAACGAATTCAAGCCGGGGGATATTATCCGGGTTTCGGCCAATGAGAGTGAGGAAAAGCTCGAATTCGCGGTGGCCGGTTCGATGCTGGATGAAGAGGGAGTCAAAACCCCTTCCAGACAGAATCGTTAAGCTGTCCGCATTCAAACGGGCAGTCTTCGAGTCTGTACACTGTATATTGTTGTGACAGAAAACGGCCCTGATGCTCCTGTGTCGAGCGGGTGGGTGCATCAGGGCCGCAATTTGATGGAAGCAGCAGGCGAGGATTGCTCGAGTCATGAATATTAGAACCGGTTGTGCTGTTACCTGTCCGTTATACGATCAGAGCCTTTAATCCTTTGCAAGAAAAGAAAAAATGACACTGGAAAAGCACCTGACACTACCGAGATCGTCCCAGGAAAAAGCCAGCCGAAGCTTTCCAAGTCTCTCGAAACATTTTTTTTCACAGCGGAGCATTGCCTTTTTGTCCATGGCGGTGCTTTGTTCCCTGCTCCCGCTTTCTGTCCTGTCCGGAGTCCGTAACCTGAATGCGCAGCAGCCGCAGCAGAAGATTGTGGAAGTTGTTGTAACGGGCAACGAGCGCGTCGCCACCCGTCGAGTCCTGAGTGGTGCGGACCTGAACGTGGGAGACGATTATTCTATTTTCAACGTCAGGCACGCGATAAAAAAACTCTGGGAAACCGGGCTTTATACAGATATCGACATTCTGGCCGAGGAAGCGCCGGGCGGACTAAAGCTGACGATCAGGGTAGTGGAAAGCCCGATTGTCGCCCGGCTGGAATTCAAAGGCAACAGGAAAATTAAGGAACAGGAAATTAAAGACGCCGTGCCGCTGCGTATTGGAGGATTGTTTTCACCTTCCAAGATGCAGGAAACGATCAACAAGATTATTGGCCTATACGAGAAGAAAGGTTTCTACAACACGAAAGTTGAACCTGTCATCGATGACAAAAAATCCGCCGGCCGGGTGGAAATCGTGGTTAATATAGATGACGGCAGGAAGATACGGATTACCGATATCGAATTCGAGGGCAACCAGAATTTTGCGAAAAAGAAACTTAAGGGCGCGCTCAAGACCAAGGAAAAATCCTGGGTGATGTTCTGGCATGGGGGCGGGTATGAGGATGAGAAATTCCAGAAAGACCTGAGTGAGAAACTGCCGGAATTCTACCGTAAAAATGGTTTCGTGAATGCCCAGATTCTCGGTCATAAAATGGAGTTCAAGGAAGGCAGCCGGGATGTGACAATCCGGATCAGCGTGGATGAGGGACGCCGTTATTATCTCGGCAACCTCGATATCACCGGAAACAGCCATTTCCCGGACGATGCGGTCAAAAACTCTTTCACCATCAAGGAAAGCAGTGTTTTCAACGAGGAAAAGTTCAAGGACAGTATAGAGAAAGTCCGGGAGCTATATGGTGATGAGGGTTATATCTACCTGAACATCAATCCGTTACGTGAAACAAAAGACAGTCTGATAAATGTCAACCTCGTCCTGAACGAGGGTGAACCCGCAACAGTCCGCAAGATTATCATCCGCGGCAATGAGAGTACGTTCGAAGATGTTATTCGCCGCCGCGTGATGCTCTATCCCGGTGATCTTTTCCGTCAGCCGCTGGTCAAGGCCAGTTACCAGAACCTGGTAAATTCAGGCTTCTTCGAACAGGATATAGGCGTGGAGCCGCGGCCGGTGGCCGAGACCAATGAGGTGGACCTGGTTTTCAAGGTCAAGGAGAAACATACCGGCAGCGCCAATTTCGGCGCCGGATTCGGTGGCGGTTACGGAATGACCGGTTTCCTGGATCTGACTCAGAGCAACCTGTTCGGACGCGGAAAGAGCGTGCAGCTCAGGCTCGAGATCGGCAGCCGCATGAACAATATCGATCTGAGCTATATGGATCCTTATTTCTTGAATACACCCGTCTCGTTCGACGTCGGAATATTTAACATGCGGCGTCGCTATCAGAGTGACCCGTATCAGGACAGGTACAAGGGATTTTATACCAGGTTCGGTTTTCCAACGCCGTTTGATTACGTGCGTTTTTACACAGGTTATTCGCTCCAATCGATCGACATCAGCGGCGACAGCGCGACGATAATGACTTATCTGGGAGTCAACACCGGCGATTACCCTCAGACATCGAGCAAGATAACCCTGACTCTGGCTCGCGACACCCGGTTCAACACGCAGCACCCCAAGGACGGGACCTATCATACTCTGGATGCCGAGTTCAGCGGCGGGCCTTTCGGAGGAAATATCGGTTATCAGAAATACATATTTGACACCCGGTGGTATATCCCTACGGTTGGAAACACGGCCACGCTGGGATTGAAAGCCAGCGGCGGAGTGGTGAGACCTTTCGGCGGATCGAGCAGCCCGCTGCTGGATTTCAGAGAAATGTTCGTGCTGGGAGGCACCTCATACGGGCGTGATACGGACATCCATCTTCGAGGATACGATGATCGCAGCGTTGGCGTGGGGGGAGTCAAATACAGGCGCGGAAAGGCTTATTTTGTGGTCACGGCGGAAGAAGAGATTGAAATAACCAAGATGGTTTACGGCGTTATTTTCGCCGAGGCAGGCAATGTCTGGAATGATCTGTCGGAGATAGACGCCTCAAAGCTGAGACGGAGCGCCGGGTTCGGCGTCCGGCTTGAAACGCCGATGGGTCCGCTGGGTCTGGAGCTGGGTTACGGCTTCGACCGTACGGATAATTACGGCCTCCCGGTCAAAGGCGGCTGGCAACCTCATTTCAGGTTCGGCCGGTTCTATTGATGTTACATGAGTATTGTAATTGCAGGAGATTTATGACAAATTGACTGGTTGAAAATTCAGGCTATTTTGTTTAAAAGAATAAACCCTTTTCGGAGGTAATCTTTTGCGTACGATCTTAATTGCAGTTGCAGCCGTGTTTTGTCTTTCGGCAGCCGCTTTCGCCCAGGACCTCAAGTTCGGTTTCGTGCAGGTTGATGCCCTGATTGCGAATTTCCCGGAGGCGGATGACGCAGCTCAGACTTACGAAAAGGAAGTCCAGAGCTGGCAGACTCAGCTAAATGATTACCAGAAAGAACTTGAGACTTTGCAGACGGATTTCAAGCAGAAATCGATGCTCTACAGCCCTGAGAAGCAGCGCGAGAAGCAGGATGAGATATCGAAGAAGAACCAGGAAGCGGTCAAGTTCTATCAGGATGTATTCGGACCCGAGGGCAAGGCTGAAAAACGCAAGATGGAACTGCTGTCTCCGATCTACGAAAAGGTCAACCGGGCGATAGAGATGCTGGGCCAGCGCGACAAATATACCATGATCTTCAATGCTCAGGGTCTGCTTTATGCCAAGGAAGGCATGGATCTGACCGAGGAAGTGCTCAAGATCCTTAAAGCAGGTGTGGATGTTTCTCCCGCCGGTACGCGTACGGGAACAGGTTCAGGCTCCAGGTCAGGAACAGGAACTGGAACACGTCGTTAGACAGAAAAAACTTTCCATATGAGCAGAAAGTTAGTATTATTAATACTTATATTGTTCTCCATGGGCCGGCTTGCAGCTCAGACGACAAGATTCGGTTTCGTCGAGGACAAGCGCATTCTCCGGGATCTGCCGGCAGTGAAAGAGGTGCAGAAGATCCTGGACCGGGAAAGCTCGATCTGGGAGAAGCAATTCGCTGACCGTCAGACTGAGCTGAAGGTCGTGCTCGATTCGGTGACTGTGGTCGAGACGCAGCTTCTCCAGGAACAGAAAACGGTCAGGAGCGCCGCGGACACGACAGCCCGGGTGGACACAACGGCGCTGCGGTCTGCGCTGAATCGGCTTTCGCGGAAAGCCGAGCAGGCAAAGAAAGAAACAGTGGGCTTCTATCGCCGTATTTATGGCGACAGCGGGCTGCTCAAGCAACGTAATTCAGAGTTGAGCCAGTCGGTGCTGGAAAGGGTGAACCGGGCGATTGACGACAAGGGCAAGCAGCTCGGTTATACTGCTATATTTGACTCATCTGTCCTGCTTTATGTCGATCAGGAGTATAACATCACCGAGCAGGTGATGGAAGCGCTGAACATACAGACTGACCAGAATTCGCGTTGAGACAGGAGCACCAAATTGCCAAAGTATTGTTTGGGTGAGATTGCCCAAAGGATTAACGGCAAGGTCAGAGGTAACCCTGACGTTGTAATATCGGGAGTAGCGGGCCTGGAAGAAGCTCGCGATGGCGATATATCGTTTCTGGCTAATCCGAAATACCTGAGCCGGCTCGGCAGCACCAATGCCGCCGCGATAATCATAAGCGAGAACAACGGGCATGTTCCGGACAAGCGGAATTACCTGCTGGTGGACAACCCCTACATGAGTTTCCTTCATACCGTGGAGCTTTTCTATCCGCAAAGCCGCAGCTTTTCACCGGCTGTTCATCCTACTGCGGTGGTGGACCCCAGCGCCACAATCGGGGCGGATGTTTTCATCGGTCCGCTTGCTGTGGTGGCGGCATTTGCGAAGATCGGCGACAGGACTGTCCTGCAGGCGCGTTCTTATGTCGGTGAATATTCAGAGATAGGCGATGGCACCCGTTTGATGCCTGGAGCCACGGTGCTTGACCACGTGACGGTTGGCCAGCGCTGCCTTCTGCAGAGCGGCTGCGTACTGGGCGGCGATGGATTCGGTTTTGTCTGCGACCGCCGCGGCGTTCAGCAGAAAGTGCCGCAGGTGAGCGGTTTGATTATCGGTGACGATGTTGAGGTGGGGGCCAACACTACGATTGACCGCGGCACCCTGGCCCCGACACGCATTGGCAACGGCGTGAAATTCGATAACCTGGTGCATATCGCGCATAATGTGGAGATAGGCGATAACACCCTGGTTGTGGCCCAGGTTGGGGTGAGCGGATCTACCAAGATCGGCCGCAGCGTGATCCTGGCTGGACAGGCGGGAGTCGGCGGCCATCTGAGGATCGGCGACCGGGTGAAGGTGGGCGCCCAGGCCGGAGTGACCAAAAGCATCCATCCGGATGTCGAGGTGTCTGGTTATCCGGCGCGTCCGCACCATGAGTCCCTTCGCTCGCAGGCCATGGTTTCCCGTCTGCCTCAGATTGTCGAGAGCTTGAAAGGTCTGCTGGAGCGGGTCCGCAAGCTTGAGGACCATTTCAAATCCAGTTGATCGTTTTTTTATCGCAGTCCTTATAACAGAGCCTCCGGGGCCAGTGGCTCGGGAGGCCGAGTTGTTAGGCAGGTGCAAAATGGATGCGCTTGCTGGTGCAAATACTGAAAAATGTTGCTTTTCTGTAAGGTTTCTATCGCATAAGGAGCGGTTGGTGAAGCAGAAGACCATAGCCAGAGCTGTAAGCTGTTCCGGTATCGGCATACACACCGGAGTGCACGCAACAGTCAATTTCTGTCCTGCCCCGGAGAACACGGGCGTGGTGTTTGTCCGCACGGACATGGAGAACCGTCCGACCATTCCGGCCCGAGTGGAGCATGTGACAAGCGTCAACCGCGGGACCACGATTTCAAACAACGGCGCCAAGGTTTACACCGTGGAGCACGTGCTTGCCGCAGTGGCCGGGCTTGGCATAGACAACCTGATAATCGAGCTGGACGGGATAGAGGCCCCGGCCGGGGACGGCAGCTCGCAGGTGTTCGTCAAGGCGCTCGAAAGCGCCGGTCTGGTGGAGCAGGATGCAGGCAAGAAAGTGGCGGTGCTCACCGAGCCGCTCACTTTCGAGGAAAACGGCGTGCATTTCCTTCTGCTGCCCAGCGACAACCTCAAGATCAGTTTTCATATCGAATACCCCAATCCCATTGTCGGCTGCCAGTTCGATTCAATCGAGATCAATCCGGAGAATTTCCGAAAGTACATTTCAGTCGCCCGCACATTTGCTTTTCTGGATGACATCGAGGGCTTGAAAAAGGCGGGTCTGATCAAGGGCGGAAGCCTTGAGAACGCGGTGGTGATCGATAAGGACAAGATCCTCAACAGCGATCCGCTGCGCTCGCCCAAGGAGCTTGTGCGCCACAAGATTCTGGACCTTCTGGGTGACGTGTTCCTGCTTGGAATGCCGATCCAGGCGCATATTATCGCCTCCAAGAGCGGGCACCCGACCAATATCTCGCTGGTTCGCAGGCTGCGCGAGCATCTTTCACGCCAGCGTCCGGCCTCGCCGGAGACTTCACATCCCGGAGCGGCACGTCCCTCGATCGGCCAGGCCGGATCGGATTCTTATGTGACCGGATACAACCAGGGCATGGTCATGGGGATCCGGGAGATCATGGCCAAGATACCCCACCGTTACCCGTTCCTGCTGGTGGACCGTATTATCCATTTCGAGGCGGAAAAGCGGATCGTAGGATTGAAAAATGTCTCGATGAACGAGCATTTCTTCCAGGGCCATTTCCCCGGTCATCCGATCATGCCGGGCGTGCTGATAGTCGAGGCCATGGGCCAGACCGGCGGCCTTCTGCTGATGAACAGCGTGCCGGAGCCTGAGAACAAGGTGATGTATTTCATGAGTCTGGACGCGATCAAGTTCCGCCGGCCGGTTTTCCCGGGCGACCAGCTCCGGATGGAAGTGGATATGATCAAGTTCAGGCATCGTATCTGTAAGATGAGCGGGAAGGGATTCGTTGGCGATGACCTGGTGGCGGAGGCCGAGATGACCGCCATGGTTGTAGACCGCGGATCGTACACCTGACCCTGACGTTTGCTGACAGTCTCCCTCCGGCCATATGGGCCGGTTTATGCAATCAAGTCCGACCGGTATTTGGTCTATGAACGCCGGGGCCGGGATCGGCAGGCTCCGGACCGGTCAATGAATACGGCCCCTGTGCGCAGGGGTTCCTTGTGAGGAAAACAAATTGGCCATACATCCCACTGCCATTATCGACCCCACGGCTGAAATCGCCGGGGATGCTGAGGTGGGCCCTTATACGGTGATCGGACCGAATGTCAAGATCGGCCCGGGCACCGAGATCGGCCCGCATGTATTCATCTACAAGAACACGACTGTCGGGCGGGACTGCCGTATCTGGAACGGGGCCGCGCTGGGAGCGGACAGCCAGGATCTCAAGTACACCGGCCAGCCGACCTTTCTTGAAATAGCCGACCGCACGACCATACGCGAGTTCGCCACCATGAACCGCGCCACTACCGAGGGCTGCGCCACCCACGTGGGAAGCGACTGCCTGATCATGGCCTACTCGCACGTGGCCCATGACTGCACCGTAGGTGACAACGTGATCCTCTCCAATTCGGTCAACATGGCCGGGCATGTCACTATCGGCGATTACGCCATTATCAGCGGCCTGACCTGCATACACCAGTTCGTGCACGTGGGAATGCACAGCTTCATCGGCGGGGGGAGCCGGGTGCCCAAGGACGTGCCCCCGTACGTGATGGCGGTGGGGAACCCGATCATGCTCAACGGCCTCAACACCGTGGGCCTTCAGCGGCGCGGGTTCAGCGAGGAGGTGCGCCTGGAGCTGAAGCGCGCCTACAAGATATTCTTCCGCAGCCAGTACAACATCTCACAGGCCCTGGAGATAGCGCGCGCCGAGCTGAAACAGCTCCCCGAGATAAAGATTTTCAACGATTTTATCGCCCGCAGCGAGCGCGGCGTGCTGGTCTGAGGCGCGACGGGAAAATCACCCTTGAGAGTGATGTCCACCTGTTTATCGGGGGACGGGGTGTGTAAATGGTCACGGCATGCCGTGACCCTACAGAAAGCCAAGATATAAAAGCGAATCCCCCCTCCCCCCCTTTGTGAGATGGAGGTGTAAGCTTCCCCCTGCTTTGGAAAAGGGGGAATAAGGGGGATTTATCCGATAAAAACATCCTTATTATCCTTCCACATCAGTATAACCGAAAGCCGAGGCGTCCGATGGCCCGGTTGTACGTCCTTTTCGCCGCGGTGTATCTTCTCGAAGGCATCACCGAAGTCTCTTTCATCCTGAATGTCTACCTGAGCAAAGTCCTGGAGTTCACCCCCACGCAGGTGGCGCAGACCCTGTTCCTGGGCGGGATGTGGTTCATTTTGCTGAAACCTGTCCTGGGCTTTATCGCCGATTTCTGGCGGCGGTTCAATGTCCGGGTTGCGCTGGCCGCGGGCCTTGTCTGCTCGGCGGGCGGCTGGTGGCTGATCTCACAGGCGCAGACCCAGACAGCCATGATCGTGGGAGTGAGCCTCAAGGTGGTGGCTATCGCCCTTCTGGATGTGCTCATTGACGGGATGATAGTCTCGGTGAGCAGCGCGAAAAACCGCAGCCTGATCCAGAGCATCGTTTACGGGGCGCGGTTCGGCGGGGGCATGCTCTGCGCCAACTGGGCCGGGGGGATGATCTCGGAGAGCGCGGCGGCTTTCACCCAGATTTACTATGTGTTTTCCCTGGCCTCGCTGGCCGTGCTCCTTCCGGTGTTCCTGTATAAGCGGAGTATTGTCGAGGCGCAACGTGAACAGGGAAGGCAAGAGGCCGAACCTGCTTCCGCGGGGGCGGCTCCGGTCACTTTTGGCGAGCGCCTGAAACAGATACGCACCCCGTCATTTTTCTGGCTGATTCTCCTTCTCTTCCTGTTCTCGTTCGGGGTGGACACCTCCACTTTCTACGATCCGATCCTTGAGGCGCGGTTCAGCGGCGAGTTCCTGGGGGCGATCACCACAGCCTACTATATCGGCATACTGGCCGGGATAGCGGCGTTTCCGCTGTTCCGCCGCCGGTTCGGGATGAAAGCCCTGTTCGTGCTGTCGCTGATCGGCTGGTCGCTGGTGGAGATCAGCTGCCTGGGGATACGCGAGTGGAACGGCCATGCGCTGTATTTCTGCGGCGGGTTTTTCAACGCCTGGAGCAGCCTGGTGCTTTTGACCGTGGCCACGGCCCTGTGCAAGATTCAGGGGATCGAGACATTCGCCTTTGCCTTTGCCATCTCGTTCAAGAACCTGATGGACCAGAGCAAGGTTCTGTTCGGGGGCTACGTGATGGAATGGTCCGGGATCGAGTGGCTTTTCGTGATTTCGGCCACCTGCGGCCTTCTACCTTTTATCGTGATGCACAAGCTGGAATTTAAGGAGGTGTAGAAAAGTATTGTCAGATTAATCGGAGTGCATATATTTCATCTGCATGGAATTCGTTTAATACGGTGAAATCTGGTGTACTGCGATCCTATACGGCAATACGATCCCGGACCACAGATGAATCCTCTGCCCAACATACTGACTGTCGCCCGCTTCGAGTTTATCGTTCTGCTGCGAAGCTGGACCTTCCGCTTGTTTGCCCTCCTGTCAATGATCGTCATCGGCTTTCTGGATTATATTTTCTTCGTCCGGCCGGAAATGCCCTGGATGCTGAACGCGCTGCCCTCGTTCGTCCCCTACCTGAACCTGTTGCTACTGAGCGTGGTGCAGGCCGTTATCGGTGTGCTCCTGGCCTCTGAATTCCTGAAAAATGATTTGAAACTGGACATGACCGAGGTGATCTATCCTCACTCGATGACCAATGCCGCCTATGTCTTAGGTAAAATGACAGGCGTGCTCGGGGTGTTCTGCGTTCTCAATATCCTGATCCTGAGTCCCGGACTGATTATAAATACCTTTCACTCCGAGCTGCCGGTTTCAATTAAAGCCTACCTCTGGTATCCGCTTTTGATCAGCCTGCCCACGCTGGTTTTCCTGTTCGGGTTGAGTGCGCTTCTCATGGCTCTGGTCCGGAACCAGGCGCTGACAATTGTCCTGCTCCTGGGGTTGATTGCCCTGACGCTGTTTTATCCCGGAGAGAGCACAGAGCACATTTTCGATTTCCCGGCGTTTAAACTGCCGCTGGTTTATTCGGATTTTGTCGGCTTTGGCAACCTGAAGCGGTTGCTCATCCAGCGTGGAATCTATTTTCTGCTGGGCCTCGGATTCACTTTCCTGGCGGCGCTCCTGCTCAGACGGCTGCCGCAGTCGCGCCGGATGACCGGGTTTTCGCAGGCCCTGGCTGTTGCCTGTATCGGCGGCGCGCTCTATCTGGGATGGATTTATGTCCACGGAATAACGGAAGAGGAAGAACTGCGCGGCAGGATGTCCACTCTGAACCGTCAACTGAGCCGCAGTCCGATGGTTTCCATGACCCGTTGCGATCTGGAGGTTACGCACGGGGGACGAGCGATAACGGCGACAGCCCGCCTGCGTCTCGCCAACCGCACCGCTCAGACGCTGGACAGTTACGTGTTAAGCCTGAACCCCGGCCTGCATGTGAATAAGGTGGAAAGGGCAGGACAAGCCCTGCCATTCGAGCGCGACCTGCACATCCTCACGGTCAAGCCGCCTGAGGCGCTTGCGCCGGGCGCTGAGGATTCCTTGACCTTACAATATCAGGGACCGATCGATGAGCGGGTCTGCTATCCGGATATCGACAGTAAGACACGCGCTGAATCCTATCGCATTCTGTTCTACAATATAGACAAGCGCCATGCTTTCGTGCAGCCGGATTATGTGCTGCTCACTCCGGAATGCCTCTGGTATCCGCGGGCCGGGCTGACCGAAGGCGCGGCCTGGCCGGAAACCCCGCCGCGGGATTTCCCGGAGTTCAGTCTGAAAGTCAAAACCAGAGACGGTTTGCGGGCAATCTCACAGGGCGCGGTGACAGACAACGGCGGCGGAGAATTCGTGTTCGCCCCGGAGACGCCGCTCTCTCAGCTTTCGCTGGCAATCGGCCGCTATGAAAGACGCTCGATAACGGTCGATGACACGGTCACCGCGGGTGATTCAACCACAGTCGAGCGGACGGACTACAGCATTTATTATCTGCGGGGCCACGATTTCTTCCCGCAGTATTTCACCGGGATAGACTCCGCTCTGCCGGGTATTATCCGTACTGCCAGAATTGAATACGAGAACCGGATCGGGCTTAAGTATCCTTATCGCCGTCTGATGCTGGTCGAGACTCCGCTGCAGTTTTTCACCTGCCGCCGAACCTGGACCCTGGGCCATGAGACAGCGCAGCCCGAGCTTTTGTTCATGCCCGAGAAAGCCGCGATGTGGGCCTGTAATTTCGGGATGATGTCATATTTCATGAACCGCGGGGCAGGCGGGAAGATGTCCGCGGAAGAGATTCGGAAAAACATGTTTCAGCAGTTTATCGACGAGGCATTCCTGACCAGCCCGATCCACCCGCAGGGCATCTTCACAACAGGATTTTTGAATACGAAAATGTCGGAGCTTTTCAATTTATCCAACTGTTCCGTGTTCCCACTGTTCCATTCGCACCTGCGGCATGTTTCCTCGGAAAAGTGGCCCCTGCTGAACCTGGCTCTTGAATATTACCTGAATCAGAAAATGGCGACAGAGCAAGTGATGTCTACTGTTCAGGCCAGAGGAATGCAGGGCCTGGCGGCGGAGGACAGGGCAAACCTGGCCCTGGCGGAACGCTCTCTGGCGGAAATTCTGGCAAATCCCCTGAAAGAAGATGATGTTCGGTCCATTCTGAAAGTCAAATGCGGCATCCTGTTCAACTATATCCGATGCAGGGCCGGAGGCAAGGACTTCAAGGCCTTCATGAAAAGTTTCCTTGAGGGGCGTACATTCTCAGATATAAAAGGAGAGGAACTGATAGACTCACTCTCTCAGCGTTGCGGCGAGGACCTGGGGCCGTTTCTCGACACATGGCTGCGCGAGAACAAGCTTCCAGCCTATGTATTCGGCAGTCCCAGAATGCATGAAATAATCGACGGGAACAAGACGCGGTATCAGATACTGTTTTCTATCACCAATGACGGGGTGGCCGATGGCTTGATCGGGGTGAATTTTGTCTGGAGCGCGAGCTCCAATTTCGAGAAAATTTTTGGCAGCCGGCCGGAGAACCAGGCGGATGAGCGGTTCTACACGCTCAAAGCCGGGCAGAGCAAGGAAATCGGGATTGTTTTGGATGAAAAAATCCATAAGCTGTGGCTCAACACCTGCCTGTCGCAGAACCTGCCCGGCAGCCTGGCCCTATCATTTGTGGATGTAAAGCCTGAACCGGGCGCAAAACCGTTCGAGGGGGAGCGGGTGCTTGCGGAATCCGCAGTCAGGGATGAACCCGGAGTGATTGTCGTGGACAATGAAGACCCGGGTTTCGAGGTGCAGAAAGTAGAGACGGACAGTTTCCTGAAGAAGATGATGAAACGCTCTGAAAAAAAACAGAAAGATTATGCCGGCCTGGTGCAGTATAACCTGCCGGTCGGCTGGAACAACACTCTGTACGGAAATTTTTTCGGGCGTTACAGGCACAGCGGCTATTGTGTCAAGGCCGGGGACGGGAAGCGTAAAGTCGCGTGGAAGGCCGATCTGCCGCGCAACGGCAGGTACGAGTTGTGTTATAACGTGGTTGAACTACCCGCGATTAACATATTTCGCCCGTTCAGCGGTGAAGTAAAATCGCGGGTCCAGGACTTCCATTTCACGGTGCACGAGGATGACGGGGCCAGGGAGCTTGA
>CAYYNT010000033.1:0-42894 GCA_964473155.1 uncultured Gemmatimonadales bacterium | reverse complement strand
ACAGCGCGGTGAGCGTGTACTACTACCTGCGGGTCACGGTGCAGATGTACATGCGCGAGAACGAGTCCGGAGCGCCGCAGCCCGCGCTCGGGCGGCCCCTGGCCCTGGGCCTGGCCGTGCTGTCCGCCCTGGCTGGAGTGTTGTACCTGGGAATCCGCCCGGCCTGTCTGCTCGAGGCGGCCCGGCGAGCGGTGATGTTCCTGAATTGAGCGCGAGTTCCCTGAATCACGGATGGCACGGATAACAGACGGATTTCACGGATAAAAACGTAAGCGGATTTTCTCGTGTGGTGGCAAGGCATGCCGTACCCCGCATACTTATCAATTTGTGATATACAATTTTAATTATTCAGATTCAATCCCCCCTGCCCCCCTTTGTAAAGAGGGGAAATCCACGCCCAACGGTTGTCGCAAACGCCTCCCCCTTTCCCAAAGGGGGATCGAGGGGGATTAAAAAGGGCACGGCGCGCCGTGCCCCCCTGGTGTGCGATGGAGCTTGAATGAAAAAGCTTGCATTGACATTGCTTCTGCTTTGTATATGGCAAGGCGCTTTAAAAGCGCAGATTTCGTCTGATTCTTCCAACTCATCCGTTGTTGCAGATTCTCTTCAAAATGGCAAAGGCGAGAATCTCCAAAAAGACACTACCACGCTGAAACATCTGATCGGCCGTTGGAAAAACATGCCTCTCGAAATTACTCTGTCAGACAGCACTGTATTATCTGGCAAGGTTGAGCTTAGTGATAATGGAGTGCTGATAACGGTAAAAAAAAGCACCGGCCTCACCTTAACTAATGATGAAAAAGTCAAGCTTGAATGGAGCCGGATCGAAAAAGTCCGTCTGGCCAAAATCGATAACAGCACTGCAATTTACTGGTTGATCATCGGTGCAATCGTTACGGGATATCTCGGTATGTCTCTCCGATGATATACTTTCGCGGAGTATCTCGAATGTTTACTAACTTGCGCTGCACATTTCAGTTGATTGCGTTTTTTTTGATAATTTGCCACACATTGAGTTACGCAGCCGAAGCCGCTGAATCTAAAAACGAGGTCGAATACTTCTATTCGAACCTGAAAAACAAGGATTTGGTTGTCAAATGCACTGAAAAAAGACAGTATCAAGGCCGTTTGATCGGATGCGACAAGGATACTATCGTATTGCAGACAAAATCCGGCGAAATAAAAATCAGGACTGAAATCATAGTCAAAGTCAAGACAAGGGTTTCACCTCTGGTAAAAGCCTTTGGCTACACGCTTATCGTTGTAGGAGGATGTTTCGCAGCTATAGGTTTTGCAGCCGCGGCGACGGCAAAGTAATCCGTCTATTTATTTGATATCAAGGAGTCCCCATGGTATGCCCCTGGTGCGCAATGGAGCTGGAGCCGGAAACCGAGGTCTGCCCCTGCTGCAAGGAGCGCGAGTTGTGAGTTCGCACCGGGGGGAGTGTAACACGTGTGGCTCTCTCACCGCCTATCTTTTCGGTCGAATGGGCGAACCTCGTGTTCGCCCGTCTTGTTTGGGGTGAGAGCCGAGGCAAGCCGCGGCAGACAAAGCTTCAATACAAACGCATTAACATTTTATTCACTGCCGCGACGTAGATATTCTCAGAAACGGGATCAAAGCGGGAACTGGAAGGCTCGTAACCGCCCTCGCTGAAAGCCTGCCGGGTAGGCAGATAACCCACCAGCCCGGAGCCGTCGCCGCAGTATCCCACCAGATAAGAATACTTCGAATGCGTGCTTGACTTGATTCTCTGCCCGATTTGGTGAAACATCTCCCCGGGGAATGTAACCCAAGTGAATTCATCGATCCTTATTGCAGTAGTCGGGACTGCTATATATGGGTGGGTGAAATCAGCGCTCAAAAGCCTGTACGCACGCGGACAGAGGATATCCTCATGGACCAGCCTTATCCTGGGATCGCCGGGCAGGACCGTAACAATCGAGTTATAGACCCTGACTGCTTCCCTGCCGATCTCGCAGCCCAGCCTGGCCGTATTCTCCAGATTATCGACACACCCGTCAAGACCGCCGACGAACCGTGGGTTTATGTCTCCGGCGGCTCCCTGCGCGAAAATACCGATGACTCCGGGAACATTAGCTTCAACGTACTCAAGCATGTGTCCCATCCATTCAGGACTGATGACTGTATTCCTTCCTCCCAGAGAGGTCCCGTGACAGGCATAATTGATGAATACGGCTTTTGGTTCCCCGGACAGTCTGTCAATTCTGAACACCCCGACCTCATCATCGATGGGCCCCTCGGGATTTGCTCCAAGGCGAATCACACCCGCAAATTCCCGGATTTTCACCGGATTATCTGTCTTTGCTTTCCCGTATGACTGGCTGGTGTTGTTTTCATCCCATGTATCGTACGATAGAGTGTCTACCATCCTTTTCCGTCTGTTCATGGCAATGCGGGAATGTCCGGCACCGCCGCCGATCTTTACCGCTTCGAGATCATTCAGTGCTTTTTTTACCGTTGAAATGACCTTTTCCTCAAGCTGTCCGCTCCACTGCGTATTATCGTTCTGATGGCCGGTAAGCGGTGCGGAATGATTGTGGGCGGCTCCGGCTATTATATTTACGTAAGGTATTCCAGTTGCCTCGGATATTCTTTTACGGATCGAATCGGAGCCAAAGAAAAGCAGGTTGGCTTCAAGGAATAATACCCTGTCAATCGTATTATCGAACACCAGCGCATTGACGTAAATTTTTCCATATACTCCGGTCGACGGCCCGGTTCGCAAGTCGTATCCGCCCAGAAAAACATTTTCCGATGGTGTAATATCAGTCTTTGCCACTCCAGCCCTCAGCACCATAGTCTGAGCGCCGGCCGCATCCAGGTGAATCCCCGAAGCAAACAGCAGTATCAGAGAGAAAAACAGGTATCGGTTCTTCATCTTTTCTCCTGGAATAAAAATAGTCGATCTCAGGAAGATAACGCTGACCCGCAGTTACAATTACCCAATTTTTCAGGTTTGAAGAATCAAATA
Source organism: uncultured Gemmatimonadales bacterium (assembly GCA_964473155.1). Classification (GTDB taxonomy): domain Bacteria; phylum Gemmatimonadota; class Glassbacteria; order GWA2-58-10; family GWA2-58-10; genus JAJFUG01. The sequence continues at coordinate 39,899 of CAYYNT010000033.1, read as the reverse complement.
CCTGGACCTGTATTCTTTTATGATGCATATTCAGGATGTAAATCATCCGTATCCGCTTGATATCTTTTTCCGGTGGATTTCATTTCAGCGGAGCATGTTCCCATGGAATGCCCCTGGTGCGCAATGGAACTGGAGAGTGGAACCGAGGTCTGCCCCTACTGCAAGGAGCGTGTGGTGGTGGGTTCGCGCCGCCGGGGCAGTATGTTCCGCCTGTTCGCCATCCTCGCCCTGATCGGCTTCACAATCCTGCTGCTCGGCACCTCGCTACCTGATCTTCTTCGCTTTCTTTCTCTTCGCTGACCAGGCTCAGTTCCGGCCGCGCTGCGTCCTGGGTCGTCACAGTCTTAGCCACCTTTCCGCCGCCGAACCAGTGCGCCAGGCCCGCCCCCAGCCGGGTGGAGAAAACCCCGCTCACCAGGGCCGACAGCTCGCGCAGAGAATCCAGGCTCTCCGGCCTTCCCGGCCAGTGCTCGGCCAGTATCTCCGGCTCCACCTCCTCCAGCAGACGGTTTACCGCGAACGCCGCCACGACTATATCGTCCAGCAGCCCCAGCGGTCCCAGAAGGCCCTCGGGCAGAATGTCCAGCGGGCTGGACAGGTACGCCGCCAACATGGCGATCTTGATACGCAGGGCGCGCGGCACGCGCTTGTCCAGGATCACCCGGCCGGTCAGCGCCAGGATGTCCGGCAGAAGAAGCGCCAGCTCTGCCGCGGCTTTCACCATCCCGCCGGGACAGCGCCCGGCGCGCTCCAGAATCCAGCTCCGGATAGTATCGTAGAACCCTGCCATTTCATAACCTCCGCGTTTACCGTGAATCCCTGCTTCGCCCGTCCGGCGGCTGCTTCCGCGGAGACGTTCCTCTCCCGGCCCGCATAATGGCCGCTGACAGGAATGTCCCCGCTTGAATTTAATCCGTTCCGCCGCATCCGGCAAGATCGCGTTGCCGCGACATCCACTTCAACGGAAAAGCCGTGCATTTATCCCTCAAAAAATCATGCCTGTGTATGGTTGCCGCGCCCTTTTTGTTGCACGTTTATTGCATTCTTTCTGCACAGATCAGTAGAAATTGCGTTAACACCATTGTTAATAATAAGTTAAAAATACATCTCCATGCCTCTATTCTCATTTCCGCCACTGCCTTTTGCTGAAATGAGAATCCCCCCTGAACGCGGGAGAACCCGATGACCTCTCTTCTGTTGTCCAGAGCCATACGCTTCCTCGCCGCAGCATTCGCTTCCGTTTTCCTCTCTGCCCTTCCTGCCGCCGCCCAGGAAAACCTCAGCCCGGAAACCGTGGCGGTCAGTCCGGAGCGGATGAGCGCGTTTCTTGACCGCGAGGCCGAAAAAGTCACCCGCGAGGCCTGGGAGCGGATCGATACCAGGGAGAAGCTGGAGCGCGAGCGCCCGGCCCTGAAGCGTGAGTTCATGTTCAGTCTGGGCCTCGACCCGCTGCCCGAGCGCTCGCCGCTCGATGTTACGGTGGTCCGGACAGTCGACCGCCCCGAATACACGATCGAGGTGCTGTATTTCCAGAGCCTGCCGGGGTTCTACTGCACGGCGAACCTCTACCGTCCGAAAAAGGGCCGGGGGCCTTTCCCGGCCGTGGTCTGGGGCCCCGGACACTCCTCCAACGAATACGGGGCCAAGGCCCTGTGCCAGAAATACGCCATTTCATGGGCGCGCGCGGGCTATATCGTGCTGATGACCGATCCGGTCCAGGTGGCCGAGGTGTTCGGAGTGCACCGCGGCACGCACGCCTGGGACCAGTTCGACTGGTTTGCCCGCGGCTACACGCCTATCGGGATCGAGGTCTGGAACGCCATGCGCGGAGTGGATTACCTGTTGAGCCGCAAGGATGTCGACGGCAGGCGGCTGACAGTCAACGGGGTCTCGGGCGGCGGGCACCTGAGCTGGATGGCCGGGGCCGCGGATGAGCGTTTCGCCGTGGTGCAGCCAGCCGCCGCCACCGGTACGATAGCCGCGCACGTCAAGCTCGACCTTCAGCGCATGGCCTGCGACTGCGCCTATTTCATCAACACCTACCGTCTGGACTGGCCCAGCCTGGCCGGGATAATCGCCCCGCGGCCGCTGTTCCTGTTCTGTTCCTCCGGCGACGGCTACTACCCGCGCCTGGGATACGAGGAAGTGAACAGCCGCGTGACGAGCATTTTCGGCTGGTACGGGCTGGGCGAGAAAACCGGCATGTTGGTGGTCCCAGGGCCGCACGACTACACCCGCGAGCAGCGGGAGCGGGCCGTGGCTTTCAGCGAGAAGATGCTTTTCGGGAGGAAGAAGGAAATCCACGAGACGGCTTTCGATACGGTGCCGGATGCTCAGCTTGGCGCTCTGGGCGGACAGCACGGCAAGCACCCGGCCAATATCAACGACCGCATCCAGCACCTCCTTATCCCCGTGGCCCGGACCGGCTCGTACGGTGATCTGCCCTCCTGGGAGCGCCGCCGCGCCGAGGTGCTGGGCAAGCTGAACGAGCATACTTTCCGCAACATGCCCGCAAAGCGCGAGTGGAAAGTGGCCTCCACCGGGGGCCACGGCGGGGTGATCCTGGAGACCGAGCCGGGCATCCTGACCGGCCTGATCTCGTATGTGCCGCAATCCGACGGCCCGAAACAGAATGCGGTCCTCTACGTGGCCGCTCCGGGCGAGAACGAGGACATGGGAATCTGGAACTTCATGAAAGCCTACCCGTTCGCGGGCTACGCCGGCAGCCGCCACATGGTGTTCCCGCGCGGGATCGGGACCCAGGTCTGGAACGGCAACGACCGCCGCAAGTTCGAGCGCGACGCCATGCTGATCGGCCGCTCAGTGGCCGAGATGCGCGTGCATGACATCCTCTGCGCCGTGGATTATCTGTGCGGCCAGCCCTGGTTCAGCGGGAAGGAGTTCACCCTGGTGGGCAAGGGCGAGCAGGCTGTCCTGGCCGCCTACGCCGCGCTGCTTGACCCGCGGGTGACCCGCGTGATTGTCAAGGATCCGCTGCGCACGCACCGCGAGGGCGCTTACCTGCTGAATGTCCTGCGCACGACCGACATTCCGGAGGCGTTTGCCATGTTAGCCCCGCGTGAACTGGATTTTATCACCGATGAGATTCAGGGGTTCGATTTCACTCGAAGCATATACGAGCTTTACGGCGCCGGAAAACAGATGCGCCGGGTGGCTACTGTCCCGCAGGCGCTGAATTTGCCGCCGGAATGAACTGATTTGAATAAATCCAGTCTCCAGAAGTCTGACTCCACGGAGTAAGAATATGACCGGTCATAAACTGATCCCGAGGGTTTTTCCATCCCTGGCGCGGCTGGCTCCCGGTATAATCACCGGCCTTGTCCTGCTCATAGGAAACCCCGGATATCTGACCGCACAGGCACCCGTGAGCCTGCCGTTTGTCGAGGGCTTCGAGAACGATGACTGGGCCTCCCGCGGCTGGTACGATGGCCCATCGCTGGAAACATCTTCCTCGGCGGCCGCGCCCGAGGGGCAGCGCGCCTGTATCTGGCGCTGGTACAATTCCGGTGACGCTCTGCCGGGCGGCAAGGGCGGACGGGTGCTGCTGGAACCCTGCGAGGGGATCACTTTCAGCTTCTCCATCCGTTACAGCGAGGACTGGTCCTGGACCGGGCTGGGCTGGCACCCGCACATGTTCCTGTTCATGACCAGCCGGAACGGGGCGTTTGATGGCCCGGCCTGGACACATCTGACTGTCTACGTGGAAACGGTGGACGGACGGCTGAAATTCGGCATCCAGGACGGCCAGAATATCGACACCGCGCACCTGCGCCAGGACCTGACCGGAATATCCGAAAACCGCGCCGTGGCCGGAGGCAACGGTTCGAGCGACGGATACCCGGATGACCTGTACCAGTCGGGCGCCACGTGGGTCAACGGGAAAACATGGGATTCCGATTCCCTTTACATTTCCGAACAGCGAGGCCCTTTCTACAAGGGCGACTGGCACAGGATGAAAGTCCATTTCCAGCTCAACAGCATTGTGGACGGCAAGGGGATCAACAACGGCGTGTTCCGCTGGTGGATGGACGGCCGTCTGATCATGGCTTACGAGGACATCCTGTTCCGCACCGGGGCCAGCGCCGGGATGAAAATCAACCAGTTCCTGATGCTGCCTTATATCGGCCCGGGGGCGAAAAATCCGCAGAGCGTCTGCGTGGATGACATTCGCATAGAGCGCGAGGAGGAGGTCCTGTCCATGGCCGCTCCGGCGAAATACGATTTCGACGGCAACGGCCGTCCCGGCCTCAAAGACATGCTCGCATTCCTTATCCGCGCCCGCCGCGATCCAACCGATTCCAGGCTGGACCGCAACGGCGACGGGCGCTGTGACGTCTCCGACGCTTTCGGCCTGCTTGTTCAGCTTTTCGGACTTCACACGCGTTTTTATGACTGATAGTAATCGCCTCAGGCTTTGATCCGCCGGATTGTCCGGCAAGAAAACTCTTTCCCGGAGAAAACACGATGCGCTCTTACCGCAGGACCGTCACGCTGAACGGACTGACCGCCGCCCTTTTCTCTATTCTGTCAGCCGTGTCATTGCTCGCACAGCAGACAGAAGAACCAAAACCTGTCAAGCTGCCCTTTGTGGAAGACTTCGAAGACAGTGGCTGGTCCTCGCGCGGCTGGTACGACGGCCCGGCGATAGAGACTACGGACGAAACAAGTTTCCAGGGCAAGCGCGCCTGTGTCTGGAACTGGAAACAGAAGGGCGAGACAACGGCAGCCGGCAAGGGCGGGCGCGTGCTGTTCGAACCCACGGAGAACGTCACGCTCAGTTTCGCCATGAAGCACAGCGACAACTGGACCTGGACCGGTGTGGACTGGCACCCGCACGAGATGCATTTCATGACCACCAAAGACACTCCTTTCTGGGGCCCGGCTTATACCTATCTGACTCTGTATATCGAGGTCGTCAACGGCGTGCCGCGCTGCGCCATGCAGGACAGCCGCAATATCGACACCACCGCCCTGGGCAAGGACCTGACCGCTGTCACCGAAAAACGCGCCGTAGCGGGCGGCAACGGCGACCCGGATGGGCACGGCAAGGGCGGATATTACAAAAGCGGCAGAGATTATCGCAACGGGCGGGATTTCGCCGCCGACAGCGTCTATTTCAGCGACCGGAAAGGCCCCCGCTACAAGGGCGACTGGCACCAGGTCAAAGCGCATTTCCGCCTGAACAGCATCAAGGGCGGCAAGGCGGTGCGCGACGGCGTGCTCCAGTACTGGTACGATGGTAAGCTGCTGATGGATTACCACGACGTGGTGTTCCGCACCGGGGCTAACGCAGACATGAAAATCAACCAGTTTCTTATGCTTCCGTATTTTGGCCCTGGAGTTCCGCACGAACAGAAAATATGGGTCGATGACCTGCGCATAACCACTGAAGCCGAATGACGGACACGGCGGTTGCGCTCAGTACGCGGCCTGTATGAAAAGTGGTCGATTGTTGTCCGGTCAATTATTATCCAGTGGATAATTATCATCCGGGATTGTGAAGGGTGTCATTGTATTTTCCCATGACTTTACCTGATTTTTGTTGAGTTATAAAAGGGTACGGATCAGGTACGTTTATTGAAGATGCCTTTATTTTTACCGTCTTACACGCGGACCTGGGACCTCTGCCTGTCTCACACACCCAAATCTCAATCCTTTCGGGAGAAAGATATCCGGGTGTAATTTGGAACTCGGGTCCGATCCGGTATTTCAGACTTTTATCAGGAGAGTTCTTTCAGATAATTCCCAACTTCATCCACAACCCCCCACTGGAGGCGCTGAATTGAGAAAGCCACTATTAGTCATCCTGACCGCGGCGGCCTGTTTCTGCTGGCAAGGTCCGGCTCTGGCAGGCCAGATCCGCGAGCACAGCGAGATAATCACCTCGCCGGACCAGAGCTTCGAGATCAATGTCGGCGGGACCGTGGACCCGGAAAACCTGGAGATCACGGTCGAGAACGTGGGCGATGTCCCGGCGGTCAACCCGCGGATAACGGTCAACGGACGGTTCAACTGGTATGACCTGCAAAGCATGGCGGCAGAGATCACCGCCGGATGCGCCACGGAAGAAGAAAAAGTCATGGCCATTTTCGATTTCGTGGAGAAACAGTCCTACTGGTGGAGCTACCCAAAGGACCGCACCAGCCTCAATCCCGTCCGTCATTTCAACACTTACGGCTACCATATCTGCTCCCAGGCCGCCTGCGAGTTCGTGGCTCTCTGCCGCGCCGCCGGTCTGGAGGCGCGGGTCTACGAGATCTGGCACCACACAGTGGCCGAGGCGAAATGGGACGGCGTGTGGCATCACATGGACGCCGACATCGGAATCTGGTACCTCAAGGGCGATAACCGCAGCGTGGCCTCAATCGAGGAACTTGGCGCTAATCCCGAATGGGTGGCCCGCAGCTACAAGCCCTACCGCTGGTATCTCACCCCCGGCGACAACCGCAAGATGATCTACAAGCCGGATGCCATGCCCGCAGGCGAGGGTCTGGCAGAAATCTATGAGACCATGGACGACAACTATGTCGAGACCGGCTACGACAAGTGGATGTACACGCCTCAGGACATGCAGCTCACCCTGCGGCCGGGCGAAAAGCTGGTCCGCTGGTGGAAACCCGAGCTTCGCAAGCACTACGACCAGGCAAAAAGCCACGAACCTCCGCGCTACGCCAACGGCCAGCTTATCTTCGAGCCGGATTTCAGCCGCCTTTCCTATGACGGGATGATCGAGCGGCGCAACGTCAAATTCAAGGCCGAGGACGGCAAGCTGCCGGTGGTTCACGTGGACCGCCTTCAGGACCCCAAGCACGACCGGGCCTCCGCGCTTACTATCCCGATGAAAAGCCCGTATGTAATGGTCGGAGGATACATCGACACGCGCTATTACAAGGGCGCGGCTTCCGGGCTCACCAATGTCTCCCTTGCCGCTGAACTCGACCCGCTGTTCGGCGCGGACACCCCGCTCTGGGATTATTACTCCTGGGCCTATGGCCTGGGTGACTGCCGCGCCGTGCTGGACGGCAAAATGCTGAAAGACGGGCCGCAGGCCACATATTCTTTCAATGCGATTTATTCTCTCTCGGCGGACAAACGCAATGAGAAGGTCCCGGCTGAGTTTCCGCTGATCTACGGCGGACAGAGCGGTCTGGACAAGGTCAAAATAGTGGTCGACCTGCAGGTGAATCCCGGCAGTCTGCCCGCCCTGTCCCTCGGGAAAAATGTGATCCGCTGCGTCGATCAGTCCGGTGAGAGCCGCAAGCTCAAGATCACCTACCGCTGGCGCGAGATTGATGACCAGCACGCGCCCGCTGCTCCGGAGTCGGCTGTTTCGCCCGCTCAGGGCGCGACAGTTAAAGACCTGGCTCCGCGTTTCGAATGGGCCGCCTCCACCGACCAGGATGGCGACCGGATAGCCAATTACCGTTTCCAACTCAGCCTTCGCCCGGACTGCGCCTGGCCTCTCTGCACCACGTTCGACCGGGACGTGCGCGACGGGGCCGTTTTCCAGGCGCCCAAAGGCTGGCTTAACCCGAAAACCACATATTACTGGCGCGTTCGGGCCGAGGACGCAAGCGGGCGTTTCGGTCCCTGGAGCCGCATATTCAGTTTCACCACCAGGTAGACCGGAGCGACCCGGATGAAAGCAATCGGATTGGGTTCAGCCCTGCTGGCCTTCCTTATTCTGGCGGCCACGGCCGGAAAAGCGCCGGCTGGAGAGTATTCACAGATAATCACGGTCAGCGATTACAGCTATGAGATCGAGGTCGGCGGCTGGCGCGACCCGGTCAACGAGACGATAATAATCGAGAACCTGGGCCAGGCCTCGCTGGTCAATCCGCGTATCACGGTGGACGACAAATACGACTGGTTCGATGTCGAGACTCTCGCCCGCGAGGTCACCTGCGGCTGCACGACCGATGAGGAAAAAGCCCTGGCGATCTTTGAGTTCATCCGCACCAATTTCCAGCACCTCGATTCGCCGGGCGACCGCGAGTGCCATAATCCGGTAGTGGCCATGAATGTATACGGCTACGCCAACTGTGCCTACCACAGCTCGGTTTTCGTGGCTCTTTGCCGCGCGGTCGGGGTCCCGGCGCGGGTCTGGGAAGTCTGGCATCACACAGTGAGCGAGGCATTCTACAACAACGCCTGGCATATGCTGGACAGTGATATAGGGAAATATTATCTGTATTCCGATAACAGGACTGTCGCCTCGGTCGAGCAGCTCTGGGAAGACCAGAAAGTCAGCGGAGGCGTGGAGTCGGGGGCGGCGCTCACCAAATTTTCGGGTCGCAACAAGGCGGTCCGCGCGGTATACACCGATGTCGAGGGCGGTAACCCGCATGTCTCGCAGGACGGGGAGAAAATACGCGGCTACCGCTACTTTCACGGAGCGGATGAGTGCTACGTTCAGACCGGCTACGACCGCTTCACCTACGAGCCGCACAACATGGCCATGACCCTCCGTCCCGGCGAAAAGCTGATCCGCAACTGGAAAGGCGGGAAGAAATACTACGACTACGAGCGCCACGACAGAAACCTGGAGCGGAATGAATGGGCCAAGCCCATGCGCTACGGCGATGGACAGATAATCTGGAAACCGGACCTCAATTCCAGGCTTGCGCCCTCGTTTTTCAACCAGAACCAGGCGCCCGTTTTCCGTGTGCTGGATGGTGAATCGCCGGCCGTGCATGTGCGCCACAAGCAGGGCGGACTCTACGACCTTCCGGAAAGGGCGATCCTGAGCACCGAGACACCCTATACCATACTGGGCGGAAAACTGAAAGCCAGGTTCTTCCGCGGCGCAGCCACGGATTGGGACAGGGTTTCCGTGACAGTTAACAGCCAGACCGGACCGGTCAGCCGCCAGGTCTGGCGCGCCCCTAAGGATTCCGTAGGATTCATAGACGCCGAGATTGATCTTGACCGCGAGCTTTTCCCGAGCGGTGAGCGCGGACGGCGCGACTACTCGCTTGAATTCAATTTCACCGCCAACGAGAAAAACAACCCGCCCACCCAGAGCGGTCTGGAAGAGGTGGAGCTGGTTGCAGATATCCAGGTTTCCTCGTACTCCCTTCCGGCGCTCAAGCTTGGCCGCAATGTCGTTCGTTACCGGGATGAGACCCCTGGCGAGCACAAAGTTAAAATCACTCATATCTGGCGCGAGAGGACTGACACCCACCCGCCTGCTGCCCCGTCCAAAGCTGTCTACCCGGCCCACGGCGCAACAGTCAAGGAACTGGCCCCCTCGTTCCGCTGGAGCGCACCCTCTGACCCGGACAAGGGCGACAAGGTGGACAACCACTGCATTATCATTTCCTGGGACCCGCAGTGCCGCTGGCCCCTGGCCACCGCCCTCTACAAGGAAACCGGCTCCGGCTCGCCGGAGTGGAAGATAGGCGCTGGCTGGCTCAATCCGGACACGATCTACTACTGGAAAGTGATGGCGCGGGACAGCCGCGGCGCCTGGAGCGACTGGGGACCGGTGTTCCGTTTCCGCACCGCCCCGGATGCAAAGTGAATAATAACGGAAACGGTTGTTAAACTCTGACCAGAGAGATTCACATGCTACGCAATTACTTTTCAGCCATGGCGCTGGCTGCCCTTATGTCCTTTGCCTCCAGCCTCTCGGCGGCGCAGAACGCGACAGTGCCCGGCAAGGTGACAAGCCTTTTTCCCACCCTGACCAACCTGGCCGTGGAGTGGGAAATACAGGGCGATGCAGACCTCGATGCCATATGCAAAGTTGAATATCGCCGGGCGGGTGAAACCGCCTGGGCCGCGGCAATGCCGCTGGTTCGTATACCAGCCGGAAACACGGAAGACCGCACCACCCCGCAGTTCCGCTGGGTCGATAAGCTATCCGGAAGTATCTTTGACTTGCGCCCCGGCACTGAGTACGAAATAAAGCTCAGCCTGCGCGACCCGGATGGAGGCAAGGCGGATACGGTTCTGCGCGCCTCCACCCGCCCGGTGCCGGCGCCAGCGGCGGACGGCAAGGTTATCGAGGCCAACCCGCGCACGTTCGAGCGCCTTGCCGCCTGCGCCCAGCCCGGCGACATTCTGGTTCTCACTCCCGGCTACTACGGCGAATGGCGCGCCCTGTGCGACGGCCGTCCGGGCAAGCCGGTGGTGGTTCGCGCCGACCGCGCCCACCCGCTTATCGGCAGCACGTTCGACGGCATCGACCTTCAGGAACGCAGACATGTGATTATCGAGGGCCTCACCGTGCGCGGCTCGATCAACATCCGGTTCTGTGAGGACGTGACAGTGAGGCGCTGTTCAGTGTTCGCGCTCTATGGCATCATCGCCAAGCAGCAGCCCGGCTGCAAGAACTGCTATATCGCGGACAACGAGGTCTCCTGGCTCATTCCCTGGGCCAATGAGAGCATCGGCTCGGGCAGCGTCTGGGGCGGCGCGGCGAATATCGGTGAGGGCATCGAGATCACCGGTCCCGGCAACGTGGTCTGTTTCAACCGCGTTCACGGCTACCGCGACTGCATCTCCCTGATGGAAGACCTCTGGACCTATGACCAGATCTGTGACGACATCTACAACAACGATATCTCTGTGGGGCCGGATGACGCGATCGAGGCGGATTTCTGTTACAGCAACTGCCGGATCATGCGTAACCGGATCACCAACTGCGGCATGGGTGTAAGCGCCCAGCCCAGCCTGGGCGGGCCGAACTATTTCATCCGCAACGTCATGTACAACACCGGCATGGCCCCCTACAAGCTGGAGCGCAAGAGCTACGGCGCGCTGTTCCTTCACAATACCTCCGTGCAGAGCGGCGACGGCCTGAAAGAGCACCACGCGCAGAACGAATACTTCAACATGGTCTGGCTCAACAATCTGGCGGTGGGAGGCTCGGGCGGCGGCAATCGCGGCCGCTACTCCAGCGGACCGGGTATGTCCGTGGCCCTGCCGGGGTTCAACTCCACCTGCACGTTCGATTATAACGCCGTGGGGATCTCCGGCACGCCTTTCGAGGGACTTCTTGGGCTGAAGAAGTTCAAGGACTTGAAAGAGCTGAACGCATTGAGCGGCGGGCATTCCGTGCAGGCCGGGATGGAGTCGTTCGCTCCGGGGACGCAGTTCCCGGCCGGGACGTTCCCGGAGTTCCAGCCCCAGGACCTGCGCCTGGCGGCCGGTTCGGCCCCGGTGGACGCTGGGAAGGTGCTGCCGAACGTGAACGACGGTTACAAGGGCAAGGCCCCGGATATAGGCGCTTACGAGCAGGGTGATGAGATGCCGCATTACGGGCCGCGTCCCGAGGGCGTGGACGAGCTGACCGAGTGGGAACGGCGTAACGGCAGGTGAATCCGGTCTGTTACTGGCTATTAAAAATAAGGTGACAGCGATGAAGACTCTGAATGGGATTGTTTGTCTGTGTCTGCTGCTTCTCCCGGCAGCTTACGGAGTGTCTGAAGCCGCGGACGATGCCACCCGTCCGGGCGCCCTTTCCAGTCCCTATCCCACCCTGACCAACCTGGCCATCGAATGGGAAATCGAGGGCGACGGCAACCTGAACGCAGTATGCAATGTTGAATACAGGCGCTCCGGGGAAAGCGTCTGGCTTAAAGCCATGCCGCTGGTGCGTGTCCCGGCTGGCAACACCGGCGAGCGCACCTGGCCCACTTTTCGCTGGACAAACAAGTTTGCCGGCAGCGTGTTTGACCTTCGGCCGAGAACCCGCTACGAGATCAAGCTCAGTCTGCGCGACCCGGACGGCGGACGGGCGGATACGGTCCTGTCTGTCAGCACCAGACCGGTCCCGAAACAGGCCTCTGACTCGCGCGTGATCGAGGCCAATCCAGGCAATATCGCCGACCTTCTGGCCTGCGCCGAGCCGGGGGACGTTTTCGTGCTTTCTCCGGGCTATTACTACCGTCAGACCTCCATTCCGCGCGATGGCGCTCCGGGAAGGCCGATAGTGCTCCGCGGCGACGGCAGCCATCCCTTGATCGGCAGCACATTCACGGGTCTGGACCTTCAGGACCGGAAACACCTGATTATCGAAAACCTGACTGTCTGGGGCAGCGTTGATCTGCGCGGGGCCGAGGATGTCACCGTGCGGCGCTGCAAAGTTTTCGCGCAGTATGGTATAATCGCAAAATACCAGCCCGGCTGCAAAAACTGTTATATCGCCGATAATACGGTTTCCTGGCTGATGCCCTGGGTGGGGGAGGGGATGGGCTCCAGCTCACCCTGGGGCGGAGCGGCCAACATGGGCGAGGGTATCGAGATCACCGGTCCCGGCAACGTGGTCTGCTACAACCGGGTAAGCGGGTACCGCGACTGCATATCCACCATGGAGGACCTCTGGATCTACGACCAGCGCTGCATAGACATATATAACAATGATATATCGCAGGGACCGGATGACGGAGTCGAGGCGGATTTCTGCAGCGCCAACTGCCGGATCATGCGCAACCGTATCTCCAACTGCGGGATGGGCCTGAGCAGCCAGCCCGGTCTGGGCGGGCCGGTTTATTTCATCCGCAACGCCATGTACAACCTGGCCGGAGCGCCATTCAAGCTGGAGCGCCACAGCGTGGGCAACATCTTCCTGCACAACACCTGCGTGAAGATCGGCGACGGGTTTATAGCCCCGCACTGGCAGAACGAGTATTTCCGGACTGTCTGGCTCAACAACCTCTGCATTGGCGGCAGGCAGTGGGACAGCCGGGGCCGTAAAGACCGCAATCCCGGCCGGGCCGTGTTCTTGCCGGGATTCAACTCCACCTGCACGTTCGATTACAATGCCGCCGGAGCATACGACACCCCCTTCTCCGGGATGGTGGCAAATAACAAGTTCACCGATCTGGACGGGCTTAAAAAAGCCACCGGCGGGCAGCATTCCGTCCTCGCCGGAATGGATGCCTTCGCGGCCAAAGTCGATTTCCCCGACCCTCCGGTCCCGGCGCGCGAACACCCTGATCTCCGGCTTGCCCCGGGATCAACCGCCGTGGATGCAGGGATAATCCTGCCGAACCTGAACGACGGCTTCGCAGGTAAGGCCCCGGATATGGGCGCTTACGAATTGGGACAGGAACTGCCACACTATGGTCCACGGCCCGAGGGAGAGGACGAGTTGACTGAATGGGAAAAGATCCACTCCACCGGCAGATAAACCTGCTTGAAAGGCCGCGGCATGCCGCACCAATGTGAATTTTCCCATTTCTTGTTCAGACAGGGGAAAAAAATGTGTGACTCCGGAAAATTCTTGATTCTATCTATCGCAATCGGACTGATGTCAGGTTATTCCTTCCTGCTGTCAGCGAACAATGCCACACTCCCGGGAAAACTATCCACCCCCTATCCTACCCTGACCAACCTGGCGGTGGAATGGCTGATCGAGGGGGATGAAGACCTTGATGCTGTCTGCACGGTGAAATACCGCATGGCCGGCGAAAACGCCTGGCGGGAAGGTATGCCGCTCAGACGTATTCAAGCCGGCAAGAGCATTGGCGCCAATCCGATCTACTACTGGGAAAACAAGCTCTCCGGCAGTGTACTGGACCTCAAGCCGGGGACTAAGTACGAGATCGGTCTGAGCCTGCGCGACCCGGACGGCGGGAAAAAAGACACAATCGTGACTGTCGCCACCCGCCCGGTGCCACATCCTGCACCAGACGGCAAGGTGATAAAGGCCGGGCCGCGCGAGTTCGACAAGGCGGTGGAGGCCTTGGAGCCGGGGGATATTCTGGAACTGGGACCAGGCTGGTATGGCGATTTCCGCCTGGAGCGCGACGGTGAACCGGGCCGTCCGATCGTTATCCGCTCCGACCGCAGCTACCCGGCGATCAACACGACATTCACAAAAGTGGACCTGGAACACCGCAAGCATGTTATCCTCGACGGCGTGACCGTGCATGGTCCGGTAGAGCTGCGCTGGTCCGAGGATATAGCAGTTCGCTACTGCAATGTAATCTCCCAGCGCGGGATAGCCGCCACTGACCGTCCGGGCGCCAAAAACTGTTATATCGCCGACAATACCGTCACTTCTTACATGCCCTGGGATTCGCTGGCCGGGGGATGCTGCGTGAATAAAGAGAGTGTTTCCTGCGTGGGCGAGGGGATCGAGATCACCGGCCCGGGAAACGTGATCGCCTACAACTATGTGAAGGGCTACCGCGACTGCATCTCCACCATGGAGGACCTCTGGGTTTTCGATCAGCGCTGCATAGATATTTACAACAACGATATCACGCACGGTGATGACGATGCGATAGAGTCGGATTTCACCCAGGGGAACGCCCGGATCATGCGCAACCGGATCACCAATTGTTTTATCGCGTTGAGCAGCCAGCCCGGTCTGGGCGGACCGACCTATTTCATCCGCAATGTCATATACAACCTCATCAACACCCCGTTCAAACTCCAGCGCGCCAGCAAGGGCGACATTATTCTGCACAACACGGTGGTCAAGGTAGGTGATGGGTTCATGGTGGGAAGTGACCCAACCTATGTCAAATTCCGCAACAACCTGACTATCGGTGGTCACGGCGGCGGCAATTTTGGCCACTTTGGAACCGGACGCGGCATGGCGGTCAACTTTCCCAACGTCTTTGAAACTACCGATTCGGATTACAATGGGTTCGGAGTGGTAGGCATGCCGTTCGAGGGGATAATCGGCAGGCAGAGGATCGAAAGCCTGGACGATATTCGCCGGTTGACCCCCGAGAAACATGCGGTTCAGGTGGACATGAACATCTTCGCCGCGAATCCCGCCTTCCCGGCTCCGCCATTTCCGGCCCGTGAGCCCGCGGACCTGCGTCTTGCTGCCGGCAGTGTGGCGGTGGATGCCGGACAGGTGATCCCGAACGTAAATGATGATTACAATGGCAAGGCTCCCGACCTTGGTGCGTACGAGCAGGGGCAGGACCTGCCGATATACGGCCCCCGCCCGCAGGGCGTGGACGAGGAAACGCAGTGGAATGCGATGCAGAAAACACGCAAATGATGTTATTATAATTTGAGTATAATTAATCAATTCGATTTTCATAACTCCCATACCTGAGGGGTGACCATGCAGACATCTCTTGTCCGGAAACACATCGCTTTTTTCCTCACGGCCGCCCTGGCCGCCCCTGTGCTGCTTTTCGCCGCTAAAGCCACCCAACCGGGCGCGCTCTCAACGCCTTATCCGACCCTGACCAACTTGGCGGTCGAGTGGCTTATCACCGGAGATGACAACCTGAACGCGGTCTGCAAGACCTGGTACAGGCAGAAAGGTGAAAACGCCTGGCGCGAGGCCATGCCGCTGCGACGGGTCCCGGCGGGCAGGAGTTACGGCACCGACCCGATATTCTACTGGGAAAACAAGCTTTCCGGCAGTGTGCTGGACCTCCGGCCCGGTACGGCGTACGAAATAAAAATGAGCCTGCGCGACCCGGATGGCGGCTCGGCCGATACGGTGGTCAGTGTCTCCACCCGTCCCGTTCCCAAAGCCGCCCCCGGCTCCAGGGTCATAAAAGCCGGCCCCCAGGATTTCGAACGTCTGGCCGCCGCGCTCGAACCGGGGGATATTCTTGAGCTTGGCCCCGGCTGGTACGGGGAATTCAAGCTTCAGCGCAGCGGCGCGCCCGGCCGGCCGATAGTAATCCGCTCCAGCCGCAGTTACCCCGGCCTGAACAGCACTTTCGAAAAAGTGGACCTTGAAAGGTGCAAGCACGTGATCCTGGAGGGGGTCACCGTGCGCGGCCCTGTGGAGCTTCGCTGGTCCGATCATGTGACCGTGCGCCGCTGCGAGGTTATTTCGCAGCGCGGAATCGCCGCCACCGACCGTCCGGGAGCTTCCAACTGCTATATAGCAGACAACACGGTCACCGGCTACATGCCCTGGGACTCGCTGGCCATAGGCTGCTGTATCAACGATTACAGCGTATCCTGCGTGGGCGAGGGGATAGAGATCACCGGCCCGGGCAACGTGATCTGCCACAACCGGGTAAGCGGATACCGAGACTGCATTTCCACGATGGAAGACCTCTGGGCTTTCGACCAGCGCTGCATAGACATTTATAACAATGATATAGAGCTTGGCGACGATGACGCAATCGAGGCGGATTTCACTGCAGGCAACGCCCGTATCATGCGTAACCGGATAGCCAACTGCTTCATCAGCCTGAGCAGCCAGCCCGGCTTGGGCGGCCCGTGCTATTTCATCCGCAACGTGATGTACAACACTATCAATGTACCGTTCAAGCTGGCGCGCGGAAGCAAGGGTGATGTCGTTCTCCACAACACTGTAGTAAAGGCCGGGGATGGCTTCATGATCGGTCACAATCCATCGCTGGTGCTGTTCCGCAACAACCTGACAATCGGCGGTACGCCGGCCGGCAACCTCGGAGGATACGGCACGGGCCGAGGAATGGCTGTATCGTTCCCGCGTGCGGATTCCACTCTGGACATGGATTACGACGGTTTCGGCGCGGTGGGCCGCCCGTTCGAGGGCATCCTCGGCCGTCACCGTATCGAGAGCCTGGCCGACCTTCGCCGCCTGACCACGGAGAAGCACGCCGTACAGGTGGATATGAGTGTTTTCGCCGCCAGGGTGGATTTCCCCTTCCCGCTGTTCCCGCGCCGTGAGCCGCCCGATCTGCGGCTGGCCCCGGGCTCGGCCGCCGTGGATGCCGCGGCCGTGATTCCAAATGTCAACGATAACTACCGCGGTAAGGCCCCGGACCTCGGCGCATACGAGCAGGGAGACCCGCTGCCGGTTTACGGCCCCCGTCCCGAGGGCGTGGATGAGGAAACTCAGTGGCTGGAGAGGAACCCGCGCTGATCGCGTATCCCCGTAATAAAGGAGAATAAGCCATGCCCGAGCTTTCGTGTCAACGCGTAAGGGTGTATACTGCCATATATGCATTGGTGTTTCTTTGTGTTTCCGCGCAGATTGCGGCTGCCGCGGAAAAGACTTTCAACTTTGTCGTGGCCTGTCATGACCTGAAATCCTTCCGCTCGCAGGCAGAGCTTGTTGCGCGTCTCAAACCCTACGGCCACGTGCAGATCAATATCAGCACCCTGCCCGAGAAAAGCTGGTACACTATCCCCGAGGGCGGCAGCGCCTGGCACGAGTATGCCGCTTACAACCCCACTTTTTTCAAGTACTTTCCGCACCCACAGGTCGCGCCGTTCATCCCGGCCGATGTCGTGGCTGCGCATCGTAAGCTGCTGCTCGAAAAAGCCGCCGTTGTACGTGAGCTGGGCCTGGGGGCCTCTTTCTGGTGCTATGGAGTCAATTTTCTGCCCGAGGCTTTTTTCACCGCACACCCGGGCCTGCGCGGGCCTCGGGTGGACCATCCCCGCCGCAGCACTCAGGAAGAGTTCAGCCTGTGCGTTGACCTGGAAGAGAACCGCGAGATGTACCGCTGGTCAATGGAGCAGTTGAAAAAGAGCGTGCCCGAGCTTGAAATGGTGCTGTTCAAGACCAATGACGCCGGAGGCGGCCTCTGCTGGGCCGAGGCCCAGTATGCGGGGCCCAACGGACCGCGCCATTGCCAGAACCGCAATGTCGGCGAACGCATGCGCGATTACTGCCTGGCCCTGCACCAGGGAGCCAGGGACGGGGGCGGGGACGTGACCCTGCGCATCGCGGACAGCAATTTCTGGCGCAATGAGGACCTGGTGCTGCTCAGCTATCTGCCTGAAAACACATTTTACGACAGCCACGACCCCGGCGCGATCTCGATCTCGTGGGGCGGCTCCTACCCGGTCCTGGGGATGGTGAATCCGCTGACCGTGATCGCCGCTATGGAAAGATACGACAACCCTGCAGTCGAGCGCGTGGACCTGGCCACCCGGTATTCATACGACCGGTCCACAGAGACCGACAGCGCCCTGGCCAAGGTGATCGAGATAATGGAAGACTGCATCGCCCGGCCTGTGCGCGGTCAGGCGGGACGGCTGGAAAAGCTGAAAGAGCTGTCCGCGCGCTGGGGCGGCCAGTCCGGCGCTGAAACAGTCTTCGAGGCGTTCAGCCTGATGGACCGGGCTTTCGCGCTCAAAAACGCCGCAGCCCCGCGCTACACTACACAGTACAACGGCGTCTCGGCGCGGCATATCACCCGTCCCCTGCTGATCAAGCCGGAACTGCTTGCCCCGGAAGAGGAGAGCTATTTCCTGCCCTTCGTGTTCAATCCCAGACTTGAAGAGGCGCGCCAGGATTATATCGATATCCACGGCGGCCGCCTCCAGGGCCCGGCCGAATGGAACAATCCTGCCCTGTCCGGCGCCTTGAGTCAGGCCCTTCGCGCGGCCTCGCTGCTCGAATCGGTCAAGGACGCTCCCGAGGCCGGATGGTTGCGCAGCCAGGCCCTTTGCCTGCGTCTCTGGGCTTCGTTCCTCCGCTCCACGCACAATTTCTACCACGGCCAGCTTATCCGGGACAAGTACAAGGACATCCTGAACGGCCCGAAACGTATCCCCGCCAAAATAGCAAGCTGGGAGGGCGACCCGGGCAACCTCGAATGGAACGCCATCTTGCGGGATGAATTCGATAACACGAACGAGCTGATCGCCCTGCTTAAAACCAATGGTCTCAGCCATGTCGCCCTGGCCCCGGACGCCCGCCACGAGGACACTTTCATTCTGGGGCCGGACCTGCCGGTTCAGCTTGAAAAGAAAGCGCGGATAATGCGCGCACACTGGCTGGATGTCCAGGACTGGCTGGCGCCACCGCATAAATGATTTTTTCCCTGAAACAGCAAATACTGGAGGAACACCAATGAAAAAGCTGTCCGTCTTCCGCTCCGTCACGCTCGCGCTCTGGCTTCTTGCCGCAGTCGCCATCGCTTCCGTCCAGGGCGCGGAAAAGATGATATTCTCGTTCTCGCACTCCGGGCACGATCTCCAGTCGTTCAAGCCTTACGCCGAGCTGGCGGCCAAGCTGAAAGACCGCGGGCGGGTGCAGGTGCCGGTCAGCGACCTGGCCGACAAAGACTGGAAGGGGTTTCCTCCCGGCGGCTGCCCCTGGCGCGAGTATGCCTGCTATGTACCGGCGCCCTGGATGTTCTACCCGCACGAGAAGATCGCTCCGTTCATGGACCCGCAGTTCGTGGCCGCCAACCGCAAGCTGATGCTCGAGCGCGCCGCCCTGGCCCGCAGCCTCGGACTGGAGGGTGTCTTCGAGGGCAAGAACTCGCATTATCTGCCGGATGCCTTTTTCGCAAAATACCCGCAGTATCGTGGCCCGCGGGTGGACCATCCGCGCCGCAGCAACCTGAAAGCGGGCGAGGCCTTCAGCATGTGCCTCGACCAGCCGGAAACTCAGGCCATGGTTTCCTGGATGATGGCCGAGATCAAGCGCAATGTGCCCGAAATCACGTCGATGATCACCGGCACCAACGACGCCGGGGCGGGACTCTGCTGGGCCGAGGCCCTCTATCCCGGACCCAACGGCCCTCGTCAGTGCCAGGGCCGCAGCGCCGGCGAACGCGCGCGCGATTACGCCCTGGCTGTGCATAAAGGCGCAATCCAGGGTGGCGGAGATATCGACATGATCTGGGGCAATGTCAATTTCTGGCGCAACGAGGAAGACATTGTCCGGTCGATGCTCCCGGAGAGGACCTACTATAACTCCCGTCCCGGCACGATCGGACTCGGCACGCGGATCAACGAGACCTGGCCGTTCCTGGGCGTGGTGGATGTAATGGGAGCGATCCGCTCGATGGAGCGTTTCAATCCGGAGCGCACCCGTGGAATCTCGTTCGGTTTCTCGGCCATGTATTCTCGCGGTGATGACACTCCCGAGGCAGTGGCCAAGCTGATCGAAATCGCCACGGACTGCATGGATAACCCGGTGGCGCCAGGACTTTCCGGCCGTCTCGAACGTCTGCGCCAGTATGCCGGGCGCTGGGGCGGCGCAGCCAACCAGGAGAAAGTGTTCGAGGCCCTCTACGACATCAGCCAGGCTTTCGAGCTGAAAAACGCCGTGGCCGGGAGCTTCGGCGCGTACAGCAATTTCTATTGCGGCGTGAGCATGCGGCACCTCACCCGTCCGCTGCTGATCAAGCCGGAACTGCTGACAAAAGAGGAAGAGGCCTATTTCCTGCCCTATGTGTTCAACCCGCGCGAGAGCGAAGCCCGAATGGACTATATCGATTTCCACGGCGGGCGCATGAGGAACGGGCTGGCCTGGGACAACAGCGCGCTGCGGCGGGTTCTCTCCATGGCCGACCGCGCCGGACGCACCCTGCAAAACCTGGAAGGCGCGCCGGAGGGGGATTTCCTAAAAAAGATGGGCCTCAGCGTAAGGATGTGGGCCAGCGAGGTGCGCTCGATCCACAATTTCTACAATGCCCAGCTCCTGCGCGACAAGTACGCCGCGATCCTGGCCGGGGATCCGCGCGTACCCTCCAAAGCCGGCAGTTGGGACGGCGATCCGGGTAACCTGGACTGGAACGCGATTTTGCGGGATGAGTTCGACAACACGAATGAATTGATCGTAATGCTGGAGAATGGCGGCCTGGAAATGACCGCCCGCGCCAAAGATCCGCGCTACGAGGACACTTTCCTGCTCGGCCCGGACCTTGTGGGCCAACTTCGCAAGAAGACCGCGCTCATGCGCGCCCACTGGCTGGATGTCCAGGACTACCTGGCGCCGCCGCTGAAGTAAATGGCTTTTTTCAAGCCTATTTTAACCTGGCCGATATCTGGAGCTGAACATGCACGATAAATATTTTTGCATTTCCGGTGCGGCCGGACGGGCCGGGGCGGCTTGTCTCGTCGCGCTATGCCTTGTCCTGGGCGCTGTCTTGCCGCTTGCCGCAGCGGAAAAAGTTTTCATCGTGGGCAACGCCAGTCATAATGCCTCTGATTTCGAGGTGATCGCCAACCTGGCCGCCCGGCTCAAGCCTTACGGCGAGGTGCAGGTGCTGGCCAGCGAGATGTCGGACAAGAACTGGCAGGAGATTCCGCCCGGCGACAGTCCCTGGCACGAGTACACCTGCTACGTGCCCGCGCCCTGGGACTATTATCCACACCCGAAAATCGCCCCGTTCATCGACCCGAAATTCGTGGCGGCGAACCGCGCCCTGTTGTCGCAGAAAATGGCCATCCTTAAGAAGCTCGGGCTTTATGCCGTTTTCGAGAGCAACGACGCGCACTATTTGCCGGAGGCTTTTTTTCTCAAGTATCCAAACCTGCGCGGCCCGCGGGTGGATCATCCACGTCGCGGCCTTCAGGATGCTTTCAGCCTCTGCCTTGACCTTCCGGAAAGCCGTGAGATGGTCGAGTGGATGGCTGCCGAACTGAAACGCAACGCCCCGGAGATACATGCTTTCAACGAGGGCGTGAACGATGCCGGGCAGGGGCTTTGCTGGGCCGAGGCGCAGTACCCCGGCCCTAACGGACCCGCGCACTGCCGTGGTCTTAACGCCGGACAGCGTGTCCGTGAGCTCAGCCGTGCCGTGCACCGCGGTGCGTCCGCGGGCGGAGGGGATGTCCTTCTTTACTGGGAGAACGTCAATCTCTGGCGTAACGAGCTTGAGGTGGTCCGCCCGTTGCTTCCACCGGACACTTACCTTCAGCGCTACGACGCGGCTTTCCTGGATATCGGGACTAAAGTAGTCTATGATAACTACCCCTTCAAAGGCCTGCTCGATCCTCTCGAAATAATCACGCGAATGGAGCGCTACCATCGCCCGGAGAACCGTTTCCTTGTGCTCGGGACATCCGGAATCTACAGCCGCGGCGGCGATACGCCCGAGGCTGTCTCCAAGATGCTGGATCTGGTGGAGGAGTGCATCAAGTCACCAACCACGGACCTTTCGCAGCGCCTGGAGAAACTCCGTCTGATCGCCGCCCGCTGGGGTGGAGCGCAGAACGCCGAAACTGTGTTCCAGGCGCTGTACGATCTGCACCAGGCCCTCGAACTCAAAGATGCCATCGCGGGAGGATATGCCCAGTATTCAAACTTGTATTGTGGCGTCTCGATGCGTCATCTCACCCGCCCGCTGGTCATAAAACCCGATCTTTTGACCAAGGAGGAGGAGGCTTATTTCCTGTCCTATGTTTTCAATCCCCGTGAAAAAGAGGCCCGCATGGACTATATTGATTTTCACGGCGGACGGATGACCGGGACGGGGGCCTGGGAGGACAGGGGCCTGAGTCAGGCCCTTTCCATGGCAGTGCGCGCCGGGCGCGCGCTGCAGAATCTGGAGGGCGCCCCGGAAGGGGATTTCCTCAAAAAAATGGGACTCAGCCTCAGGATGTGGGCCAGCGAGGTGCGCTCGATCCACAATTTCTACCACGCACAGGTCCTGCGTGACAAGTACGCTGCAATTCTGGCCGGAGCGCCGCGCACGCCCTCGAAAGAGGACAGTTGGGACGGCGACCCGGGTAACCTGGAATGGAACGCGATCATGCGGGACGAGTTCGACAACACCTCGGAAATGATCTCACTGCTGGAGTCGGGCGGCCTGGAGTTGACCATTCACGCCGCGGAGCCGCGCTATGAGGACACTTTCCTTCTCGGCCCTGACCTGGCCGGTCAGCTTCGCAAGAAAGCTGCAATCATGCGCGCACACTGGCTGGATGTCCAGGACTACCTGGCCCCGCCGCTCAAGTAAAGCCTGGATCTGTTTACGGCTATCGGCAGCCAGCGATGAATGTGAACCAAAAGGAAGCAGGGGCCGTCTTAAAATTGCGATCTGGCAGTGGCTGTAAAATATAATTTATTATGCTATAATCTTTTGCGTAGGGGCACGGCGCGCCGTGCCCCTGAATTTCATGTTTACGGAGGCTCTACTGGGCATGATCCGGGGACTCCTTACCGCAGCGGGCAGTGAGAAATATTATATATAAGATAATATAAGGGAGGAACGATGTTCTTTTCTGCCAGGCTAACACTCGTTCTTGCCGCCGCCGCAATCTCCGCCGGGCCGGCCGCAGCGTCCTACCATCCAACCGGCCACTTTCCCCCGCCGCCCGGCGCAGTGGCGGTCAACGCTCCGGGCTGCTACGCCGGGGCCGGGACCACCTTCTTTCTGACAAGCGACATCTCCTGCCCGGCCAGCGGTATATTCCTGGGAGCGGATGCCGTCCTGGACCTGAACGGATACACGATCACCTTCGCGGATGCAGGTTACGGGCAGGTCCCTAACTGCGGGTTCGAGTCCGGGGCGGCGGGCTGGGATTTCTCACGCGCTCCAGGGGCGAAAGTCGAGAACACGGATGACGTGCATATCTTCATCGGAAAGAAAATCCTGCGCCTTGCCGCCGGGGACGAGATAGTCTCCGGCTGGGTTGACCTGCCGGTGGCCGGGCGCTCGTATCTGGCGATGTGCGGCGTGGCGAAGATCGATATGCGGGTCAGCCTGTTCGTGGAAAACGAAAACGGCGAGCCGGTGCGGGTGGAGACTCGTTACGGTGACAAGACCCTTACGAGCTGTCCCATCGAAAACCGCGGCCCGCGCCTGGGCGGAGGTTTTGTCACCGCGCACCTTCAGGGGCTGCCTGCCGGGCGCTACCGTGTGCGGGTAAAGGCCCTCACCGGCTGCCTGGTCGACGAGATAGATATCCGCCCGGCCATGGACACGGGCGTGGCCATCATCGGCTCCACGCGTCCCTGGGCGCATAATGACCATCTTTACGACGGCCAGCCGGCGGCTTTCTTCGATTTCACCCGCCCCGGCACGACAGAGCCACTCGATTCCCTGCCCAAAGTCAGTGGAGGCGGCACGGTCACGATCCGCAACGGCGTGATCCGCTGCGCCGCGGTCAGCGTCCTTAGCTGGGGCATTCAGTCCACGGCCCCGGGAGTCAAGGTGATCCTGGACAATGTCCGCGTCATCAACCAGGGGATCAACGCCAATGCCGTGGATGTCCCCCAGGCCGTGATCAACGGCTGCCGCTTCGATATCGACACACCGTTCATCATCAACCGCCACGTAAGCGAGCACGCGGTTGTGCTGCGCGGTCTCAATCCCTCCGAGGTCGCATACTCCGAGTTCTATGGCGGCCAGGGCTGCCTGAATTTCCTGGGTGAGCGCTCCTCGGTTCACCACAACCTGTTCGTCAACCGCCAGACCGTGACCAACCACTACTGCGTCATGGCCCGCGGCGACAGCTCGAAAGTGTTCACCAACCGTTTCGAACCCGAGATCGGCTCCGGGCTCGAGGTTTTCCGCCATAAGTTCATCGATATTTTCGACAACGATTTTGTCATCGAGGCCGCTCCGCCCACCTGCGAGTACGGGCACGAGGAATACAGCACCACCGCGATCCGCATCGCCGACTACAACGCCCGTCCCGGCGACCCGGCCGGCTGCTGGGGCAACCGGGTCTACAACAACCGGATGGTTATCACCGGGCGGGCCTACCCGCGCTACGCGGACTACCTGCCGATGGCCTGGGCCGTGTTCTACAGCGCCAGCGGAGGCCCGAATTATTTCTTCGGCAACGAGATCACTGTCATCCAGCGTGACCCCGGCGCCAGGGCCGAGGCCTCGGCGTTCTATGTGGGCGGCGGCACGGTGGGCGGGGAGTTTTTCCGCAACCGGATAACGTCAAATGTCCCGGCTGTCTGGGCCGCCTCGCCTTATGGCGGGGCGCGGCAGGTGCTGTTCCGCGATAACACCTTTATCCGCGCCGCCAGCGCTCCCGAGGGCTGGAAGCCTGTCCGCATGGGCTGGATGCCCCGCAAGGACTGCGTGGCCACAGAGATCGAATTCCGCTCCAACCATGTCGAGGGAGCGCCGTTTGAGGTCGATATGACTGATCAGCCGCACAGCTACACGGTCCGCTGGACCCTCGATATGGCGCTGAAAGACGCTGACGGGAAAGCCCTGACAGACAAAGAGGTGGTTATCACGGACCGCAGCGGACAGGAATCTTTCCGCGGGCGGGTGGACAGCCGCGGCACGCTGCAAGCCGAGTTGACGGAGTACGTTTTCAGCGACGGGAAACGTCAGTACGCCTCGCCCTACACTGTCTTCTGTGAGGGCGTCAGGCGCAAAGTCGAGTTGAAAGACAATATGGCGGTGAGTCTGGTCCTGAAACGATGAAGATGTTTTCTATACTTATATTTATATAGGTCAGGGAAGCTCATGAAAATATCTATATGCATGGCTGCCCTTCTCACCGCGGCGCTTGCGGTAATCCTTCCTGAGGGATTGTCCGCGGCCGGACAGGGCTTGGCCGGCGGAGTGGGGATAACGCCGCTGCGCCTGGACAAATCCCGTCCGGCCCGCTATGCCCGCTCGTTCCGCACCCCGGATGGAGATATTCATCTCCTGGGTTTCTTCAAGGTCACTGACCGGGGCAGCCGGGTGGTGGTCCGCAAGGAATCGGAGCCGCCCTGGCTCCCCACCGACCTGACCGAGGGGAAAATAAACACATTTTTCTCCCGTCCGAGTCTCTTTCTGGGATTGATGGCCACAATCAAACCGGACAGCGACGGGGTCTACAAGGGGCTTATCTGGCGCTCGCTCGATAACCTTAAAACCCTTCAGGAGGGAAAGACCGTGCTGGTCATCCCCGAAGCCGGGAAAGTGGATTTCGGAAGCCCGGAAATCTGGGCCGGGCTGTTTTTCCACCGGGGAGTGATCGAGCTGAAAGACGGGTCGCTGTTAGCGGCGATGTATGGCAATTTCGAGGCGGACTCGATAAGGCCCTCCAACCCGCAGAGCCGGCTCGAAACTAAATTCAAGCTCCGGGCGTTCACGGCGCGCTCCACCGACAACGGCAGCACCTGGCGCTACCTGTCGAGCGTGGCTGTCCCGGACCGCTCCCGTCCCGATGACAGCGAGGGCTTCAACGAGTGGACCATTGCCCGGCTGGAGGACGGCCGCCTGCTGGGTATTATCCGCACCGGGCATTTCACCCCCATGGTCGCGGTCTGGAGCTCGGACGAGGGACGTTCCTGGACCGCGCCCCGGATTCCGGAAGGTCTCGGACCGGCAGGAGCCGACCCGTTCCTGCTGCGCCTCCAGAACGGAAGGCTGGCGCTGGCTTTCGGCGAAATGGTCCAGCCGCCGGACTCTGTGGACCGTGACCAGTACTGGCGGAATTTCGCCGCGGGCAACCATGACCGCCGCTGCCGCCTGGCTCTCAGCCTGGACAGGACCGGCGAGTCATGGCGGACCTATGATATCGCTGGTCATGCGGACCGCAGCGCCTATTCCACGATTTTCGAGGTCGCGCCGGACACCCTGCTCTATCAGGCCGATCTGGAACTCTGGCGGGTTGGGTTGCCAAAGAAGTGAGGTTAAATTACGGGTTTATACAAAAGAGGCTGTCCCAAAAGTCTTAAATGAGGGGCACGGCGCGCCGTGCCCCTACAGAACTGCTTTTATTTCAATTGGTTAGAGATTGCAACAATTTGCAAAGAGCAAAATCGGGGACTTTTGGGACAGCCCCAACATGTCGAGTAATCTCCAGTGTTGAAAACTGCCCCGCGCCTGACCCGAATTATTCATAAAATGTAGTGGCGCACCCGCGCGTGCGCCCCGGCGGCCACATGGGGCCGTCTGAACAAGGCCGCCGGATGCCGCAGGGGAGGGTTTTAAACCCTCCCCTGCAAGGGTTTGCGAGAATTTGCGAATAACTCGGGCTAACGCTTCTCCACCCGGAATACTGTCTCCTGCCACGGCGCCAGCGTCACGTGCGGGCTTTCCAGGCGCTTCAGGCTGCGCAGGTCGGTGATCGCGCCAATCCGCCCCTCGCCCTTCAGGTCGAACTCCACCGGTCTGTTACCCAGGTTGCTGGCGTAGACCAGCCAGACGCCCTTATATTCTATCCCGCGCACCTCGGCCCCTGTCACCAGGGACCCGTCCGCTCCAGTTCCCACCACCTGAGGGCGCACTCCCGCGCGCGCGGCCAGCGGCTCCAGCAGACGGTGGTAATCCAGCGGAGCCAGCGGAGCGGCCAGGCAGTAAAGACGGCCCTTGCCACGCTCCACCAGCACCAGCCCCGGCTTGCCATCCTCAAAGCGCGCCAGCACCCGGTTGGAGCCCGGATTCAGGCTCTGCACCAGACCCTCGGCCTGAAGGCTGAGCGGTTTCCCGTCAAATATATCCACCGGCTCAACTTTCATTTCACGGCGCACCTCGCCGTAAAGGATAGCCTGGCTTATGCTCTGGTCGTAATTCTGCACCATCTCGGCCTCCCCCAGCACCGGGGGCAGGGTGACGCCCTCCACCTTGAGACCCAGCTCCGCCAGACCGTCTCTCTCATGGGCGTACTGGTCGAAAAGGAAGCTTTCCGGTATCAGCAGCGCCGTCCCGCCGCGCTCAACATATTTCACGACCGCCTGTGCGACCTCGGGCGGGATGTACTTGACCGCCGGGACTATCAGCAGACGGCAGCGGTCGAGCTTGCCGGAAAGGGCCTGGCGCTCGGTCACGAACCCGACACGCGTGCCCAGAAAACGCGAACCCTCCCAGGCCTTGCCCATAGTCTCGAGATAGGGGGTTACTCCAGCCCGGTGCTGGTTCGGTGGAACCTGGACGATACAGGTCTTGGAATACAGGATTTGCACTTCCGGCTCGGGACCGTAAAACGCCGCTATTTCCTTGTTCAGGCGACGCACGTCCAAGGACAGGCGCAGGATGTCGTCGATATCGCTCAGCGAAATCTCCCAGCTTGTCAGCACAGAGCTGGTGGCGTCGTTCGGGTACTCGGGATTCACCGCGTCCCACTTGTACTTGGCCAGCGTGGACTTGCCGTGCAGGAAATGGAGAAGCGTGTTGTGCACGTGCCCGCCCGCCTCCGGCTCCACCATAACCATGCGGCGGTCGGCCAGTGAGGGCATAAGGTCGCTGAAAATGAGCGAGTGCCCGGATTCGTTCAGGATCACGTCGTCCACCTCGTTCACGATCAGCTCCTCATCGATCCCGGTGGTGCTGTTGCTGGCCGAAAGCATGCTGCTGGTGCCCCCGGCGCAGATCGGGACCACGGGGTCGAGCTTTCGCATCTCGGACTTGATCCATTTCATGTGGTCGGTGAAACGGCGGTTGTTGAACAGCGCCCAATCATACCAGGCGGCGCGGTTGATGTCGGGCAGCGGGGCGGCGTTGCGGCACTCCGGCGCGCTGATTTCATTCCAATCGCCGTAAGTTGTTTTCCAGGCCTCGTTCACCTTATCCAATGTGTTGTACTTGTCCTTGAGCCACTGACGGAACATCTGCTGGCTTTTCTCGCAGTAGCAGATATACATCAACTCGTAGCCCATGATGTCATACAACAGGTCCGGGTTGCTCTTCCAGCGTTCTGCGGCGGGCTTCATATACTGAAGGATGGCTTCCTTGATGTGATCGCTTTCCAGGCAGATCACCACGTTCTCTTTCTTTCCGCCCATGGACCAGCGGTCCTTGATCAGGTGGCCGCACCATCCGTCCCAGCCCACCCGGTGGGTGTCCGGATATTTGTGGAAAGCCTCGTAAACCGGGGTGCTCTCCAGGTCAAAACGCGAGGCCCCGCCTACGGTGTAGCTTTCGAGCACATGGTCATACGGGCCGAAATACTGGCGCAGCTCTTTGCCGATACGGCCGTGCATGGCATACAGGATCACCGGCTCACCGTCGTTGTACCGGAAGAACCCGTCCCGGATGGGCAAGCCCTTGAGCGGCGGGTAAGGCCGGGCATAAAGGGCCTGTTTTTCCAGCGGGGGGACGGCTGCTCCGGAAGCCATCAGGGAGTCGATCTCATCCGCGGCCCGGTCGCACGAAGCGACGACATGCTCCAGTATCTCGCGCTCCCGCCGTTCGCTCTGGTACCAGACCAGTTTTCTGCGGTCTTCCAGCCCGATCCGGGCGGTGATCAGCGGGATGCGCCAATAGAGTGAGAACCATCCGGCGGCATCGGCGCGTTCCACAGCCTGGTTCAGGCGTTCCATCGATTTTCCGGCCCGTTCCCGGAGTTCCGCAATCTCCGGTTCCGGGACCAGGCTGTCGAAAGGCGTGGCCAGGCGGGTCCTGACTACCGTGTTTTCCACCAGCACGAGGCAATCGCGCGGCTGAATGCGCGAAGCGGTTCGCTGTTCTTCCTCGCCGCGCACCAGACGCAGGTTGTCCAGATAAAGTTTGTCTCCGACTCCGCCGAAATCCAGTTGGAAACGCCGGATGCGATCCAGGGCCAATGGACGGTCATTGTTCTCGACCATCATTTTTTTAAGCTGGAACTCGTAGTGGTTCCAGCCGGGATTGATATAAAGCTTTCGTGAGCCGCGGTAGCTCTGGCCGTAGGTTTCAGCCTGCTCGTCATCCCCCAGCTCGTCGAAAATCCAGAACGAGCCGAAACGGACATTCTCTGTCGTGCTGAAAATGTCGAAGCGCAGATAATCATACGCTGACCAGTCTTTCGGCAGGGCTTCACTTGTGAAAGTGCGGGAAGCGCGCTCGCTCAAGTCCAGAAGAAGTGAGCCGCCGCCATGCGAAGCGCTGTCCGGGCTGATGCTTCCGGGTCCGCGCCATTTCTCCAACGATGAAGCGCTCTCGAAATCATCCAGCACCAGAACATTACCCGCACCGCGTCCGCAGCCCACAAGGCCGTGGAATAGAAAACAAATAATACCGGCGAAGATTGTTATATAAGTTTTCATAAAGATCTCCAGCATTGCCAAGTTAGCAGTAAATGAGGAGCTTCATCCTGTTTTCCAGTCTTTTCCCACATTCAGTGTGAACGCGGTTTCTCGATCCTGTATATCGTCTCCTGCCAGGGTGCGAGCTTCACATTTTTACCGGACAACACTTCCAGGCTGCGCAGGTCGGTGACCGCACCCAGCGGCGCGGCGCTTTTCAGCTCGAATTCGATGTTTTTGCCGCCCAGGTTGCTGGCATAGACCAGGTAATCATCCGCGCGTTCCACCGCCCGAACCTCGGCCTCACGGACCAGGGACCCGTCCGCCATCACTCCTGTAACCGGACGGCCCAGTCCTGTCTGGCGGGCCAACGGTTCAAACAGTTTATGATAGCTTTCCTCCGTTAAAGGAGTGGCCAGGCAGTAAAGCCTTCCGGCCCCCAGCCGGGAAAGCACGAGACCGGGACTCCCATCCGGCAGACTGGCCAGAACCTCGGCTTTGCCCGCGGCAAGACGCTGCACAAGACCCTCGCCCTCAAGGCGAACCGCGGCCCCGGAGAAAATGTCCTTCCCGGTGGTCTGCATCACGTTGCGGGCATTCCCGTAAACCACGGTCTGTGAGGTGCTCATGTCGTAATTACGAACGTTTTCGCCTCGGCCCAGCCGCTCAGGAAGGCTTACTGACTCGACTTTCAGGCCGAAAGCGGAGAGCTTGTCGTTCTCGCGGGCGTACTGATCGAAAAGGAAACTCTCCGGGATAAGGACCGCCGTTCCTCCTGCCTTGACATAGGCCGTAATCGAATCGGCCACCTGCGGGGGAATATACTTGGCCGCGGGAATCACCAGCAGCTTGAAACGTGCGAGCTTGCCCGTCAGGGCCTGTTTTTCGGAGACAAATCCCACCCGGCAGCCCAGGTAGCGTGAGCCTTCCCAGGCCCGGCCAAGGGCTTCCAGGTATGGCGTCCTTCCGGCGCCGATCAGCTCCGGCGGGACCTGCAGGATACTTGTCTTCGAATACAGGATCGCCACCTCCGGCTCCGGGCGCGTGAACTCGGCGATCTCGCTGCTCAGGCGGCGCACATCCAGGCCCAGCCTCAGCACCTCGGCCACGTTATCCAGCGGTATCTCCCAACTGTGCGGGATCGAGCTGCCGTCCATCGAATGGTTCTCGCGGCTGATCGTGCGCGCCCACCACCACTTGGCTATCGCGCTCTTGCCGTGCAGGAAATGCAACAGGATATTGCGGGAGTCCCCGCCCATCTCCGGGTCAGCCATCACTTTCTTCTTATCACTCAGGCTCCAGAGCAGGTCGCTGAAAATGTAGCCGTGGCCCGATTCGTTCAGGATGACATCGTCCACCTCATTGATGATAAGCTCTTCATCTATCCCGGTGGTGCTGTTGGAGGACGAAAGCATGCTGCTGGTGCCGCCCGCAGTGATCGCAACCTCGGAGTCAAACTTCAGCATCTCCTGCTTGACCCACTGAAGATGGTCGGTGAACCGCCGGTTGTTGAACAGCGCCCAGTCATACCAGGCCGCGCGGTTGACATCCGGCAGCGGGGCGGAGTTCTTCGTCTCCGGCGCGCGCACCGCCTCGAATGACTTGTAGTCAGTACGCCAGGCCTTGTTAAGTTCTCCGGTGGAGCCGTACTTTGCTTTCAGCCAGTCACGGAACATCTGCTGGCTGCGTTCGCAGTAGCAGATATACATCAGTTCGTACGCCATTATGTTGTACATCAGGTCCGGATTGTTTTTCCATTCGCGGTAATGCTCACGCATGTATTCCTGAAGCGCATCCTTTATGTGCGGGCTTTCCAGGCAGATTACCACGTTTTCTTTCTTGCCTCCCATGGACCACTGGTCTTTTATCAGATGGCCGCACCAGCCCTCCCAGCCCACGCGGTGAGTGTCCGGATATTTATGGAAAGCCCGGTAGACAGGGCTTTCTTCTATGTTGTAACGCGAGCCTCCGCCCACGGTGTAGCTTTCCAGCCTGTGACCGTACGGGGCGAAATAATCCAGCAGCGGGCCGCGGTCCACCAGCAGCAGACCGAGTACAATCAAGGGCCTGTCCCAGGCGTCCCGGAAGTAGCCGTCGCGCTGCGGCAGTCCCCGCAGCTTCGGATAGGGCGGCACGTAGAATGGCTGAGGATTGACATCATCCTCCGGTTCCTCGATCAACCCGCGGTCCTGTCCGCCGACCACGGAGCGCACTTTTTCCGTCATCTCCCGGCAGGAGCGGATGACGTATTCCAGGATTTCCTTTTCCTTTTCCGGGGACTGGAACCAGACAAGCTTGCTGCGGATATCCATCCCCACCTGGGCCGTGATCAGCGGAATCTGCCAGTATAACGCCTGATAACCCATCATTTTGGCGGCATCCACCTCGCGCTGCAACAGATCCACCTCCCTGCGGGCCTGCTCGCGCATCCCGATAATTTCCGCCGGGACTTTCAGCGCTTCGGCCGGGCCCCACAACTCGGGATAGACATAACGGTCGATAACCGTGACACGGCAGTCCCAGGGGCCGGCCTTGGAGGCTGTTGAAGCTTCCTCCTCCCCGGCTGTCAGGCGCATATTGTCCAGATAAATTGAGCCGGCTCTCATTCCACCAAGACTCAGCCGCAGGCTGCGGATCTTTTTCAGGTCGAGCGGC
Source organism: uncultured Gemmatimonadales bacterium (assembly GCA_964473155.1). Taxonomy (GTDB): domain Bacteria; phylum Gemmatimonadota; class Glassbacteria; order GWA2-58-10; family GWA2-58-10; genus JAJFUG01. The sequence goes on along the minus strand of CAYYNT010000033.1, from coordinate 7,696 downwards.
CTCTCTCCGCTTTCCAGCCGCAGGGAGTGCAGCTTGAATTCGAAATGGTTCCATCCGGAATTAAGGAATATTTTCTGACCGCGGTAGGAGGTGCCGCGGAACTCGGCGTCATCCGAGTTCCCGGTTGCGGCATCGAAAATCTGGACATCCCCCAGCTCCACTGTATTTGAGGGACTGTAAATGTCAAACCTGAGCGCATCCCAAGCGCTCCAGTCTGCGGGAAGCTTTTCCGTGTAAAGATAGCGCCTGAGCGGATCGGACAGGTCGATCTTGAGGCCGCTTGCGCCGTGGGCCACGTGCTCGCGGCTCAGCGACAGGTTTCCCTGCCAGAGATCGAGCGAGGCGCTGGACTCGAAATCATCCAGCACCAGTGTCTTAGCCGCCAGGGGAAAAATCACGGTAAGGTTGAGACAAGCGGTCAGGATAAGCAGACGGACAAGGATCATGGCGCGAGGTCCTTTCATGAGTTATGGATGAGCAAAGAAGAGAACGCTTTTCGCAATTCTGAAAGTTGTTTGACGAAAATGAGAATGACAGACCGTCTGATGGCGTCATATCTTTATGACAGGCATCATGTTAGAGGATACAGGACATTTATATGAAGTTTATCAGGCAATTACCGCGCCCCGAAGACGGAGGAATATTTTTACATCCACTCGTTGCATGAGAATAAGCGCCGCGACTCTTGCGGCAACCCGGAGTTCAGCATATACTTTTCGCCTGACTGCGAAATGCTCCATTCCCGGCATTCTCTTCCCTAATTCCCCTGCGTGAGGACCGGCATGCAAAGCCTGAACGTTTACGATTACGCGGTGCTGGTGATCTACATGCTGATGATGGTCTGGATCGGGGTCTATTTCTCCAGGCGCATGAAAAGCGACAACGACTATTTTCGGGCCGGAAACAGCCTGACCTGGTGGATCGCAGCGCTCTCGGCCTACATGAGCGCGTTCAGCAGCTATATGTTCACCGGCGGGGCGGGGCTGGTCTATCAGGAAGGGCTTACGGGGGCGATGATCCTCTGGTTCACCGGCGTGGCGATCCTGACCGGCTATTTTGTTTTCGCGCGTCTCTGGCGGCGCAGCCGGGTGACAACCATCCTCGAATTCCTGGAGGAGCGCTTCAACCTGACCACTCACCAGGTGGCAAGCTGGGTTTATATCCCGCTGTATATACTCTATTGCGGTGTTGTGCTTTATTCGCTGGGCATCTTCATCTCCTCGGCCCTGGGACTGGATATTTTCCTCATCATCTGGGTCAGCGCGCTGGTGATACTGGTTTACACCCTGTTGGGCGGGGTCTGGGCGGTCAGCATGACCGATACGATACAGACCCTGTTCCTGTTGCCGATCTGCCTTCTTCTGATACCGTTGTCATTTGTCGAGATAAATGGCCCCGGCGTTCTTCTGAGCCAGGCCCCGGAGCATTATTTCAGCTTCCCGACCGCGCGCTATCCCTGGTACTGGCTGATCGGCTACCTGATCCTGCTGATCCACGGCCAGAACACCAATCCTGTCGCCCAGCGCTATTTCAGCGTGCGGGACGAGGCCGAGGCGCGCAAGGTCTCGCTGGCCTGCTTTGTCCTGTTTACCCTGGGCCTCGGCATCTTTGCCGTTCCGCCGATGGCCGCCCGCATACTGTACCCTGACCTGAGCCAGCTTATCGCCCTGCCCAACCCGCACGAGGGGGCTTATGTGGCCCTGGCCTCGCGCGTGCTGCCCCACGGACTGCTCGGCCTGCTCGTGGCGGCGATTTTCGCCGCGGCCATGTCCTCGGTCTCGGGAGTCTACAACGTGGTGTCCGCCGTGCTGACCCGCGATATTGTCCAGCGGTTGTCAAAACGTGAGTACAAACCCCGCACGCTCCTTCTGATGGGCCAGGCCTGGACCCTGATCGTGGGAGTAATCGCCACCATGATCAGCCTGCGGATGGCCGCCGTGGGCGAGGGTGCGTTCCGGGTGATGGTCAAGCTGATGGCCCTCACCGGCACGCCGCTGGCCACACCGATGCTGCTGGGTTTCCTGTTCCGCCGTCCGCCCGCCTGGTCCGGCCTCGTTTCCTTTGTATGCAGCGCGATCGCAGCCCTGGTCTTCGCCTTCTATCCACCGCTCAACAACTGGCTCGCCGGGTTCGGTGAGACCATACCGTTCACCGCGACAGTGTTCACGATTTTCTTCATCGGCGTGGCGGCTTTCTTCGGCTCCAGCCTGTTTTTCAGGAACAGCCCCGAGGATGAGCGCAGGATCGGCGCATTTTTCCAGAAACTTTCCACGCCGGTGGACGCCGCGCGCGAGGTCAGCCCGGAAGTGGCCGACCATTCGCCCATGGCACGTTTTGTCGGCGGCATGACCATGCTGATGGCCCTGATGGTGGCAGCATTCATGCTCATCCCCGGACCGTCGCGGGACCTTCTGGTCAACCTCGTCCTTTTCGCCGCCCTGGCTGCTTTCGGCCTCTGGATGTATTTCGGGCCAGGACGGAAGCCACAGGTGCGCTGAACCGTTGCACGGATGCCTGACAATGGCTTTTTTCCTTGCCGCCTGAAGGAAAGGGGCGGATATTTGGTTCACATTCTGGAATATCTCTCCGTCCGTTTTTTAACGCAACCCGTGCAGCGCCCCCGTAAACCCCATCAGGAGCCACGACATGGTTAGACACGCAGTCCGGCCGTTCACCCGGTTTTGCCTTCTGTTACTTGCGGCGCTGCTCGTTTCCTGCGCCAAACCTCAGCGCGCTCCGATTGCGCCCGAGCAGTTCCAGGTGGCTCCTGTCCCGGCGGGCTGGGAAATAATTGGACCCGGCGGCGGCGGAAGCACTTTCATCCCGGCTTTCTCTCCCACCGATCCTTCCCGCATGATCATCCGCTGTGATATGACCGGAAGCTATCTGAGCCGCGACAATGGCGAATCCTGGAAGATGCTGAATTTCCCGGGCGGAGTGGGCGCTTTTGCTTTCGACCCGAACAAGCCGGATGATATCTACGTTGGCGGCGCCGGACTGTACCGTTCGCGCGACGGCGGAGCGAGCTGGGAGATTCTGTTCCCGAAACTGTCCGCTGTCCAGGCTATTATTCACAGCGACGACCATGCCGGAATCCGTCTTAAAACCAGCGATAATTTCCCTGGTGGCGAGGTGAGCGCAATCCTGGCTGATCCGGACGGCTCCCGCATATATTGCGCAATCAACGCCGGGCGGCGCGGCGGCGGTCTGTATGTGAGCCAGGACGATGGCGCATCCTGGAGCGAGGCCGCCGGGTTCGATTCGCCCATTCTGGCCATGTTCAGCAATCCGGCCGACCCCGGACGGATCATAGTTTTCTGCAGCCGTTCCTGGAACGCCTGGGACAAGGCCTCCGCTCAAGTGGAAACCCGTCCGCATCCCGAATCCATGAGCTCGGTAGCCTCCGTGGCCGGCGGAATCGATCCTGACAAGCCCGGCCTGTTCCGTCTCTGGGCGGTTTCGGTCCCCGGCCGTCTGGGTGAAAGAGTCCCCGGCAAGGTGTTCGTAAGCGAGGATGCGGCTGTCACCTGGAACGAAGTCACGGAAAACGTCATCGCCGGCAACCCGCTACCTGACAACAACAATGCTCCCTCGTTCACCTGGATTTCGAGCTGCCTTGGTGACAGCCGCAGCGCCTATCTGGTGTGCAGCCGGTATATCCAGAAAAACGAAAGCGGACAGCCGGCTTTCTACTACGGCATTTTCCGCACAACGGACGCGGGTAAGTCGTGGAACTGGGTGTACAAGGGCGGCGGAGGCACTGGCCAGTACGGAGTGCGCGACGGCAAGGAGGCGCAGAACATATCCGATTCCTGGGTGCGCGAGGCCTTCTCCGGCGATTTCATTCTCGCTATCTGCACGGCGGTCTCTCCGGTGAACCCGGAGCGCGCCATTTTCACCGACTGGTACCGCTCGATGAAGACCGAGGATGGCGGGGCCACCTGGACCGCGCTGTACTCAAAAAACCTGCCCGATAGCACCGTGGAAAGCCGCGGTCAGGATGTCACCACCTGCTACGGCGTCCATTTCGACCCCTTCGATCCGCAGCATATCGCGATCAGCTACACCGATATCGGCTATTTCCATTCGTTCAACGGCGGTAAGTCCTGGAAGCGCTCCCTGAACGGAATCCCGCGCTCCTGGGAAAACACCGTCTACTGGATGGAGTTCGATCCGCAGGTCCAGGGCCGTCTCTGGTCAGTCTGGTCCTCGATGCATGACATCCCGCGGTTCAAGATGATCCGGCGCGATGGATGGCAGAATCGCGCCGTGGGCGGGGTTGCGGTCAGCCAGGACGGGGGCCGTAACTGGCAGGTCAGCAACACCGGTCTCCCGGAAAACAGCCCCACCACCTGCATCGCACTCGATCCCGGTTCTCCGGCTGGAGCGCGGGTGCTGTACGCCACGGTCTACGGGCAGGGCGTGTACAAGTCCACGGATGACGGGGCGAACTGGACGCAGAAGAACAACGGGCTGGGGGCCAACCTCAATGTCTGGCAGATCAGGCTGGTGGACAGCCGCACCCTTTACCTGGTGGTCACTCCGGCCCTGGCCTATGGAGACTCGGCCAACACCTTGGTGGACGGTGAGGTTTACCGCTCGGATGACGGAGGCGAGAGCTGGAAAAAGCTGACCCTTCCCGCCGGGACCCGTTTCCCCAATGCCCTGGAATTCGACCCCTCGCGGCCCGAGCGGCTCTACCTGGCCTGCTGGGCTGACCTCGAACCTGGAGATTTCGGCGGCGCGGGAGGTCAGGAAGTTATCGACAACCAGGGCGGAGTGCTGATGTCCGAGGACGGAGGACAGACCTGGACACAGATCTATGACCCCAATGCCTATGTCTATGCTGTCACCGTGGCCCCGGTCCGGACCGGCCGCCTCTACCTGGTGACGTTCCACAACGGGGCGTACCGCAGCGATGACCGCGGGGCCAGTTGGGGACGGATCGACGGCTACAATTTCTACTGGGGGCACCGCGTGGTCCCGGACCCGCAGGACACGAGCAAGGTCTATATCACAACGTTCGGCGGCAGCGTGTTCCATGGCGCGCCCCTGGTGAACGGTAAGTAAGCGCCGCGCACCAGCCGTTGAATTTCAACCCGGTACACTGGAAGAAAAAATGAGACGCTATCTGATGTTGCGCGTGACGCTCCTGGCTCTGGCGCTGACTGCCGCGTCCTGCGGTCAGAAACAGCCGGAGCCGCAGCCGACGGTGACCGCCGCTCCAGCCTCGGCCTGGCGCGTGATAGGCCCCGGCGGAGGAGGAGGACAGTTTATCCCCACGGTCAATCCGGCTGACTCGAACAACGTATTCGTGCGCTGCGACATGACCGGCGCGTATGTCACGCACGACGGGGGCAAGAGCTGGCGCATGTTCAACCTTCGCACCGTGGTCGAGGATTTTGAGTTCGATCCGGCCGATCCCAACACTATCTATGCCTCCAATTCCGCGCTCTGGCGCTCGGAAGACCGCGGCGCTCGCTGGAACCTGATCTGGCCCGCCCCGCAGAACGTGACCGCCGAGCGCATGCTGGGCGACCACGCCGACCAGTTCTTCGAGACTGCGGATGGTATGCCGGACGGTTCGATAGTCAAAGTGCGCGTGGACCCGTCTGACAGCCGCCGTATATGGCTCGGTCTCACCCCCTCGCGCCGCGGCGGACGCGAGGGCGATGATTCGTCCCGTGTCATGGTCTCGACTGACCGTGGAGCGAGCTGGTCCCTGGCCGGAAAAGTGGCGGGCCGCAGCATTCTGGCCCTGGTCCCGGGGGCCTGGGACGGGAGGCCGGATGAGGTGCTGGCCGTGTCTGAGCGCGGAACGGCGCTGGTTTCTCTCTCCGGAACAGCCCGTCAGACGGCCGCGCTGCCGGTGCGTTTCATCCAGGCCGCGGACTGCGGCAAGGGCGCGGGCGGCAGCGTGATCTATATCCTGGCGGGACGAGACCGCCGGCCGGGCAGCGCCGACACCTCCAGAATCGCGGTCTACCGTTCGGAAGACCGCGGGGCCAAATGGATCCCGGCCTCCGGCAACCTCACACCGCCTGCCGGAAAAGCGCGTTTCTCCACTCTGGCGGCCTGTGAGGGCAACCCGCAGACAGTTTACCTTTCAGTGAACGACTTCCCGGAAACCGACAGCCTGAGCTGGTTCGGTATAATGAAGAGCGCGGATAGCGGCGCGAACTGGCAGTGGGCCTACAAAGCCTCGGATGATGGCGTGGCGGGTGGCAACCATGGCGATGGATGGATGGACGAGACCTACGGCCCCTCCTGGTCCGGAGCGCCTATCTGTCTGGGAGTCAGCCCGACAGATCCGGATATCTGCTACGGCTCGGATTACGGCGTCACCCAGCGGACCCTCGATGGCGGTAAGTGGTGGGAACAGGTCTACAGCAACAAGCTGCCGGATGGCTCATGGACCAGCCGCGGCCTTGATGTCACCACCTGCTACGGAATACATTTCGATCCGTTCGACAGCCTGCACTATTTCATCAGCTACACGGATATCGGGCTGTTCCACACAAAGAATGGCGGCGAAAGCTGGTTTCATTGCCTCAAGGGCGTGCCACGGCCCTGGATCAACACCTGCTACTGGCTGACTTTTGACCCGCAGAAACAGGGCCGTATCTGGTCGGTCTGGGGCAACGCTCACGACCTGCCCCGCCCCAAGATGTTCCGCGGCGATTTCAGCCGCTTCCAGGGAGGGGTGGCTCTCTCCGAGGACAACGGCGAATCCTGGAGCGCGGTAACCGTGGGCATGCCGGAGAACACGGTCTGCACGCACGTTCTTCTTGATCCGGACAGCCCGTCGGAAAGCCGCACTCTGTATGTCTGCGGATTCGGCAAGGGCGTGTTCAAGTCGGTGGACGGCGGGGCGAGCTGGAAACTGATGAACAAGGGGCTGGGGGAGAATCTCAACGCCTGGCGCATGGAGCGTCTGCCGGATGGGACCCTGTTCCTGCTGATCGCCCGCGGCGGTATCGAGGGACGCGGTTATATCGACGGCGGCGTGTATGTAAGCCGCGACGGAGCATCAAGCTGGAAGAATGTCCCGCTGCCCGTAGGTGTAAATGCCCCCAACGACCTTGTAGTCGACCCTCAGGAGCCGAAACGCATGTACCTGTGCTGCTGGCCCTGGCCGAGCGAGGGAGTGGAGAAGCACGGCGGCGTGCTGCGCACGGAGGACGGAGGGGTGACCTGGGAGCGGGTGTTCGATGAGGATGCGCACGTATACGCCGCGGCGGTCGATCCCTCCAACCCGGCGGTCGTGTTTATCAACACTTTCGACAGCGCGGCTTTCCGCAGCGAGGACTACGGCGCGAGCTGGAACCGCCTGGGCGGGTATAATTTCAAATGGGGTCATCGCCCGGTTGTCGACCCGCACCAGCCGGACAAGCTGTTCCTGACCACGTTCGGCGGCAGCGTGTTCTACGGCCCGGCCAAGGGCGACCCGGGCGCGTTCGAGGATATCGTTGAGCGCGAGGTTCTGCGTTGGTAGTTGATATTATAATTTGAATAAAAGTAAGCTGTTTGAATGTTTTAGAGGGACTGTCCTAAAGGTCTTAAACGCAGGGGCACGGCGCGCCGTGCCCCGTTTTATAAGATATTAACACGCGCCTCATAACTGTCCGGGTAAAAACTGGATAACACGAGCTGATTATTGACCTGCCATCCAATCAGAGAGACCAAGTTTTTCAGG
>CAYYNT010000032.1:0-42979 GCA_964473155.1 uncultured Gemmatimonadales bacterium | reverse complement strand
ATCACAGGAAACTTCTTCACCCCCCTGCAAGTTCCTAACCGGATATTGCTGGGTTCCAGGCCCTGTTTCAAGACAGAAAAATTCATTCCGTGGCTGGCAGCAGGAACCTTTTCAGCCAGTCCAGGCTCAGGCGCACCGCCTCGGGCGTGGGTGTGTGGCCGGTGGCGTGGTTGAACTCGGCCGCCCGGCGCGGGTCACCGTACAGAGAATAGACCCGGCGCGCGGCGTTGATGAAGCGCCAGCTCGCGTCGTTGTCGTATTCCCCGGCGATCAGAAGGTACGGCCGCGGGGCGATGAATCCCAGCAGTTCGTGGTGGTCGCGCACCTTTTCCCGCCGCTTGATGCTCTCATCAAAATACCAGTAATCCTCATAGTTCGAGAACTCGATCCCGATCCCCAGGTCCGAGCCCACGGCGGCTGTGATCCGGCTGTCGAACGCCGCCGCGTACAGTGACATCTTCCCGCCCAGAGAGTGGCCGATTATGCCGATATGGGCGGGGTCCGCGCCTGGGATGGTGACTACATAGTCCAGAAGGCGCTGCGAGTCCCAGACCCACTTGCCCAGACCGCTCAGGCCGGGGTTGCGGAGCTGAAGCTCGGCCACGGATTCGGCGTAGCCCGCCGAGTAGCTCTCGCCGAACCAGCGCACCGCCACGGCGATGAACCCCTCCTCGACTGCCTGAAGCGCGAACGAGCGCACGCTGGGCGGCATGTAGCTGCGGCCGCCCAGGTTCTTACCGGCCGGGGTGTCGACATCGTAGTACGGCACGATAACCACGGGCGTGGGCTGGCGCACCGGGCGTCGGGGCGTGAGGACCAGTATTTTCTCCCAGTAGTCCTTTTCCACCTGAAGGCGCATCAGGCTGCCGCTGTACAGTTCCTCCTCGAACTGCCTCAGCAGCTTGACATTCGGGCCGGGGAAAGTGTCCGGCGGCGTTCCGAGAATCTTCTCCCATTTCGCCAGCAGCGCGGCGCGGTGTTTCTCCCAGGCGGCCCTGTCCTTGATGGAGCGGCCTTTTTCATCGGTCAGGAGATCGGACAGGCCGCCGGTGTCCCCGAACCCCTTGGGCACGCGGTTGTACGGCTCGAAAAACACGTCATCCGCCGCCCGCGCCTCTTGCGCAGCTTTTCCGCCGCCCCGGCAGACCCGGAAACCGGCAAAGCGGCTTTTGCGCTCCGGGTCGAGCGAGGTGCGGTAGCCCCGTCCCCAACTGCTGACCAGCGAAAGGAACGACCCGCCGCGTAATGTTTTCTCCGGGCTCCAGGCGCGCCCCTGCGGGTCGTCCGGCGGAAGGGCCTCATCCGCCTGCGGGTTGTGGTTGTCGTTGCACCACTCCCAGACATTGCCCCGCATGTCGTACAGGCCGAAATGGTTGGCCGGGTAAGTCCCGGCCGGGCGTGTCCCTCCGTCCTTGAGGCTCTGCATCAGGGCGGGCAGGCTTTCATTGTCCGAACCGCCGAGGTTGGCGAAACGTTTGGGATTGGAGGTATCGGCTGTCGCGGCCAGGCTGTCGGCGGCGCTCCACTCGGCGTCCGTGGGCAGGCGGTAGCCATCGGCGGAGAAGTCGCAGGCCCCGCTGGACAGATCGTAGCAGGGGGCCAGGCCCTTCTTGAGGCTTAACAGGTTGCAGTAGCGCGCGGCCTCCCACCAGTTCACGTTTTCCACCGGAAGGTCCTCGCCCTGGTGCAGCGAGGGATTGTAGCCCATCACTTCGCTGAACTCGCGCTGCGTGACCTCGGCCTTGCCCAGGCTGAACGGGCTGACCCGGACAGTAACATTCACCAGCGTGGCCGGATCGGTCAGGCCGCGCGAGGTGGCCGGGATGTCCACCAGAGCGTTCTGAGCGGCGAGGAGCGCACCGGCGGCCGTGAGCAGAGCGGCGGCAAGGGGACTGAGTTGCAGGAGTTTCATTCCGCCTCCTTGTGGTTTCTGGATATTATATTAGTGTATCGCGTACAGGCAACTGTCCGTAGCGCCGAAATATACGGCCTCCGCGGTGACCAGGGGCGAGGCGAGCACCGCACCGGCGGAGAACAGCTTGTCCAGAAGGAGCAGCATGTCCTGGTAAGGGGGCAGCCCGCTGGGGGTTATAGCCGCGCGGTTCAGGCCGCCGTCCGCCAGGAGCACATCGTTCGGGTCGCTCCTCGCCCCGGCGCTGGCGAATTCCCAGAGCTTTTCTCCGGAGGGAAGCCCCAGCGCGTACACCCGTCCGTTGAACGAACCGAAATAAACGGCGTCCTTTGTGACCGCGGGCGAGGAGAAGACAAACATCCTGGCGTCGAACTCGAAACGCAGATTCCCGGTCGCCCGGTCCAGTCCGAGGAACTTGCCGCTGTCCGAGGTGCCGACCAGCACCAGGCTGTCGGTCAGGGCGGGTGAGCCGACCACCCAGGACGGCAGCGTGGAGTACGACCAGAGGAGTTTCCCGCTTTCCGCCTCCAGTGCGTACACGTGCCCGTCCCGGCTGCCGAAATAGACCGCTCCGCGGTCCACGGCCGGGGAACCTTGTATACCACGCATCAGTGCGCCCGCTGTATCCTCACCGGTGGCGAAACGCCAGATCTCTTTGCCGCTGGCCGCTTCCAGAGCGTACAAATAAGTATCGTATCCGCCGATAAACACTTTGCCCTCCGACACGGCCGGCGAGCCGTGCACGGCATCGCCGGTCTGGAAACGCCAGATTTCCTGTCCGGAGGCCAGGTCGAGCGCGTAAAGGCTCCCATCCCCGCTGCCGAAATATACCGCGCCCGCCGAGACAGCGGGCGAGCTGTGGAAGAAATCCCAGGGGTCGGCCAGGACCGTGTCCCGCCCGGTCAGGCCAAAAAGCCCGCCTCTGGAATAGGGATGCTCGCCGCGGGTGGCGAACTCCCATACCGGGTTGCCGTCAGCAGCGGACAGGGCGTAGAATGAACCATCGCCCCCGGTGAAACAGACAAGGCCTCCGGAGACCGCGGGGGTGGAGCGTAGAGGGGCGAGGGTGCGGAATCTCCACAGTCCTTGACCCGTGGCCGCATCCACGGCGTAGAGGCAACTGTCGTCGCAGCCCGCGTACAGCACTCCGTTGGAGATCACCGGCGAAGAGAATAACCGTCCCCCGCAACGGACAACCCATTTGACGCTGGTCAGGCTGAGCGGGCCGTTGGGCGCGCCTCGGCCTGTCCGCGCGGCGTCACCCCGGAACATGGCGTCCGGCGGCGGAACAGGCCTGTCTTTCCGGCAGGCGCAGGTCAGGGCCAGGAACAGACACAGGAGAAGGAACGGCAGGCGGCTGGCGGTCATTTGACATACCCTCGCAAGGTTGGCGGCCGCTACGGCTGGATTGAGATTGATTGCAGCGGCGCTGAAGACTCGGTCCCAGAGGTGAAATATTGCAACTGTGGCCTGGATTGTCCAGAAAGATGCCGCCCCTTGCCAGGCGGGGGCGTAAAGAGTTATCTTTTCGACGGGTGAAGCCGCGCCGGGAAAATTCCGGCATGAGACGCCTCTTTCCGGGGAAACGGACGGCAGTAGTAAACATACTTTTCATGAGGCAAGAGCGCTATGGAACAATACATTTTCACCATGCTGAGGTTGAACAAGTTTTACGGCCAGAAACAGGTGCTCAAGGACATAAACCTGTGTTTCTTCCCAGGAGCAAAGATCGGAATAGTGGGCGAGAACGGTTCCGGAAAGTCGACTGTCCTCAGGATCATGGCCGGGAAGGATGAGGAGTTCCAGGGGCGGGCCGAGCTGACAAAGGGTTTCCGGGCCGGGATGGTGGCCCAGGACCCTGAGCTGGACGGCTCGAAGACAGTGCGAGAGAACCTGGAGCAGGCGTTTTCCTCAACCATGGCCCTGATGCGCGAGTACGAAGCGGTTACAGCGAAGATGGGCGAGCCGCTGGATGACGATGAGATGCAGAAAGCCCTGGACCGGATGGGCGAGTTGCAGGAGAAGCTGGACGCGGTGGATGCCTGGAACCTGGACACGAAGCTCAAGCAGGCCGCCGAGGCCCTGATGCTGCCGGAGGATGACCGGGTGGTCGACACGCTGTCCGGGGGCGAGCGCCGCCGCGTGGCCCTGTGCAAGATACTGCTGGAGCAGCCGGACCTTCTGCTGTTAGATGAGCCGACCAACCACCTGGATCCGGAAACCGTGGACTGGCTGGAGGGGCAGCTCGTGGATTACCCCGGCACGGTGATAGTGGTGACCCACGACCGTTATTTCCTGGACAACATCACGCGTTGGATACTGGAGCTGGACGGCGGCCACGGGGTGCCGTGGGAGGGCAACTACAGCACCTGGATCGAGCAGAAGCTCCAGAAGCTGCTGGGCCAGGAGAAAAAGGAGTCGCCGCGTTACAGGATGCTGGAGCGCGAGCTGGCCTGGATAAGGATGAACAACAAGGACCGTCACGAACTGAGCCAGAACCGTTTGCGCGAATTCGAGAAGCTGGTGGCCAAAGAGTCATCCGAGGAGAGCGAGCTGATACAGATCGCCCCCGGCCCGGCCCTGGGCGACCAGGTGATCGAGCTGCGCGGCGTGACCAAGGGCTACGGTGGCGAGCCGGTGATCCGCGACCTCAGCTTTTCCATCCCCAAAGGCTCGATTGCCGGACTGGTGGGGCCGAACGGAGCGGGCAAGACCACGCTTTTCCGCCTGATAACCGGGAGCGAGAAGCCGGACAGCGGCGCGGTCGTGGTGGGGCCGAGCGTCAAGATCGCCTATTCCGAACAGGAGCGCAGCGGCCTTGACCCGCAGCGCACTCTTCTGGATGAGATCGGCGAGGGGGCGAGCGAGGTGGTCCTGGGCAGGCGCACGATGCCGCTGCGGCGCTATCTTTCACTGTTCGGGTTCCGGGGGCCGGACCAGCAGAAAACAGTAGGCCAGCTCTCGGGGGGAGAGACAAACCGCTGCCAGCTCGCCAAGGTGCTTAAGGTGGGCGGCAACGTGCTCCTTTTGGATGAGCCGACCAATGACCTGGATGTCAACACACTGCGGATGCTGGAGGAGGCGATCCTGGATTTCAGCGGCTGCGCCCTGGTGATCAGCCACGACCGGTTCTTCCTGGACCGTATCTGCACGCACCTTCTGGTGTTCGAGGGCGAGGGACAGGTGCGCTGGTTCACCGGAAATTTCCGCGAGTACGAGGAGTGGCGGCGTAAAGAGCTTGGCGGGGGCCTTTTCGAGAACCGCCGCAGCCGCTACCGCAAGCTGGTGCGCAAATAACCACGGGGAGAGAGATGGAAGGACTGCTGATCCGTCAGGCCGGGGAGCGGGACGCCGGAACCATAGCCCGTTTCAACACGGCGATGGCCCTGGAGACAGAGAGCAGGCGGCTGGAGCCTGCGGTTATCGAGGCGGGGGTGCGTGGCCTGATCGCCCGTCCGGAATATGGGTTCTATCTGGTGGCGGAGTGCGATGGCGAAACCGCGGCCTGCCTTCTTATCACCTACGAGTGGAGCGACTGGCGCAACGGCCTGTTCTGGTGGGTGCAGAGCGTTTACGTGCGGCCGGAGTTCCGCCGCCGGGGGATTTACAAGGCCATGTACGCGCATGCGCGCGAGCTGGCCGCGGTGCGGGGCGGGGTGTACGGCCTGCGGCTGTACGTGGAGCAGGATAACGATGCCGCCCGCCGGACTTATGAAAGCTTGGGTATGACCGAGACGCATTACCGTCTTTACGAGCAGGCGCTCTGACAAGGCTCTTTCTTCCGGGCTTTGCGGTTGAATAATTGTGCGCTGGGCATGGTCTATAAGGTTGAAAGAAGGGCGGACGGACACAAGGGCCTGTCCCTGCGAAATGCGCTCGGGGATGGTGGACTCAGGCAGTTTGCCTTTGATTGGCCCGGCGTTCCGAATCACGGGGACCACGGACAGGAGAGGGATTGCACGGCGCGCCGAGCCTCTGCATCCAAGACTTGCAGAGGTGTGTTGATTTATTGAATTAAATCCCCCTCGGTCCCCCCTTTCCACGGGGGGGAGGAACAACCGCCACTTCCGGTTTAGCGGCAAAAGCCTGTCAGTAGAGGTTTTGAACTCCCCTTAACAGGGGGAAACAGGGGTTGTGTTTTTAAGCTTTTTTCAACGCGTTTTCAGGGCAAGACCGTAAAATGAATGAAAACATTTGAACACGGTTTAAAATAGATTTATACACAAAGGATGGCATTTGCGAATCAGGCTGATGACAGCTATCGCGCTCCTGGCTCCCGCCTTTCTTTTTGCCGCGGGCTGGAACCCGCAGGTGGGGCTGGGGCTGACCGTGGACAAGGGCAACAATGACCGCAACCTTCTGGTGCTCGATTTTTCCTCGTTCAACCGCGCGGGCATCCACGAAATCCGCACCCTGGCGAGCTTTTCGAACGAGACCGGCAGCGGGCGGCGGACAATCCGCAAGGCGGATTTCAGCTCCAAGCTGAACCTGTTCTACCATCCGGACCTGTTTTTCTTCGGCTCGCTGGACGCCGTTCACAACAGCGGCGCGGGTATCGATTACCGTATCGCTCCCGGTATTGGAGCGGGGGTGGTGATCGCGCGGCGGGAGGTGCAGGACACCCTGGTCTACAGCCTGACCGCCAACCTGGGTGTCAACCCGGTTATCGAGAACCTGGATGGCCGTCCGCCTGTCACGCGCGGGCATTACCTTTTCATCCAGGAGCTGGAATACAATTTCGATTCCCGCACCCATCTCAACCAGCGTCTGGACTACAAGCCCAGTTTCCGGAACGACGACAACTACCTGCTCGACATGTCGCTGGGCCTGACACACGAGGTCAGCCGCCGGTTCAACGTCTCCAACCGCCTGAAACTGAAGTACGACAGCAACCCCCTTCCAGATAAAAAGCACACGGACATGACCCTGGTCTTTTCAGTGGGTTACCGTCTGGGGCGCTGAGCCGTGACACTCTCCCGGACACAGAAGGACCTGTGTAAACCGCCCGGCGGGGCGCGGACCCTGGCTTATGACATGGCCGCCGGACGCTGGCTGGATTTCGGCCCGCCGCTGGAGGTGTTAGCCGCGGAGAATACCGGGCAGGTAATGCCCCTGCTGGAGGAACTGGAACGGAGGGTGGAGGGGGAGCGCCTCTGGGCCGCGGGCTGGGTGGCCTACGAGGCCGCCCCGGCGTTCGACAGCGCGCTGGTGACCAGGCGGGACAGCGATTTTCCCCCGGCCTGGTTCTCCCTGCACCGCGAACCATTGCCCGCCGAGCCGCCGCAACCAGTGGAGTCAACCCCAAAAGCAACAGAATGGACCGCCGAGCTTGACCAGGAAAGCTACGGCAGGGCGATAGAGGTGATACGCGAGCGTATCCGCGACGGGGACACCTACCAGGTCAATTTCACCTACCGTCTGCGCGCATTCCCGGATATACCGCCGTTTGAGCTGTTCGCCTGCCTGCTCGATGCCCAGGGACGGTGTTACGGTTTCTATCTCGAGACTCCGGAGTGGGTGGCGGCGAGCGCCTCGCCGGAGCTGTTTTTCAGGCTGGAGGGCGAGAGCCTGTTCTCCCGGCCCATGAAAGGCACGGCCGCGCGCGGGTTGGGGTGGGAGGATGACCGCGCGCGGGGTGAAGCCCTGGCCCGTTCGGAGAAGGACCGGGCCGAGAATATCATGATCGTGGACATGGTGCGTAACGACATGGGACGGGTGGCGCGCACGGGCAGCGTGCGCACGGAGGACCTGTTCCGGGTGGAGAGGCTGCCCACGCTCTGGCAGATGACCGGCGGGGTGCGCTGCGAGACGGACTCATCGCTGGCCGGGATATTCGGGGCGCTGTTCCCGCCTGCTTCGATCACCGGAGCGCCGCGCGCCAGCACGATGAAAATAATCGCCGGGCTGGAGCGCTCGCCGAGGCGTATTTACACCGGGGCGGCCGGGTTTGTGGGGCCGGGGCGGCGCGCGCAGTTCAACGTGGCGATACGCACGCTCCTGTTGGACAGGCGCAGCGGCGCGGCGGAATATGGCGTGGGCGGCGGGGTGGTCTGGGACTCCACTGCCGGGAGCGAATACGATGAAAGCCGAGCCAAGGCCCTGGTGCTGACCCGCTCCCGCCCGCGGTTCGGCCTTCTTGAGACCCTGCTGTGGGAGCCGGGAAAAGGCTGGTTCCTGCTTGAAGAACACTTGGAGCGGCTGGGGCTCTCGGCGGAGTATTTCGGGTTCCGGCTGGACCTGGCGGAACTGGAGAAGTTTCTCGAAAGAGAAAGTGCGGCTTTCGGCCCCGGCCCCTGGCGCGCGCGCCTGACTGGAAACTCAGACGGAGAGCCAAAAATTGAAGCCTGTCCTTTGAAGCTGCTGCCCGCGCCTTATACTCTGGGCCTGGCGCGCACCCCGGTTGATCCGGCCGATCCGTTCCTCTACCACAAGACCACGAACAGGGCAGTATACGAGCGCGCCCGCGCCGAACGGCCGGACTGCGCGGACACGCTTCTCTGGAACACGCGCGGCGAGGTGACTGAAACCTGTATCACCAATGTCCTGTATCGGATGGAAGAAAACTTGTACACTCCGCCGGTTGATTGCGGCCTGCTTGCCGGAATATACCGCAACATGCTGCTGAAACAGGGCGAGATAAAAGAACGCGTGCTGCGGGTGGATGAACTGTCGGCGGTGCAGGAGTTCCGGCTGGTCAACTCGGTGCGGGGAAGCTGGGCGGTGGAGATGAGGGGCGATGAGGGGCGGTGAACACGTGTCCTCCCGCGCACAGGAGGACACGGAAACAAGGCGATTCAGAGTGGGCGTAGAAAGCCTGCGGTTATGCCGCGGAGCTTGGAGAAATAAATAGAATCGATTTCCAAAAAACTTCTTCAGATTGGGTGCTGCCGTTCATTCATCGTATCTGCACCGCTACCATCTTGCTCGCCACCCCAAGATGCTCTTCCAAGACGGGCGCACCATATCGTAACCCCCCAAGCACACGCACCGACTAAAAACCATATACAGCCACAGGGATAGTTCATTATAAGCACCCTTACCCAGAGAAGTTCCAGCAGCATAAAAAGTGCCACATACAGAGACCATTGGTGCAGCCTTCTTTTAGGGTACATAGCATCCCTGATTTTTTTATCGATTTGCAGATCTACGAGACGCCGAACCTCCCTGAAACTTGCCGCGAAATACACAGGTACGATTGTGAGTAAGAGGCCAGCAAGAGAGAACACCAAGTCAAAATTCGAATAGGAGTATGCTAAAAGTCCGCCGATAGCCGCCGCAAAGATGGTAGTGACATTCCAGAGTAAAGCATCATAATGTCTACTCCATTCGTTCAATTGGTCTTGTAGCTGTTGTGTATCCATATGCGTCGTCTCGCTGTGCTTTTTGTTAGATTTCAATTAACGTTATGATTGTAATGATTAGGACCAAAAGCCACTGGGTTAGATAGTAAATTTGCCGTGGGCCGAATAACATTCTATCCGGCTTGAATGTTTTCTTTTTCCAATCTGGTTCGAGGTTATTATCGACCCATTCTCGGAGATACTGATAACGACGAGATGAAAAATAGATGAGATAGCAGGAGGCAGCCGCGATAAGAGCGGCAGAAACGATGACTGCCAGTTTTAAGAAACCGTTCGTAACGAGCAGAACCTTTAATTGTGGTGCGGTGCCACCAAAGCGGACAGCTATTAGAAAGCCAATTGTGGCAAGTAAAAGTGCAGTATACCAGGACGAACTATTAAACTCATAGTCACGGTACCGACGCATCTCATCGTATATTTGGGCGTAAACTGCTTCTCGACCAACCTCTTGCACGAGAGCATTTGTGTTCTCGGCCATTTGATACTCCTTTTACTCTGAGGAGCTAGATTAGTCAGGACAGGCATCTTTTGGGGATATCCACCCCTTCCGCCTGTTCCAGCACTTCCAGCAGCTTCTTCACCCGTTCCGGCTTCTGCCCGAACAAGTCTTTCCCAACCGGGAGTCTTCCATACAGTCTGACGATTCCGATGGAGAGACTCCCGGCTCAATATCACGTCTACTTTTTATCCTTCTCCGGGTTTTTCTTACCTTTCTCCCGGCTCGGTTTGGCCTTCTCCAGGTCCTTCTTGCCCTCATCCTGGTTCTGCCGGGCCTTATCCATATCCTTCTCTGCCTTCTCCCTGGCTTTCTTCATTTTCTCAAAGCTTTTCCCGTCCTTCTTTATCCTATTCCGCAGTTGCGCCGCGCACGCCTCAGCCTGGCCCTTCTTCCCCCGAGCGAAACTCTTCGTATTCACCTCATAGTCAAAAGCAACCACCCCGGTCCGGACGTTTCTTACGGTGACTGCAGCCTTATCTTTGCTGTCCGCCCCGGTCCCGGGTGTCTTGAAAATCCCACCACCTGCTGAAATCACAAAATCCGCGCCGCCGCGGCCCGGTAAGACTGTCAGCGGGACTTTTTCCCCGGCCAGCGCGGCGGCAAGGTCGGTCTCGAAACCGCCGGCCGGCTCGATATAGACAGTCGCGCCCGCGGGAATGAGCCTGCTTTCATCCACGGACAGCCTGCCCTGGGCGAACACGGAAGCGGCGGAAAAGAACAACAGGGAAAAAACAATGATTCGCTTTGACATTCCAGCCTCCCCGATTTATCACGCACCGAGCCAAAATACCGCCCGCTTGCCCCAAGGATTGGCGGGACATCAGGGGACAACACTTTTCAGCCTGTCTCAGCTTTCCTCTTTTTCGATACAGCGGTAGATCGCAGCGCCAAGCAGAGCGCCGATTAGCGGGGCCAGCCAGAACAGCCAGAGCTGCGCCACGGCCCAGTCCCCGACAAACAGGGCCACGCCCGTGCTGCGGGCCGGGTTCACCGAGGTGTTGGTGACCGGGATGCTGATCAGGTGGATAAGTGTCAGGCACAGACCGATTGCAATCGGGGCGAAACCCTGCGGCACGCGCTTGTCCGTTGAGCCGAGGATGACCAGCAGGAACATCGCGGTCATGACCACTTCCGTGATCAGGGCCGAGAGCAGGCAGTAACCGCCCGGCGAATGCTCCCCGTAGCCGTTCGCGGCAAAACCTCCAGCCAAGCTGAAACCGGCCTGTCCGCTCGCGATAAGGTACAGGACTCCGCCTGCGGCAATCCCGCCCAGGACCTGCGCGATGATATAAGGCAGTATCTCTTTCGCCGGGAACCGTCCCCCCGCCCAAAGCCCGATCGAAACAGCCGGATTGAGGTGACAGCCGGAGATATGCCCGATCGCGAAAGCCATGGTCAGCACTGTGAGGCCGAAAGCCAGCGCCACGCCCAGCAGGCCGATGCCCACATTCGGGAAGGCAGCGGCCAGCACAGCGCTTCCGCACCCGCCGAGAACCAGCCAGAATGTCCCGAAAAATTCCGCCCCATACTTTTTCATGTTCCGCTCCTTTTGTTCAAGGTTGAAACCTGGTTGGGGAAGAGAAAGAACGGTCATTCATAATCCATTGCGTCCGCTGACGGGCCGGTCCTTTCATTCCGGCAGTCTTCGCTATTCCGCGTCTTTACTTCGCGAGAACGTAGCTTGCAGTTCTGTCAAATGCGCTCTTTGCTAATATTCTCTCATTCTCTGCCTTGCTGTCAAGAGCTTTTTCGTCTGTCAGGATTTGTTAATATGGAATAAAAGCGGACTGAATTGGGGCTGTCCCAAAAGTCTTAAACGCAGGGGCACGGCGCGCCGTGCCTCTACAGAACTGCTTTTATTTCAATTGTTTAGAGATTGCATCAATTTGCAAAGAGCAAAATCGGAGACTTTTGGGATAGCCCCTTGGCAGGTATGGCGCAGCGAGTGTCACCGCGGCGGATGACGTTCCGGAGCGTACAATTACTTGAAGAGAAAAGCTGTGTTTAAACGGCCGAACCATCCGGCGGCCAGTGGTCCGGGCCGGGGCCGGAGGTCTCGCGTCTGCGGGGAACGACATTTTCAAGAAGGCGTTTCACCCGCGCGGCCATGTCGTTCAGCTTGAAAGGCTTCACGATATAGTCCGCCACGTGCAGCTCGATCCCCAGGCGCACATCGGAGGGGTCGCCGCGCGCGGTGAGGAACACAACCGGGATATGGCGGGTGACATCGTTGCCCTTGATCGCCTCCAGCACCTGGAAGCCGTTCATTCCCGGCATCATTATGTCCAGTATCACCAGGTCGGGCATGTTCTCCAGGATCGCTTTCAGCGCCGAGTCGCCATCGGTCTCCCAGATAACGTCCCAGGCCTCGCGTTTCAGCCGCAGCACTATCGCCCGTCCGATATCCTTGTCATCCTCGGCCACAAGAACAAGGTATTTCATGCCTCCTCCAGAAAGTTTGAGGCCTGCATATCCGCATAATAATATAAGTATCGGGGGCAAGCCCCAACCTTTTTTTAGTTTTCCCCAGGCAGGCGCGTTTAATCCGGTCTCAGCCGACGGATATGTCCCGGTGGACAAGCGGCCCGAGCGCGCGGGCAGATCGCAGGCCACCGTATGCTCACCGCGAAGCCGGGATTCCAGGCGTTGAATATTTTCATCGGTGCGTTACAGGCTTTATTATGGAGTATCCTCAGGGGGCAAATTGATCAGGTTTTGGTTCTTATCTTGAGATGAAATACTGATCATCAAAGAAAGGTTGTATCCTGAAGACGAGACTTCACAAACGGTTGTTCGGTGAATCCGGGCGAAGAAATACAAGCACATGTTACTATTTCGCCCCGCAGACGGACATCGGGCGGGTGTTCGGAATCCGACACAGCGGAACAGAAAGCTGTTTGATAATAATCAAGACTTATTACGCCGTTTTATAACAGGATTCTAAGTATGTTAATTTAATAATTCTTATGCCTGCCACGCCATTCCGTGTTGATAATAATCGCAATCAATTTGAATAAAATACCAATCATCAGTCTTGATATCTTATTATATCAGTGTTAATATATTATAGCAGCACTCTTTTTATCATATAACCAGAAAGAAGGAGAGAAAAATGCCAAGAGGAAAAGGTATCGATAAGAACAAGCTTTATAAGATGATTAAGGCTGGTAAATCCGCACAAGTAATAATGAAAGAGCTGGGTATCAAGAATAAGATGACTTTGAAATCTGCGCTGGCGGATTTGATGATGGATAAGGATGAGGTTTTAAAGGTGACCGGGATGTCAGCCCGTGCAACCGGAAACCGCAAGTTTACCAAGATGGGGCTGATCATTCCTCGCGCTCAACTGGAACCGCAGTTCAAGCTGGGAGATCAGTTTGAGATGTCAGTGGACGGCGGTACGATTACACTGAAAAAAGTTTAAGATTTAAATGGAAGTTGAATTAAGGAATTCCTCACGGTTCGCCGCGAAGTAGAATCGCCTTCAAATCCAATGCAGGGGCTGTCCCAAAAGTCTTAAACGCAGGGGCACGGCGCGCCGTGCCCCTGCAGAACTGATTTTATTTCAATTGGTCAGAGATTGCAGCAATTTGCAAAGAGCAAAAACTGGGATTTCTGGGACAGCCCCCTGCTTCTTGATGCCTCGCAGTTCTGCTGATGAGTAATTCGTTCGCCCGGACGGGAATGAGAGATTTTTGTTCCGGCCTTTCGGTTTCCTGCATCCCCCCGGTCAGGGTTTGCCCTATGATCCATCTGTCTTTACAACAATGCAGCGGCAACTTTTGACCGGTATTGATTCAAGCCGCTTTGAGCGGCGGGAGCCGGGTCCCGTTTATTTTACGGCTTACAGCGGGGCCTTTTCATCTTGATCAAGGATACACTCTCTTTCCTGAAGAAACGGCCCGGACTATGCCCGGGCCGTTCCATAGATTCTCTCACTTCCCTATCAGTCCCGTCAAAGCAGCGCTATCGCGCCGCCGTGGCTGTTGTTATATGCATCGCACAGGTCTTTCAGCCTCAGGATATCCGTGCTGCTGTAGGAAGAAGAATGTTTGACCATATATTCAGCTTGATACAGGAAACAATAGGTATAGAGCGAGTTCCCACCGATGAACGCTCCGCTTGAATAATTGAATTCTGATCCCATCAATTGCTTTTTGAGCAGGAGCACTGGATCGGAACCGGTTGCCGAAAGGATATCAATCACCTCAGTGTAGCTGCTCACATTAAGTGGCTCGAGGGCCAGACTGGAGACCACTGACAGATATCCGCTGAGCAGCGAGCCATCGACCTGCGTGCCCTTGACCTTCCCTTGGCTGGCTTTGACCAGGTTGGTCTTCCAGAAACCGATCGTATACCCGTTGGCGCTTAATCCAAGCATATAATCCAGATTGATTTTGAAAGAGAAGGAATGGGACGTATTCTCCTTCACAAGGCCCAAGTCGGCTTCGCTGCCGTTGCCTGAGGCAAACCCCTCGGGAATACTTACAGACACTCCATAATTACCTGGAATGACCTCAAACTCATACTCGCCTGAAGGTCCGGTCGTATAGAGGCTGCCACCGGTAAGGGTGACAGTCAAACCAGGAATGCCCGGCTCATCCGTCCCCTTGGCGCCATCGCCATTGATATCGAGGAATGCGGCGCCGCTGATTTTGACCTTCTTGACGACCGGATCGGATAAACAGGCCGGTCCCGGGACAGTCGCCACCGTATATCCGTTTCCAGCCTTGACGGCCACACTCACCATTTCGACCGCACGATTTCCAGACAGAACCAGCACAACTGTCCTGGTTTCCCTGTCAGAGTAGCCAGTATCGAATTTCACACCGGTGAAACCTGTGGGTGGATCATAACCCCAGGAAGTATGGCTATCGCTGGAATACACCATATCCGAGGCGCTCAGGCTTTCGCAGAGGGCAAAGGTCAGATGACTGATCGCCGGACCGCCATCCGGATTGGAGGTGACGCTGTAGGTGAATTTGGTATTGTTTCCATCATACTCGTGGCTTACGAGATCGATGCGATAGGTTATCGCCTGATCGTTCGCTCCTCTGCCGGCCAGAGATACACTGTTGACAACCTGCGAACTGCTGTAAGAAGCCGTGCTCAGGAGGGGATCGTTCGCTGTGGTCATTTCAGGAGCCATGACACTGTTATGATCGGAGCATCCTGCGGCAATTACCACCAGCCCCGCCAGGGCGGCAAGTCCGAGTTTACTGATCGAGCTTAACATCTTGCACTCCTTTCAGAGTCATTTCAGTTGTAAAATTAGATAAACAATCAAAAAATTTGAACTTTGTATATCCAACTTCTGTGCCACGAACAGACAGCAAACTATCTTATTTGTTTCAGGCCGGTTACATTTGATGCGACTTCGCAGTGAGAATTAAAACAGGCCGTTTGTGTAAAGATATTTTACAGTCGATGTGTAAAAGTATCAGGCTGATTGACAGGCTGATGCGCGGTCTTGTGTTGAGTATGTATGGGGATTTCTATATACTCTTAGCAGGGCTTCACATTGAATAAAACTTTCGCAGGGAGCAGGGCGGTGAGGAAACCTGTAGTCCTTTTAGTTGATGACGATCCGGAAATACACCGTTTGCTCGATGTTAAACTCTGCCGTGAGGACTTTGCCCTCGTGCACGCCTTAGATGCAGATCGGGCGGCTGAAGCCATGGCCGCTTCACCCGCGCTGGTTTTGCTCGATATCAGAATGCCGGCTGACAGGGAAGGTATCGAAATCCTGCGCAGTATAAAAAAAGTGCGTCCCGAATTGCCCGTGATCATGCTTTCCTCACGCGGTGAAGTGGAGACCGTGGTCGAGTCTCTCAGGTGCGGGGCAGAGGATTTTTTTCATAAGCCGGACTTAGCCTCCTCGAAAAAGTTTGCTCAACTGATCGAGCGGATCCGGGAATTGGCGGGACGGAATGAAAGAGGGGGATCACGGCCGGAGGCGATGCATCCTTATCCGGGATTTGAGGATATTATCGGTAAAGACGAGCCGGTCCGGAATATGATAAACCTCGCACGTCTGGCCGCCCCGGAGGATGTCAATGTTCTTCTTCAGGGAGAGACAGGAACCGGCAAGGAGATTCTTGCCAAAGCCATCCACCGTTGCAGCCCGCGTTCTGCAGGCCCTTTCATAGCGGTCAACTGCTCGGCCATACCGGAGAACCTTGCCGAAAGCGAGTTTTTCGGGCATGTCAAGGGCGCATTTTCCGGAGCCTCTGCGGCGAGAGAAGGAAAATTCGGAGAAGCGGATGGCGGCACGCTGTTCCTGGATGAAATCGGAGAAATGCCGCTCAGCCTTCAGGCCAAGATACTCAGGGCTATCGAGGATAAAAGAGTCATTCCGGTCGGAGGAAACACAGGCAGAAAGGCGGATTGCCGCATTGTCGCCGCCACGAACAGGGATCTGAACGCCGAGATCGGGAAGAACACTTTCCGGGAAGACCTTTATTACCGCCTTTGTACATTTCCGATAAGCCTGCCTGCGTTGCGCGAAAGGAAGAAGGACATACCGCTGCTCCTGGAGCACTTCATCCACAAACACGGGAAATCCGCACCGGTCAGGATTTCGCCCGTCCTGCTGGAAAAGCTTGCCGCCTTCGATTTTCCCGGCAACATCCGCCAGCTCGAAAACATGGTGCGTTACGCTCTTATCGTCGCCGGGGGCGGCGAGTTGACGTTGTCACATTTCCCGATGCTGAACGGCAAGGCTTCGGAGCGGGAGAATTACAGTCTGGCTGAAAACGAAAAGATGGCTATCCTTGCCGCGCTCAATTCCACCGGACACAACCGGTCGCAAACCGCTCGTATTCTGGGAGTTTCAAGGCCGACGCTTCTGAAGAAAATCAGGGAATATTCGCTGGAAGACAAGGAATAAGCCGAAGGGGAAAACCTGGAGTGAAATATAACTCAGATAAAGCTGATCTCCAGAGATTCCAGGTGATCGGTCAGAGCACTGATAAGGGCATTTAACGTGTCGCTGCCGGCGCGCTGCGCCTCCGACTCGATCCGGGCTGCAATTTCACTCAAATCCGAGAAGCCATAGCTGCCTGCCGCGCCTTTCATCCTGTGAGCGATCTTCGAGATAGAGTCACGATCCCCCAGTCGAAGGAGGGATTGCATTTTTTTTATATCGGCAGCCCGGTTTGCCATGAATTCAGGAATCAGGTGCTCAATATCTCTGTCGATGTTGATTTTCAAACTTTTTCCCAATAATAAAAGATATAGGCAGAACTATTCTTTCTCTTTCTTTTCGAAGTCCTGTACACTCTCCGGCGATGGCGCCTCCACCTTCGGTTTATCCCCCTCCAATATTTTCCGGACCCTTCCCGCCAGTTCATTAGGCTTGAACGGTTTTACAATATAATCCACAACCTTGAACTGTTTGCCTTTCATTACGTCGGAAACCTGCCCCCGTGCCGTAAAGAGGATTACAGGAATATCCTGCGTCTTCTGATCTTTCTTCAAAGCATCGAGCACTTCGTAACCGTCCATAACCGGCATCATTATATCAAGGATAATAAGATCGGGAGGCATGATCAGGGCGCTGTCCAATGCCGACTTGCCATCTGTCTTCCAGATGATTTCCCAACCCTCACGCTTCAGCTTGAACACAGCCAGGCGGCCTATGTCCTGGTCATCCTCAGCAATGAGAATTCTATGCTTCATTTTTCCTCCCGTAGTCCTTGACTACTGTTTTATCTATCTTGTGCTCGGCATCTCCCTTGGATTGACTGTAAAACCGGAACTGAACTTTCTTCCCCCGGCCCTGTTCCTTGGCGGTCCGGAGAGCTCGGGAAGTAAGTTCCAGCAATTTATCCGCTTCAATCGATTCAATCTTATCCCAGGTCACTATCCCCATGCTCAGTCCAACACGCGTAATCCCTTTTGCACTTTTTAACAAAACTTCCCTGGAGTCACGCGCCGCTGGCTCCATGGGTAGCGGAACAAATCGAACCCGATCCATGATATCATCGGCTATGGTATGAACGCGACCTTCTCCGATACCGGGAAGCAGAATAAGATTTTTGTCACCGTTGGAGGTAATGATTATCGCCTTTTCTGGCGCTCTTTCGCGACAGATATTGCGAACCTGCCAGATTACGCTGTCGCCAACTGCATCGGAGAATTCCAGATTAATCATTTTCATGTAATCTATATCGGTATATATCAGAGAGAACGGTATTTCACGGCGACGGCATCTTTCGAGTTCGGCCAGGATTCTCCCATGCAGGTAAAGGAAATCAAACTGAGCGCTTGAAATGGCCTTGTTGTCTGATAAAAGCCGGACTTTCTCCTCCAGTTGTCTCGTTTCCAGGATAGCCCTTATTCTGGCTGCCATGGTTATCACATCGACCGGTTTCGTCAGATAATCGTTAGCGCCGCTCTTGTAGGCCTCGGCCTTGTTTTTCAGGTCGCCGAGAGCCGAAACCATTATGATCGGGATATGATGGTATTGAGGGCTTTTCTTCAACTGGTCGCATACCCTGATACCTGAAACTCCCGGCATCATTATATCCAGAAGGATCAGGTCCGGCACCTGATGTTTAACGAAATCAAGAGCCTGCTGGCCGTCCGAGGCCAGAGCCAGCCGGCGGTAACCGATACGGTTCAGATTCGTCTTGATCAGGTTCAGGATATCCGGCTCATCGTCAACAACGAGTATCAGCGGGCTGTCCTTATTTTCTGGATTGTCGCTCATAGTGAGACATCCGCTCCTAATTTGGTTGTGTCGGGTTTTGTCTGTCAAAGTTTGAATCAGGCTCGGAAATTAACGGTATAAGAAAACGGAAGCAGGTCCCTTTACCGATTTCGCTTTCCACACTTATCTCTCCTCCGTGCTTTTCCACGATGGCTTTGACAATTGAAAGGCCCAGGCCGGTTCCACCGGCTTGCCGCACATAATCGTCATCTGCGCGGAAAAACTTGGTGAAGAGCTTTTCCTGATCCGTCTGACTTATACCAATCCCCGTATCACATACATAAATCTCCGCATATTCTCCGTTTTTTTTCATCCCCAGAGTGACTCTTCCACTGGCAGTAAATTTGATTGAGTTCGACAGCAAGTTCATCAGCGCCTGCATGATCCGGTCTTCGTCCGCAAAAATAAACATGTCGGATTCACTTTCAAGCACCAGTTCGAGGGATCTTTGTTCCGCCATAGCACGCATCGTTTCCGCGGCCATTTTAAGTAAGGGCTGCAAACGCACTCTTGTCATCGTCATTTCAATTTTTCCGGACTCGATTTTTTCCACATCAAGGAGGTCGTTTATGAGTTCACCCAGGCGGTTTGCATTGCGAACCACAATACCGAGGAATTCTTTCTGTGTCTCGTTTATGGGTCCCGTGTCTCCATCAAGAATAATATCAATGTACCCTTTTATGGAAGTCAGCGGAGTCCTGAGCTCGTGGGAAACAGTGGAGATAAAATCGTTTTTCATTCTATCAATCTCAGCTTCACGCGATATATCCCTTACTGTTTTAACCACCCCTATCACTCTGCCCCTGTGGTCTCTTAATGGTGAATTAATAAATTGTATCGTTACGGCGTGGCCCTCGCCGGTAATTATCTCGGCGCGGCCGCTGGTCACGGCGCCGGTCTGTAGGGTCTGTTTTAAAAGAGATATTTCCTCTTCTTTGCCTCCCTTGTCCGCATCGGCTCTTGAACAGATAGCATACATCGACTTTCCGACTATTTCATCCGCGTTACGCTCGATTATTTTAAGAAAAGCCGGATTTACCAGGGTGACATTCAACTCACTGTCCAGGCTTAGAATCCCTTCTGCGACGCTGGAAAGGACAGTGTCCAGTTCTTCCTTCTTTTCCGCCAGCATGCCAAATAATTCATCCCTTTCCCTTGTGGCGCGGGCAAAGGAGACAGCCTTATCGACTGAAGGTATCAGGACCTTTAGATAATTGCGCGCCGGATCTTTAATAAGGTAATCATACGCACCACCGCGCATCGCCCGCACCGCAATTTCCTCATTTCCCTGGCCGGTGGTCACAATAACAGGCAAATCCTTGATTTTTTCCAAAAGATCGAAAGCGGTTGCCTCTCCAAGGTTGAAGTCTGTGACGACAATGTCGAACTCGTCTGTCGAAAGAAGAACAAAAGCTTCTTCCAGCGTCCCGGCGATGCGGTATCGGAGCCTGTCCTTCTCGTCGCGCATCGCGCGCTCGAATGCCATCTGGTCGACCCTGTCATCCTCGACAAGCAGCAACCTTATTTTTTCATGCTCCATGAACACAACCTCTCAATCCGGCTGTTGGCTTGTATTCCAATAGAGCAATATAGTTTTCATCACTTCGACGAAATTATCGTAAATGACTGGCTTCAACATGTATCCTGCTACTCCCAGATTAAAACTGTGCATCCTGTCCTGCTCATCGTTCGAAGTTGTCAGAACGACGACGGGTATTTTTTTCAATCTTTCGTCCTGCTTTATTATCCGCAGGAATTCGATCCCGTTCATCCTGGGCATGTTGATATCGAGCAGGATCAATCCTGGAGGGACTGTTCCAGGTTCACGAAGGTAGGCGAGAGCTTCCTCGCCGTTGCTTTTTACAGTAAGACCATGCCCGTCCTTTAGGTCCCGTAGCGCACGTCTGACCGTCATAGAATCCACCTGGTCGTCTTCCACCAGGAGGATCTGATTAATGTCTTTTTTCAACTTATCCCTCAGAGCCGAGTAATTATCCTTTGTGCACCGGAAGGGTGAACAGGAAAGTCGCGCCTTTGCCTAACTCAGATTCCACCCAGACCCGGCCCCCGTACATTTCGACGATCTTTTTTACGAGCGAGAGGCCAACTCCCGTGCTGTCCACATCATCGCGGGCCGCAAGTGTTTGAAATATCTGGAATATCTTCTCGAAATACTTCGAGTCTATCCCAGGGCCGTTGTCGGAGACCCTGAACCGCCAGAAATCACCGTCCCGCTCGCAACTTATCCGGACCTCTCCCTGCGTTTTGTCGTTGTATTTGATCGCGTTTGAGATCAGGTTCTGGAAAAGTTGCTGAATACGTGTCCTTTCCAGGCAGACTGTAGGGAGTTTCTTTTCAACTGTAATCAGGAAATTTTCTGGCTTGCCGATGAAACCGGTCACTTCTTCGACAAGCTCATTCAAGTTGATTTCGACCTGTTCCTCACGTATGCGGCCAACCCGGGAGTACTCAAGCACCCCGTCGATCAAGTCATGCATCCGTTTCACGCGGCCTTCGAGCAGATTAATCATTTCCTGCCCCTCAGCTTCTATCTTATCGCTGTAATCTGATGAAATCCAGCTTACAAGCGAACCTATCGCCCTGAGCGGAGCTTTGAGGTCGTGTGAGATAACGTAAGCGAAATCCTTCAACTCGCGGTTGGCGCCTTCCACCTCGTGAAGGAGTCTTTCCATTTCCTGCTGTGCACGCTTGCGTTCTGTTATATCCCGTGTTACGCCGACGAATTTCTTCCCGCCTCCCAGTTTCATCTCGACTATAGACAGATCGAGCGGGAAAACACTTCCATCTTTTTTCAGTCCGGTGACTTCCCTCCCTGTTCCTATAACATGGGCCTCCCCGGTCTTTTGATAGTTTTCGAGATACCTGTCATGGTCACTTTTATACGGTTCCGGCATCAGAATCCTTACATTCGATCCGATGAGATCTTTTTCCTCGTAGCCGAAAATTCGTACAACCGCAGGATTAATTGCTTCTATAATACCTTTTTCATTCGCTATTATTATACCATCGATGATGTTGTTCAGGATTGAGCGCAGCCTTTCCTCGTTGTCCCTTATTGTCTCCTGGGCTTGTTTTCTTTCAGTAATATCCCGCGCAATACTTGACGATCCTATCATCTGCTTTTCTGAATCCAGGATCGGCGAAACTGTCAGAGACACATCGATCAATGAACCATCTTTGCGTAACCTGACCGTTTGATAATCCTTCAATCTTTTGCCGGATTTAATAATTTTAATAATACGCGCGAACTCATCCTGTTTTTCAGGAGGGGAAAGAATCTGCATGTTGTTTCCCAGCAATTCTTTTTCGCTGTAACCGTAAAGCTGTTCAGCCCCGCGATTGACGCTTCGGATAACACCTTCTTTGGTCTCGCCTATCACTGCATCCGGTGTTGATTCGACAATAGATGCAAGAAACGATCTTTCTTCCTCAAGATGACGCCGTCTCGTAATATTCGAGTGCGTCCCGGTCATTCTCAGGGGTTTGCCATCTGTAGTCCATTCCACTACTTTCCCCCGGTCATGGACCCAGATCCAGTCCCCATCTTTATGTCGCATCCTGCATTCAAAGTCATAAAGGTCAAGATCGCCGGAGAAGTGCTTTCCCAGTAATTCGTTCGATCTTTTCAGATCATCCGGGTGCGCCAGGTCTATCCAGGTTTTGATGCTTACAGGTTGAAGTTCACTCAGCTCATACCCGACAATTTCAGCCCAGAGCTCGTTAATCACCAGTTCACCGGTCTGAACATTCCAGTCCCAGAGGCCTACTCCGGTCCCTCTGATGACCAGACTGAGACGTTCCTCACTCTCCTTCAGGGCTTCCTCGGCCCTTATCCGCTCCGTTATGTCCTGTACGGT
The DNA here is from genome assembly GCA_964473155.1 of uncultured Gemmatimonadales bacterium. GTDB lineage: Bacteria > Gemmatimonadota > Glassbacteria > GWA2-58-10 > GWA2-58-10 > JAJFUG01. The sequence goes on along the minus strand of CAYYNT010000032.1, from coordinate 20,616 downwards.
CCCGACAATTCTTACAGGTTTGCCCTGCTCGTCAAAAATGGTCTCAGCCTGACCATAGGCCCAGCGTATTTCCCCATCGGGACGGATCAGACGGTGCTGGATATGATATGTTTCTTTATTCCTGATCGTTTTTTCTATCGCTTGCTGCAATTTCACCCGATCCTCAGGATGGACCAGCTCAAGAAAAGTTTTATAGGAGGCTTTAAATTTATCCTGATCGAGGCCAAAAATCCTGAAAGTCTGTGCAGACCAGCGAACCTCATCCTTTTCAATATCCCAGCTCCAGTTGCCTGTACCGGCGATACGCTGGGCCTCGGCCAGTTCCGCCTCGCTCTGCCTGAGCTTGTATTCCGCCTTCTTACGGTCCGTGATATTCAATATGCTTACAAGTATCCGTCCTGAATGGTATATGTTACTTGGCATCGAAATACGCATCAGGACATTTATCGTGTCACCTTTCAGGGTCTGATTCAGTCCTTCGACTTCGAACGATGTTCTGCCCTCGGCCAGCGCTGCAACAAGCTCGATAAAAGTCGGCAGGGATGCTGGATTCATTATCTTGTCGAGCGATCCGAGCAGCTCTTCCTTGGTTGACGCGCCGTAAAGATCGAGTGTTGCATCATTCACATCAATTACCTTTATCTCCCTCATAAGATCGATAACCGCAGCCTGGTTGCTGCTCAGGAATTCCCGCAGGTCGGAAACACCAGCCAGCCTGAGTAACTCTAATTTTTCAAGAACTCCCGATATATCCTCTTCCCAGATTGAGATGCTTACGTCCCAGAAAATGTTCCTGTATCGCTGTTCACTCTGGCGCAGTGATTCTTCCATCATTCTTCTTTCCGAAATATCCCTGGCCACGGCGTATATCAAGCCCTCCTGCGGAATCGGAGTTGCGTTCCAGGAAATCCAGATATAACTCCCGTCGCTTCTCCTGTAACGATTCTGAAAATCGGCCACCTCCCTTCCTTCGATCAGTTCCATCATTACTGATTGTGTCACCTGTATGTCATCTGGATGGACAAGACCAATGATAGGCAGGCTCAGCAGCTCCTGAGCTGTGTAACCGAGAGTCCGTTCGAAGGCTTTGTTGATACGGAGGAAATACCCTTGGACATCGGCGATGCAGAACATGTCACCGGCAAGCTGGAAATACCTGTCGAGTTCCTCAAGCGCCTGTTTGCGCTCGGTGATATCGATACAGGTGCCGATGTAACCCTCGAAACTGCCATCAGAGCCAAACTGTGGGGTCCCTATATCAAATATCCAGCGGAACTCGCCGTCATTACGGCGCAGACGGTATTCAATCCGGAATGGCTCTCGTCTGTCGAATGCGCCATTGAAAGTATCGAGACATTGCTGAAGGTCAGCAATATGCACTCCCTCGGCCCATCCCATCCCAATTTCCTGATCTGGAGTCCGGCCGGTGAAATCCAGCCAGGTTTTGTTGAAATAATAGAAGGACTTATCATTCCCGGACATCCAGATCATAACCGGAGAACTGTCGGCAAATCGGTGGAATCGCTCTTCGCTCTCGCGAAGCCTGTTCTCGGCCTGCTTTCTGGAGGTGATATCCTGAGCTATGCCCAGAAAACCGGTGATGTCACCGGCTTCGTCTTTAACCGCCGTCACTATAAGGTTTACGGTCAGGTGTCTGCCGTCTTTTGTGACATACGTACATTCTTTTTCATCAAAATGCCCCCGCTTTGCCCGGGCCACGAATACATCGAATCCCTTGGCCTCTATGCCAAGTTGTTCGCTCAATTCACGGCCCCAAGCTATTACCTCGGACTTCAGATGAATAATCTCCGGAGTCTTTTTGCCGACCATTTCTCCGCTCGTGTATCCGAGCATGCGTTCGGCGCCGCTGTTGAACACGGTAATCAGGCCACTCATGTCGGTCGCGATAATTGAAAACTGGGTTGCAGCGGAGAGCAATTTTTCGAGACTTTTTCCGTTCAAGTTTAATGCGCTGTCGACATTTTCGATTTCGGTGAGGCTTCTTCCGTTAAGCAGCAGATATTCACCACCATCCAGCTTCATGTACGTCGCGTTGGCTTCGACTGGAAACACTGCGCCGTTCTTCCGGCGGCAGGAGGTTCTGAATGAACAGGAATCCTGATCCCTGGCCGTTTTCCACAAATCATCCCAGTCTTTCTTCCTGATATCCGGATAGGTATCAAAGACCGTCATTTCGAGCAGCTCTTTCCGGTTGTATCCGGTGGCTTCACACGCCGAACTGCTCACATAAACATGACAAGCCTGGCGGTCAAAAAGATGTGAAATGGAGAAGGATTTAGCCATTGGGATCAAGTGTGCGAATTCTCCTTCAGATTTATGGGCAACTGACGAATCGGTCATTTGTAATTATACTTGCAATATCCAGCAAAATACAAGCTGGCGCTTTAGTTAATTGAATCCGGCTTTGGCGCTAATACCAGCATTCAATTCGCTTTTCTGGCGGTTTCAATGGATTTCTATCTGCCCAAGATTCAACCAGCCATGATCATCTATGCCTTCGTTGGCCAGATGAATCGCCGGATTTCCTGTTAAAGTATCGAGCAGAGCCAGACTCAAAACGTAACTGCCGTTGAGGATATTCCCGGGGATTGCCAGACGGATCTCGACTTCGGAAAGTCCCGGCATCCAGGACTTAATATCGGTTTCGCTCCGCAGGCAGACCGCGTAACCGTTTTTTGAAGATTCAAGCTTTAAGGTCGGCGGGAAGTTGTGGTAGCAGGGGGCGACGCCAGTGTTCTCAATCTCCAGGCGGCAGGTGAAATCATCCCCCGGTCCTGACCTGGAAGGATAGACGAACTGCCTTACTGTAAAGCGATAGCCCATTTTTTTTTCGAATTCCACAATTTTGGGCCACCATTGCTCCGGTATGGCCTCGGATTTGTTGCTCCAGACTGATCCATGCCAGCGCAGGGCTTCAGACAGGATGTAATCTATATCCCAACCTTTATCATACCAATGCTGCATAGTCCAGCAGGACTCGAAAACGACCGGGCCGTTCTTCCACGCCAGGCTGGCATCTGCCGCATCCAGAGCCTGCTGATAGAATGACCGCATATGGCTCCACTGCGCAGAATCCTCTCCCATATCTCCGAAACAGTCCGCTCGCCAGCCGGCGCCGCCCTTTACCGCCCGGGCGAGCATCTCTCCGCCGCCAATCTGCATGACCAGGGGGGTCGTTCTAAAAGATTCAAGATAGAGGTCTGTAATTTTCTGCTGCAGGACTTTCGAAGGCATAGTGTCACCGGTTTCCCAGGTATGCCATTCACCCCATCTTCCAAGTGAAGCGATATCAATGCAATCTATATCCGGATGCCCGTCATAGCGTTCGGCCAATGAACGGATCAATCGGGAATGCTTTTCCAGGAACAGCGGATCGTCGTATTCCGGTTGCCAGCCTGAGCCATCCGGGTATGGATGGCCTTTGAGACCTTCATCCCTCAGCCACTGTGGCACACCGACCCGCCCGTTCTGGCACATCACCCTGAAGTTCAGTTTCTGTCCGTTGATCCTTGCCCGGGAAAGCAGGCTGTCGAGGAATCCGAAATTAATTTCTCCATCCACAGGCTCCAGTTCATCCCAGTAGAAACTGAACTGGGCTACTGTGCAATGAGGATGAAGAACACCCTGCATTTCATCGTTGAAACGGAATGAGGAAGCAAATCCGCGCCCTGGATTGATAAGAGTTTCGTTTGATTCTTTGGGCCGAACTGTAATCATTTTCACTCCGGCGCAGCCGGCTAAAAACAGTATAGCCAGCATCAGTCGAAAAAGCCTGTTCATCCGTTGGATTCCCCCGCAGATGGAAACATATTTTCGGCCTGGATTGGCATCGTGAAACCTCGTCTTAAAACTCAGCTTATTATACCATGGTATTTGCACGGTTGCAAACAAAGGTGCGATATGTCTTTATGTCAGGCGGTTACTTATTCGGCCGCTGACTGGAACGCCAGTTGCCAAATAAAGATATCTTTGATAAAATGTTATTAAAAATTCATCCGGAAAATGTATAAACGCGATACGCTGCAATCAGGCCGGAAAAATCTCATTCTCCGGCATAATAGCTGGCTTTTTTTCTGAGAACAACTGAACGGAGAATATTTTGAGATTTTGTTACGGGATATTGACAGCATTGGTCTTAATGACGGTTGAGGTCCCGGCTGTTTTGCAGGCGCAGCCGTTTTTGCGGGATGTTCTCGGTCTGTACAGCTCGGAGGCCAGACAGACTTCGCTCAACAATGAACTCAGGTTGAACGTGGAAATGATACTCAACTATCTCGGCCTGAGAATGGAATACCAGGACATCGACCAGGGATTGCCGGCTGACCAGGAGATGCGGAAATACAGGGCTGTGGTCTACTGGCAGAATTCATCGAAGATGAAGGACGCCGAAAAGTTCTGGACCTGGCTGGCCGACCAGCTTGCGGCCGGCCGGAAAGTGATTCTGCTCAACGGTCCCGGTCCCCTCGTTGAATCCGCGAATGGAGTAAGCATCCCGCTCCCGGTAATCAATAAAACGCTTGGCAGGATGGGCCTCGAACTCGGTAGTCGCTCAAGCGATTTCGCCGTGGATGCGACAATCCTGTTTAAAGATACACTCGTAGCCGGTTTCGAGCGCCAACCGGAACCCAGAAAAGTACCTTTCCGGCAGGTCATATCTACCCGGGCGGATAACCGGATCCACCTTAAGATCGCCTTGAGTTCGACCGGTCAGGTATCGGATGCGGTTGTCACCGGTCCTTCAGGCGCTGTTGCGTTGCAGGGGTATGCCGGATACATGGATCCGTTGAACTTCAAACGCCAGTGGATTATCAATCCGTTTGAGTTTTTTTCTCAAGGGCTTGGGGTAGAAGATTCCCCAAGGCCGGACTGCACGACAATCAACGGGAGACGAATTTTCTATTCAAATATAGACGGAGATGGTTTCGGCAACCTGTCCCTGGTCGATCCAAATTTCTTATCCGCCGAGATCATCTTTGATAGAATCCTGAGGGCATATCCCCAATATCCCTTTACTGTCTCAGTTATTACCTCGGAAATAGACATGGACTATTTCGGCAGTCTGCGAAAGAGGAAAACAGCGCAAAGAATCTTCAATCTGGATAATGTCGAGGCGGCATCGCACACTTTTTCGCACCCGATAGTCTGGAATACCTCTCTCATTTCCGGCCAGGCCCTGACCGAATACACTAAAGCGTTCAGCGATAAAACTCCCTCCAATGGCGCACTGCTGGCTTACAGCATACCTGGATATGTATACAATCCTGCCAGGGAAATAGTTTTCTCCAGCAAATACATCCAGGACAAACTTCTTCCCGCGGGTAAAGAATGCAGAGTGCTGCAATGGTCGGGTAATTGCCTTCCCGATGAAAAGGCTCTTCGGACCTGCTCAGAAAGCGGCATTCTCAACCTGAACGGCGGCGACAGCCGTTTCGATGGAATCTACCCCTCCTACATGCACCTGTCCCCCCTCTACAGGCAGGTGGGTCCTTATTATCAGGTTTTCAGCAGCAACAGCAACGAGAACCTTTATACCTACCTATGGACCAGGGATTTCGGGCGCTACCAGAACGTCATTCAGACATACAAGAATACGGAATCGCCCAGACGAGTATCTCCGATAAACGTTTACTACCATTTTTATTCAGGAGAAAGACCCGCCTCGGTCTATGCGTTGAAAACGATCTATGACTGGGTCGGCGCACAGCCTGTCATCCCAGTGTACGCCTCGCGCTATGTAAAAACTGTAAACGGTTTTATCAGCACCAGGATTGAAAAAAATGGAGAGAACGGCTGGACAGTAAGCGGCTACGGGGATTGCAGGACCATGAGGTTCGACAACTGTCTGCTTTATCCCGATCTGAAATCCTCAGCAGGCGTTCTGGGTTTCAGGCATTATCAGGGAGGACTTTATATATTCCTTGACCAGAGGGAAAACAGCAGGATTGTCCTCACCCCGGAAAAACCGGGCTCCGCTTATCTGTACGAGTCTGATGCAGAACTGACAAACCTTGCCGGCACAATTGGCAAGGAATGGAATTTTGATTCATTCTGTCACGCCAAAGGTGATTATGTATGGTTGAATCTGCCGGCAAACCGGCTATACAGGATAACAGCGTACAATGGAAGCCGCCGGACCAGCATTGATAGAGTGAGCGGGTCCGGCGGGAGGCTCGATTTTCGCATCCCCTTGAATGGCAGGTCAAAAATCACCGTGTCGGCTGTTCGATAGGCGGAATTGCGCGATGAGTTTCAAGCTTTCACATATTGCGATCTTCTTTCTTTCCACGGCGCTGTGCGCCATCCTCCTTATCCCCACCGGGCTGGACCGGGCGATAATCTTTAGAAACAGTTATATGTATGATCAGGCTTTGGCTCAACTCGACCGGCTTGAATCAAAGAGGCCGGTGCACGATTCAGCTATTTTCTCCGAGAGGCTGGATAACCTTTACGGTTCGGGAAGGTACAATGAGACGGCCGAACTTCTGGAGAAGCGCCTCCGTCTGAATCCGGATGATACGGTCTCGCTGCGCCGTCTGGCAAGAACGTATATAACGATCATGGATCCTGATAACATCGTCCGGACTTTCGAGAAAATAATCGAGTTGTCACCCGCTGACAGCGAGGCCCTGTATCAGTTGGATACCTACTACCAGACCAGGCAGCAGACCGAGCCTCGAATAACCAACCTTCTGCGCCTGATCCGCTTTTATCCTCATGACCTTGAGAAATGGCGGGCCTTGACCGAACTTTTCATCGGCATGGGGCGGCTTTCCGAGGCTGTCAACACTCTGGAAAAGGCGACTGCCATTTTCCCGGACTCACTTCAGTTGTCTGCCGAACTCGGACGGATTCTTGTCTATAATAATCAGGAAACGGCTTATGGCTATGTTTCAAGGCTGCATGAGCGTTTTCCGGACAGGGGCGATATCTTCGACCTCATGGTTCAGGCCCTGCTTAATCGAAGGGAATACAGCCGCGCCATCGAACAGGTAAGGCTTTATTACCGGCCCCGGCTCAATCCTGATGCCTACCGCAACTATATAACAGTATTGATGGAAAGAATCCCGGACAAAGAGACTGTGCTCCAGTTCCTGGAGGAACAGGCCGCTGACAATCCCCCGCCGGAGATTCGTTTCTGGCTGGCGAACCTGTACTGGAACGATAATAGAAATTCTGACGCTCTGGGGCTGGTCCGGATGGTTGCCAGAGAGAAACCGGAAGAAAAACGCTATTGGGAACTGTATCTTTCTCTCCTGTGGGAAGAGGAATACAAGAAAGAGCTTAAGGACGCTCTGGAAGAATTTTGCCGCAGGTGGCCGGAGGATCTCGAGCGCCGCTTGCAGCTTGCGCAGGCCTATGACTGGAATGGAGATTACGAATCAGAGGTGGAAACTCTCAGAGGGCTTGCCGCCGAGGATCCATCAAGAACCGTATATGTCCTGATGGAGGCCCGGGCCTTGAACAACCTGGGCCGTCATGAGGCGGCGGCCCGGATTCTGGATGAGCTTGTCGGAACATATCCGGATTCAACCGGTTTCAGGCAGGCCATGCTGGAAACAGTGAAAGCCATTCCGGACGGAGACATTAAAGAGATTTATATTAAAAAACTCTATCTGTCAGCAGATGGCAAAGATACAGAAGCGGCCTTTCTCATGGCGACAGGTTACGCACAGGCTGGAAAAACCGCCGAGGCGGTTCGAATTCTCCAGGAGATTTGCACAAGTCATTACAACGATATCGGGGTGCTGGTCCGGGCAGGAGAGCTATGCCGCTCCTCTCAGCTTGCAGAGCCGGCCGCCGGTTATTATCGGAAGGCGCTCGCTCTCGCTCCGGACAATGAGACCGCTTTGATAGGTCTGGCCGAACTGTCCGCAGAAAAGGAGCCGGGAGTCTCCCGTGCCAATCTGGAACGGCTGGAATCACGTTCCGTGAATGACGCGGAACTGACCTGGCGCATGGCCCTTTTATATGATTCGATCCAGGAGAGCGAAACGGCAGTCCTTTACTATGGACGCTATCTTGATCTGGCGGAAAGAACCACGGCAGACAGTTATTCCCTGAGGAGAAAAGCCTGGGCGCTGCACCGCACGGGACGGACAGACAAGGCGCTTGAACTGTACCGGAAGCTGGTCCTGGATTCACCGGGCGACAGGGATCTGGTCAACGATTACGCCGAGGCGCTGATCGCAGACAAGCAGTACGATAAGGCTCTGCTTGAACTCGACAAGGTTAAGCCATGAAGTTTCTGTTGCGAACATACGCCATTGCAGCCATGCTGATCATTTGCCAGATTTCGGCTGTGATTTGCGCGAATGCTGGGGATGGTTCATCCGAAGCCCTGAAACGCTCTTCACTCCTGAGGGCCAGGGCTTACCTGGAGAGCGGCAATCTGAATCAGGCCAAACAGGTGCTGTCCGCTCTGGCCGCAAATCATCCCGATGATCGATACATCCTGGCAGATCTGGCGGCGGTCTATCGCCGGACAGGAGAAGACAGTCTGGCCGAACCGATATTCAGGAGGCTTGTCCGTCTTTATCCGGAAAGCCAGGCCTACATAACTGACCTTGCGTTTCTCCTCCACGATAACGGCAGATTTTCAGATACAAGAAAGCTTCTCGAAACATTCATCTCCGCGCACCCCGAAACAGGACCGCAGTTCGAGCTTCTTCTGGCGGACTGTATATTTCAGGACGGCGAGGACTCTCTTGCTCTCTCCTCCTGTGAGCGTATCGCCGCCCGCTACTCCGATTCGCTCGCCATTCTCCAGTCAGCGGCCGGTGTAGTGCTGGCGCGGGCATATCCCACCCGGGCGGCTGAAATTTTCAGGCAGGCTCTCAAGATATCCCCGGATGATTACATATCTCTGAAGGGACTCGGTGTGTCACTTCTCGAAAGCGATCCGCCGGAAGCCGCCCGGATTCTTGAAAAAACAATCCCCCTGGATGAAAGGGATTTCGAGACTGCTTACCTGCTCGCCGAATACTTACGCACAAAAAATACCGGAAGGGAAACCAGTCTCTACCAGCTTGCTCTTGCCCGGCTTGATTCAACCAGAAACCGGGCCCTTACGCCTTATGAAAGGACCCGGCGGGCCTGGATTCTGTTCCGTCTGAACGACCGTGGACAAGCCTTGGAAATGATGCGCAAGATAGTGGACGATGATCCCGGCAACAGCACACAGGTTGCCGATCTGGCAGAAATGCTCGCCGAATCGGGCAATTACGGTCAGGCATATCAGTACATTGCTATGATACCGGCAGAGAAGGCCCCGAAGATGACGAGCCTTAGAACCGCAATGCTTTCCGGAAGAATCAGTTTCGCCACCCGGCGCTGGAAAATGGCGGCCGAATCCTTTCGGAAGGCAGTGGAACTGCAACCGGAAAATTCTCAGGCTCGCCTGGATCTCGCGGAGGCGCTTTCATTGAGCGGCAGATGGCGCGAAGCCTTTCAGGTGATAAACGATATTCTCAGGATCAAGCCCGCTCCCGCGATCAGGGAAAGAGCTTTGGAAATGCGCAAAGCTCTGCGTGAACGCAGGGGTCCGGCCAGCGGAATCCTCTTTGAGAGTACAGGTTATCCTGATGGCGGCACTTACGCTCCGCGGCTGTTCAGCCGGTTATATCCGTTGGAGAGCCTGGGTTTTGAAATCTTGTGGAAAAAGGGCCTGTATCATGATAGAATCAACACTGCGGGGTACAATTTCAGGGAGACGGTGGATGAAACAGCCCTTAAATTAATCCTCGCACCGCGACCGGATCTGGAATTCGTTTTGCATGGATCCAGACGGTTTGGATACCTGGAGCAAAGACCAGAGATCGGGCTTTCGTTCAGTGAGCGGCTGCCTGCCGGCGGTAATCTTTCGCTGCGCTATGGGAAGAATCAGATCTGGAGCGGTCCGGTGGATGCGGTGATCAACGGGGGGCTGTATGATCAGGCAAATGCCGGCTGTTATCTGCCGTTGCCCGTGGACCTTTTCGTATCTGCGGAGTCAGCCTGGCGGCAATTCAGGGTCAGCGGCGGGGATTATTTAGGAGAGGATTACCAGGCGATCTTCTATTTCGGCCGGTATTTTTTCAAGGGTTCAGCCGGTGCAGCCCAGCCGCTTCGGACACTGGGAGCTTACATCGGTTACAACCATTACCACTCAGGCCAGAGGGATAAATATAGAGGGGTGATCGAGTTGATTCATGACACTCGCACCATTACACTGAATCTGAGTGGACATTTTGTATTTCGCAGCCGCGCTGGTCTCGATCTGAGATTTTTCGGAGGATTTGACCCCAAAAGGAATCTCAAGCCGGGGGATGTTTACGGCGCTGACGGACAATTCAGCCTCGATATAGGTCCCGCCGTCTCTCTTTACTTTGGGGGCCTTTTCGCTTCAGAGAGCATTCAGAACCAGACCAGCGGACATTACCGTGAGGGAAGGGCTGGGTTGATATTCCACCATTGATATTTACGACAGGATTCGCTCCAATGGATAAAATACCAATACTTGTGCTTGACGATCAGCCGGATATCACTCGCCTGACCAGTTTTGTGCTGGAAAAGAAAGGTTTTGAGGTGACGGTTGCCAACGATCCGGCGGAGGCCCTTTCACTGGCGGAAAAGAAATCTTTCAGGCTTATGCTGGTGGATTTTATGATGCCGGGAATGAGCGGTCTCGAATTCATCCGCCGGGTTTCGTCCACCGGGGCCAATGCAAAAGCCAGGTTTATTATGTTAACCGCGAAGAAGATTAATGAAAACGAGATGCGCGAGTTGTTCGATCTTGGCGCAGAGGTGATGCCTAAACCTTTCGTCCCTCTCAAACTGGCTGAAAAGGTAATTTCACTGCTGAAATGAGCAAAACTGAAAAGAACAGACCGGACCATAAAGATAATTCCCGCCCTGAAAAAGGAGGGAACGTTTTTGCGTTTTGGCAAGGTCCCCTGGAGGCGTTGGTTATCGCCGGGCTGATTCTGGCGGCCGGTTACCTGCTTAATCCGTCGGATATCGGCTTTCTGACTGTTTCTCCGCATCCGTTCTGGATTGCAATTGTTCTGGTTTCCGCGCGTTTCAACCTGGTCGAAAGCCTTGCCGCTTCACTTCTGATTTCAGTCCTGTACGTTCTGCTCGTTGTGTTGCCGGGCAGCAGCACATATACCTATTCCTCCCTTACTCTATTCTCTGATTTCAGGGAACCGGTGCTTTTCCTTGCGGTCTCCGCAGTATATGGCCTGAATCGCAACCGGATCGAGAATTTTGTCCTGAAACTGGAAGAGCAACTCAACGAGCGGGAAGCGAAACTCAAGGATGCTGAACTTAAACGCCAGGCTGCTGATATGGCCGTTCAGCAGTTGGAGAATAGGATAACAGGACAGTTCGACACGGTAATAGACCTGTTTGACATGGTTTCGGCCACTCGAAACATGAAAATACCTGAAGTAAAACTGTCCCTGTTGCGGGCTGTAAAACAGCACCTCTCCGCCGACCAGGTAATTCTGTTCGATATGGAAAAAGGTAAACTGGTTCCTCAGATGAGCACCGGAAAGAGTGATGGTCTTCCGGAATCTGAGGATCCCTTGTCTGATCCGGTCATCGCCCGCGCGCTGGAAACCAGGGGGCTGGCGTTTGTCTCGCAACTGATGAGCAAGGAAAATTCCGGGAGAAGCGGCAACGCAGCTTTGCTGGCCGGGCCGTTGCTGGATTCATCCGGGCATCCTTGTGGTCTGGTTGCGATATATAAGATGCCTTTCCTGCAGTATAATCCGTACTCCTTCAAACTGTTCCGTACCATGCTCAACTGGTGGGGAAAAGTCCTGGATGAAAAACAGATAATCGAGAATCTCAAAAGCAAAAGTATGCTGGACGAAGAATCGGGACTCTTCACCTATTCTTATTTCTCCAGCAGGATAGAGCAGGAGTTTGCCAGGGCGAAACAGCATTTTATTCCGCTTTCTGTCGGCCTGATCCGGATCGAGGATTTTAACCGGATCGTGGCTGAAAAAAGAGACGAACTGCGTTCCATACTCTCACGCATTATCAACCGCATGGCCGGCGAATTTGTCATGGTTTCGGAATTCAAGGAGGATAATCAGTTTGCAATAACTTTTCCGATAATGGCAGCCGCGGATTCGGATGAAGTTATCCGGAATATTGTGGCCGAAATTGAGCGGTTTGATTTTCACCCGTATACAGATTCAGGCAAACGTCTGGCACTGTCCTTCTATACTGCGGATTTCAGCATCGAGATGGAAAGCCATCATGAGCTTCTTGCCGATCTTGAACGTGGAATCGATTCACTGTCCAGAGGCAGCGTATCGAAAAGGACCTATAGTAAGGCGCTGGAGCCGTTCAAGCGCCAGACAGTCGATACGGAACAACTGTTTCAGGATTTTCTGGGGGGATTTAGTGGCGATGGCGAGATAAAAGAAAAACAGAAACTTGAGCAGTCAAGCCCCAAACTGTCCGCCTGGATTCTGAATTTCATGCTATACGGAGGCATTCTCAGAGTGTCCCCCTCGCTCGGGACTGCTGTCGGAAAAGAAAACAGTAGTACGGAAAGCGAATGCACAGCAATACAGTTGTACCAGCTCTTCAAGAAAAATCTTTTTGAAACGCTCGATCAACTCGGCAGGGATCGGAATTTTCTGCGGGCCGGGTTGTCGGAATCGTTCAGGGAGAGACTTGAGTCGATTTCGCCTGGCGGCAAGAGTGAGGGCGCCTCTGAAATACAGTTGAAGATATTCCGGGAGTTGCATCCGGATGAAACAGAATACTTGGGTGTAGAAATGAGAGAAAATTCCGGGATAGAAGGCGATCGGGAACGCATAATGAAAGATGAAAGCCTTCACTATGAGATAAGCGTGGGGACACGGCCTACCCGTCATTCCGACCATGGCCTCAAAGAATCTCTTGGTGCGTGGGGCGAAAGGTGATTTCTGATGGGCAGGTCAGTGATACACCTGGCAGCTGCTTTGTTCCTGTCTCTCGGCCTGACAGCCGAGGCGATTTCGGCCTGGCATGTAATGCAGTCCTACTTCGGTGTTGACACGCAGATCGTTCTGCCTTTGGCTCTTCACCTGGCCGGCGCCCTGCTGACCGCTGAAGGGCTTTACATTGTCGAACCGGCTCCGATCAACCGTTTTTTCCCTATTCTCTACCTTGTAATGATCCTTTTTATTCCCTTTCTGGGGCTTCCGGCGGCTGCGGCGCTTGTCTTATTCCGCAGGCTGGGTCCAAGGAGGGGGGGCCGATATTTGGCATCACATGATTTCATGTCAGACAGATTTAAAATCACGGAGGAGCGCAGTTATCCCACGACTGTTGAAGAAATTGTCCGTTACGAATTACTGGTTCAGTCTTATGCCGATATTATCAGGAGCACTGACCGGAATCTCAAAAAAGCTCTTATCGGAAGATTGACAGAGGATTATAATTCGCTGCCCGTTGCGGTTTCGCTTCTCAAACAGGCTCTTGCAGATGGGAATTATGACATCCGTTCCTATGCCTCCACGGCTCTCTCGCGGATTGAGGATCGGATCGCGGGATCAATCGGCGAGATGTCAGACAAACTTGACCTTGAGCCGGAGAATGTGGAACTACGGATAAGATTGATCCAGACTCTTACTGAGTATGCAACGAGTGGATTGGTGGACGAGGTCGGAAAAGACCATTATCTCGAAAGGGCCGAAATTTTACTTAATGAATTCCGGCGGCGTTATGGCCAGGAAGCTGCAGGAGTAAGGCTTGAGCTTGCGGAGGCTTACATTTGCCGCGCCCGCGGAGACAGCGGAGCGGAGTTGAAAAGCCTGGAAAGGGTGCTGAGGGAACAGCCGGATCGTGCGGACGTTCTTTTCAACCTCTGTGATGTTCTTTTCCGTAGAAGGGAATTCGACAGTCTTGTCAAATACAGCGGCCGGATCATGCAGATGAAAGAGGCCGCCCCGGAAATCAAAGCTCCCGCCTCACTCTGGCATGAACTCGAATAAAGCAGGCGGAGATGGAACTATTGGACACAGTTGCCAATACCGGAAAACCGTCATTCCATGACGAGAGAACGATAAAGCAGCTCCATGCCTTTGTCCAAAGCGGGAATCAAGGTGATTTCACTGCCTTCCTGACCGGTTTTGAAGGCGGGGATGCGCGCAGTCTGGAATTGATGTTCTGCAGGATTCTCAGCGAGGTGCAGCCGGATAGCAGCCGGCCTTTTCTTGAAAAACTTTACAAATCTCCTAATCCTGCGACCAGAAAAGAAGTCGAGCGGATTGTCGAGAATATGGATTCAAGAGCCCGTTACGGTTTCTACAGCCATCTTCTTGATACAGGCGACACGAATGTCCGGGTGCGCGCTATTGAGAAGCTCGCAGGGATAAAGGGCGCTCAAGTTGTTAACAGAATGGCGGAATTCCTGAATGACAGTGATATGAAACTCGTTAAAACGGCATTCCGGGCGCTCGGAACAACCGGCTCGGCCGATGCGGTGAAAAGGCTGGAACAATTTGTTGAACATGAAGATGCGGAGCGATCAATAGAAGCCATAAACACATTGGGGGCGATGCAGTCGTTCAAGCATTGGAAGAAACTCCTGCCGGTTCTCGATTCAAAGGAGCCTCGGGTAAGAGAGGCTGCGGCCCTGAATCTTAACCGTAAGGCTGGCAGAAAGGCGCTCCCTTATCTCATAAAAAGGCTTGAGGATGAAAATGATCCGGATGTCACCAGGCTGATTCTAAAGCTGCTTTCGAAAGCCTCGGACGAAGGTATAGCAAAGATCCTGCTTAAAACTGCTTCCACAGGACCCGATCCTGGACTCAGAAAGTTCGCGGGGTGGCTTGTCGGCGAGATAGAAGAGGGAACACTTTTTAAAGCAATGCTTTCCCTGCTCCGCACATGCGATGACGAAGATACTCAAGCTTATGTACTTACCCGTATGGGCCAGCGCCAGCTCGCCGGTGCAGTGGCGATACTGCCCGCATTCATTTCTCCCCAGACGCCCTCCGCCCTTCGTTATGCCGCGCTTGAGGGGTTGGGCTATCTGGGTGATAATAGTAATCTTCCAGCGGTGCTTGAATTAATGGATGCCGACGATCCACTTATGGCCTATCTTGCGGTAATGGCAGCGGTCAGGATGGTCAGGCATTTGAATGAATGCCCGCGGCTTGTCAGTATACTGGGCGGGAATGATGATGCGGTTTCCACCTTGAAGGAAGTCATACTTCAAGCCATGCTTGACGGGATCAGGTGGAACGAGAGCGATGCAGAGATTTTTGCATTCCTGAAAGCAAACCTGAGTTCAAAAATCGAAAATATCGCATATCTCAGCACCATCCTGATCGGGCGTTGCACTGCGGATGGCGCCTTGGAACTGATTGCGGACCTGGCCCTGCAGAGTAATAATCCGGAGATAAGGAAAGAAGCGATGGCTGGCCTCGACCGGAGGCTTGATGGTGATATCCGGCCGCTTATGAAAATATGGAAGCCCGGAGATGATTGGATGGATGCCGCGATGATCAGTCTGCTTGCTGAATTGAAATGGAATCCTGAAAGCGTAAAAAGAGCGCTTTCTCTATTACATGGTTTGGATTTCGAAAAAGCGTCTCCGCAAACGATAAAGGCACTGGAACGACTCACCGGTCGACTGAACCAGTCTGCTCCGGATGAGATACGGGCTTATTTTGACAGTGGCAGAACAGCCGGTCGATTTCAGGAGATACTGGGATCATCATGGCTTGACCAGCTCGGAGAATTTGAAACTGCCTCGGAACGGGCCATCTGGAAGAAAATGCTTTTCGATGGTCCGGAATCCATTGCCCGCCAGGCGCTTTTCAGGGTCAGTAAACCCGGAAATAAATGGGCCGTCGATCCGATAATACAGAGGATAGCCGTGGATCCCGATGGACCGCTTGCCATTGAATTGCGCCTGGCCGTAAGAAAAATTCTGGACTTCTGATACAGGAATTGCCATATGGCGGATGTCTGCCTGATTCTCGAAGGTTCCTATCCATATATCACGGGCGGAGTTTCTTCCTGGGTGCACAATCTGGTTCGCTCTCTGCCCCAGATACACTTCTCCCTGCTTACAATAGTACCGTCATCCGAAACCTACCGGGAATATAATTACGAGGTTCCTGACAATGTTGTCGGGATAAATGAGGTTACTATACATGATTACGAGCTCTCCGAAACCGCAAACAGAGGTTCTGCTTCACGTGCCTACAGACTGTTGAGTGATTTTTATGAAAAGATCGGCAGCCATGATTATTCTCTTCTTCCCGAGGTATTCCGGATGTTCGCAGACCCGGAATCCAGAGTAATAAGTCCAATGGAACTTTTTTTCGACAGAAGGACCTGGAATATACTGGTCCGGGAATATCGAAAGCTTGGAATTGACGATTCATTCATTGATTTTTTCTGGACCTGGCGATACTCACATCTGCCTATCCTGCGTCTTATCGACGCGAAAATACCCCGGGCATCACTATATCACGCGATCAGCACCGGATACGCCGGACTGGCAGGCGTCATGGCCCGGCTTAAATACGGTTCACCGATGATTCTGACAGAGCATGGCATCTACACAAATGAAAGGCGCATCGAAATTGAACAGGCTCGCTGGATCTATGAAAGGAAAGTCGACCGGAGCTTGATTACTGCCACGATAAGCCCTTTCAGGCAAATGTGGATAACACTGTTCGACCATCTGGGCCGAATGACCTACGAATATGCGGAAGAGATCATCACTCTTTTCGGAAATAATAGAGCCATGCAGATAGCCGGAGGCGCTGACCCGTCCAGGACCCGGATTATACCTAACGGGATTGACCTGGAGGCCTTTCCGGTCAAGAAAAGCGCACAGCCCCGAACAGGTCCTTTTCGCATCGGTTTCGTGGGGAGAGTGGTCCCGATTAAGGATGTCAAAACCTTTATCCGCGCCTGCAAGATCGTTTACGAAAATCGACCGGACTCGGAATTCCGGATTATTGGACCTTACGATGAAGATCCGGAATATTTTGCTGAATGCCGCAGTCTGGTCGATATGCTCGGGCTGGAAAAATGCTTGAAATTTACCGGCCGCATCGATCTTAGAACTGAATACCCGAAGCTCGATGTCCTGGTGCTGACAAGCATAAGCGAGGGACAGCCTCTGGTTATCCTGGAGGCAAATTACTGTGGGATTCCCTGTGTCGCCACAGATGTCGGAGCCTGTTCGGAACTGCTTAACGGCAATCTGACTGAAGACCGCAACCTGGGGCCGAGCGGTATTGTAACGCCCCTGGCCAATCCTGAGGCGACAGCACAGAGCATAATGAAAATCCTGACAACGGAAGGACTTAAAGAAAAGATGGGGCAGGCTGGAATAAAAAGAGTGGAGCGTTTTTACAACGAAAAGGACCTGACTTTTGCGTATCTGAATCTTTACCGCAAATATATCGGTTGAATCCGGTGGTTGTGAGGGAATCGGTATGGCAGGTATTGGATTCGAACTTAAAAAGATGCTGGATCAGGGCACATATTTCAGCCGGATCAAGGCTTATCTTTATTCAGTCAACGTTTCAAGCGGCCCCTGGGTAGTTTCTATTCTTGTAATTGGTCTGCTCGGGTTATTTCAGACCGAAAACCTTCCGCGGGACGAGGCGAGCCTTTTCCGCGCGACTATTATATACATCTATGCCTTTTCTCTCATCGCAGTCGGTCTGATTCAGCTTCCTCTCACCCGCTATCTGGCGGACCTGCTGTACAAAAACGAGAATGAACTGTATCTGCCCGCTTTTTCCGGCGCGTTGATAGTCATCGGCATCCTGCAAAGCCTGATCGCCGTTCCGTTCATATTTTTCTTCAGCGGCTGGACGGCGATTTACGGTTTCAGCGCCTACGGTCTTTACCTTGTGGTCAGCTTTATCTGGGTGGCGATGATATTCCTGAGTGCGGCCAAGGATGCGGCAAGCATATCTTGGTCTTTTGCAATCGGCGCTGTTGTCAGTCTTTTTTCGGCGTATCTGCTGGGAGCAAGGTTCGGCATATCGGGTTATATCTCTGGATTTACTCTTGGCCAGGTCGTGATATTTCTTCTGCTTTCAATAAGGTTGATTGTCGAATTCCCCTCTGATCGCGGCTTTAGCCTGGATTTCCTTGGATATCTCAGGGATTATCCGACATTGCTTGCAGCAGGATTTATCTACAACCTGGCTATCTGGAGCGACAAATTTGTATTCTGGTTCAGCGGTTATGGTGAAAGCAACGGCTCATTTCTCTACACTTGCTTTATCTACGATGCCCCCATCTTCATTGCATATCTTACTGTTATTCCTTCTCTTGCGCTGTTTCTTCTCCTGGTTGAAACTTCATTCTACAGGCATTACCGGTCGTATTACGGTTCAATAGCAGGGAAAAGTGGACTCGAAAGCATCATGTCACAGAAAGAAAGCATGATGACAAACATCAGAAGAAACTTGGGCTATGTAATTACTGTTCAAGGCCTGGTGACGTTGCTTTCGATTTTTGCCACGCCGTTTGTGGTCAAATATCTCAATATGAACTGGATATCGATGAGCATAATGCGCATTGGCATCCTCGGTGCGTTTCTTCATTCTCTGTTCCTTATACTCAATGTTTTCCTTTTCTATTTTGAATTTCGCAGAGAGGCGCTTTTGCTAAATCTGCTTTTCCTTGTCCTGAATATATCTCTCAGTTATTTCTCGTTGCATATTGGTGAATTTTATTTCGGGTATGGATATTTTGCTGCGTGCTTCCTTTCCCTCTTTACCGGAGTATTCGTTTTCTGCTTCAAGATGAACAACCTGGAATACAAAACATTTATGCTCCAGCCCAAACCTTAATTAATTATGGGAATACCAAAAAAGGACCTGAGAAAAACTCCCAACTCCTTGATATTTCTATACCGGGTCAGACTCTGAAACCGGAATCCATACTGGAGAGACCATGGTAAAGACCGAAAGTCAAAGCGTGATCCTGGCTTACAACGGGGTGGATGGCTTCTGCGCGGCCGCCGCTGCCCTTCTGCACGAACCGGAATCAAGGCTGGGACTGACCGGAAACAGCTACGCCCAGGCTTTGAAACGGCTCGGGGCAGCGGTGAACACTCCGCGGAAATACGCGGGAAACGATTGAGATAAGTTTAATTCACGGAATCAGGAGGGATTATATGGGTAGCCAGAGAAAAGAACAGATACGGCAGTCCCGTCGTGAATTCCTCAAAACTGGGGCGGCAGCGGCCACCGCGCTGGCCGGTTTCTCGATCGTGCAGAATGCCGCGGGTCAAAACGCGGCTCCGCTACGGGTTGGTCTGGTCGGCTGCGGAGGCCGCGGGACAGGAGCGGCTGAAAATATTCTTAGCGCAGCTCCGAATGTGCGCCTTGTGGCCCTGGCCGACCTTTACAAAGACCGCCTTGACAAGTGCCGGGCGAACCTGTCCGATCCCAAGCGCCAGGGAGGACCGCTCAAGGGCTTTGAGGTCAAAGATGATCACTGTTTCGTGGGATTCGACGCGTACAGGAAACTGATCGACAGCGGAGTCGACCTGGTGCTGCTCGCCACACCTCCGGGGTTCAGGCCGATTCATTTTGAGGCCTGCGTGGCAGCCGGCAAACACGTGTTCGCCGAGAAGCCCGTGGCAACTGATGTGGCGGGAGTCCAGAAGTTTATCGCGAGCGGGGATCTGGCCGCAAAAAAAGGTCTTGCGGTGGTTGCCGGCACCCAGCGCCGGCACGATCCGGGTTTCATCGAGACCGTGAAACGGGTTCAGGATGGTCAGATCGGGGAGATACTGGCCGGGCGATGTTACTATAATACAGGTTTTCTCTGGAAGTACGACCGTCAGCCCGGCTGGTCCGACATGGAGTGGCAGACCCGCGACTGGTACTATTTCACCTGGCTTTCCGGTGACCATATCGTCGAGCAGCATATCCACGACCTGGACAATGTAAACTGGGTGCTGGACGCTCTGCCCGAGAAAGCCCTCGGGGCTGGCGGACGACAGGTGCGAGTGGAGCCGGTCTACGGGAACATCTATGACCATTTCACCGTGGACTACTTATATCCGAACGGCCTGCACGTCATGAGCATGTGCCGCCAGTGGGGAAGCACGGACCAGAAAGTCGGCGTGGAGATAGTTGGCTCGAAAGGCATGGCTATAATGGAGCAGAACGGCAGACAGTTTATCACCGGGGAGAACAGGTGGCGCTTTGCGGGAGCCAGGGTAAATTCCCAGGTGCAGGAGCACGCGGACCTGATCGAAAGCATACGCAGCGGCAGGCCGCTCAACCACGCCCGCCGGATTGCGGAATCCACTTTGACCGCTATCCTGGGCCGCGAGGCGGTTTATACCGGACGGGAACTGACCTGGCAGGAGATATCGGCAGCAAAACAGGACCTATTACCTAAAACTTCCGAATTTGGACCGCTGCCTGTAGCTCCCGTGCCTATGCCTGGGACTTACAAGCTGATTTGAGGCGTGTTCAGTTATTGCAGGGTGATGAAATGGTTTTCCTTACTCTCAGAAAAGACGCATAGTCGAACTTGCAGTATGATTTATCCCCTGTCAAAGCTGTCCGGGGAGAATCCTGGTGATTTCGGTATTTGACACATAATGTAACA
>CAYYNT010000031.1:0-44060 GCA_964473155.1 uncultured Gemmatimonadales bacterium | reverse complement strand
CTATACCCGAAACTCTTGATCCAATTTTACAGAACTTTTAAGACTTGACTAGTCAAGAAATTATGAAACGGTTGATCTTCAAATTGCAGACCTTTTTACTGTATTAAAGCATAGAGTCAGAAAAGAGCTTATCTGGCGATTCACGGTAAGGTTTCCCCCACCTCAACACAAAAAAAACGCGGCTTTCCCTTATGATTCCTGGGAAAGCCGCGTCATATCATGGCGGAGAGGGAGGGATTCGAACCCTCGGACGTTTTGGCGTCACACGATTTCCAATCGTGCTCCTTCGGCCAGCTCGGACACCTCTCCGGATTTCACTGTCCTGTTTGAGGTTTGCAATTTAATCCGGTCCGTCAGGGCTGTCAAGGCCGCGATAAAAAGACTGTGAAAATGCCGGCGAAACCGTCTTCCCCTGTGCGACTGGCACGAGTGTTGCTTAATTCAGGACCGGTTGAAGTTTTACTCTGGCGCGCAGCCGGAGAATGCTTTAACTTAATGCACCGATAAGCGGCATCTTACCACACATTATCCAGCAGGATGAGCCGACACCTTGCACAGCGCCGAGAACAGAAAAGTGTCACCTCGCGGGAAACACCTGTTGCCGGATCGATTCAGTTATTCAATCATTTTCAGTCTTGCCCTCGCGCTCGTCTGTATGACCCAGTCCGCTCTCGCCCAGACCGGCGCCAAGATCGAGGGCGTGGTGCGGGACTCGGCCAGCGGGGAGCCTCTGGAGGGCGTGCAGGTGGGGATTGCGGGCACGCGCCTGGGCAATGTCTCGGCCGGGGACGGCTACTATTTTATTCTCAACGTTCCACCCGGCCGTCAGACCGTATCTTTCAACCGCACGGGCTATCGCGCCAGGACAGTAAGCGGTGTTCAGCTTTCCGCCGGACACACCGCCACTCTGAACATTACCCTGGAAGCGGGCGTAATTGAGATGGAGGCGATCACTGTCCTGGCTCCCGAATCGCCGCTCATTCCCAGGGACAATGTCCAGACCGCTCAGAGTTTCGATTCCCGGACCGCGGGAGAAATACCCGCCGAGTCGGTGGAACAGATACTGTCGCTTCAGGCCGGCGTGACTACCGATCCATACGGCCAGTTCCGAATCCGTGGCGGACGGCAGGGCCAGCAGGCGGTGTACATCGATGGCGTGCTGGTGCGCAGTTTCAACGAGCGGCCTTACGAGTCAGACAACACTCCGCTGTATCTTTCCACGAACGCGGTCGAGGAAGTCAGCCTGATCACAGGCGGGTTCAGCGCCGAGTTCGGCCAAGCCGGATCGGCCGTGATAAACGAAGTGACGCGCGAGGGCGGCGGGCAGCTCTCAGGCAGCCTGCAACTGGAAAGCGACGGGTTCATGCCGCGCGGCATGGACTACGGCTACAACCGCCTTCAGGCCGAGGCCGGCGGGCCGCTGGGATTGTCCGGGGCCTCGTTCTTCGTAAGCGCCGAGCTTCTGGGACGCGCCGACCGCAGCCCGGCCAGCGGCGGATTCCGCGGGATCGACGATGCTTTCATGAAACGCCTGAACGGCATCCTCAACACCCTTGGACTGTACGACCCGAACTCTGCGGCCTCTCGCGAGGGTGGCGGCGCTCT
Source organism: uncultured Gemmatimonadales bacterium (assembly GCA_964473155.1). GTDB lineage: Bacteria > Gemmatimonadota > Glassbacteria > GWA2-58-10 > GWA2-58-10 > JAJFUG01. The sequence goes on along the minus strand of CAYYNT010000031.1, from coordinate 42,455 downwards.
GGATGCCGACTCTTACCGTGAGGGTATACAGGCGTTAGACAGGTATTCGTTCAGCAACATCTGGTTTCAGGATCTGGATGGAGACGGGATCGGGGACCAGCGCCAGTTCACCACCGGGGATGATTTCACCGGCAAGGACGGCGTCCTGGGCACTTACGATGACGAGCGCTCGGCCAACCGGGCGGGCATCTACACCAATCCCAACCCCGCCCGTCTGCCGGGAAACAGCGATGACCAGTACGCCCTTTCCGGCAAGCTCACCTGGTACCAGAATAATAACCTCAAATGGCTCGTGACAGCGCAGAACAGCCGCAAGCAGCGACGCGCTTACAGCCATTCCAACCTGTTCAACAATCCCCTGCGTTCGAACCTGGCCGCCCGGATCGCCACCGCAAACGCCACCGCCGGGTTCGACTGGATTATCGACCAGTCCGCCAAGCGCAACACCAATATTAAGCTGCGCGCTAATCTATACCGCAACGATCTGGTCCTTGGCACGCCGGCGCTGGAATCGATTCAGCGGGACACATGGGGCGGTTTCGGCCTTTCCAGTCTCGAAATAATCAACGGAGAACGCACCGGCGTTGACGACATCTACCGCAATACAACGAACAGCGGCCTGGAGGGCGAGCAGCACGAACCCTCAGGCGGCAGCAGCACACTGGAAACCGGACGCGGACTCTGGCCCTCGGCCGTGCCGGGAAACAATATCCCCTTCGCCACTTCAATCACTCAGCTTCCCGGCGGACGCGGCGACTACTCGGCCCAGTTCATTAACTCCGGGTTGATCTCGCAACTGGAAAACAGCCGTGAGGACCGATTTTCGATCAAGACCGACCTGGAAAGCCAGCTCGGCCGCTATTTCAGGCTTAAGACCGGCGCGGACATCAAGCTTTTCCATCTGCGGGAGGGCGATTTCGACCAGACCGGCGGCGTGTTCCAGGATTACTATGACACCCGGCCGGTTATCGCCTCGGCTTATGTCCAGAACATCGCGGATTTCGGCGATCTGGTCCTGGATTATGGGTTGCGCATGGACTACATGAACACGCGCGCCGATTTCCCCCTGGTGATCGGCGAGGCGCGCCCCGATGATCCGGTCACCCGTTCAGAGGCCCAGGTATTCTACAGTCCGCGCCTGAGCGTGGCCCTTCCGGTGACCGACCGTTCGCAGGTGCGCCTGTCTTACGGGCATTTTTTCCAGTCGCCCTCGTTCAAGGACATTTACAGCCACATGAACCAGGATTTCCGCTTCGATCTGGGCGGCAACACGAACAACATATTCGGCAACGGCAACCTGGAGATGGCGCAGAGCGTGATGTTCGAGGCCGGTTTCAGCACCATCCTCACCGACAACACGCGACTGGATTTCGTGGGTTACCATAGCGAAGTCCGCGGCGATATCGCCGTCCGACAGCTCACCCCTGAGCAGCTACTCGAGCTTGGCGGAGTCACCGGCCGCGCCTCCACCCGCTCGAACGCCATCCTGAGCGTCTACACCAACCGCGACAAGACCACGGCCAAAGGCCTCGAGGTCACGTTCAACCGCAGGATGAGCGGCTGGTGGGGGCTGGACGCCACCTACACGCTGGCGTTCCCGCGCGCCACGGCCAGCGATCCTAAAGAATACATACTCACTTTCGGCCGTCAGACCTATTTCGACCCGATAACCGGCAAGCGCGGAGTGCAGCCGCCGCCGCGCAGCCTTAGCCCGGTGGATTACGACCAGACTCATCAGCTCAACATCCGCTACAGTTTCAAGCTGCCGGAATTCTGGCCCCAGGGTGGCCGGGTCGACCAGGTAATGAGCGATATAAGCGGGTTCGCCACTTTCCAGTTCGCCAGCGGCCAGCCCTATACCAATCTGAACCAGAACGGCTACCCCTCCGGCTCTAACAACAACGGGCGCGGTCCGTCCTACAAAAATTTCAACCTGAGAATAAACAAGGACCTGCCGTATTTCGGACCGCGCCTGAAAGTCAGGGCTTTTGGGGAATTCTACAACATTTTCGGATTCACCAACTACAACATAGATTATATCAACCCGACCACCGGCAGCGCGAATGTGGACGCCTACATTCTGAGCGAGGCTTTCAAGGACCGCCCGGATTTCAGGGACGCATCGGGTGACAAGATCGACCGCCTGACCCGTTCCGAGCAGACCGGGAATCTCAGCGGGGATGACGCCGCGATGCTGGTGAAGATACAGGACATCGACGGCGACGGGTATATAACAAAGAATGAAATCGTGGCCCTCAAACTGGCCAACCTTCTGGCCAGCCTGGACAACCCCCTGGCTTACCTTCGCCCGCTGGAGATCAGGCTGGGCGTGAGCGTGGATTTCTGAGGTGTATTCAATGACCACGGCAGCAAACCAATTCAAGCGGATCACTCTGCTCCTCGCCATGGGAGCCATTCTGTCACTGTCCTTCGCGGTCAGCGCCGATGCCCGCAAACCCGGCGACACTGGCAAGCGCAAGGGTCAGGCGACAGGCCCGTCGCTCTCCTCTTTCCTGACCCGTATCTCCACCGGCAACCGGGTGGAATTCAACATGTCCAACAACGGTTACCTGGCGGTAGATCCGAGCCGCGGCGCGGTCACGCCGGGCGGATTCTGGCCCTCCGGCTCGGAGGACGCCTACATCTTTCAGAGCGGCCTGAACGTCCTGGGTATAATCGATGCGGACGGAGACGGGATCGCCTCGGACGTGGTCGAGACCAACCTCGTATTCGACAGTGAATGGCGCGAGGGACGCTCCGGCGATGACCCGGATGACCCGAAAAGCCGCCTTTATTTCTCCACTGTCCAGGCCGACCTGGATGAATGGCCCGATGAGTTCATGGTCCAGGACGGCAACCCTCTCAGTTCCACTTACGGGCAATTAATCCCGGACGTGCGCTCGGAACAGGACATTGTCGGGATATACACGGATGTGGACGGTCCGCTTAACAGCGGCGCGGGCAGCCTGCACCTGGGCGTCGAGGTGCGCCAGCATGTCCTTCAGTACTCCCTCAACAGCATCCAGGACGTGGTGTTCGTGATCTGGGACCTGTACAACGCCAGCCGCTATGTCAGCGCGCCGGGCGTGCAGGTCCCATACGACATCCGTGAGGCTTTTGTCAACATCCGGACGGATTTCGACATCGGCGAGAACGCCCTGGATGACCGTTGCGCGGTCAGCCCGGTGCGCAACATGTCCATAGCCTTCGACTCCGATTTCAAGGAAGCAAATTTCGACGGCGCCCCGGCTTTCCTCGGAATCAGTTTCATGGAAGGGCCGACAGACCATGACGGGATGGATAATCCCAACTCGCTGTTCCCGGCCGGAAACGGACTGACTGACGAGACCTTCGGCGATATCCTCAACGCCGGGATCAAGGACCCGCGCACAGGACTGTTTTTCGAGTTCCATCAGGACGTGCTGGAAGAGAAAGCGGAGCGCATGAGCCTTTTCACCATCACCACCAATGGCGGCGAGCGCCCCGATCCGGTGGACGATGCCGAAGCGTACCGGATTTATTCAGGCGATCCACGCGAGGTGCTGACGCCGCAGTTCGATCCTTACGCCGACCTGATTCTGTCCGACATCGTCGGCGATCTCCGTCAGAACATAATCTCCGGGCCTTTTGAGCTGCCGGAAAACGACATGCGCGAATACCAGCGCATCGTTGCCGCGTTTTTCTTCGCCCGGCCGCTTCAGCCCGAGGTTAATCTCAACAACCTGAGCACGGATGGAGAACTTAAGCCGGTCATGCAGCTCTGGAAAGCGGCCAGCACGGTCTACCGCAACAGCTTTGTCGTTCCCTCGCCGCCGCAGGCCCCGAACATGAAGCTGCTACCCGGCGACCGCGAAGTGACTGTCACCTGGGATGACCTGCCGGTGGAAGCTGTCGATCCATATTCCATGACTGAGGAGGCCGCTTCCCTGCCCCAATCCCCGGATTTCCCGGGACTGGGCTACCGCGCCCGCGATTTCGAGGGTTTCCGGGTCTACCGCTCACAGACAGGCAACGCCTCGGACGCCAAGCTGATCGCCCAATACGACCTGGACAACGAATACCGCACCTATTCTATCACCCGCGCGAAAGCCACCGGGCAGGGGCTGGAGGATGTGGTCGAGGAGATACCGCTGGGTGCTAACACCGGTCTGGGATTCAGCTTCACCGACCGCGGGGACGACATCGGCAGCCTGGTTAACGGCGTTCCGCTGTTCTACATGGTGACCGCCTACGATTTCAATCCTGTGCTGGTGGGCAACGAGTCGTTGGAATCCAGCATCAATTTCCGCCGTCAGGATACACAGGGCCGTTTCTTCCAGCTTGTCGTGCCGCGCAGCAACTCCACCAGCATAGTCTCCGGCGGGGGGGCCTGGCAACAGGTCGATTATTACGGCAATCCTGTAAGCGCAGGCTTGCCGACATACTCATCTACTATCGGAAGCGTGGACAACGCCCTGACCTCGGATACAAAAGTCGTGGAATTCGAGGAGCCGGTGGCCCCGGTGGCATCGGCTTTCGCTTCGGACCTGAGCAGCGTCAGTGTAGTCGATCCGGAAAAGGTGACCAGCCTGGGCGGATACCTGGTGGTCGATTCGATAATCCATACAAAGCCGGATACGCGCAACCACATGCACTACATTCATTTCGAGGGACCGGACGGCAAGCCGACCACCAATGGCGCATTCAGCATCCCCTATCACGGTATCGAAGGCCTTTACCCCGAGAATGAACTGGCCGAGCAGGTCGTTCCGTTCTCGTTCAGCGGGCCGCTGGTCAGCGATGGTCCAGCGTTCAACGGCACGGCCTATTTCCGCCAGGGAGCGTTAAAACTGGCCAAGGTCGCCCCGCTCAAGGTGAAACCCTCCGGCGCGGCCGGTTACCTGGAGCTTACGGATTGGTCACCCGGAAGTTTTGAAGAAATGGGCGAGCTGCGTTTCCAGAATTTCCATGTGTTGCAGCCTTTCGTAAGCACCCAGCTCAATGGTTTGCTAAACCGCACGCTCTGCGTGGCCGGGCAGTTCGCGCCGGGTTCTCTTAGAATCCGCTGGCTGGCGGATGGGAGCATCGATGTGTGGGACGAGGCGAACAACGTGCCGGTCCGGTTCAACGAGCGTGTGGCGGATGGCTGGGGATTCCTGCCCCTGGACCGGTTCAGCCACGACTGGATATACGATGACCAGATACTTCACCGCAACACCCAGTGGCTGACCTCGCTGGTTTCCAGACCGGCGTACATCCCAGATCCGGATCATGCCGGAGCGGAAATGATGAGTCTGTATGTACGCGGTGTGGAATTGCAGATCAGAAACATCAGTGCTCGCCCGGCTTCAGGGGACGAGTGGCGGCTGAATATGGATTTCCTGAATTCGTTGAGCGTGACTACCCGTTATACCGCGCCTTTTGCCGGGATGCGGGTGGCGCTTAACCTTACTCCGGCGCAGAAATCAACCGCCCCCGGCCGTCTTGACAACATCCGGGTCGTGCCGAATCCATACATCGCCAGCAGCGTTTACGATCCCGGACCGAACAAGCGGGCGATAATGTTCACCAACCTGCCGTTGCGGGCGACAATACGGATTTACACTATCAGCGGCAACCTGGTCAACCTTCTGCATCACGCCCCAGGGCTGGACGGCTCTGTAGGTGGAGTGAGCGACCGTAACAGCGGGCAGTTCTCGTTTGATCTGACAACGCGTTTCGGCGACCAGATGGCCAGCGGCATTTATTATTTCCACGTGCGGGACGATGAAACCGGCGAGGAATTTCTGGGCAAGTTCAGCATAATCCAGTGACAGGCAGCGGATGATAAACTCTTCTAAAATAACGGCATTTAGTGCGATTGCTTTAGTCTGGCTGACTATTGCCGGGCCGTCCCTGGCCGCCTCGGGCGCGGGTTTCTCCAATCCGGGAGCGGGACGGGTGGAAGGTCTCAGCGGGGTCGGCACCCGTGCGGCAGAGTTCCTGACTATCCCGGTCGGGCCGCGCGGCGTTGCGATGGGCGGAGCTTTCAGCGCCGCTGCGGATGACATCTCGGCTATCTGGTGGAACCCGGCCGGACTGGGCTTCCTGGAGAAAAAAGAGGTGTTCCTCACCGTCATCGAGCGCCCTCTGGATGTCCGTTACGCCTGTGGCGCGGTGGCGGTCCCGCTCTGGGACAAGCGCCTTGTGCTGGGAACTTTCCTTTCCGTGCTGAGCAGCGGCGACCAGGAGATAACCACTGAAACACAACCAGAGGGGACCGGCGCTTTTTACAGCGCTTACAGCCTGAGCGCGGGCGGAGTCATAACTTATAACTTCTCGGACCGTTTCAGCGCCGGACTGACAGTCAAGAACGTCCACGAGGATATATTCGGCCTGACTCAGGACGCCGTGGCATTCGACATGGGGACCAATTATCACGAACAGGTTCTGGGCATCCCGGTGCGGCTGGCTTTCACCCTGACCAACCTCGGCACGAACATGCGTTTCGGGGGTGACAAGCTGAGCGCGGATATAGATCCGGAGGACATATACCCCGGATCGGATGTCGGCCGCCAGTCCCGTCAGGGCCTTCGGCGCACCAGCGCATTTCCCCTGCCCACCTCTTTCCGGATCGCCGTCTCAGCCGAACCGATTTCCGGAGAGGTGAACAGACTGATCACCGCTTTCGAGGTGGCGGAAAACTCGAACCTTCCGATGAGCGCCGCGCTCGGCGCTGAGTTCACCCGCCGGGTCAACGCCAGGGGCGCGGCCAGCCTCCGTCTTGGCTGGAGCATCCAGCAGGATGAAACAGGACTGAGCGGTTCGGAAAGACTGCGCGGGCTTTCCGCGGGCGGCGGGTATTCCTACCGACTTTACAACCTGACCATCCGGGCCGACTACGCTTACCGCAGCCTCGGATTACTGAACGGCAATCACACCTACTCGCTCAGTTTCCAGTTCTGACAAGTTAAATAACGTGAAAAACGCGGCGGCTGTCGTCTGATAAAGGCAGCCACCGCGTTTCTGTATACAACAGCAAATTGTATACTAAAAATTCAGATAGAATCCGGTTTTTACGGAGCTTCCCATCGTGTTTCTGAAATTATAGCCCGTGTGGATGAAACTATTGCCATAGGTGGTGATAGTCTGGGAAAAGGCGTAGAATTCCATCCCGGCCTGGGCTGCATCGCATAACCAGGCGCCACCGGGATAAGCCCTCAACGGCGTCAGAGTGTCCGCCAGCTTTTCATCCATCGGTCGCGGCGCCAGCCTTGCCAGCCCTACCCCGCGGGCATAGTCGGCCGGGGTGAGACGGGTGAGACAACTTAAGTCAATACGGCCTTTCTGCAGGCATTCATTATATAAGTTGTTGAAAAGAGCGGCATTGGCGGATTTTTCATGCTTGAATGGATCGAGAAGTTCCGGGTGGGTTCTATCGGCTGCGAGACAGATTTGAAACGCAAGCGACAGGGCGCACAAGCATACCGCAAAACTGGCGATCATCTTGCCCCCTGTTTGATTGAGGTGCAATAATCCGAAGTTTCTCTTCGTATTTATCAACAGCAAACTCTATTCCAAGTTCGAAACAGGCGGGATGATATCAAGCAGCCATTAAATTATTCTATCTTATCCGAAAAAAATCAAGATCGTTCAACTGCATTTGCAAAATAACTTTCGACAAGCCTGGCCAGCGCCTCTATGGTATGTATTCCGGATGTGATGACCGGTGAAAGTCCGTATTTCAGGGCCGTCGCCTCCGTAACCGGCCCTATTGCGGCGTATGCAGGAGGGCCGGTTAAGCCTGCGATCCTTTCATTGCCCACCATAGATACGAAATTATCCACGGTCGAACTGCTGGTGAATGTCACCATGTCCACTTTGCCGCTGGTCAGTTCATCGAGCACCTGTGGAAGGTTTTCAGGCTGCGCGGTCCGGGTGGAATAGACCGGGACTTCATCCACTTTGGCCCCCATAGCCAATAATGACTCCGTCAGGACCTTGCGCGCCAGCTCGGCCCGTGGAATAAGGACACGCTGTCCTTCCATTCCAGCACTCAGTGATTTGAAGCTATCGACCAGGGATTCGGCGACAAATTTTTCCGGAAACAGGTCAACACTCAAACCCATGCGTTCCAGAACACCGGCCGTGGCCGGCCCGATTGCGGCGAGCCTTGCCCCGGACATCGCGCGGACATCTTTGCCCGCCTCACGCAGAAAACCAAGGAAGCGTTCCACTCCGTTTACGCTGGTGAAAACGATCCAGTCATACCCCCCGGGCATCCGGCCGACCGCGCGCCGCACCGCCTCGGGATCGGGGCTTGCGCCGATCGAAATGGTCGGCAATTCTATCACCCGGGCTCCCTTTTCAGTCAGCAGACGGGAAAAATCCGAGGCCTGCTCGCGCGAGCGGGTCACTATCACCGTGCGGCCGAAAAGGGGACGGTTCTCGAACCAGGCAAGCTTTTCCCGCAGGGAAACGGCCGCTCCCACAACAATTATCGCCGGAGCGGTCAAAGCGGCGGCCCGCACTTTTCCGGCGATATCCGCCAGCGTGCCTGCAACCGTACGCTGGCTCGCTGTCGTGCCGCGATGGATCACCGCGGCCGGAGTGCTGTCCGGCATCCCGTTTTCGACCAGCCGTGCGGCAATCTGTTCCAGACGCGACACTCCCATGTAGAAGACCAGCGTCCCGCGCGAAGAGGCCAGGTTGGACCAGTCGATATCGCTCTCCTCTTTCTGCGGGTCTTCGTGCCCGGTGATGAATGTGACGCTGGAGGTCAGGCCGCGCTGGGTCACCGGTATTCCGGCATAAGCCGTCGCCGCCACACCGGCGGTTACGCCCGGCGCTATCTGGTACTCAATACCCGCCTTTACCGCCTCCAGGGCTTCTTCTCCCCCGCGTCCAAAAACAAAAGGGTCGCCGCCTTTCAGACGGGTGACCACCTTGCCCTCACCCGCCAAACGCACCAGCAGAGAATTAATCTCCTCCTGACGAAGGGTATGCGCTCCGGCCTGTTTTCCGACATAAATCCTCTCCGCCTCCGGACGAGAATATTTCAGCAGTTCCGGGTTGACCAGATAGTCGTATACGATGACATCCGCCGCGGCGATGGCCCGAACCGCCTTCAGAGTGATAAGCTCCGGGTCGCCGGGTCCTGCGCCGGCAAGGTATATTCTGCCCCTGGATGATTCAGTCATTCTTTCTCCCCTTTTTCCGCACCGCCTGAGGCGAGAATATCATTCACTATCGCCTGCCCGCCGGAGGAAAGCATGCGGCGGGCCAGGTTCCGGCCGGGATTGTTCAGCGGGCTGTCCTCGATGCTGTCACGCATGAACCGGCGTCCGCTCAGGTCGGCGAGAAATCCCTCCATGGTGATAATACCATCCTCTCCCAGACTGGCTTTCGCTCCTATGGGCACCTGGCAACCGCCCCCCAGTTCATGCAGGAATTCCCGTTCGGCTGTCACCTCGGCCGTTGTGCATGGATCGGAAAGGAATTCGAGCGCTCGCGCAGTCCGGCTGTCATCGACGCGCCATTGTATCGCCAGCGCGCCCTGTCCCGCCGCCGGAATCATGATTTCTGTCCCCAGCACCTGCGTGATCCGCGCTTCCAGGCCCAGACGGTTCAAGCCCGCCCGAGCCAGCACTATCGCACCGTATTCGCCGCGGTCAAGACGGGCCAGGCGGGTGTCGACATTGCCGCGTAAGTCGGCGTAATCAAGGTCCGGACGCCGATGATGCAACTGAACCCGCCGACGGAGGCTGCTTGTGCCGACTCTCGCTCCGGAGGGCAGGCTGTCGAGAGTGGCTCCGTCGCGGCTGACCAGGACGTCCTCCCACCACTGCCTCGTTGTAACCGCGCCCAGGACCAGTCCCTGGGGAACAACGGTCGGCAGGTCCTTGAGACTATGAACGGCGATATCGATTTCGCTGGACAGCATGGCGTTCTCCAACTCCTTGGTGAACAATCCTTTACCGCCGACTCTTGAAAGCGCCACGTCCAGCACCTTGTCGCCCAGGGTCTTGATAATTCTTATTTCCACTCCGAGTTCCGGCCATCTTTCACCCAGGCGCTGACGGATATACCCGGCCTGCCAGAGCGCAAGCTTGCTTCCCCGCGAGCCGATTATCAGTCTATTTCCGGTCATCCCTGCTCCCGCTGTCCAGGCCAAAAATAAAACGGACCAACTGGGCCGGGTCCATTTTTGACATTACCCCGGGATCGGATTTTATCCGGCTGGTCGGAGTATGCAGAAACTTGTTCAACATTTGGACGCTGAAACTTTCTACAAGCTCACGGTCCGATTCGGACAGGTGTTTAAGTCTGTCCAGCAGCTTGCCCACTTCCTTTTCCCGCAAGCTGTTCATTTGTTCATGCAGTGAGCGGATAAGCGGGGTCATGGCCAGGGACTCGTACCAGGCCATGAACTCCAGGCATTCAGCTTCCACTATCTCCTCAACCAGCTCGACCTGGGAGCAGCGTTCCTGCAGGTTCGCCTGCACTACGTTCTGAAGGTCGTCGATGTTGTACAGGAAGCAGCTTTCATACTCGGCCAGATGTGGGTCGATGTCCCTCGGCACGGCCAGGTCGATCAGGAAGATCGGCCGGTTGCGTTCGGCCAGGTAACGCCCCGAACGATCGACATCCAGGATGAAATGCGGCGCGCTGGTGGAGCTTATGACAATGTCCGCCTGGGGCAGGTAGTTGTACAGTTCATCATAATTCACCGCCGTACCGTGGTATTTCAGGGCCAGCTCCACTGCCCGCCTGTAAGTGCGATTAGCCACCAGCACGGACTCCACGCCCTGGTCGACAAGCAGTGAAAGAGTCAGTTCGCTGGTCTCTCCGGCTCCAAGCACAAGGGCTTGCCGCCCGTCAAGCCCACCGAATATTTTTCGCGCCAGGTCCACAGCCACCGAGCTGACACTGACCGCGCCGCTTGAAATGGAAGTCTCGGTGCGCGCACGCTTGCCAGCGCGCACGGCCTGCTGGAAAAGACGCGACAGCAGACGGCCGGCCGTGCGGCCTTCCTGGGCCAGACGGTAGGCCTCGCGAACCTGGCCCAGGATCTGCGACTCCCCAAGCACCATCGAATCCAGGCCGGCTGACACTCTGAACAGGTGTCGGGCGGCCATTTCCTCACCGAAAGTGTAAAAACTGTTGTCCTCGAAAGAAACCGGCTCCCCGCGCTTGGCGCTCAACAGCTCTTCCATGGCGGTTCTCAACCTGTCGCTGTCCTCGCCGCACACATAAATTTCGGTGCGGTTACAGGTGGACAGTATCACCATCTCATCCACCCCATGAGGCAGATTGCCGTGATCGAGACGGTTTTTCAGTTCGGTGGAGTTAAACGCCAGTTTCTCACGCAACTCGACCGGCGCCGCTTTGTGGTTCAGTCCGCCAACCTGGACAGGCATTCTGTTGTCCTCTGCTTTATCGCGTTCTCGATATCTTCTCCCTCAAGCGAGGCAAAAAAATCGAGGTCTATGAAACTCTCCCAGAATTTCCGGCGGCTGCTTTCATCAGGCAGTTCGGCTTTCAGCTTATCCCGAAGGGCCGCGAGACAGTCGATCACGCGAGTGTAATGCTCTGGAAAAAGCTTTTCCAGCTTCTCGCGCACCCGTCGCGACAGCACGGGGCTTGCACCGCCGGTGGAGATGGCAAGCTGGAAATCTCCTCTTTTCAGAACAGAGGAGAGGATGAAATTGCAGTACTGTGGATCGTCAACGATATTGACAAGCACACTCCTTGATTCCGCTTCACAGAACACGGCCGCGTTGACCGGGCGCTCGGAAGTGGCGCCAATCACCAAGAACGCCCCCTCCAGGTCCCCCTCCCTGTATTCCCGCCGGATAAGATTTATCAAACCCTGTTGGGCCAGGTTTTCCATCTCCGGCACGGCGGACGGGCTGATCACCTCGACCCGCGCCCCGGCGTCGAGAAGACCCTCCACCTTGCGCCAGGCCACTTTTCCCGCCCCTATCACCTTGCAGAGGCGTCCATTCAAGTCCAGGAACAGAGGATAATACCCGGCTCGACGGGTTTCATTCATTGACCGGCTCCAGCTTACAAATAAGCGTGCGTGCTTGAGAGCACCAGGGTGACCAGGATAAAATTAAACAACAGGAGAGAAAATCCGGCTATGCACAGCCAGGCGGCGCGCCTTCCCCGCCAGCCACGGCTGAAACGGCTGTGCAGATAGAAGGCATACAGCACCCAGTTGACCAGCGTTATTATCTCTTTAGGATCAAGCTGAAGAAGATATCCGTTACGCATGTATGACCAGAGCATGCCGAGAGCGATAGAGGCGGTGAGCGCGCTGAAACCGATCGCAACCCCGCGCCATGTCAGATGATCGAGTTCGCCAAGCGAGGGCAGCTTTTCGAAAAAGCGTCCCGGACGTCTGGATTTGATCTCACGGTGAAGAAGGATATAAAGCACCGAAGTCGCGAAAGCTATGCTGAACGCGGCATACGCGAACAGTCCAAGCCCGGCGTGAAGGATAAACCACGGATTGGGAGCGAGAGAGGGGTCACTGACCGGGGAAAGAGGCGTAAAAACGCCCAGCAACTGGAACAGAGCCGATATAGGTATAATAATCATCCCGGCCGAGCGGTCATCCTCGACTGTACGGAACATTAACACAAAAAGCGCGGTCAGGGCGAAAGATGAAAAATTGAAGGCCTGGAACAAACCGGAAAAAGGCGCCTGGCGCAGATATATTGTGTACATCACTATTCCGATAAGCTGGATAAGCATTGAATAATGCAGGAGCGCCAGACGGCGGCGGGGGGTGGTGTTCCGGACGCCAAACGAGTGGATGTACTGCCAGGCCGCCGCTAAATACAGCGCGAAGGCCAGAGTATAGAATATTCTGAGCGCGATCAACATGCTGTTTAAACGGCTCCGGGGATGCAGATTGTTTCAGAATCCCGCTTTATTCTTCGCCTCAGGATTTTCCCGGCAGATCGTTCCGTCCGGTGGCCATCCGGCCCACAACGGCGCTCAGGGCAATCAGACCGATCAGGTTGGGAATCGCCATGCAGGCATTGGCCGAGGTGCCGATACTCCAGACCAGGTCGAGATGGATCACCGCGCCGGTGAAAACAAACAGCACGAATACGAATCTGTAAAGCGGCGCTATCCTCACTCCGGCAAAATACTGAACGCACTGTTCTCCGTAGTACGACCAGCCCAGCAGTGTGGTGAATCCGAACAGCAGGGCGCTGATTACGACAATCAGGTATCCGTGTGGTATCTGGCTGGCGAAAGCCGCGGCTGTCAGTTCGGTGGAAGTCTTGCCGCTTGGAAGCTGGCCGCTGACCAGGATTACCAGAGCGGTCATCGTACAGACCACAAGAGTATCGACAAACACGCCGTTCATGGCCAGGATGCCCTGCCGGTCTGGATTGTCCTCCTTGGCCGCGGCATGAGCGATCGGGCTGGAGCCAAGCCCCGCCTCGTTCGAAAGCGAACCCCGGCTCACGCCATACTGCATGGCGGCGAGCACCGAGGCCCCGGCGAAACCGCCGACCGCCGCCGCCGGGGTGAACGCACTTCTCACGATCAGCCAGAGCTGATCCGGAATGGCGGTTATGTTGATACCCAGGATGTAAAGAGAAGAACCAACATAGAGAAAAATCATTGCGGGCACGAGTTTTTCAACCACGACTCCGATTCGCTTGATTCCACCCAGAGTAACCATGCCGGTCAGGACCGCCAGACTCAGTCCCGTGACCCAGTTCGGAATTCCCCCGTGAGATTTCAGAATCAGGGCGATGGAGTTGGACTGCATCATCGTGCCGGTGGAGAAGAAACAGGCTATGCTGCCTGTGAATGCAAAAGCCGCCCCGAGGAATCTGCCAACCTTTTTGTTTTTCAAGCCCTTTGAAATATAGTACATCGGGCCGCCGCCCATGCTGCCGTCCGGCATGACCGAACGGTATTTAATTGCCAGCATGGCTTCGCCGTAGATAGTCGCCATGCCGAGTACAGCCGTCATCCACATCCAGAACACAGCTCCAGGACCGCCTAAAACGAGCGCGGTGGCCACACCGGCTATGTTTCCCAGGCCAACTGTCGCCGCCAGGGCCGTATTGAGGGCCTGAAAAGGCGTAATGTCTCCGGGCAGAAGGGTCTTGTCCTTTGTAAACGCGCTCTTTGCCACCATCACGAGCGATGCGGCCAGGCGGCGGACCTGGATGAAGCGGGTGCGGAAACTGAGCAGAAGGCCGGTGCCCAGCAGAAGACACACGAACCAGGGTCCATACATGAACGTTTCCAACCTTTGCGCCAGCTCGACTAACCTGTCCATCGTTTCTCCGCTCAGTTATTTGCCGTTTTTGAGGGACAACGCATTCTATCAGGAAAACGCTCCCGGATTCAGGATAAGATATATCATCAGTCCGATTATCACGAGCGGACAGACATAGCGAATCTGAAAAGCGATTATGCGATGCAAGAGGGCGCTCGATCCCGGATGCGATATCTCCTGCCGAAGTGCGGCTGTGCCCCAGCGCCAGCCCACGAAAAGCGCTATCATCAGCGCCCCGAATGTCATCATGAACTGCCCGGCGAACAGGTCCATGAGGTCAAGAAATCCCAGAGTGCGGCCACCCAGCGTCAGAATGCCGGAAAGACTGTCCACCGCTCCCACGCTCAGGGCGCTTGGAACACCCACCGCGAATCCGACCGTCCCGCAGAACAAAGTGGCCCGGCTACGCCTCCAGCCGCGCTCATCCACAAAATACGCCACCGGCACTTCGAGCAGCGAGATGCTGCTGGTGACCGCCGCCACCATCAGCAGAAGGAAAAAGCCTGTTCCGAAAACCAGACCGAACGGAATCTCGCAGAACAGGCGCGGCAGGACAACGAACATCAGTTTGGCCCCGATTTCGGGTTTGATCCCCTCCATCAGGAACAGCACCGGGAAAATGGCCAGTCCGGCCAGGAAAGCGATCAATGTGTCTAAAAAACAGACCCAGGCGGCAGAATTTACAATATTTTCATCACGCGAGGCATAACTGCCATATGTCAGCATCGTTCCCGCGCCCAGGCTCAGCGAAAAAAAAGCCTGGCCCATGGCCGCCACGAAAGTATAGGGAGTCACTTTGCTCCAGTCGGCGCGCAGGTATTCGCCGAGGCCCTTTCCTGCTCCATCCAGAGTGATCGAGCGGATAACCAGAAGGAGTATGATAAGGAAAAGAGCGGGCATCAGTATTTTCGACCAGCGCTCGATACCCTGACGCACGCCCCCCATCACTATTCCGACTGTCAGCGCCATGAAAGTGAAATGCCAGAAGATCGATTCCCAGGGGCTGGCAACCATCTGTCCAAAAATCGACGCGGTCTGTTCCTGGCTCAAGGGCTGGCTGAAAGCTCCGCCGGCTGTGGTGAATATGTAGCGCAGGGTCCATCCCGCAACCACGCAGTAATATGATACCACAGCCCAGGCTGTGCAGATGCCGATGAAGCCTATTACGACCCAGACTGAGCGAGGGGCAAGTTTCTTGAATACTCCGACAGGGTTTCTCTGCGTATTGCGCCCCAGGGAAATCTCTCCGACCATTACCACGAAACCGACAAAAAACACGAGCAGAAGGTATATCTGCACAAATGCCGCGCCGCCGTTCTGGTAGGCCACAGTCGGGAAACGCCATATATTCCCCAGTCCGATCGCCGACCCGGCCGCCGCCAGGATGAAGGCCAGCCTGGAGCCCCAGTTGTCCCGAATCTTTGTCATCAATCATCCCCTAAAAAGAAAGGAGCAAAAACAGACCTCAGCGGCGTTCTCGCTCCCTTGCGAATCAATGGCATCCTCAGTTCCCGGTCAACCGGCAGGTGGTTGTCCCGGCCAGGGATTCGATCAGCCGCTGTTCAATCAGAACGGCAGGTCGTCCTCTCCCTTGCCTGCTGGAGGCCGGAAATCATCGAAATTATCCGCTCCATACGGGCCGTCATCGCTGAACACCTTTCCACCACTGCCCGCGTCACCGGCAGCGCTGCCGCGTCCGCCCAGTATCACCATCTCATCGGCCACAATCTCGGTCATGTAGCGTTTCTGCCCGCCCTGGTCCTCCCAGGTGCGGGTCTGGAGACGGCCTTCGATGTAAACCTGAGTGCCTTTGCGCAAATACTCGTTGCAAATTTCGGCCAGCTTGCGCCAGGCTACCACGCGATGCCACTCCGTGCGTTCTTCCCGGGCGCCGTCACGGTTGACCCAGCTTTCATTGGTTGCCACGGTAAAATTCACCACCGGCACGTTGCCCGGAGTGTGCCTGAGTTCCGGATCCGCGCCCAGGTTGCCGATCAGGATAACCTTGTTTACGCTTCTGCTGGCCATTTAGCCTCCGTCGGTGTTTATCTTCATTGCCGCCTCTGCAACCGGTCCGGACACTGACCGGAAAGCATCCGCGGGACAATCAGTTCTTCTTCGTTTCACCCGCGCCGGGTTTGATCTCCTCGTATCGCGCATCTTCCACGTCGAAAGCCCTCAGATTAAGGTTTTCCCGTTGCATATGGACCTTGGTGTCATGCCTTTTCTGCTGGACTTTGCACCAGGCCTGATAATACATGCGGCCTTTCCTCAGGAGCGCCCGGATAAGACGGATCGCGATGTAAAAAGCAAGATACAGCAGAATGACACGGATGATTATAACCACAGCGGCCCACTTTCGATCTCAGGCAGGTTACTCCGCAAACCGGCGTCAACCCGAAGTCGTGCGCGAAAAGGCTATTCCGCGGATAGTATATTTTATAAGCATGTCTGATCAAAGTCAAATCTAAATTCTCTCGCCTCGGCATCCAATTGCAACATTTGACAACAGCAATTGACGGCAATAAATTCATTGCTTGTCTTTACCGTTATCTTATATTTATGAGTGTTCCTTCCCATGTACAAAGAGTGTCGCCCTGAGAGTGACACCTGACCCTCACCACTATCTGTCCGGTGCAAAGTATGCTTCGCGGTTTCGGCCTGAACGCTGCCTTTCTGTTTCTGCTGTCCGCATCGAGCCTCTTCGCGGCTGAAAGCGGCCGGGGAGCCGACCGAAGCCGATATTTCCCGCTCGATCACCCTGTATACAACTGGCTGGACCGCGCGCAGGAGCGCGGAATGCTGCTGGGCCTGAACCGCGCCTTGCGTCCATACACCCGTGAACAGGTTCGCCTGGCGGTAAAAACTCAATCGCGCAAAAACCTGAAATCCTTTGAACAAGAATGGCTCGACCGTCTTGACCGGGAATGCGCCCTGGAACTGGACTCCGCCGCCGCAGGGGATTCCGCCGCTCTTCGTATTATCGTCCGGGCCGAGGCCTCGACCACTGTACGCAGTCTTCGCCCGGACCGCCACGATGAAACAGCGGGACTGGGTTTCGGCGGACGGTTCGGAAATGTCGTATTCGACGCCCGATTCCTGCGCGCCCCGCACCTCCTGCGCGCAGTCGATTCGGCCGAGCATCGCGATCCGGATGTCCAGGCGCCGCGGGAGGCAGGATTGATCCGTCCGATGGAGGGCTACCTCAAGGCTGATTTCGCCAGTCGCGGCGGGGCGTTCGGCGCGGAGCTGTTTTTCGGCCGCATGGCGCGCAACTGGTCCCCATCGTTGGACGGGAGTCTAATACTGTCCGGCGGGGCGCTCAGTTTCGACCACTTTGGCCTGGCCCTGCGCTCGAGGCATCTGACTCTCAGCCACCTTATCGCCCGACTGGACGGCATGAGCTACAGAAACAGCTCCTCCGGCTCCTGGCAGCGGGCGAACCGTTTCATGTCTATTCATCGCCTTGACATACGCGTCCGGGACAACCTTCGTTTCGGGATCACCGAGAGCGCTGTCTACGGCGGACCGGGCGCCTCTTTCGATCCGGCTCTGATGAATCCATTCACCAGCTACCGTCTGACCGCCATTCAGGGCAGCGACGATCACGCCAACAACACGCTTCTCGCCCTGGACGGATTCGTGAATATGGCCGGCCGGGCAAGTCTTTTCGGACAGTTCCTGTTCGATGATTTCCTGCGGCGCTCAGATATTCAGGACCGCTGGGCGGCCAGCCTGGGCCTTGATCTGCGCGACCCCACGCCCCTGGAGTCTGTTACTCTGGGACTGCGCGGGACCGTGGCTTCGAGTTATGTGTACAATACTTTCATGCCCTGGGAGCGCTATCTGATTGAGGGCCGTTCGCTCGGTGCATCCGAGGGGAATGATTACTGGAGCGCGGGAGCGTTCCTGCGCAAGTTCCTCGGCCCAAACCTGGACCTGACCGGACGGATAGATTTGAGCGGCCGCGGGATGCGGCGTATCGCCTCCCCGGCAACAAATCTGGTCGGTTCGGGTGGACAGACGTTCCCTACTCCGGCTGTTGAACGTATTTCAACGGCCGGCCTGAGACTGCGCTGGCAAACATTTGACTGGGCGGATATCGAGGCCGGCGGCGGAATAATGCGGGTCAGGAATAAGGACAACCATCCTGGCGACAACGAGCGGAGAGGATTCGGTTCTATATCGATCTCACTTTACCGGGACATTCTGGTCAGTTTCTGATTAAATCACAACGGAGTATACAATGAGCCAGAGCAACGACACGCGGGAACAGGAACAGCCCGGACAGGATATTCTGCGCCGCGAGCTCAACCTGATGCGCAACCACTGCCGCGATCTGGAGCTGAAATACGAAATAAGCCGCCTTCTGTACAACGAGCTGGATTACTCCCGCCTGCTCAATCTGATCCTCGACCGGATAATGGACATCCTTCGCGCGGAACTGGGCTTCATTGTCACCGGCCGTCCGGACAGTTTTCAGATAAAGGTGGCGCGCAATCTTGATGGAGAACTGGAGGGCGATGACAAAAAAATCGTCAGCCGGACCATCGTCCGCCAGGTGCTCGAAAGCGGCCAACCGCTTTTTATCAACAATGCCCAGGATGAGGACCAGTTCAGTTCAAGCCGCAGCATTGTGGACCTGGGCCTGCGCTCTATCCTCTGCGTTCCGCTGCTGATCGGGGAGCGCCCTTACGGCGCGATTTATGTGGAAAACCGTTCGGTAAGTTCGTGTTTCATGGAAAAAGACCTCCAGCTCCTGGTGGAACTGGCCGAATTGAGCGCCAACAGTATAAAGAATGCCCTGAATTTCCTCGAGCTCAGCCGCGGCAAGGCCGAACACAGCAGCACCAAGATCGGAGAAAGCCTGCGCCAGGAATACGATTTCAGCATGATCGTGGGCAAGAGCAAAAAAATGGTGGAGGTGATGGAACTGGCGGCCCGCGTAGCGCCGACTGACGCCACCGTGCTGATAACCGGCGACAGCGGCACGGGTAAGGAATTGATCGCCCGTTCCATATTTCTGAACTCAAAACGCAAGGACAAACCTTTCCTCACCATAAACTGTGGCGCTCTGCCCACCGGCTTGCTGGAATCAGAGCTTTTCGGCCATGTAAAAGGCTCGTTCACCGGAGCGATAGCAAATAAAATAGGACGGTTCGAAGCCGCGGACACAGGCACGATCTTCCTGGACGAAGTGGCGGAAATGCCTCCCGAGCTTCAGGTCAAACTTCTGCGCGTGCTCCAGTTCGGGGAGTTCGAAAAAGTGGGCAGCTATAAAGCGCAACGGGTGGATGTGCGCATAATCGCCGCGACAAACAAGAAACTGACGGATATGGTAAGCCAGGGTACGTTCCGCGAGGACCTTTATTACCGCCTGAAAATAGTAGAGATACATTTTCCCCCTCTGCGCGAGCGCCCGGATGATATCCCGCTGCTGGTCGATCATTTCCTTATCAAGCACTCGGAAGCCATGAACAGGTCTATCTCCGGCGCCGATCCTCAGTTCGTTCGCTCCCTTCAGCGCTATCATTTCCCAGGAAATATTCGTGAACTGGAAAGCATAGTGCAGCGCGCGATCATCCTGGCGCGCGACAACTATATCACGGAGACCGACCTACCTCCTGAAATCCTGGACAGCCACCTTCCGCCGCCAGAGACTTTCAGTGCTCCGAAAGTCGCCACTGCCAGGAACAATGAAGAACTGAAACTCGCGCGAGAGGAAGCCGCCGCGCACGCTATAGCCGAGGTGGAACGCGTTTTCCTGGAATCTGTGCTTGAAGAGGCAGACGGTAATATTTCGCGTGCGTCTAAGATGACTGGCATGAACCGCAGCCTGTTCCAGCGCCTGGTTAAAAAGCATGGGATCAAGGTTGCGCGGGACAGGAATATTCGGGAGTGACAGGCATTATTTGTTACTCCAGAAGTAACAACTGAATCTCTACATGTAACTACACCACATCAAAATGTTTGCACTCCTCGCCTTGCCACGTTATTCACGTTTAACGCTTCGGATTTCACAGGCACTTAATCTTCAACTTATTATGCTGAGAACCTTTGCGTTATTTGTTGACTTTTTGGACAGGTTATGTTTAGTTGTTCGTTTACCACCTGCTGGCACGGAAATTGAGAGATATTTATTGGCTCTGAAACTGTCTATACACAGCGATACAAAGGCTGAAATGAAAAACAAGTTAAAATATGCCTTGTTCTCAGTCTTGACTTTCCTGCTTGCGGCGACACATGTCTATGCCGCCGCGCCGCATTATTTCAGGACAGCGGTCGCCTGCCCTCGCGGCACAACCAGCGGATGGATTATCTCCCCGACCGAGACTCCGGCGTTATACAGGCAGGCCGCCCTGTTTGTTGGTGATCCCAAAAACAGTTGGGACGGCAGAAGCGGTTTGTATTTCGTTGACAACCGCAGTCCCTCGATCAGCATTACCGCAAGCGAAAAATATTCCGAGGCAATCGGGGCTGTAAAAGGAGATATGGACGGTGATGGAGTGGTGGACGCCCTGATCTGGTACCGTTCACGCCAGTATTTCAGAATTCTTTATGGAGACAGACCTCCGCGCGCGGCAGGACGTTTCTACGAAGACACCCTCCGGTTGGGCAGCCCCGATACGCTGGCCCTCGCCGATCTTAACAACGATGGATTGCCTGAAATTCTGGCATGGCATTCCGCATCCGCACTACACAGCATCCACGTGCTCTGGCAGGAAAACACGTCTGCCGGCTCCGATCGCTTCAAACGGTTTGATAACTACTATCTTCCACCGCCTTCAACCAGCAGCAGTCCGAATTATCCTGGATTCAGTCCACGCTTCCTGTTCGGTGATTTTAACGCGGATGGCGTGAAAGATTTTATTTTTCGCGAATACCTGTTCATCGGTGACAGCCAGGGCAAGTTCACTCGAAAACCGTTTCTTGTCCGGGAGAATATCAGTTCAAGTCTGGGAGCCTTCGATCTCGACGGTGACGGGCAAACAGAACTCATTGTTTCGCAAAACGATGCTGCCAATAAAAAAGACATGGCTCTCATATGTGATCTGAACTCGGACAGCGTTTTTACGGCAAGTGAATCCTTCCCGCTTAACTTGCAGGGAGCCGTTTATTGCGATTTCACCGACTTTAACAACGATGGATTCTCCGACCTTGTTTTCGGCGGCAACGGAACGATTACTGTGCGCAAAGGGAGTGCAAAAGGACTGTTAGCCGCTGGCGGCGCCGATACTCTTGTAGCCGGGACACGCGGATTGACGTCTCTGGGCGCCACTGACTGGGGAAACGACGGAATCCTTGACTGGCTGTTCCTGACCTCGCGAGCTGACTCGCTGGTCATATATTCACCCTCTGACGCCCGGTATCTGGACAACACGGCCAAGGTTGGATTAGACCGCAGCATGGCAGGAAACGCCGTGGCAGTGGCAGATTATAACAATGATGGTCTACCGGACATTTTCATTCTTAACGGCAAGGGATACAGCGCTCTCTTTCAGGGTCAGGCCGATGGCAGGTTCATCGATATGGCCCAGCAGGCGGGAGTGGCACAGGTGAACTACGGAATCAGTTGCGCCTGGGGCGATTACGACAACGACGGATTCCAGGACCTGTTCATCGCCGGTTTCACCCCTCAACCCTGCAAGCTGTACCGCAACAACGGCGATGGGACTTTCGCCGACAGTTCAAGGATTATCGGCCTGGACCAGACCGGGCAGCAGCGAGCCACCTCGGTCTGCTGGGGGGATGTCAACCGCGACGGCTGGCTGGACCTTCTGGTGGGCAATTATGACGGCGCCAACTGGCTGCTGTTGAACCAGAACGGACGGAAATTCATCGACCGTTCAAAAGAATATGGCCTTACAGAGTCCTATAAAACCGAAAGCGCAAACCTTGTGGACGTTGATGCGGACGGTTGGCTGGACATCGTGACGCTGAACGATGAGGGCCCGGTGCGGCTGTTGACAGGCTCCGAAAAAGGTTTCAACGATGCCACTGCATCCAGCGGCCTGAACTCCGGCCAGACCTATGCGAAATTCGGCCAGAGCCAGTCCTGGGGGGATTTCAACGGCGACGGGTATCCAGACCTGTACATAACAAGGGCGCAGGATGTCGACGCCCTGTATCTGAATAACGGCAAATCCGGAGTGACACGTTTTGACCGCAAGTTCTCGGATATAATAGACGGCAGCAAATACGGCCGTCTGGCCAGCGCCATCGCCGACCTGGACGAGGACACCCGGCCCGACCTTCTTATCGCCCGAGCCTCGAAATTCGGGCGTTTCAGCGCCAGTTCGACAGATCTGTTCTTCTCCAATTCCGGCCAGTACCCGAACCCGGCCGCAGGCGTAAAGGCCGCGGATGAGACCGGGCTTCGCCGCGCTGCTGACTCCAGCCTTCCGGTCCCGGGCGACTTTGACGGGGACGGTGATCTGGATATACTCTATGTAAATTATCTTCCGGACAACCCGGACGACCTTTTCCATGGCGTCCAGTCTCCGCTCGGCTATTCTGAAAACAAGGGCCTGTCCCAGCGGAATCTGGCGGTCCGCCTGAAAAGGGATAAGAACCGCAGCGCAATAGGAACAAAAATTCTGCTTGCCGCCGGAGGAAAAATCTGGCTCCAGACAGTCTCCGGCGGTGGAGGACGCATCCAGACCGGCGGACCGCTGATCTGGTCTCTTATTCAGAGCAGTTTTGCCGACAGCCTGGTGGTCATCTGGCCGAACAGGACCCGTCAAACCTTACGCGGGCCTATCCTGGCTGGCTCTATCGAGGTGACCGAAGACCAGAGCGGCCCTGCAATCAGGTTCCCCCAGCCCCCGGACGGTACAATAAACTCGACACTCCAGACGATGGATGTTAATTTGGAAGTCAGCGACATCAATCTTGTTAATTGGGTCAGGATCGTTTTCAGCGATTCGGACACCACACGGGCCGATACTGTCTACGGCCAGCAGCAGGGCGGGGATATCTGGAAGATAACCAGGAGAACTCCGCTACCCGGAAAAACGCAGAGTTTCTTTTTCGAGGCGTGCGACAGCTATAATTTCATTTCGCGCAGCCCCTCGACAGGTTACTATTCACTGTTCAATACAGCGACACGGTTTGTCGGGGATATTAACTTCGACAATAAAGTCAATGTTTTTGATCTGATCCGTTTATTAGCAATTATCGGCGGTTCCGGTCCAGTTCCTTCCGTCGAGGAAAAGGCCGCGGCGGATGTTAACCAGGATGGAAGAGTCACTGATCTTGACATGTTCCCGCTGCTCAAGCTAATTAATAACTGATATTGTTGCCGCAAGTATTATCACATTTCTCGATCCATCGATTCACGGCTAAAGGACCGGCAGGGAAGCACGTTGCTTTCCGATTCAGCCATCGCCTGAACCAGCAGTATCCGGATGCTGCGTGTGCATAAATATCTGATCTCAATCTGCCTGGCCCTTCTTGCCATCCCGCTTTTTTCCTGCGAGCGCGCGGAAAAGCCGGAAAGCCGCACTCTCGTTTTCGAGGTCCAGTCACAGGACAGTCTTTCCACCAACGGCAGCGATTATTCAGTCGACGGGGCGACTTATACATTATACTGCACCGAAGAAGCATTCATTAATACTCCTTCGTGGCAGGCCGAGGATTCCATCTACCAACCTAAAACGTTGTATGTTACGATTCATCTTCTGGGCGAGCTGATTTCCTCCCTGAAGAACCCGAACGGCTACCAGGTCCAGACACAGTTCGAGCTGGAGGGGGGCGTAATCCAGGTTGAACACTCCAACCAGGCCATGCAGGTGGAATCCATATCCGGAGACACACTGTACGCGGTGCGAGGCGAAGGTATAGTATCCAGCGGAGAGGGCAGTTTCGAAAACATATCGGGATTCTTCCATGAGGAAAGCACATACCGAATCATGCCGGCTATCGGGCTGCAACAGGCCCGGATACGGCAGATAAGCTGCCATTACGAACTGGTGATTGATTTCTGAGACGCTCCGAACGATATTGAAGATCGAGCGTCCCTGTTCTCCCTGTTCATCTACAGTCCGGGCATGATGCATTCCGACAAGATAAAACCATTTCGAACAAGCTCGAAACGCATTGATCCAGCCAGAGTCAGTCTGTTTATTCTGTATCTGGTCCTGGCATCCGATGTCGTCATCCTGCACGCCCAGAGTTTCTGGCGAAAAAACGACCGCAACACTTTTATCCGCAACATCCAGTTCAATTTCAACATTCCAAGCGCAAGGGCGGTCGGCCTTGGCGGCGCTTTTGTGGCCACGGCGGATGACGCCACGGCCGGGATGGCCAATCCGGCCGGATTGACTGTACTCACCACGCCTGAAATATCGCTGCACTATAAGATCAGCCGTTTCGAGCATAATGAAAACGCCGGTACGGAAGAGGAACACAACCTGACGCGCAAGTTCAAGGACGATGTCGGCAGCCAGAGCTATCTTTCGCTGGTCTTCCCCTCCGAGCGTTTCGCCGTGTCTTTCTACCGGCAGGAACTGATCAATTTCGAAAGTTCGTTCGAAGCGCCGGGTTTCGGCCGGCCGGACATGCCGGTTCCCGCCGATTTTGAGCCGGGCAACCGGACCGCCAGCGACATCCAGGTGAACAACTGGGGCGCCGCCCTGGCTGTCAAGCCGTCGCGCAACCTTTCAATCGGTGTATCCAACATTGTCTCGACCGTGGAGTTCCGTTTTTCCGAGCAATTATTTAAACTCAGCCAGGGCAGACTGCCGGTCAGAATATTCAGCGTCGCTTCCAATTCCAGCGACACACGCTACAGCGTCAACCTGGGAATCAAATACCAGCCTGCCCGCGACCTCAGCCTCGGAGCCGTATACCGCAGCGGGCCAAGGTTCAGAATCCTGAATACAATCGAAGACGTGAACGAAAGCTCAGGCAAGACAATTCTAAGCCAGGCCGACCAGCGTCTCGTTTTCAAGGTTCCGGATGTATACAGTCTGGGTGCTTCCTGGCAACTGCGTGACAACCTGGCTGTCTCGATTGACCTGGTGAGGGTGGAATATTCCGATCTGATCGATGGTCTGGACCGCAATCTGAACGAGGATGACGAGGCCGTATATCAGGACGGATTTCCCTTCGCCAGGTATGTGGACAGGGACGGAAAGGACGATCTGGTTCTTAAGGACGGGACGGAGTTCCACCTGGGGGTCGAGTATTCACTGTTCACGAGCCGCTGGCAGATACCTTTGCGGGCGGGCCTGTTCACCGACCCTTCGCACGTGGTTTATACTACGGTGGAGGATGAAGCGCTCAAGCGCCTTTTCCCGCGCGGCCGGGATGAGACGCATGTGACATTCGGCACGGGAGCGGTGTTGAGCAATAAAATTCAGATCGACGCAGCAGTCAACATGTCGCGTAACATCACAGAGGCCCTGTTATCGGCTGTGTTCCGCTTTTAGGATAGCCCATGCCCCCCTTTTCAAAATTAAAAAGCCTTTCTTCTTTTCTGGTTCTGCTGCTCTGCCTCCTGACTGCTCAAAAAATTCAGGCTCAGGAAACATGGTATGCAGCTTATGACCGGGCTATCGAAGCCATTTCGGCAGGTCGCTGGCAGGAGGCGATACAGGACCTGAACATTGCCCTGCGGCTTAAGCCGGAGCCCGAGACCAATGCCCGCACCTACGGGATGTGGCGCAAAGATTACCTTCCGCACTACTATCTCGGTCTTGCCTGGTTTAACCTTGGGGATTACCAGAAGGCGTTGGATGAATTCGAAACGTCCCGGGAAAATGGAGCGATCCAAAATGTCCCCGAGCTTGACGAGTCCCTGAAAGGTTATTTGCAGACTACCAGAGACAGACTGGCCTCCAGCCAGAAAGAGAAGCAGAACAAGGAACTCATCGAGGCCGCCATAGAACGCGCTCTGGAATTTGAAAAACAGGGTGATCTGGAAGAAGCTAAAATCAGCATCGAAACAGCCAAAGCTTACGATCAGGAAAACACGGAAGTCAACAAACACTGGCGGCGAATAGTGGAAGCCCTGGGACGCAAAGATGATCAGGCCCGTTTACAGGATGTGGAACGGTTGATCGCCAGCGGCCGCGAATCGATAGAGCGGGGGACGTTGAAAGCAGCGCAGGACACATTGGAACGCGCGCTGAAATTGTCGCCGCAGGATCAAAGAATCAACCAGCTTCTGGCCGAGGTGGCGCAGCGCAACCGTCAGCTCTCCGCTGAAGAAGGCATTCGCCTGAATCTTGTTGACAGCCTGATTGTAAGCGGGAGAAAAAAAATCGAGCAGGGCGAGTATGATAAAGCAGCGGAGGACCTGCGCCGGGCTATGCAGCTCGACCCAAGCAACCGTCTGGCCCGCCTTTTCGCAGCGCGCGCGGACAGCCTGAGCATTGCGGACCTGCGTATAAAACGGCAGTACGATCTGGTCCAGGAGGCTGCGGTTCTGATGGAGCGCGACTCACTCATTCATGCCAGAGACCGCCTTATTCTGGCCCAGGAACTGGGTCTGAATCAGGCCGTCGACAGCCTGATGGACCTGATTGAAAAACGTCTGAACGAGCGCCAGCGTCTTGGTCTCGAGCACGAGGCCTCGCAACTGGTGCTCAACCTGCCGGCCGATTCCGCCAGGCGGGTGAAAAGACCTGAACTTGCTTTAATCGCAACAGCTTTCGACAATGACGGGATCAGACGGATCGAGCTGGAGGTAAACGGCAATCGCCGGATACTCCATCCGGACAGCAGTCAGAAAGCCAGGGTGGACAGCCTTCCGACCAGGCTTTCTTTCGAGGAATCGGTCCGGCTGACAGAGGGAATCAACCGGATTGAAATCTCCCTTTACGACAGACTCGACAACGCATTCATCGAAAAGCGCACAGTCGACTATTACCCTCCTTTCTGGCGCAGCCGCGCATTTCTTATGGGCTGGATGATCCTGCTCCTGATTTCCGGCGGTGGATATTATTATTATCGCCGTAACGCCATGCGCCAGTTCCTGGACCGTTTTCGCCGCCGCCCGTTCGAACTGATTCAGCCCAATCCTTTCATTGTAGGGAACCCGATCCGTTCCAGGGAAATGTTTTTCGGCCGGGAGGATGATTTCCGCTTTGTCAAAAACAAGGTGGACAACGAGCAGTACGGCTCGCTCATCGTTCTTTTCGGTGAACGCCGCGCAGGCAAGACCAGCGTGATGTACCAGATACTGGGTGGAAGGCTCGGCCCGCATTATCTTCCCGTATTCATCGACATGCAGGCCATGGCGGTCAACGATGACCATGAGTTCCTGGGACGTATTGCCGAACTGACTGTCCGGGCAGCGTCAGGCTATGGGCGGGAGTTCGATCTGTCCGAATTCGAGGACCGGTCACGCAACCCGTTCGTTACATTCGAGCGCTTTATCGACAGTTTGATCGAGGTGATAGGACAGGATAAGCTTCTGTTCCTGGTTGATGAGTATGAGCTGATCGAAAACAAGGTTACCGAGGGTAAAATCAGCAAGGACATATTTCTGTTCCTCAGTGGTCTGGTGGAGCATAAATCCGGTCTTTTCCTCGTATTCGCCGGAACTCATCTCCTTCAGGAACGCGAGCAGAATTACTGGCAAACCCTCTTGCAACGATGCGATTACAGGAATATAAGTTTCCTCACTGCCAACGATGCCCGGCGGTTGATCCAGGAACCGGTGGCTGGTCAGGTATTCTATCTGGGTTCCTCTGTGGTTCGCATTCTTCGTCTCACAGCCGGTCAGCCGTTCTACACCCAGCTTGTCTGCCGGAATATAGTCGAATTCCTGAACGCCGAGAGACGGAATTATTTCTACGAGGATGACGTGGCGCCGGTAATCCGCGAAATAGTGGACAATCCCCCTCCCCAGATGATTTACTTCTGGGCCGGACTCCAGCCCGATGAAAAACTCACTCTTTCCGCCGTGGCGGAGCAGTGCCGGAATCCCGAGCATTATTGCGGTTTCAATGAAGTGGCCGAGTTACTGAAAAAATCCGCCATAATTTCCCCGGAGACAGTCCGGCGCGTGTTGGAAAACATGATCGCCCGAGAGATACTGGAACAGAACATGAACCGGCGGTTCCGTTTCCGCATGGACCTGTTCAGGCACTGGATCAGGGAGGAACATCAGTTCAACAAGCTGTTGCGCGAGTTCGAACATGGAGTTTCCGCTTCCAACCATCTCCCCGGGAGAAACGGACAATGAAAAAAATCCTGCCTGCGGTATTCCTTCTCCTTACCGCCTGTTCCTCACTGCTCCAGGCCGGGCCGCGGCGCCTTTCGGTCCTGGTTTTCGCCGATCAGCAACGCTACGGGCTTGCCGGTTTCGAGCTGGCCGGGATGCTTTCAGACAGCGCCCTCTGCCCGTACCGGGCCGATTTCACCAACACCGGCAACTGTCTTACTTCTGAATGTCTCGCGCATTATGATGTCCTGGTGCTGTTCAACCACAACGACATTGATGAAACTGTTGAGAACAACATCACACGCTTTGTCAGGGGCGGCGGAGGCTTGGTGGCGCTGCATCACGTTGTAAACCATGGCAACAACAATCCGGAGCTGACCCGCCTGGTAGGCGGCTATTATCTTCTTTCCGACAGTTCGGTCCAGCACCGGGATTTCAGGCTTGTGCGCCTGACGGGATTGAACCACCCGGTTTTTGAGGGCGTACCGGAGAGTTTCGAGATTCGCGATGACCAGGATTTCACGATGCGTTTCTATCCCGGCCAGAATGTCGAACGGCTACTTAGCTGCGATATACCTGGTTTCGAGCGGCAGAACGACAGTGGATGGACCCGTACGGAGGGTGATGGCAGGATAATCTATCTCAGTCCGGGAGATCCGGTGGAGGAGAGTCCATTCCTGCGGAATAAACCTCTGTCCAGGCTTATTATAAACGCGGTGGGCTGGGCGGGACGGAACCTGTAACCGTTAGGGAAATGGTAATAACATGCTGTGTCCGAACTGTAAAACCGAAAATCCCAACAGCAACTGGTACTGCCTGGCCTGTGGCGAGAACCTTCGTCCGTCCGGAACGTCCCATGCCACCGTTGACGCCGCCCAGGCTCCGGAGTCCGGCAAGACCAGCCGTCCGCGCGGCCGCCGCCGTGGAGCGGCCGAAAAGCCCGTCGATCCAGGGAAATTGTTTGCCGGACGGTATTCCGATCTCGAGCGCATAGGCGATGGGGCTATGGCCACGGTTTACAAGGCCCGCGACAGGGTGCTCGATCAGTTCGTGGCGCTCAAGGTCATGCATCCGGCGCTGGCCTCCAGCCCTGATTACCTGACACGTTTCCGCCGCGAGATAGCCCTGGCCAGGACAATAACCCACCCGAACGTGTACCGTATCTTCGACATCGGGCAGGATGGGCAGACGCAGTTTATCAGCATGGAGTATATCGAGGGGCGAGAGCTGAAAAAGGAGATGGAAAGCGGTCCGTTCGATATCCAGGCCGGGCTGGCCGTGGTGCGGCAGATCTCCCTGGCCCTGGCTGAGGCTCACGCGCTGGGCGTTGTGCATCGTGATCTCAAACCGCAGAACATAATGCTCGAAACCCGCTCAGGGCGATGTGTGGTCATGGATTTCGGCATCGCAACCGGCGAAAACCTGAGCGCGCTTACAGTGTCCGGCACGTTTCTCGGCACACCAGAATATATCTCTCCGGAGCAGGCCCAGGGACTGAAACTGGATCATCGCACGGATATATATTCCCTGGGCGTAATAATGTACGAGTTGTTCACCGGCCGTCTGCCTTTTGGTCCGGGCAAACCGCTGGCCGTGGCCCTGAGCCATATCCATGACATCCCTCCGGCGCCTCGGCAGGTGGCTCCGCAGTTAAGCTCCGCGCTGGAGGAGATAATCCTCAAAGCCATGCAGAAAGATCCATCCGCCCGGCATCAGAACGCCGGCGAACTCATTGCTGAACTGGATCGTCTGGCGGGCAAACCGGCCGAAGACCGGCATGTTGTCACCGATAAGGCGAACGAGCGACTCGCTGATCAAATTATCATCAATCCGTACCTGAACCGTAAAATGCTCCGGGACAGCCGCTCCTTCTTCGGCCGGCGGCGTGAAATAGCGACCATTTACGGACGCATCGGGGCAGCCAGGCCTCAGTCGGTGTCGATTGTCGGTGAGCGTCGTATCGGCAAGAGCAGCCTTCTTTATTACATCAACGATCCGGAAAACCGACGGGCCTGGCTCCGGGACCACGAGAAGTACACTTTCATATTCATGGATTTCCAGGAAAAAAGAAGCGTGCCTCTTTCCGGTTTCTTCGCCTCGCTGTTCGAGGCTCTGGCCGTTGAGACCGGGGAAGCTGCCGACAGCCTGCCAGACCCTGGCTATGATGGATTCAAGAGAATCTGCGAGGATTTCGATCGCCGCAACCGCAAACTGATACTGTTGTTCGATGAGTTTGAATCTATCACCAAGAATAAAAATTTCGATCCCGAGTTTTTCTCTTTCCTGCGCTCGGTGGCCAATAATTACAATGTGGCCTATATCACCAGCTCGGTGAAAAATCTTCAGGAACTGTGCTACAACCGGGAAATCAGCGATTCACCCTTCTTCAACATATTTTCCAACCTGAACCTTTCAGCCTTTACCGAGGAGGAGGCGCTGGAATTCGTCTCCCAGCCAAGCCGTCAGGCCGGGCACCCTCTGGAGGAGCATTTTGAGACAGTCGTGGACCTGGCGGGCTATTTTCCTTTCTACATGGCAATCGCCTGCTCGGTGTTGTTCGAGTTTGATTTCAGCCGGGCTGTCCCCAAAAGGACTGTATACGAAAACGTGGAGGACCGTTTCCTGGACGAGGCCGGCATGCACTTTCAATTCATACTGCGCTCGCTCAGCCCGGATGAGATCGAAACATGCCGCAAAATCATGTCCGGCGAGCCACTCTCCGATCTTGACCGTTACGCCGCCCGGAACCTTCTTAAACGCGGCTACCTTATTGAGAGCGGCAGCCCGCCGGAACTCCGCCTGTTTTCCCGCACGCTGGGCCGGATGATAAAAGAGGAACTGCTTCGCAGACCGCAATCCTGATTCAACAATCAGGCCGGGCTAAAAATTATTCCGGCCGTCATAATTCATTCATCCATCGATGGACTGGACTTGGCCGGGTGCGGGATTCAGCTACACTATTCAACTGCAATGCATGATGTTTCTGGAAGATGGGATTTTTTTGTTGTCGCCGCGGTGCGCTCCGTATTATAATTTCAATCATAATCTGTAAGTGGCGGCTGAGTGTCCCGGCAGAGGAAAAATACAGATGACTGACCTTTGGCAGAACATTAACTTCAGTTTCACTTCTGTGGTGGACATCCTGCTGGTCGCAATATTCGTTTATTACATTCTTTACCCGCTCAAAGGCACTCGCAGCGCCAGAATCGCTTCCGGTATCGTCTTCTTGATCCTGCTTTATTTTGTTTCCGACCGTTTTCAGCTCCAGACAATGAGTTGGATCCTGCAAAATTTCTTCGGCTATATCATGATTGCGGTTATAGTCATTTTCCAGGCCGATATCCGCAAGGCGCTTGCAACTTTCGGGCGCAATCCTTTTCTCGATTTCCTGCGGATTCACGAAAAACCCGCCGGATACATGTCCGAGCTTCAGCGTGGCGTGACCCTTCTGGCCCGCAGCAACACCGGAGCGCTGATCGTAATCGAGCGCGATATTGAGATGCGCAACCTGATTGAGACGGGCGTGCGGTTGAACGCCGACATACGCAGCGAACTGCTCCTGAGCATTTTCAACACCCGCAGCCCGATACACGACGGAGCGGTGATAATTTCCAACGGCCGTCTGGCCGCGGCGGCGATTATCCTTCCGCTCAGCACGCGCGCCGATATCGACAAGGAATACGGCACCCGTCATCGCGCGGCTATTGGAATGAGCGAGGAATGCGACGCCGTGGTGATAGTGGTCAGCGAGGAACGGGGTGTCGTTTCACTGGCGGTGGATGGAATAATTACGGAATTGGATACGCCGCTCGAACTTGAACGCCGGATAAGCGCTATTCTCAAAGCCTGACAATGCCGAGGACGGTTTTCGTGCGATTCAATTTCTTTAAAGACCTCAAACTGAAACTGATCTCTCTGGCCATCGCCACTTTCCTCTGGGTCATGGTTACGGGAAAAGAGTACCGGTTTGTCGATTTCACCATACCGGTCGAGGTCGCGGGATTGTCCGAGGAACTGATTGTCACCCGCGTCAATTCTCTCGATGGGACTGAAACAAAGACAGTGACAGTGAGGGTGCGCGCCTCTGAAACCATGATCCGGACAATCGATGAGAAATCCATGTACCTTCGGCTGAATGTTCCGCACATGACAGCCGGCGCTCACCCGGTGCAGCTCAGCGAGGACATGGTCACCGGCAAACCGACCGGCGCGCAGATCACGGATATATCTCCCCGCGTGCTCGAATTGAGCGTGGAGCAGAAAGCTAAACGCTCATTTGTGGTGGTGAATCCGGAGATACTGGGTAAGCCGGCCGAGGGCTACGAGGTGTTTCAGGTCACATGCAACCCGCCGGCGGTCAGCATAAGCGGGCCGAAATCCTCTGTCGACAAGACTGAAAAAATCAGCACTCCGCCAGTGCTGCTGAACGACCTGGTGGCCAGCCCGACTACTATCCGCAGGGAATTCAGTCTTGCGCCGCCGGATCCGATGATTACCATAAATCCAGACAGAGTGACCCTGAGGATAGAAATAAGGGAGAAAGTGATCTCCAAATCCTTTGAGGACATTGAATTGAAAGTTCGCGGGTCCGAGTATGAAACGCGCCTGAATCCACACGCCCTGACCGTATTTATTCAAGGGCCTGTCTCACAGATGAAGTTTCTTAAAAAGAAGCACCTCTCCGCCTTCTTGGTGATCAGCGGAAATGAAGAACCCGGTAAAGATCTGCGGCTGACTCCGCAACTTGAGGTGTCTCCGCGTGATTCTTTCCCGGATGTGACTCTTGAACGGTTCTCGCAAAGCTTCGTCAACGCGATAGTGACCAGCCGGAAGCTCAAACGCTGATCTCTGATCCTGTAAGTCGCCGGACAGTCCCATATGACAGTGAGCAGAACAAAGGTATTACGTTTCACACCGGTCGTGCTTTATACGGCTCTGATGCTGATCACGGCGCGCTACCTTCCGGTCTGGACCAAGCAGGCTGCGGCCGCGCTGACCTGGGTGGTTTACGCGCGAATCGTAAAGCGGGTGCTGGGGATAATCGCGCTGACCACCGCAGTTGCGGTGATCATCCGCTGGGCCGGGATGCGGGACCGCCTGCTTTTCATGATTACAGCCGGCTTATGGACAGCAGTGGCCGCCTGGTTCATTATCCGTCTCTCCGGCAGCGTCAACGAGTACATCCATTTCCCTGAATATGCCCTGCTGACGCTTTTATGGCGCTATGCCCTCGCGGGGTCTTTTTCTTCAGATACAAAAGCGTCCTACAGCAATAAGAGCACTATCTTCCGGGCAG
Organism: uncultured Gemmatimonadales bacterium; assembly: GCA_964473155.1. Classification (GTDB taxonomy): domain Bacteria; phylum Gemmatimonadota; class Glassbacteria; order GWA2-58-10; family GWA2-58-10; genus JAJFUG01. Next base: position 8,711 of record CAYYNT010000031.1, on the reverse strand, counting down.
CGCTTTTTTCAGGCATCACCGGCATCCTGGAAGAAACGAGCCAGCTTTTCATCCCATTGCGCCGTTTCGATTTTCAGGACATTCTGCTGAACCTGATGGGCGTGGCGCTCGGTCTTCTGTTTCTGTGGGTTATCACCGGACAACGCCGCCTTCAACCACAGAATGTATGACAATACTGGCGGTGGAGCGACTTCCCACCGTCTTGCATAGCTTTTCAACCCGATCCCGCGAGGTTCAGAAATGACCGACCGAAGCTCAGACGTGATTCCATTAGCACCTTTCCCTTTTTTGTTTCGTGCATCAATCCGGCCGTTTTTTGCATTTTTTCTCCTTATACTTCTGAGCCAGGGAGACCTTTTTTCGATGCAGCTCGATTTCAAGTTTCTTGACCTTCCGACATTCCGCACCGGAGAGGCCGGCCCGCTGCTGGGACGGGTGGTGATCGATCTTCCGGCTGGATCCGCACCGGTGGAGGCAAAAGCAGAAATAATACTTGAGAATGCGTCTTCCGGGCCCGGCGAAACCCGTCTGCTCTATCCGGGAGTGAGCTCATCGCTCGATTTTCCGGTCAAACTGGACAAAGCCTATACCGAAAACAACAGCCTGAGCGGCCAGCTCAAAGTGACGGTCGGTGACAAGCTGGTGCTTACCCGGCCGGTTTTCGTTCTGGTGCGCGAGTACGGCATGTATTTCCGAACCTATCGCAGCAGCCTGGACGGTGCGGTATACCCATATGCCCTGTACCTGCCGAAAGATGTGGACAAACCCGGCGCAAAATGGCCGCTGGTGGTCAGCCTTCACGGCGCCTGGTCCAACCATGCCAACAACCTCCGCCGCCTTTTCGGAATCGGCAACCGTCCCGGTGAGCCGGACGAGCAGGTGTTCTTCTCCATGCCGCTCTGGCCGCAACTGCCCGATGCGCCAGGAATAGTGGTATGCCCCTGGGGACATGGCACCATGACATATCACGGCCCCGGCGCGCTGGATGTTCAGGAGGTGTTCGACATAGTTCGTAAAGAGTATCCGGTTGATCCGGAACGCACCAGCCTGACCGGCCTGTCGATGGGCGGCAACGGGACCTGGGAGTTCGCTCTTCGCCGCGCCGGTGTATGGGCCAGCGCTTATCCGGTCTGCGCGGTGGCCGACTTTGCGTTCTGGCCGGCGGTGGCCAGGCTGATGCCCGAGGACCCGAAAAGCGTCTCCGGCCTGGAGCTTTCCCTTCAGCGCAACCAGATCGCCAACTGGGCGCTGAATGCCCGCGGAATCAGATTTCACCTGTTCCACGGAAACGATGATCCAACCGTTCCGATCGCACACTCTGAGAAGATGCTTAAGGCCCTTGCCGCAGTGGGAGTCGAAGCGCCGCTTACCCGATTCGACAACGTGGGTCACAATGCCTGGGACCCGGCATACCGGGATGGAAAAGTCCTGCGTGAGCTGATGGAGTCGCGCCGCGAGCGGCCGTTCCGCAGCATCGATTTCACCACCTGCCGCTATTCAGACTCACGCTACGGCTGGCTTACAATCGCCGAGTTCCAGACCTATGGCCCCTTCGCGACAGTGAAAGCGGTCTGGGACCCGGCCGTCCGCACTGTCACTCTGAACGAGGTTTCCAACGCAACCCGACTTCAGCTCGATACAAAAGAGCTTCTCAAAGGCGCTCCAGGCGAGATCAGCGTTACGCTGCGCGGCAAAACGCTGCGCCTTTCGCCGGATGCCGAAGGGATGGTGAATGTTAACCTGAGTGGCGGAAAGCTTGCTGCGTCCGGTAAAACTCCCGCCGCTCCGTTCAAGCGCAAAGGGCTTGAAGGTCCGTTGTATGATGCGTTCTGCGACCGTGTTATCCTGGTCTACGGCACGCGGGAGGGCGGAAACCTGAGCGAAGCGGTGAAAATGTCATACTGGGGCCCCCTGGCCGACCTGCATTTCATAATCAAGCCGGATACCGCTGTCACGGAACAGGACATCCGGGACAGTCATCTCGTGCTTTTCGGGGATGAAAAGACAAACCTCCTGATAGGCAGGATCAATGCGAACTATCCGATCCGGTTCGAGGGAGAAAGAATCGTGGCGGGCAAGGAAAGCTTCCCCCGCGCCGGAACAGCGTTCAAGTGCGTGTTCCCCAATCCCCTCAATCCGTCCCGCCTGGCGCTGGTCAACTATTCGGATGAGTGGAAATACGGCGGGGAGTTCGGTTTTGTTGGCTTCAAGTGCCTGCCGGATTACATAATCTACAGTCGCGGCTCCGACCGTCCCTGGGGTGCGCCGGTGCTCAAGGCTGGTTTCTTTGATAAACAGTGGCGTTGGTAAACAGAACGGCCGGGTATTATGAATGAACTTGATAACATGCTCGCCACACTCTCTGGCGAGCGTCCTGAGCGTTTCCCCTACTGCCCGATGGGGCACTGGAATGTCCGCGCCTGCCGTAAGCTCCTGCCGGATGGGTGTGTTGACGAGAACCTGTACGCCACTCCGGAGGACAGTTTCAGCCCGGAGCCGAGGACTGAGCGCAGCCGCCGGGTAGCGGTGAATTACGGACGGTTTATGCAGCTCAGCACTCTGGGCACGGGCAAGGGCGGATGTCTGCCGTTCGGGCACGGCGGACCGGGAGAAATAATCGGGCGCGTGGAACGCGTGCTGGATGAGGATACGAAAATACTCCGTTACGAGGGAGGCAGCACGCGCCTGCTGCGCTACAACCCCTATGCCGTGCATTACGGTCACAGCATGCCGCTGGAAGGCCCGGCCGGCCTGGAGCGCCTGGAACTGCCCAACCCGGATGACCCTGCGCGCTGGCAGGACATCCAGGCCGACTGCGCGGCTTTCGAGGCCGCCGGGATCATGCCCGCGGGCAAGATCATGGGCTTTTTCAGCGGCATACACAACAGCTTCCTCGATTTTCAGCGCCTGATGTTAGCCTTTTTCGATGAGCCGGAGTTTGTCCGCAGACTCACGGACCGCCTGGCAAGCTGGAGTCTGCGCTGCGTGGACCATATGCTTGCCCGTGGAGTCCGCCTGATCGAGGTCTGTGATGATCTGGGGACGCCCGAGGGTTTGCTGATCTCACCTGACACGTTCAAGGACTACTTTCTCCCCTGGTACAGGCGGCTGTTCGAGCTGTGCCACGCCAGAAGCGCTTTCGTGCACATGCACAGTCACGGGAACATAGCGCAGGTCCTGCCCATGCTGATCGAGGCCGGGGTGGACATCCTCAATCCGTTCGATCCGCGTGAGAATCCGCACCTGGATGAACTGGTTGAGCGTTTTGGCGGACAGGTGGTGTTCTGTGGCTTCTCCCGCAGCGACTACTACCTTCTGCCGGATGACGAGATTGAGGACATGTTCGCCCGGATGGCGGCCCTGGGGCGGAAGTGCAGGCGGGGCTATATCATAATGGAGCATGGGTTCCCGGAGGAACTCAGCCCTGAAAGATTTAAATTCATCCTCGATCTGATCGAGAAATATCGCAGCCTGAACTGACAAACCGTGCGCTTTTCGTTGCGGTGAAATCTTATATCATTTGTGGGGGTCCCGGTGCGGAAACGTATATCTCTGATCATGCTCGCGCTTCTCGCTCTGAACGCTTCAATCCTCGCGGCCGTTGAATTTCCGAGCGGCGACCCGGCCGGCTTCCGCGTGCGCACCTGCCTGCACTCGGTCAGTTATGCGGGTGTCTGGCGCGGACAGGCCCGCCTGAGCCTGGACGAGTTCCTGGTCAAGGCCAAAGAGCTGGGATACGACGGGGTTATGCTGATGGCCAAGCGGCCCCATCTTTCACCCCTGGATTACGACGAAGCCGCGCGGAAAAAGCTGCGCGCCCGGATCGAGGAACTGGGCCTCAAACTGGTCTGTCTGGCGGGTTACACCGATTTCACCGCCGGGCAGGACAAGCCCGGAGTGCCGCATGTGGAAATACAGGCCGCGTATGTGGGAGAACTCGCCCGCCTGGCCCGCGACCTGGGTTGCGACATGGTGCGTATCTTCACCGGCTACGAGCGTCAGGACATCCCGTTCGACAGGCAATACGCGCTGACGCTTGAAGGCCTGAGGCTGGCCGGGGAACAGGCCGCCCGCTACGGCGTCACCCTGGCCGTGCAGAACCATCATGACCTGGGTCTTCACCATGACGCCATGAGCTGGCTGCTGGACGAGGTCGACCGGCCGAATGTCCAGGCCGCCTGGGATGCCTGGTCCCCTACCCTTGAGGGCCTGAGCGACAAGCAGATTCAGGAGTCGGTGCTGAAAATGAAATCCCGGCTGGTGCACACCACCACCGCCGATTATGTCCGCCTGCCGCGTTTCCGATACGAACACGACCTGACCAATTATCTGCGCGGCGAGGATGTTCTGCGCGCCGTACCGATCGGACAGGGTGTCGTCAATTATGATAATTTCATCGGCGCGCTGCGTCAGATCGGCTATCGAGGGTATATAGCCTACGAGATGTGCGAGGTCCTTCAGGGCGGAGGTTCGATAGAAAACCTGGATCGTGCGGCGCGTAATTTCCTTCAGTTTGTCCAGCGATTCAAATAGGTTAACCGTGCATTTAAGAAATTATTTTCAAAAAATTCTTGCATAATCCGCTCTGGATTGTTATTATTTTCACAATCACGTGAATTTATTCACAACTCGCGGAGGTGACGGACATGTCCGAATTCCTCAGGAAAATCTGCTGGTGTTATCGCTATCATGCCAGCGGCAAACTGAGCGGCTCGCTTTACTGCCTGCCCTGCGTGGCTTTCCTTTCAGCAATCGCTTTCATCCAGATTTATCTTTTTGTCGTTATCGTTCTGCGATAGCTTTCACTCTTCCCTGCTCTTTTAACCTGGTTGAGCTTACTGCAGGGTTTTCGGGTGTCGTGAGCACTTGATTTTTACCCTTGCCTGTATATTATTCCTGCGCATGACAAGTTGTATCATCCAGTGACATTGATCATCCCGGCGGATTCCCGGGACGGATTAATCCCTCCGGCGGATTACACAATCAAGTATAACCTGTTGAGGTGAGCATGAGAAGAGGCGACTTTTTCTGTCTGGCCGCGGCCGGTTTATCCGCCGCCGCCGAGCCCCTGCTGGGACAGGACGGGGCGAACGCCGAGCACCACCTTGTCTCTTTGAGCTTCGATGACGGATTCAGGAAATCCTTTGTCCGCACGGCGGAGATATACGAGAAATTCGGCCTCCCGGCCTGTTTCAATGTCACCGCCGCCGGACACAGGCCCGAGGTGGGGATCAAGGATGACTATGTCAGTCCGGGGCAGATCGGGGATTTCACGCTCTGGAACGAGCTGGCCGCTCGTGGACACGAGATAATGCCCCACGGGTACCGCCACGCCCACAAGGACCGTCTGCCTTTCGAGGAGGCCACCTCCCTGATCAGCGGCTGCCTGACCGTGTTCGAGAACGAGCTGAAAGGCTTCCGGGCAAGCCGCGCGGTGTTCAATTTCCCGTACAACGACATCACGCCGCAGATTTCCGCCTGGCTGCGTGGACGGGTGCTGGCCTGGCGCTGCCACGGCCCGATGATCAATCCCCTGCCACACAGGGGGCTGGTTGAAATCGGCGCCGGCGGGTTCGGACCGGGCAACGCCGAAACGCACCTGGACAGGCAGATAAAGGGATTGCTTTCCCGCGAGAGCGGATGGCTGGTCTACAACCTGCATGGCCTGGACGATGAGGGCTGGGGTCCGGTCGGGTCGGCATACCTGGAAAAACTGCTCGATCGGCTGGTGAAGATCAAGAGCGTTAAAATAGTCCCCACTGCCCGCGCGCTCTGGGAAGCTGGAGCGTAAGGAATTGGATTGCTATTATTGACAGTAAGGGGAATAATTAACAGCGATCAAATTATCCGTCCTGATTTCATGGTTATAACCGTTGTATAATTTGGGGAAAGATTTCTATGAAACCGGCAAACAACATATCTTTGCTTGTGTTCCTCATCATCCTCTGTTTGAATTTTTCACAGTTATCGGCACAGACAAAACCCAGTCTGAGCACTTTATATCCGATTGAAAAGCTACATGAGGCGCTGCTTCCCTGCAGCAACTGGCACCCGTATCCGCGAGCTGGAGAACGTGAATTCTGGGAGTCGCTGCCCGCAAAATACCGTCAGGAGCTGATTTCCCGTGGGGAGAAAGCCGCCGGGATTGAATGGCCTCAAATGCTGGCCACGGAATATATTGCCTTCGCCGATTTTATCTCCATGGATTACAAAAGAAAATACAGAGAACGCAGGAATATGCTCAGGGACCTTGTTCTCGCTGAATGCGCTGAAGGCAAGGGCCGATTTCTGAAAAAAATCGCAGATGGGATCTGGCTGATATCAGAGCAGTCGGGCTGGAGCGATCCAGCAAGCCCGCACATGCGGGAAACAGGCTATGAACTTCCGGATAAGTCTAAACCTGAATTAGACCTGTCCTCTGGGGAAATGGTCAACCTGCTGGCCTGTACTTCATATCTTCTGGCGGATGAACTCGACAAAATATCCGTGAACATCAGAAAAAGGATATTGCTGGAAGCCCGCGAAAGGGTTCTCGATCCATGTCTGCATAGAGATGACATGTGGTGGATGGGTTTCAAGCCTGCGCACACGATGAACAACTGGAATCCCTGGTGCAATTCCAACTGGCTGACCGCCGTCCTGTTTCTCGAAACGGATGATGAGCGGCGTGTTTCATCCGTTCATAAAATACTCAAAAGCCTGGATCAGTTCATCGGTTATTACTCGACGGATGGAGCGTGTGATGAAGGACCCCACTACTGGGCGTTCTCCGGAGCGATGCTTTTTAATTGTCTGGATCTGTTGAGCAGCGCCAGCAACGGGACTGTAAATATTTTCCAGGATGAGATGATAAAAAACATCGGGAGTTATATCTATAAGTTACATATCGACAGTCTGTACTTTTTCAATTATGCCGATGCCCCTCCAGTTGCACTTATCGATGAAATGAGCGACGATATAGCTTATCGATACGGAAAGAAGACCGGAGACAGGAATCTTGTCGCGCTTGGGGCTTATCTGGCGGGCATCCGGATGGCAAAAGGCCCCTCAGTCGCGGGAAACATGGTTCAAAGTCTCGCCGCGCTGCAAAACCTGAACGAACTGTATTCCGCACGCTGCAAACCACCACTGGTCAGGGATGTCTGGCTGAACGGAACGATGGAGATGGCGGCACGCTCACGGGCTGGCAGCACGGAGGGCTTCTATCTGGCCGCTAGAGGGGGTTACAATGACTGGAGCCATTCGCATAACGATGTCGGAAATTTCATCGTCTATTTCAACGGCAAACCAGTATTTGTGGATGTCGGAATAGCCACTACCAATTTAAAAACTTACGGAGAAGAGCGGTACGAGCTCTGGAACCTCCAGTCCGCTTTCCACAATCTGCCTACCATAAACGGCATCATGCAGTACGAGGACCACTCACAGTTCCTCCCCGGACATTCAAGAAATGAAAAGGGATATTGGGCCAGGGATCCACAGTACAATTCGACGGATTCTTTCGCCCAGTTCCGGTGTGATATTAGCAGGGCCTACCCGCCTGCTGCAAAACTAAAATCCTGGTACCGGACTGCCCGTCTTGACAGAAAGGCACAGGTAAGCATCACCGATGAATACGAACTTACCGAAAGAACAGGCGGCTCATTTCTCAGCCTGATGACTCCCTGCCGGGCAAGCCTTTTGAAAGAAGGACTGATCAGCCTGGAAATAACCGGCGCAGGCTTGCAGGGACACAGATCCACTCTCAAGTTGCATTATGATAGCAAAAAGCTTTCCGCCCACGTGGAGGAGATCACTCTTGATGATCCCAGGCTTCAGGAATCCTGGCCGGACGGCTTGCGGAGAATAGTGCTGTCAGTCCCGGAGGATTCACCACTGAAAAACGTTTTAAACATAAGAATAACCAGATAGCCGGGCGCATATGAGTTAAAAAGTGATTATATCCATAAAACAACCTTGGTTTCATCAGTACTGTTTTTAGATGCTATTTCTTTTGCCCAAGACTGTCTCTACTCTCTCGTTCGCATAGTCCTCCATGGCCGTGCAGGCGCCGGGCACAGGCCCGAGGTGGGGATCAAGGACGACTATGTCAGTCCGGGCAGATCGGGGATTTTTCTCTCTGGAACGAGCTGGCCGCTCGTGGTCACGAGATAATGCCCCACGGTTACCGCCACGACCGTCTGCCTTTCGAGGAGGCCACCTCCCTGATCAGCGGCTGCCTGACCGTGTTCGAGAACGAGCTGAAAGGCTTCCGGGCAAGCCGCGCGGTGTTCAATTTCCCGTACAACGACATCACGCCGCAGATTTCCGCCTGGCTGCGTGGACGGGTGCTGGCCTGGCGCTGCCACGGCCCGATGATCAATCCCCTGCCACACAGGGGGCTGGTTGAAATCGGCGCCGGCGGGTTCGGACCGGGCAACGCCGAAACGCACCTGGACAGGCAGATAAAGGGATTGCTTTCCCGCGAGAGCGGATGGCTGGTCTACAACCTGCATGGCCTGGACGATGAGGGCTGGGGTCCGGCCGGGTCGGTTTACCTGGAAAAACTGCTCGATCGGCGGGTGAAGATCAAGAGCGTGAAAATAGCCCCCACTGCCCGCGCGCACTGGGAAGCTGGAGCGTGAGAGGGGTGTAATAAAGTAAAATTCCACCGGGCAAGCCCGTTGGCTTTCGGGGGCTGTCCCAAAAGTCTTAAATGCAGGGGCACGGCG
>CAYYNT010000030.1:0-44099 GCA_964473155.1 uncultured Gemmatimonadales bacterium | reverse complement strand
CTACGAGAAACCTGTCAGACCGTCTTCGTAGGGGCGAACCTCGTGTTCGCCCTTTTTCTGTTCAGACAGCAAAGTGATCGGGCGCGGGAATGGAAATCACCCTGTCAGTGTTCTTTCAGGCGGTGCTGTCGCTCTTCGCGATTGTTGACCCGCTGGGCGGGCTGCCGGTGTTTATCGGCCTGACCGGCGGGGCCAGCGAGGCGGAGCGCCAGCGCGTGTTCCGTATCGCCGTGGCCACTGCGTTCATCCTGATCGTGGGGTTCGCCCTGGTCGGCTCGTTCGTGATGGACAAGGTGTTCCGTATCACGCTGAGCGAGTTCACGTTTGCCGGAGGCTTGCTTCTGGTGGTCACCGGGGTGCACGACATGCTGCGCGCCGACAACCCGGAGGCGGTCCAGCACGAGGAGGTGAGCGCGCGCGACCGCGACCGCTTCCACCGTCTGCGCGCCCTGGCTGTCTCGCCAATCGCCTGCCCGCTGTTGGCCGGGCCGGGCACTATCGTTACCGCGATACTGTTCCAGGGTCAGTACGGCCAGCTTTTCGCGCTGGCGGTCTGCGTGGTGGTATTCGGCCTGACCATGCTGATCCTGACTTTCGCCGGGTTCCTCAGCCGCATGATGGGCCGGGTGGGCACGCTGGCTGTGTCCAGAGTGATGCAGATATTTATCATCGCAATCGGGGTGCATTTCATTTTCAGCGGTTTCAAAGGCTCGTTCCCCGGCCTTTTCCCCTGAATTTCCGCGCCGGTTTTTCCTCAAGGCATCATAAAGCAGACAGCGGGCTTTTCTTTTGAATTCAATCCTGATCAGCCAGGGCTTGCAGTTCGAGCAGCACCTGCGTGTTGTCCGCGCTTTCGCCGTCGTAACGCACGGCCACGCAGAGGACGCCATCCTGGCAGCGCCCGGCCCAGTCCGGGGCGCCGGGGCTGGTTTCGAGCGCCTGGCGAAGGTTGTCAGCCGCGCCGGAGAACAGCAGACGGCAGCCCTTTCCCGAGCGGCATAGGACAGCGAATACACCCGGCCAGGGCTGAACATAACTCAAGCCGTACGGGGTGTAATCCCAGGGGCCCTCGAACCAGAACCGTCCGACACGCGTGCGCAAGGCTACCTCTAACGGAACATGGGAGCGAAAAAGCCCGTAAAAGTCAGAGGGGCGCGGCGCGCCGCACCCCCACGTTTTTTATCGGTTGAGACATCCGCCGGTGGAACTGGAAAATAACACCTAATTCCCGGCGGTTTTCTCGCGAAACGTTTTCTGCAGGGAGGTGAAAGCCTGCTGGAAAGCGTCCTCCGCCGATTTCTGTATCACCAGCTTGGCGCTGTCGATTTTCCTGTATTCCTGCGCCGGACCCTCAGCGCGTCCCTCGAACGACTGTTCGAGCACGATCTTGCCCCCGTTCATTATCTTGCACCAGACCACGAGTTCAACGCCCAGATTGTCTGTGACACGGAAACGGTCGGTGCGCAGGTCTATGCGCCAGGGCAGGCCGGTGGTTTCGCTGGGACCCAGCATCAGCACCTGCCCGAAGAAAAGCTGGAAGGATTCGCGCGCGCATTTGGTCAGCGCCGGCCCGAGCAGCACGTCGATCGTGCCAAGTGAGCCGAACGTCTGGCTGTGCACCAGTTTCTGATGCAGGGTGGGGATGTAGACCGCGGCCTGCTCGGCAAGGTTTGTGGGGGCCACGGCAAGGTTAACCGTGGGATTCAGACTGACCCGTCCGCCCGGTGCGCACCCGCCGGACAGCAGGATAAAAGCAGTCAGCAGAATTGAACATGCGGCGAAGAGATATACCGTTCTCGGCATCAGGACCTCCGTGTTCGGACCGGACGAATTCTGGACAGGAGAGAATGGATATTCTGACTGGTTTTCCACGGGAAGTGTAACATATGGCCACGGGATACGCAAGAAAAAGGGGCCGCCTTCAAACCGGCAGCCCCTTTGTATCACGCGATGTTGACAGCCCGCAATCAGACGTCGTAGTCCATCAGCAGAAGCAGGGCCTCGATGTAATAATAATCGCCCCATACGGTTGAGACGGCATCGCCGCGGTCCGCGCTCCGGAAAACCCCGCCGCCCAGAACACCGGCTCCGTGTCTGAAATACCTGGAACTGAGCGTACTGATGATTTTTTCGCCGGCTTTCTGGTAGCGGACCCTGTCATTCTGGTTGGGGCTGAGCCTTGCCAGCTTGAGCATACCGGCCGCAGCCACCGCCGCGGCAGAGGCGTCTTTCAAATCCGCATCGCTGCCCGTGGCGTCCAGGTCCCAGGGCGGGAGGCCATCCTCCGCGCATTTGGAAAGGAAATAATTGGCCGTGCGCTGGGCGGTGTCGAGGAACATGGTCTTGCCCTGGTGACGATAAACGGAAGTAAAGCCATAGATGGCCCAGGCCTGCCCGAGGGCCCAGCAACTGCTGGCGCTGATTCCCCGAGGCGCGTAGCGCGGATCGTTCAGCTCCGGTGTCCGCTCGCCCCAGGTGTTTCCGGTGCGGGGATTGAAATCGGCCATATTAAGCACTCTGCCATCCGCTCCCACCAGACGGCTGAGGGTGAAGAACGCGTGGTTGTTGGCCGCAATCTCGTATTCAGCCGTGCCGGTGGCCTCCTTGGCCCAGTAGAGCAACTCCAGGTCCATGATGCTTTCTATGCTGAGCCGCCGTCCCAGCACCGTATCACCCGCAGCTCCGAACGCGGGGAAAAATCCAGCCGGGGTGAGCCGTCCCATCAGAATACGGGCGGCCTCGATCGCCTCATCGCGATAGACGCTGTTGCCGGTGAGCTGGTAGCCGGTGACATAAGCCGGGAAATAAACCTGCCCGAGACCGAAAGACTTATACTGGTCGCGCAACTGGGCCAGGCCGGGCAGCCACTGACGGGCCAGATCTTTGTAATGCGGGTCGGGCGAAACCTGCGAGAGCAGCCACAACATGCCGGGGTAATAGCCCTTGGCCCAGTCTCCCATGTCTGTCTCCACCCATTGCCCGTCCCGGCTGTATACCGGAAATGATCCACCCAGCATGCCAAAGGCTTTGTCCGCCTGCGACCCGGCGTAGGTGATGATTTCCATGTAACGGATCCCGGTGGATTTCTCCATCGGAGTGGCCTTGTTGAACAGGCTGCATCCGGCGAGCATCAAGATCCCGGCCAGGGATAACAGGAGGAGGAAGGAGACCGGGGTCCGGAGAGGAGAATGGAATCTTTTCACGTTTTACCCCTTTGAGAATTTATTGGCATCGGCCACGGCTGCGGTTTCAGACAGTAAAACTGACCTGGAACGTGGCGCCACGTCCAGGCTTGCTGTGTATTTCGATTTTTCCTCCATGCGCTTTTATCTGTTCGCGCGCCAGGGTCAGCCCGAGGCCACGATGGGTCTGGTCGGTCAGACCGAAGGCGCTTACACGCGGCAGAAACATCAACTCGAAAATCCGGTTGTTATGATCGCTGGCATCGGAGCGCACGCTCTCGATGTTTTCCGGGGATGCCGCCTCAGTGATCAGCGCGCTGCGCATGACTCCCTGCCGGTCGATGCCGGGACCGTTATCCGAAACAGTGATCGCGAGCTGCTTGAAACGCTCGTGATAGCGTGTGTAAAGACTGACCGTGCCCCCTGTCCCCGCGGCGGTCATGGCGTTGACAGTTATCTGGAACAGCGCGAGGTACAAACCCTCCGCCTGGCCGCCCATGTGAGGGGCCTCGGGATCGAGCTTTTCGACGAACGCGGTTTTCACGGCGCGCTCATCGCCAGGCGGCATGAAATCGGCCCGGAAAGGGCAAGCCGCGAGAGTAATATCCTGCATAAGATTATTTACATTGAAAAGACCGGTTTCGTTCCGATTGGTGACACTTTTTTGAAAATAGAGCAGGCAACGGTGAATATGGTCGAGTTGAGCCAGCGCTATTTTCAGCAGGTTTTTGTAACCAGGCAGACACAGGATTGCCACAAGCCGGTCGGCGCTCTGGCCCAGGTTGAGCGACAGCCGCCCGAGAGCGGTAGCCAGACGTTTGGGACGCGACTCTCCCATGCCGATAATAAGACGGGTGATTTCCTGAAGCCGCTCGAGAACCTCGCGCTCGTAAAAAGCGCTCACCTCGCGCTGAAGCTCCCGGCTTGGGCCGAGACATTTCCCTTTGACTTTTGCGCGCAGGGCGAGCACCCGGTCTGTGGCCTCGGCGGCCTGGCGCGAGATGTTTCCGAAAGAGGCAAGGTAATCGGTCATGATTCCGGGCTACCTTCTTTTACACGGACCGCATGAGGGAGCGGCCGCGGGAGGGCGCTGAATGACCGTATTGGACGCCGTCAGCCATATCCGCCTCTCTCCGGGCGGATCGAACAGTGTCCGGGAAAGCCGCAACGACTTCACGCGCCGGGATTGCGAATATTACGGCAGGCTTGTAGAATAGTGTAAAGATATCTTATACTCATGAGGCGCGCAAGCAGAATAAAGCGCTTTCAGAGAAGGGATTACGGAAATGGTTGCCGGATGAAACCTTGTGTGGTCTCGCGTGTATTGAATCTTACGTTCTTCTGGACGCATGAAGAGCGCTTTTAATTGTGGACGCAATTGCGGCCCTGGAGAAGAAGACGAATCATCCAGGCGTCAGGTCAAACAGATACGGGTCCAACATGAGAATACGCGGGAGTTTATTGCGCGCTGCGCTGCTGCTGGCTGTACTGTCCATTGTCCCTCTTTCCACGGTTCAGGCGCAGTTCGGGAAGAACAAGGTTCAGTACAAGGATTTCGAATGGCAGGTTCTGGAGACGGAACACTACGACATATATTTTTATAAAAAAGAGCGCCAGATGGTGCTGGATGCCGCCCGCCTGGCCGAGCGCGCCTACACCCGCTACAGCCGGATGCTGAATTTCAACCTTCGGCGCCGCATACCGCTTATCCTGTACGCCAGTCATAACGATTTCCAGCAGACCAACGTGCTTCCCGAGGACGTGAACGAGGGGCTGGCCGGGGTGAACGAGTTCACCAAACGCAGGGTGCTGCTGCCGTTCACCGGCTCGTGGAAGGATTTCGAGCACACGCTGACCCACGAACTGGCCCACGCTTTCCAGATCGATATCCTATGGAATGACGCCACTCCGCTGGCCAATCCGTTCGCCTATTCTCCCCCGTTGTGGTTTATCGAGGGCATGGTCGAGGAGCTGAGTCTCGACGGGATGACAGCCGACACGGAGATGTGGCTGCGTGACGCAGCCCTGAGCGGCTACCTGATGACGCTGGAAGAGCTCGGCTACATGCAGGACCTTCGCTCGTACCGTTTCGGCCACTCGGCCTGGTATTTTATCTCACAGCGTTACGGCAACAAGAAGATCGGTGAGATATTGCAGAAAACACCGGTGTTCGGCAACGTGGGACGGGCGTTCAAGTCCGCGATCGGGGCCGATCTTAAAACCCTGAGCCAGCAGTGGAACGAGGATATCCGCAAGACTTATCTTCCGCAGATAGTGAATTTCCAGAAACCCGAGGATTTTTCCCGCCGCCTGACAAAGCACAGCGAGGATGGCGGCTCGTACAACGTGGCCCCGGCGCTGAACTCAACCGGGGAAAAAGTGGCTTTTATCTCGAACAAGGACGGGTATATCGATATCTGGAGCGCCAGCGCAATCGACGGGCGGAAGATGAAAAAGCTGGTCGAGGGGCAGCGCAACCCTGATTTCGAAAATTTCCGCTTCCTTTACACCAGCCTGAACTGGAGCCGGGACGACCGCTACATAACCTTTGTGGCCAAGAGCGGGCCCGAGGAGGCCATTTATGTCTTGGCCACGTTCAACAACAGAATAGTTCATCAGTTCAAGTTCGGGCTGGACGGCATCCTGAGTCCCAGTTTCTCTCCAGACGGAAAAAAGATAGTGTTTTGCGGCATTGACGGGGGGCGGTCTAACCTTTACACAGTCGAGCTGGAAAGCGGAAAACTGGAGCAGTTGACGGATGACCGTTACACTCATCGCGACCCGGTTTATTCCCCGGACGGCAAAAAAATAGCCTTTGTCACCGAATATGGCCCCGGCACCGACCTGGACCGTCTGATATTCGCCGATTACCGTATCTGTGTACTCGACCTTTCCACCGGAAAATACTCGATTCTGCCGAACAGCTATATGAACAACATCTCGCCGCAGTGGTCGCCGGACGGTGGGAAGATCGCCTATGTATCGGACCGCACGGGGATACCGAATATCTTTTATCACGATTTCACGGACGGCAGGGAATACCAGGTTACGGATATCCTTACCGGAGTGGCGGGACCGACCGAGACCAGTCCCTGCATCACCTGGAGCTCCGCCAGCGGCCGTCTGGCGTTCAGCGCGTTCTACCAGGCCGGCTGGGACATATTCGTGCTGAACAGCCCGGAGAACATGGCGAAAGTCTGGGTCCCGGACACCAGCCGTTCTTTCGCCTATGAAACTATACACCTGAATGCAACCCGGACGAGAATCGAGGAACTCAAGGAAGCGCTCGCCCAGAACAGGACAGCCTCTGACAGTCTGCCGGCAGGACCGGCAGAGCGGGAAACGGATTCAACCGCCGTCGCATCAGGCTACAAAGCCAACGGGAATCAGGGTGGCAAGCCGGGGAATGAGGAGTCGGGGACAGTCTCCACCCGGAAACGCCGCAAGACTCCTTCACCTAAGGACCTGATCGAGCTGAACCCGCCGCGGGTCGAGGAATCGCCGGTTCTCGACAGCCTGGCCCATCAGGGCATGGCCGCGGAATGGCGGCAGGGCTTTTTGCTGGGTCTGCAGGACAGTCTGGCCATGCTGGACAGCCTGGCCCGGATGGACAGCCTTGCGCACGCCCTAACCCTGGCGCGGAGCAGGGCGCTTACAGCGCTCGATACTCTGTCCCTGTTCGACCTGATGAGGCGCGGTGATTCGCTGGCCCTTGTTGTGCCGGGCCTGGACAGCGCTCTGGCTCATCTCGACAGCTCGCTGGTCCCGTCTGGAGCGGACAGAGGAGAGGGCCTGGACTCCCTGGACCTGAGCCTTGTGCGGGCGGATTCCCTTGCTCGCGAAAAGCGGATGCCGCCGATCAGTTTCGATTTCGATGTGCCGAAAGACAAGATACCGCTGCCCGATACATCAGATTTCAAGGTCAGGAACTACCGGATCAAGTTCACCACCGATTACGTGACCGGCTATGGCTCCTACATGGGAAATATCGGGGCCACCGGAGGCGTTATGGTTTCGATCAGCGATATACTTTCCAACCATAACGTAACGCTGGGGGCAAATCTTTATGGCAAGATCCAGGACAGCGACCTGCTTTTCCAATACACTTATCTGAAGCCCCGCACGAACATAGGATTCTATGTCACTCAGTTCCGGAACGTGTACTACCTGTCATCGATTTCCTCATCGTACGGCGGAGAATATTTTGCGAACATCTGGCGCGGCGTTGGAGTGGTGTTCAGCCGTCCCTTCGACCGTTTCCGCCGGCTGGAATGGGCGCTCAACGCTTATACGATCAGCTCAAAGACTTTCGGGCTGGATTTCTATCTCGATCCGTTCAACTATTACGGCTATGGGACCAAGGAACGCGACCTTACCAAATTCGGCACCAGCTATTTCGTGGGGCCGGAGCTGGCGCTGGTATATGACAACACGGCATATGGTTACACCGGGCCGGTGGATGGCGGCCGCTACCGTCTGGGAGTCCGTCAGTTTTTCGGCGAGCTAAGCTACACCGAACTGTTAGCCGACTGGCGCAAGTACATGCTTTTCTGGCAGCGTGTCACACTCGCCAGCCGTGTTATTGCAGGCACGCGCTGGGGCAGCGATCCGCAGACTTTTTATGTCGGCGGCCCCTACACTTTCCGCGGGGCGGGTTATGGAGACATGCGCGGCAACACGATCCTGCTGGGTAATTTCGAACTGCGTTTCCCGCTGATCGACCACCTTGTAATGGGCTGGCCGTTGCCGGTATATCTGCGTGGCATCGGCGGCGTCCTTTTCTTCGACCTGGGCGCCTCATGGTACAATGATGAATCGTTTCAGCCGTTCACCGGCGCCAACACCTCGTTCTTCAAATTCAAGAACGCCCGGGCGGCATATGGATTCGGGACAAGGATGAACCTGGGCTATTTCATAATCAAATTAGATTTCGCCAAGTCCCTGGACCATTTCGAGAGCGCATATTACTACTATAAGGGACGGATATACGAATCTGACGTCAGGATCAAGGGCCGCCATCGTAACTTTTTCTCGATAGGCTCTGATTTCTGAACACAGTCCTGACAAGCTGCCTGGACTTGCACATTTACCCAGTCCAGAAATTGCTTGCGTCCCGGACAGAGTAAAATTAGTTTGGGGAAAATTTGTCTGCTGTAACTGAACTTTATAAATCATAACCTGTTGGAGGTGCGGGATGCGTTCAATGGCGGCATTGTTTCTTGGCATGGCCCTCGTCGCTGCTCCGGCGGTCCAGTTGACCGCGCAGGATAAAGCCGGGCTTTTCAAGGAAGAGCAGGATTCGAACAAGGATGGGAAACCGGACACCTGGACCTACCTGAACAACGCTGGCAAGATCGAGTTGATTGAAGCCGACAGCAACGGTGACGGCAAGGTCGACAGGACCCGTTATTTCACGAAGGAAGGTGTGGCCGTTAAGACAGAGTCCGACACGGATTTCAACGGTACGATCGATGAGTGGATTTTCTTCGACGAGACGGGCAAGAAAGTCCGGGTGGAAAAGGATACCAAGAAGACGGGAAAAGTAGATCAATGGCAGTATTTCAACGCCGCCAGCGGCAAGCTCGAGAAGGTGGAGCTTGCAACCAAGGGCGAAAAGCCGGACCAGGTGGTTTACTACCTGCCGGATGGGACAAAGGAGAAGATGGAGGCCGATACCAAGGGCGACGGCACTCCCGACCAGTGGGTGGAGTACTATCCCAATGGCAAGATGAAGCAGATCGCTTACGACAACAAGGGTAATGACGGTAAGCCGGACGTGTGGCAGAAATACAATGAAGACGGCAGCAAGGGACAGGCCGGATTCGACACTGACGGCGACAATAATCCCGATGTCTGGCAGTAAGATGGCGGGAAGCGCTCCGCGGCTTGCGGAACGGCGCATGGTGTAAAGAATTCGAAACCGGCTCCGGTTGATCGGGGGGCCGGTTTTTTTTCACCTGAACCGGAAAACGACCGATGACGGAAGATGCTGGCGCCTCTGACCGCTCAGGGCGAGGGGCCGAGATATTCTCCTCGCGCTGGGCCATGCTGATGAGTATCATCGGGATCGCCGTGGGAACTGGCAATATCTGGCGTTTCCCGCGTGTGGCCGCGGCCTATGGCGGCGGCGTGTTCATAATCCTCTGGACAATGTTCCTGTTCCTCTGGTCGATACCGCTGCTGGTGACTGAAAGCGCCCTGGGACGTTCCTCGCGCAAGGGTTCGGCCGGGGCGTTCATGTTTCTGGGCGGCGAGGGCTGGACCTGGATGGGCGGATTCGTGGCGCTGATAACCGCCGGTATCATGTTCTATTATTCGGTGGTCACCGGCTGGTGTCTGTATTATCTGATCGGTTCGGTCAGCGGCGCGGTCGGAGGAACGACCGGCCCGGAGTACTGGCATGCTTTTTCCGGGAGCTGGATGGCGCTTGCCTCGCACGCTGCGGCCGCGGTGCTGGCCGGATTGATTGTCGGTGCGGGAGTGCGTCTGGGGATCGAGGTTTCATCCAAGGTGATGATCCCGGTGCTGGCGCTTATCCTCGTATATGCGGCGGCCAGGGCGCTCTACCTCCCCGGCGCGATCGAGGGTGTGCGTTACCTGTTCCAGTTCAACGCCGCCGATTTCCTCCGTCCCCGGATCTACCTCGAGGCGCTCACCCAGAGCGCATGGAGCACGGGCGCGGGCTGGGGCCTTCTTCTCACCTATGCGGCCTACAGCCGTCCGCGGGAAAAAATAGTCCAGAACAGCCTGATAATGGGCCTGGGCGATAATACGGCCAGTTTGCTGGCCGGGCTGGCCGTGATCCCCACGGTGTTTGCTCTTCTGCCGCCGGAGCAGGCCACTGAAGTCGTGAAAATGCCGGGTGAAAACAGCACCGGCCTTACGTTCATCTGGATACCCCGTCTCTTAGGCGCTGGCCACGGCGGGAGGCTGATGCTGCCGCTGTTTTTCCTTGCGTTGTTTTTCGCCGCCATGAGCAGCTTGATCTCGATGCTCGAAATGTGGGTCAAAAACCTGGTTGACATTGGATTACGCCGTCCGGCGGCAGCAACGGCCGTGACCGCGGCCACGCTGCTGTGCGGAGCGCCCAGCGCCCTGTCAGGGCGGTTTTTTGACAACCAGGACTGGGTCTGGGGCCTGGGCCTGCTGGTGAGCGGGTTCCTGTTCAGCCTGGCGGTGTGGCGCTACGGCGCGGCTGATTTCGTGCGCAAGGTGGTTAACCGGGACGACACGAAGGACATCCACCTGGGCCGTCTTTTCACTTTCACGCTGCGTTATTTTATCCCGATACAATTTATCCTGCTGGTAGGCTGGTGGTTCTGGCTTTCTGCCGGCTGGGACCGGGCGAACTGGTGGAACCCGCTGGGAACGTCCACAATCGGGAGCTGCCTGGCGCAGTGGGGCGTGGCCGCGATTCTGATGATAATTATCGGCCCCTGGCTGGCGCGCAGACTGAAAAGAAACGTTTCAGATATTTGAACTATGTGGCCGGAGCTGTTCCAAAGGAATGAATGACATAATGAAGAATATCATGTTCACCCCTGATTACAGGCATCTGGTCGAGGCGGCGAACAACCGCAGACCGCAGCGCCTTCCGTTGTACGAACACCTGATCAACCCGCCGGTGATGGAACGGGTGCTGGGAGTCTCTTTCGCCGGGGAACTGGAAGGCGACACCGCGGACCTGCGTCACTTTTTCGAATGCTATTGCCGTTTTTACCGGGAAATGACCTATGATACAGTCTCGTTCGAGGCGGGGATTGCCGAGATGCTGCCCGGGCACGGGGCGATTTATGGCGGACGGCCCGGCCCGATCCAGAACCGGGAAGATTTCCTGAAATACCCCTGGGGCGGTCTGGCCGGGATGTACTGGCGGAAATACGACGGCTGGTTCCGCGAGCTTGGCCGGGCCATGCCGGAAGGGATGCGGGGCGTGGGAGGCGTGGGTTACGGAGTGTTCGAGATCAGCGAGGACCTGGTCGGTTTCGAAAACCTAAGCTACCTTCAGGCGGATGACCCGGATACTTTCGCAAGTCTGTACGAGGCGATAGGCGACCTGATGGTGGAGATATGGACCGGGTTTCTGGAACGCCATGGCGACTTATACGCGGTCTGCCGTTTCGGGGACGACCTGGGGTACAAGAGCGGTCTTCTTTCCTCGCCGGACATGCTGCGAAGGCATGTGATCCCGCAATACAAACGGATAATAGAGGTTATTCATGCAGCGGGTAAGCCCGTGCTCTGGCATTCCTGCGGCTGCATTTTCGAGGTGATGGAGGACGTGATCGCCGCCGGGATCGACGCCAAGCACTCGAACGAGGATGTCATCGCGCCGTACGACGAGTGGATAAGGCGTTACTCCGGGCGGATCGGGCTGTTCGGAGGAATAGACACGGATGTCCTGTGCCGGGAGAAGCCCGAGGAGATAAAGCGGCGCGTGGTGGAGGATGGCCGACGGTTCAGGCGCAACGCGCACGGGTATGCCCTGGGCTCGGGCAACTCGATCCCGGAATACGTGCCCACGGAGGGCTACCTGGCGCTGATCGAGGCGGCGAAAATCCTGCGGGAAGAGGAACGCGGCTGACAAAGAAAGCAGCAGCGCTTTAATTATTGAACAGAATTCCAAAAGCGTGTTGATTTATTGAATCAAATCCCCTCGATTTCCCATTGCCGAGGGGGGGGGGAAGGACGGCCGCCACTTCAGGCTATCCGCCAATGCCTTTCATCAGAGGTTTGGCTGTTTTCTTAAACCGAATTAATCATAAATTATCGCAACTTCTTGTAGGGGAGGGTTTAAAACCCTCCCCTACGGTAGTATCCATCGGGATTGCAAGAGCGGCCCAATATGGCCGCCCGGGTGCACACTCGGGTGCAACCCCTGCATTTTTGTGAATAATCCGATCTAAAAGGAGGAAACCGGGGGTTGTGTTTTGTAATAATTTTTCAACACTACGCTTAAACATTATTGCTGTCAAAACGGTATCAGGTATCACTCCGTCTCGCGGCTTAACTCCTCGGCCAGGCGCACCAGGGTGCGCACACCGAATCCCGTGCCGCCCGGTCCGGCATAGTCGCGGCGCTTGTCTGTCCAGGCCGGACCGGCGATGTCCAGGTGCGCCCAGGGAATATTCTTAACGAACCGCTGGAGAAAAAGGGCCGCGGTGATCGCTCCGCCATAGCGGGTCGATCCGGTGTTCCGGACATCCGCGTTCTCGCTTTTGATATCATCGGCCAGGTCCTCGTCCAGCGGGAGGACGGCGCATTTTTCGCCGGTGAGGCCGGCAGCCTGCATCACCCTGTCGCGCCAGGGATCCGGGCAGCCGAACACCCCGGCGGTCTGGACTCCCAGGCCGACCATGCAGGCGCCGGTCAGGGTGGCGAGGTCGACGATGCAGGTGGCGCCGCAGCGGGCGACAGCCCAGCCCAGGGCATCCGCCAGAGTCAGGCGGCCCTCGGCGTCCGTGTTTCCGATCTCGATAGTGGAGCCGTCGAACGCGCGCACGATGTCATCCGGATGGTAGCTGCGTCCGGAGGGCATGTTCTCGACCGCCGCCACAAGCGCGGTGACCCGCAGGGGGAGTTTAAGACGGGCGATTAAAGTAATGGCGCAGATTACCGCCGCCGCCCCGGACATGTCGGCTTTCATCGAGAGCATCGACTCGCCGGGTTTCAGGTTCAGGCCGCCGCTGTCAAAGGTGACGCCCTTTCCCACAAGCACCAGGTGACGGCTGCTGTCTGTCCGGTGTACGGGCGACCAGGTCAGCTCGATAAAGCGCGGGCGGTTTTCGCTGCCTCGCCCCACGGCCAGCGCCGCACCCATGCCCTCTTTCTCCATCTCTTTCTCATCCAGCACACGGCAGCTCAATCCAGGTATTCCGCCGGAGAGCTCCATCGCGCTGCGGGCCAGGCATTCAGGAGTCATTTCCTGGGGTATTTCGTTGATCAGGTCGCGGGCGGTGCGCACGGCCCCAGCCACAAGGACCGCGCGGTCCACGGCCTCGCATATTTCAGCGGACGGCGCAGCCTGGACGCCATCCGCGCCGCAGACCAGCAGGTTAAGTTTTTCCGGTCCCTCGTAAGGCGGCTTGTCTCCGTTTTCGCGTTTGTATTTGCCGAAGCGGTAAAGAGCCAGCTCGATCCCCTCGGCCATGGCCGAGGCTTCGCGCGCCGGATCGAAGGTCTCGCCGCCCGCCGCAGCCTGGCAAACAAGACAGACAGAGACAGCGCGCACTTTCCGCATGTGGTCGACCGAGCGCCCCGCCACCCGTCTCCGCCGCTCGGAACTCAGGCGGGCTGCCTCGCCCAGTCCCAGCAGCACGATCCGTTCCACCGGCAACCGCCCCAAGGTGTTCAAAGCCAGCGCCTGTCCGATCTTGCCCTGGAAATCCTCCTGCCCGGCCGTGCGGGACAAGGCTCCCTCAAGCTCACTGTCCAGCGCTGCGGCCAGGGGATTGTCGAGGAGCGCTCCCTCGGTCACAGGAAGAATGAGCAGGTCGTGTCTGGCCATCAAATCCAGCCGGTCGATCAACTTGATTTCCATTGAGTTATTCCCTCGTGCAGCGAGTCCAAAAGAAGAGCGCCTCCACGGGCCTGTCAGGCGCCGGGAGGCGCAATCAGATGCTATTTTCAGCAGGCTGTCAACCAGCTCAGGGGAAACGGCTGATTATCTCGCGTTTTTTACGGGCGACAGATTCCGCCTGCTCTTTCTTGCGCTCGGCCGATTGAAGGAAAGCGGCTTTCTCTTTTTCATAAAAGATATCGGCTGAGGAATCGAGGTAGAATTTCGAGATGTCCCGGAATATCTGAGCGGCCGCCCCCAGGGTCTGGATCGGATTGTACAATCCATCGAGCAGTTCCTTGGTGCGGCTGGTGGTGAAGAACTTGCCCCCGCGCGGTCCGTGCACTTCCTTGACATACTCGTCCAGGGAAAGGCCCTCGATGTTTCCCCCTGCTCCGGATTCAGCGAGCAGAGGCTGAAGCAGGGATTCGAAACTTGAGATATCCTCTGCCAGGCTGTCCTGAATGGTCTGGAGGAAAGGGGTCAGAGCGCTTTCCCCGGCCTTTTGAATGAACTTTTCGAAAAAAGCGGCCGCCTCTTTTTCAACATTTATCGCGAGCTTGATAAGTTTTATGTCCTGACTGCGGTTGTCGCTCATAAGCCAGATACCTCACCTTTAAAGTCCGGGAGCCGGCCTGGGCAGCGATTTATCTCGCCGTCACGAATAGAAAGCGCCGCTTTTGTCCCCGGAGCGGTAATCGAAAAAAGTGCTCTTGAACATTATATTCGGTTTGAAAATATTTTTACACGTTCAGGTTGTCAACTTTTTCGGCGGACACCGGCGTGCGAAACGTGACAATCAGGCCAGAGACTTTCGCCGGCGCAGCACCCATTCCGCGGCCAGAAGAGCGATCAGAGAGAAATAGAGCCAGGTTTGCCGGGCCGGATTGAACCTGTGCGTGATGCGTTGACTGGTGAACCTTTCACTGAACAACCCATCCGGCGCATCCCCGTGGATTCTGTTTCCACCGGACACGCGGGACAACACGGCGAGCGACGTGGAATCCGGACGGACCGCGGCCATCTCGGGCGAGTAATTCTCGACCGCGAACAGACCGCCGTAACTGTCTGTCTCAGAGGACGCCGGAGCGGCGCTCCAGCGGTAAACTCCCGGCGGAAGGGCCGGGACGGTAAGATGCCGGATTTCTCCGGGGGAGGGAGGCGGGGATTCCAGGACAACCAGTGTATCGAGCATCCCGCCAGGGTATTCCGTATGACGGGCAATTGTGAGTTTCAGCTTGAGACTGTCATGCTCGTCAAGTTCGCCGGATGAGCTGAAAACTATTTCATCCCCAAGTGAAAATACTCCGCGCTCAGGGCGCAGCGCCCTGCCAGTGAGACGTCCCCCCCCGACAAGCCAGCCCGCGAGGGCCTGCCAGAATGTCTCATATCTCGCGTCCTTTTCAGGCGCGGTATCCTGGCTCAACATGTGCCAGCGCCAGAGGCCGGAGGCCAGGACCGTGGCCGACCGGACCCCGTTGCGCTCGCGGGCGGCCACCAGCGGAGCGCCGCCGGTTGTGCCGGATGGCGAACCTGTCCCGGTCCTTGAGAGGGCAGCCAGCACGACTGCATCCGGGGCAAGCTCCGGGCTGCTGAAAACGAACTCGACCGGTGGCAGTTGCGTTTCGCCCGGTTCGAATGCTATACCGGACCGTCTGGCATCCAGCAGGCGGCAGGGCAGGTTTGCAGCGTTCAGGAGAGTCATGCTCGCGGGAAGCTTCGCGAATGGAAGGTAAGCTGCAAGACCCTCCGGCAGAAGGCTGGAATTGAAAGCGGCGGCGGGCCAGATAATCAGTGCGAATCCGCCTCGCGCTGCCCTTGCGGCCAGACGCTGAAGGAAGGCCCGGTCCAGGCGGGACAGGTCGCCGT
The DNA here is from genome assembly GCA_964473155.1 of uncultured Gemmatimonadales bacterium. Classification (GTDB taxonomy): domain Bacteria; phylum Gemmatimonadota; class Glassbacteria; order GWA2-58-10; family GWA2-58-10; genus JAJFUG01. Next base: position 28,490 of record CAYYNT010000030.1, on the reverse strand, counting down.
GCAGGGCCGCCAGTTCGATTTTGCCGAGTTCCCTGTCATCCGGATAATGCCCGGCGGAGATGCGGCCATTCGGATCGATGCCGCGCACGGAGCGCTGCTCCCCGCCCAGGGCGGCGAGAGCGGTGACCGACCAGTCGCCGTTGGAGGAGAGGGCGCGGCGCAGAAAGCTGAAATCCCAGTCGGTGGAGCCGGTGACCAGCAGCATGGCGCGCCGTCCCCGGGCCACGTCCAGCAGCAGAAGACGCTCATTGTTACGCAATGTCCATTCATTGGCAAGGGGACGAAGGACGGCCTGAAGGACATGCTGCCCCTCGGCCAGGGGCGGCAGCTCGGTCCTCCCGCCGATAAACCGTCCGGTGAAAGCGCCTGGCTCCAGCCGCATCTCACTCACCTTGCGCCCATCGACATGGAAGTCGACCAGCAGCGCGGCGCCCGGCTCCGGCGTCAGGCTGCCGGAGGGAATGTCAACCGACACGGAGAGCTCAAGTTCCACCGGTTCGCCCTCATATGCCGGGCGGGTCTGTTTGAGAGCGGCCAGGGCCAGGTCCGGCGAGGAGGGCATTTCCGCCGGGATGTAAGTATCCACCGGGGGGAAGCCGCCGTCAGGAATGGTCAGGGCCTCGCCGCTGTTCACCACGCCGTCGCTTACCACGCAGATGCGGTCCCAGCGTGGCATGCCGGGAGCGGTTATCTCGCGCAGGGCGGCGCTCAGGTCGGTTCTGCCGGAAACATCCGTTCCGGAGGGATTGAGATTTTCGAATCCGGAAAGGCGCCGGACAGAGCCGCCGAAAGTGAAAACAGCGGAGAGAGTGTCATTGGAAAGATCATGCAGCAGGGCGGTGGCCCGGCTCAGACGGCTGAGGCTGTCCGGGCCGCCGGAGGCCGAGGCGGGCAGGAACATGCTGGCCGAACGGTCCAGCAGCACGGCAACGCGCTCGCGGCGATCACTGCGGCTGAAAAGGGTGACCGCGGGCTGGAAGATAAGCCAGGCGGCGATAAACACTACAATCAGCCGGATTGAAATCAACAGCAGACGGTAGCGGAAACCGGCCGGCGGCCAGGTGCGCCTGTAGCTCCAGAGCGTGAGTATGGCCAGGGCCAGCGGAAGGCACCAGAGCCAGGGGGAACGTCCGCCCTCGAGGCTTATTTCTATCCAGCCGGACAAATCAATCCACTCCTGAAGGTGCGTTGATTCATTGGATTAAATCCCCCACGATCCCAGTTTTTCCGGTCAGGAACTTGCATCATGGGATTGAAAGGTTGTGTTTTTCATGTCCTTTTCCGGCTTGTGGAAAAGGACCAAAAGACGCTTTGGGGCCGTAAACTCGCCCAGGCTTTGGATCACCTTCAACCGGTGGTGTGCTCGCAGCCTCTACGCGCTGCCCTGGTTGCAGAGCGACGCTGGCGCTGAATGCCCGCCTTACCGCGGAAGCTTTTCAGGCTTGAGTGTGCCCGACGCCATTACTCCGCTTCTTATGCGCGGCTCGGACATACGGCCCCGGACGGCCCTGGGCGGGCCGCTCAAAAACGAGACCCTTAAGCATAAGGCCGAATAGCCGGAAAAAGTCCATATTTCCCTGAGACTTTCGGCGCAGGGCTACGGTGCGCCGTGACAGTAAAGCTTTTTTTGATCCTCCCGGCAATACCCTGACCGGACATTGCCGCCGCGATCCCCCTTGAAAAGAGGAGGAACGGCCGCCATTTCCGGCTAAGCTGCAACTGCCTGCCAGTAGGGATTTTAAAGTCTCCGTTACAAGGTGAAAAAACGTGGTTGAGGTTTGAAAACAGTGTTCAACACGCTTCCGAAAATACGCACAGCAGGCTCACCCGCCACCGTTGAAACCGGTTTTAAGGCCAAGCGCGCGCATGGCCTCGCCCACGGTGCGGAAAGAACCGGTGACCAGCACCGGATCGGAGTAACCGAGGGCGGTTTCAATTGCGCCGGGAATGTCTGATGCCACCCTGACCTTTATCCCGTCATCCAGCCGCGCCAGCGCGGAGGCCATGGTTTGCGGATCGGCGGCGCCGGAGCGGTTGTCGGCGCGGCCAAAATCCGGCGCGGACAGGATAAAACGGGCGGCCAGGGGAGCGAGGGCGGCCAGAAAACGCGCATGGTCCTTGTCAGCGGCCAGCCCTGCCACCACCGTGGCCTTTTGCGTTCCGAAAACTCTCCGCCAGACAACGGCCAGCTTGCGGGCCGCGGCCGGATTGTGCGCTACGTCCAGAACCAGCCCGGCCCGGCCGGGCAGATTCACCCTCTGGAAGCGTCCCGGCCAGACCAGGCCCTCCAGCGCGGCCGCGGCCGCCTTGGGCCGCGCATCGATCCCGAGACGCGCCAGAAGTATTTCCGAAGCGCGCAAACCCAGGGCCGCGTTCCTGACCTGATGCTGTCCGTGCAGCGGAGCGAGGACATCATCCAGCGCCAGGCTTTCGGAGCGGTAGCTGAACCTAACGCCATCAGGCTGGCAGCGTATCCGGCTCAGGCGCGCCTCGCGTTCGAGCGGCAAGAGCGGGGCGTCTTTTTCCCTGCACTCTCCCGCTATCACGTCCAGCGGAACACGGGCTGTCACGCCGCAGAGCAGGGGCACGGAGGGCTTGGCGATACCGGCTTTTTCGGCGGCGATCCGGGCCAGACCGCGTCCCAGCCAGGCCTGGTGCTCCAGTCCGATAGAGGTGATCACGCTCACCGCCGGGCTGATGACGTTGGTGGCGTCCCAGCGCCCGCCCAGGCCCACCTCGACAGCGGCAGCCGCCACACCGCGCCGGGCGAACCAGTCGAAAGCCATGGCGGTGACAGTCTCGAAGAAAGTGATCCGTTCACGCAACACCCGTTCCAGATGGGTGGAGACCCACCGGCTTACAAAGCTCTTCGCAACCATCCCGCAGCTGTCCCGCGCCCGTTCGCGCAGGTCCAGCAGGTGTGGGCTGGTGTACAGCCCGGCATTGATTCCGTGGGCGCACAGAACCGCGTGAATTACAGCCGCGCACGCGCCCTTGCCGTTGGTCCCGGCTACATGGGCGGCCAGGAAACGCTCCTGCGGCCGTCCCAGGCTGTCGAGAAGGGCGGTTATCTTTTCCAGCCCGAGCTTGATGCCGAAACGCTGCAGGCCGTAGAGGGCCTCGACAGCGGCGCTATAGTCGAGTTCCGGTGCGGAGTCCATGCCCCAGGCTCCGATAAAGAACCCCGCGGAGTGCTGCACCGCGGGGTCCGGTGTGAAGCGAAATGCCTGCCGGTTCTATATCAGAGCAGTTCGCGATAATTGTCCCGCAGTTTGCGGAAAGCGTCGACAATGTCCTCCAGGCCCGGCTGATCGGAGAGAAGGAGGTTCTGGAGCAGCCAGAGCGCCTCGCTGCCGGTCATTCTCTCGGCTACAGGACAGGAGAATTTCGCATAATCGATCACCCCGCCGTGGAACACATGGCTGTGAATGCGTTCGTAAGGCCCCACGTTCTTTTCAAGCAGGAATTTCTGACGGTAGATCGGTATGTAATAACCGCCGTGCGCCGGCTGGATGCCCTCGGCGTTCAGGGCTTTTATGAACCTGTCCTTGCTCAGCCCGCCCCAGGCCGTCTGGTCGTAACGCAGAATCAGGAAATGGCAACTGGAGGCCGTAGCGTAAGAGGGCAGGTTCAGGGGTGAAATGCCCTCGACAGCGGCCAGTTCGCGGCGCAGGAACGCCGCGGCTTCCTGCCTTCGGGCGAGCATAGGTTCGTAGCGTTCGAACTGGGTCATGATCACAGCGGCCTGAAGCTCGCTCAGGCGGTAATTGCCGCCGAGGATGCCGTGCTCGTGCCAGAGACCCCCACGCACCCGTCCGCAGTTGATGAAAGAGCGGCAGTTTTCGGCCAGCTTCTCGCTGTTTGTACTCACGAAGCCGCCCTCGCCTCCGGTGATATGCTTGGAACTCTGGAAGCTGAAAGTCCCGGCGGCGCCGAGAGAACCGGCCTTGCGCCCATTGTACTCGCTGCCCCAGGCCTGACAGGCATCTTCGATCACCACGAGGGAGTGTTTCGCCGCCAGGGCGTTGATACCGTCCATGTCCGCCGGGACGCCGGCCAGGTGCACCGGAAGGATGGCGCGGGTGTTTTCCGTGATCAGAGCCGCCGCGGACTCGGCGGAGATATTGCAGGTTTCAGGCTCGATGTCCGCGAACACTGGAACCATATTGGCTTCGAGCACTGCCGTGGCCGTGGCGACGAAAGTATAGGCCGGGACAATCACCTCGCAACCGGCAGGCAGACCGGCCGCCACAAGCGCCGCGCGCAGGGCGAGTGTCCCGCTGGACATGGCGATGCCGTGTGTGCAGTCCAGATAGCGCGAGAATTTTTCCTCGAACTGGCGCACGCGGCTGCCGTTGATGCCCCAGACGCCGCTATGGATCACCTCCTGAACCGCTTTCAGCTCGTTCGCATCCCAGTAGGGCCACTTGGGGAACGGCGTTTCCCGCACCGGGCGGCCGCCATTGATCGCAAGCTTGGACATTGGACATTTCCTTTTCCGCGGGCGAGCGGCCCGCATCGCATCTGATTCTGTCCGGTTCAGAAAACATCCACCCGCAGGCCCGGCAGATGATTCCTGGCGGCATCGGCTATCTCCTCCAGGCGCTCCCGGCTCACCTGAAGCAGGCGGCTTTCCGCGGGAGTCCGGTCAAGGCTGTAGACTTGAAGCGCCACCGGATGGACCCGCTCCAGGGCTGCCAGCCAGAGGTCTATGTCTTTCGGCCCGGTGTTGCTCACCGGCCCATCGAAAAACAGCGACTGGATTTCCACCCGTTCAAGCGCGGCCAGGGCCTCGACCATATGGCCGTACTGTATTCCGGAACGGGGCCGGTTGACCGAAGCGAAAAGGCTGGCGCTGCCGGCATCCAGTTTCATTACCGGCCGGTCGATGAAGCGGAACGCGTCGCGCACCTCTGGCGAGGTAAGGGTGGAACTGTTGGAGAGTATCACCACCGGAACTCCTGGTGCGCGGCTGTCACGCACCGTGGCGACCAGGCGGGCGATCTCCCCGAAGCGGGGGTGCAGGGTCGGTTCGCCGTTACCGGCCAGCGTTATGGCATCCACCTGCCCCTTCTGGAGCAGGGCGGCTTCGAGCGCCTCGGCCACCTCATCCGGAGTGGGCAGACCGAGCTGATCGCCCGCCTGGTCCTCCCACTGGCAGCAGGTCCAGCCGTACTGGCAGTAGAGGCAGTCGAAGGTGCAGACTTTCCACTGTGTGGGAAGTATATTGACGCCGAGGGAGCGGCCGAGACGGCGGCTCTGCACCGGGCCATAGATTATTCTTGTCTGAAGAGGTCTGTTTTTCATCGTCCCGTTATTCATTTCTCTACTTAAAAGAACCACCCTGAGCCAAACAGGAAAAAGCAGCAGGCCGCTACACCCAGACCGAGAGCGATAATCTTCGGGCCGTAAGCCTGCTGCCTGCGGAAAGCAAGATACAGACCACCGGCGACAACCAGCAGCAGGCCGATTGAAACCGCATCCATGGTCACACTCCAGATGCGGGTCAGGAGCCAGTCTCTTTTTCTGGCGGGTTCACCGATACGCACACCACTGAACGTGTGCAGCATCTGTAGCGCACCCGAGGCATTTACACGGTTCGATTCCAGCTTGGCCACCCTTTTCTGCGGGAAGGCCGTGATATTCAGAATCGCTCCGGGGCGGACCAGGGTGAGGCTCAAACTATCACCGCCCGGAAACGATTTCACCTGCTCGATTTCACCGCTCAGACCGAGTTGATCCACAAGTTCGGCGGCCCGGCCCGTATCATCCATCTGCGTTAGCTGGGAGAAAGAAAGCATCTCGGTCGAATGTTTCCGGCTGTTCCAGAAACCGGATATTTTCCACAACGGATGGTTCAGCAGCAGGCCGCCGAGGAAGAAAATCCAGATGCCGGTCAACAGTAACAGTCCGGCGAACAGGTGCCCGTCCCAGATGAGCTTTTCGAGGCCGCCTTGTATTTTCGCCATGCTTGTCTTCTCCCTGTCCGGCTCAGACAAGCAGCGCGATAAAAGACATAAACAGAATGCAGCCGGCAGCGGAAAGAATTAATCCACTACGCCGCTGCAGCCCGGACATAAACCAGAGATAAACACCGCTGACCGTAAGGAACAGTGTCAGCAGAACAGTACAATCAGCGAGAGAGCCCCAGAGCCTTGTAAGCCACCAGTTGCCACGGATGGCGGCAACGTGGGGTCCCGGCGACTTGTGCATGTAAAGCAGTGCCTCGTACAGCCCCTGCCTTTCCCTTTGAACGTTCGCCTCGCGGGTGGCGAAATCGACGTTCACGATAATTTTTTCATCCGGCCGGACGACCGGAATGTACATTGAGCCTGGGTTTCTTCCCACGAACATTATTTCGCCGCGGATGCCGAGCTGCTGCAGGATTTCCCTGGCCAGTGGGAGGTTATCCATGGCAGGATCGAATTGCAGCCTGACACCTTTGGTATACCGGGTGTCACTTGCCGCCGACGGTGACAGGGCATGGTTGAAAAAGACGGCTGTCAAAGCAAAAAGAACGATGAAAGGGCTGATGAACAGACCAGCATAAAGGTGCGCGTATCGCATTAATTTTCCGGTCATGCCGTTTCTCCGGATGTCTCTACTCGAACACCAGCCGGGCGAAGCGCCGCTTGCCCACGCGCAAGAAATACTCCCCGGCCGGCTGGAGCTTGAAATCGGTGTCCGCGACCTTGCTGTCATTCACGAAAACCGCGCCCTGACGGATCATGCGCGAGGCCTCGCTGGAACTGGCCACCAGGCCGGCGTCGCGCAGAAGCCCGGGCAGCCAGACCGGATCGCCCCCGGCGGGAAGGCTGTGGCGTTCGACCTCGTCCGGGCGCTCTTTGCGCACCACCACCTGTTCGAAATGCTCCCGCGCCGCCGATGCGGCATCCATTCCATGGTACAGAGCGGTCACATCCAGGGCCAGGTCGCGCTTGATGTCGCGCGGGTTGGTCCCGTTGTCCAAGGCGGTTTTCACCCGGTGCAGCTTGTCCAGCGGGGCGGCGGCCACCAGCTCGTAGTAGGTGTAGATCATGTTGTCCGGTATGGACATGATCTTGCCGTAAATCTGCTCGGGCGGCTCGCTGATCCCGATATAGTTGCCCAGGCTCTTGCTCATCTTATTGACCCCGTCCAGCCCCACCAGCAGCGGCATGGTCAGGACCACCTGCGGTTCCTGGTTCCAGGCGCGCTGAAGGTCCCGACCGACCAGGAGATTGAATTTCTGGTCCGTGCCGCCCAGCTCGACATCCGATTTGAGGGCCACCGAGTCGTAGCCCTGCATCAGGGGATAAAGGAATTCGAGGATGGAGATGGGGCGGCCCTCGGCGTAGCGCTTGGCGAAATCGTCCCGCTCAAGCATCCGGGCCACGGTGTACAGGCCGGTGAGCTGCATAAGGCCCTCCACGCCCAGACTGCCGAGCCAGCGGCTGTTGAAATCGACGGCCGTGGCCGCGGGGTCGAGAATCTTGAACACCTGCTCCTTGTAGGTTTCGGAGTTGGCCAGGACATCCTCGCGGGACATGGTGCGGCGGGTTTCGTTGCGCCCGGTGGGATCGCCGATCATGGCGGTGAAATCACCTATCAGGAACACGACCCGGTGTCCGAGACTCTGGAAATCATGCAGTTTCTGGATCGAGACCGTGTGGCCCAGGTGCAGGTCCGGGGCGGTGGGATCAAAGCCCTGCTTGATCGTAAGAGGAACGCCTGTGCGCAGGCTTTTGCCTATCTTGCGTTCGAGTTCATCCTCCGAGATTATCTCCACTGCGCCGCGGCGGATGAGGTCCATCTGTTCATTGAGTGGCGGGAAAGACATTTTAGGACATCGCTCCTGTGATGATCGCGCGTTTGCGGCATACCCAGGTCTGAATTTCATAAGAACTTCATAAACAAGATTTAATAATAAAACAGGACCTAAAAAGCAAGGCTGTTCCGGCGCTTACCGGCAGGCAGCTTGCGATAATGCTATAAAGGTTTTATTTTATACGTTTTATTGCATACATATTCAGAGAATCATAACAGAAACGATGGTAAGGTTAATGACCGCGGGCAGAGTGAAAAGAAAACAATCGGGCGATGTTTCACCGCGTTTCGGAGCACTGTTGCGGGTGGGCTTGTTCGTGGCCACGATCACGATTTTTTTCGGGATGGGCATGGGAGTCGGGCTGCTCAAGTATTTCAGCGCCGGGCTGCCCTCGATAGCCAAGATGGAGCTGGACCCGCCCAACATGGTGACCCGTATCTTCGCGCGTGACAGCACGCTTCTGGCCGAACTGTATACGGAGCGCCGGGTGCCGGTGTCGCTGGAAAGGATACCGCAGCACCTGAAGAACGCCCTTCTTTCCGTGGAAGACCGCAAGTTCTACACGCACTGGGGAATCGATGTCTGGGGCGTCATCCGGGCGTTCTATATCAACCAGCTCACCCAGAGCATCCAGCAGGGCGGCTCGACGATCACCCAGCAACTGGCCCGCGAGCTGTTCCTGACCCGTGAGCGCACTTACAGCCGGAAGGTGCGGGAAGCGATCCTGGCCTGGGAGATCGAGCGCACATACACCAAGGATGAAATACTCGAGCGCTATTTCAACCAGATATATTTCGGCAGCGGGGCCTGGGGCATTCAGGAGGCGGCGCGCACTTATTTCGGCAAGGACGTGAGCGAACTTGACCTGGCCGAGAGCGCCGTGTTAGCCGGCCTGCCCAACGCACCCAGCCGCAACAGCCCGATCAACAACATGGAAGCCGCTGTCGAGCGGCGCAACTGGGTGCTGGACTGCATGGTCGAGACCGGCTGCCTGATGCATCAGGCGGCGGATTCGGTCAAGGGCCTGCCGATCACCCTGTCCGGCGGAAGATCGAGAGAGTGGATCGCGCCTTATTTCGTGGACTATGTGCGTCAGCTTCTGCTGCGCGATTACGCCGAGGAGGACCTCTACCGTCTGGGCCTCCAGGTCTACACCTCGCTGGACGTGCGGATGCAGCGCGCGGCCGAGAAGGCGCTGGAAGAGCATATACTGACTATTGAGGCCGGGAAGATACGCGTTTTCAGCCATCCCACGCGCCAGAAGATACTGGAGATGGGACGGATACAGGACAACGAGCAGCCGAACACGGATTACCTTCAGGGCGCGATGATTACCCTGGACCCCAAGGACGGCGATATACTGGTGATGATCGGCGGGCGGAGCTACTGGGAAAGCAAGTTCAACCGCGCGGTGCAGGCCCTGCGGCAGCCGGGCAGTTCGTTCAAGCCTTTTGTCTACACCGCGGCGATCGACAACGGCATCCCGGCCTGCCAGGTGGTCGAGGACTCACCGATTTCGATCCCCCAGGCGGATGGCACGATCTGGCGGCCCTCCAACTACGAGGGTGAGTTCCTCGGTCCGATCACGCTGCGCACGGCGATGATGAAATCGGTCAACCTGGTGGCGATAAAGACCCTGATGACCGTGGGCCCCGAAACCGTGGCGGCCTATGCGCGCCGGATGGGGATAACGTCGAAGATACCGCCGGTGGAGTCGATGGCCGTGGGCAGCGCGGATGTGTATCCGATCGAGCTGGTGAGCGCCTATACTACTTTCCCCAACCTGGGAGTGCGGGTGGGGCCGCGCGCGATCCGCGAGATAAGGGACAGCCGGGGCAACCTGGTGCGCTCGTTCCAGCCGGACCGTGAGGAGGCGCTTTCGCCGCAGACCGCCTACATAGTGCTGAGCATGATGCGTGACGTGGTGGATCACGGCACGGGCTTCGGCGCCCGTCAGGCCGGATTCACCGTCCCGGCCGGCGGCAAGACCGGAACGACCAACAACTACACCGACGCCTGGTTCGTGGGCTACACGCCCGACCTGGTCTGCGGCGTTTGGGTGGGTTTCGACCGCCCGCAGCGGATTATCGGCACCGGCACGGGGAGCCTTCTGGCCCTGCCGATCTGGACCGAGTTCATGAAAGTGGCCTATGAGACAATCACGCCAAGGGATTTCGACAGCCCGGCCGACGGCCTGACGACCCGCCTGATCTGCAAGGCCAGCGGCATGCTGGCGACCAAGTTCTGTCCGCAGGAGCTGGTTTACACCGAGATATTCAAGGTGGGCACCGAGCCGGGCGAGAATGAGGAGTGTTTCGTGCACAAGCCCTCGATATACTCGCAATAGCGTTCAACAAGGCCGTTTTAAGCCGGGCGGCGTCAGCGGGGCCGCCCGGCCCTTTTCCAGTCACGGAACCGGAGGGTCTGTCCATGCGCGGCTCCGCGTTTCTCACACTCCTGCCTATGTTGCTCTCTCTTACAGGCTCCTGCTCGAAATCACCGCTCCAGGCCGATCTGATTATCCGTGGAGGCACAGTATACGACGGGACCGGCGGGGAGCCGTTCGTGGCCGACCTGGCGATACGCGGGGATTCGATAATCGCCATAGGTTCACTGGGCGAGAGCTGCCGCGGGCTGAAAGAGATCGATGCGGCCGGGATGGCGGTGTCGCCGGGATTTATCAACATGCTGAGTTGGGCGCAGGAGGCGCTGATCGAGGACGGCCGCAGCCAGAGCAACATCCGTCAGGGCGTGACCCTGGAGGTGATGGGCGAGGGCGAGTCGATGGGGCCGCTGAACGAGAAGATGAAGCAGGACCTGAAGGCCCGTCAGGCCGATATCCGCTATGGCATAGAATGGACCACCCTGGGTGAGTACCTTCAGTTCCTGGAGCGCCGGGGCGTATCCACCAACGTGGCCTCGTTCATCGGGGCGGCCACACCACGGATACATGTTCTGGGGTACGAGGACCGCGCGCCATCCCCCGATGAGCTGGAACGGATGAAAGAGCTGACGGCCCAGGCCATGGCCGAGGGCGCGATGGGCGTGTCCTCGTCCCTGATCTACATGCCGGGATCGTTCTCAAGCACCGGGGAGCTGACCGCCCTGGCCTCTGTGGCGGCGCAGCACGGCTGTATATATATCTCGCACCTTCGTTCCGAGGGCAACCGTTTCCTGGAGGCGCTGGACGAGTTCCTGGAGATCGCCCGCGGCTCCGGGGCGCGCAGTGAAATTTATCATTTCAAGGCCGCCGGAGAGGTCAACTACGGCAAGCTGGAAGAGGCGATAGCGAAGATCGAGAAGGCGCGCGGCGAGGGTCTGCATGTTACCGCCGACATGTACCCCTATGCGGCGGCCGCCACCGGACTTTACGCGGCCATGCCTACCTGGGTGCAGGAGGGCGGGTTCGACGCCTGGGTGGAGCGTCTGCGCGACCCGGCCGTACGCAAGCGCCTGGAGCGCGAGATGAATGAGCCGGGTGATGGCTGGGAGAATTTTTTCTACCTGACCGGGCCGCAGAACATGAGGCTGGTGGCGTTCAAGAACGATTCTCTCAAGACTTTGACCGGCATGACCCTGGCCCAGGTGGCCGAGCGCAACGGCACAAGCCCGGCGGTGACCGCCATGGACCTGGTTGTGCGCGACGGCAGCCGGGTGGAGACCGTCTATTTCCTGATGTCCGAGGAGCAGGTGCGGCGCAAGGTGTCCCTGCCGTGGGTCAGTTTCGGGTCGGACGCCGAAAGCTCGGCCCCGGAGGGCGTGTTTCTCATGGCGAGCACTCACCCGCGGGCTTACGGGACTTTTGCGCGGGTGCTGGGCTATTACTCGCGGGAGCAGGGCCTCTTGAGCCTGGCCGAGGCCGTGCGCCGGATGAGCGGCCTGCCCGCCGAGAACCTGGGCCTCACCCGCCGGGGTTTGCTCAAGCCGGGTTATTTCGCCGATGTGGTGGTGTTCGACCCGCGGACAGTGATCGACCACTCGACTTACGAGCAGCCGATGCAGTACGCAACGGGAGTGCGGGACGTGCTGGTGAACGGTGTTCCGGTTCTGCTGGATGGCGAGCACACCGGGGCGAAACCCGGACGGTTCGTGCGCGGGCCGGGGTACAAGGGCTGAGCGTTATCTTATAAGACAATTTACAGGGCGGGCCATGAAAGCCCGCCTTTTTTGTATACGGTAAGTCTGAATCACGGATGGCACGGATAAAAGAAAGATGACACGGATATTTATGTTTGTTGTATCAAGGAGATTGCAACAGACAATTGCACCATCGGTGAAATCCCGTTTTATCCGTGTCATCCGAGATTAACACATTTTGGCAGGTTAATTCCCTTTGCCTTGAAACCCGGCCCTGAGTAAATTCAAAAAGGTAATCATTCCGCAGCGACTGATCTATAACACAAAACATAAAGGGAAACTCGAAATGATCCGCAAACCGAACAAGATGCGCGCCAAGCTGGCCGCAGGCGGCCTGTGCGTGGGCAGCGCAATCCACTCCTGGAGCCCGAACGTAATGGAGATAGGCGGGTACGCCGGGCTGGATTTCATGCGCATAGACAACGAGCACGCCTGGCGGCAGGACTCCTCGGCCGAGCACCTGATGCGCGCGGCGGCAATAGCCGACATAGTGCCGATGCTGCGCGTGGACCGCGACAATCCGTTCCTGGTGCGCAAGGCCCTGGAGATCGGGGCCGGGGCCGTGCTGGTGCCCAATATCTACACCCCGGAGGAGGCCGAGGCCGTGGTGCGGGCGGCCAAGTTCCCGCCGCGCGGGATGCGCGGCTACTGCGGCGACTGTTTCAGCGCGCACTGGGGCACCCTGGCGGGCAACGACTGGGTGGAGTGGAGCGATAGCGAGCCGCTGATCGGGGTGATGGTGGAGCACGTGCGCACGATGGAGGCGATCGACGAGATCATGTCGATCGAGGGGCTGGATTTCGTGTTCTTCGGGGCGGCGGACTACTCGATGTCGATCGGGCTGCGCGGACCACAACGCTATGACAAGCGGATAATGCAGGCCCTGCGCGCCACGGTCAAGGCGGCCGCGAAGCACGGCGTGTGGGTGGGCGCGCCCACCGAGGAGGAGAACATACACCGTCTGTTGGACGAGGGTGTGGTGTTTTTCGAAATCCTGAGCGACCTTCTGCTCCTGCACGAGCTGTGGAGCCGACACGCGAAGAAAGTGGGGGAGATGAAAAGGAAATAAGTGGTCAAGGCTATCTTCCTGCCTTGACGATAGTTAAAAGCTCCAGTAATATATCGGAAAAGTTTTGATAAAAAACCAATTGAGCACAGGATCAAAATGACCTCTATCGGGACAACACGAAAAAAGCCGGAGTTGAGCCACCGCGAGCGGGTACGGCTGGCGCTAGAACGTAAGCCGACAGACCGTCCGCCGATAGCCGTGGCCTGCGCCGAGCTTTCGCCCGCCGCTTATGAGGATTTCGACAGTTACCTTCGAAAGAACCTGAATACTACCGCTGAACAGTACCTCGATCCCATTCTGGACATGCACGATTTCCGTCCGCGCTACATCGGCCCGCCGCTCGAACCGGGACGGGACATCTGGGGCGTGGGCCGAAAGACCGTGCGTTACGGGAGGGTCGAGGAACTGGTGCTCGATTATCATCCCCTGGCCGGGGCGCGGACAGTGGACGACATTCTTGCCCATCCCTGGCCCAGCCCGGACTGGTTCGATTACGGCTCCATACCGGCGCAGCTTGACGGGATAAACCGCGGGGAGGAGTACTGCATCTACACCCTGATAGGGAACCTGTGGGAGAAGTCGTACTACATGCGCGGCATGGAGCAGCTCATGATGGACCTGGTGCTGAACCCCGAACTGGTGCAGGCGATCATGGGCAAGGTGACCGGTTTCGTGCTGGAACACACCCGCCGGGTGCTGGAGGCGGCGGATGGACGGCTGGACGTGGTTTTCACCGCGGATGACATGGGGACGCAGGAGGGGCTGCTGATGTCGGTGGAGATGTGGCGCGAGTTCATCCGGCCCTGGCACGTGCTTCAGAACGGCCTGATCCACGGTTTCGGCTGCCGGGTGATGTACCATTCCGACGGCGCGGTGATGGAGCTTGTGCCGCACCTGATCGGGATGGGGATCGATATCCTGCAGGCCCTTCAGTTTGATGCGCGGGGCATGGACCCGGCAAGGCTGAAAGACGATTACGGCGACAGGCTGTGCTTTGAGGGCGGGGTGAGCGTGCAGCGCACTCTGCCGTTCGGCACGGCGGAGGATGTCAGGCGGGAAGTGACAAGCCTGCTCACCACACTCGGCCGGGACGGCGGCTATATTGTGGGGCCCTCGCACGAGGTCCCGGCCGGGACGCCCCCGGAGAACATCCTGGCCATGTTCGAGACCGCCCGGGGATATCGAGTATGACGACACGGATAGCGAACATAAGTTTCATTTGGAACTTGACGTGATTCGAATCGTATTATAATTGTAATAAGGATATAGAGCTATGTACCTGATTAGCGTGCAAACAATATATTGTGTTTTGGCATAACTGCATTTATGTCTTTGTTGGTGAGCAAGATGTTAATCCGAATCTTCACAGAAATATCCATTCGGTAGCGGCAAAGATGACATATCGGCAATCGAATGGGTCTGTCGTAGGGGCGCGGCATGCCGCGCCCGAGGGCCTTCAACGGGCGACTCATGAGTCGCCCCTACAACAGAACTGAGAATTTGCCGGAGTCATCGATCAATGTAAGAAACATTTTTTTGGATCATGCCAAGTGTGTAGGGAAGCGAAAATGATAATCCACCGTAAGCATTCTTTTCTTGCAATATTGTTGCTTCTCCTGCCGCTCATGTCATGCAGCAGTCTGGATGTCTCCTACAGCGGCAAGCCGGAGCCGGGCGGCGTCATCCCTCGCAGCGAGGACTATTCCCGGCGCGGCAAACAGAAATACGCCAAGTACTACGGCGTGGTGGCGGTTTACCGCTCCAAGTCGGAGATCAGGGGCCGTCACTACGACAACCTGGGTAAGATCACCGTGCGCTCGCGATACGAATACCCGGAGGAACAGTCCGAACTGGTGCTGGAACTTCAGCGGCAGGCCGCCGAGCGCGGGGCCAACGCCATCCTGCTGCTGATCAAGGAAAATGAGATTGACCGCAAGCTGAACCGTCTGCGCGCCAGCGCCCTGCGGATGCAGGACGGGAACATCCGTCACCGGTAGACCAGACTTACTCCCACCCGGCCGATTATCCTTGCCAAATGCCCTTCGATTGTGTAAATATTTACAGCAAATGGAATTACACTTTTCAAGAGAGGGATTCGCCATGCCCGTTAGAGGTCTTTTCCATCTGACTGCGGTTTTCTGTCTGGTCTGTCTGACGGTATACCCGGCGTATCTTTCCGGCGCCGGAGTGACCGGCGTGCACGTGAGTACGGACCGCTCCGTGGACTGCTCCAGCGTGGAGCGGATCGCGCGCGGCCTGGCGCGGCCGGGCATGAGCGACGAGCAGAAAGTGATATCCGTATTCAACTGGACCAAGAGGGTTATTTACCACGGGGACGGCCCCTCGGAGCTGGCTCTGGATTTCCACAGGATGGTCAACGTGCTGGGCAACGGGAGTTGCCTGCGCCAGACAGCGCCGATGGCGCTGGTCCTTAAGCGCATGGGTTTCGAGTCGCGGAGCTGGGTCCACGACACGCACCACATGATCGAGGTTTATTATGACGGGGCCTGGCACTGTTTCGACCCGCACATGAATTTCTACGTGCGCGACCGCTCGAACCCGCCGAAGATTGCGAGCGTTGCGCAGTTGCAGTCCGACACCACGCTGGCGTTCAACGCGGCGGCCGAGGGCCGGGCCTGCCCCGGTTTCCTTTATTGCGGCGACTCGCCGCGCTGGTTCTGCGGTTCGGGGGAATGGACCCTGGATGCGGGCTGGCCCGAGCTGAAAGTGGAGGAACCGTTCGGCAGGCTGGATTTGCGCCGGGGCGAGAGAATCACGCGCACCTGGATGCCGGGCGGGCATTACTGGCGCGGGGCCTGGCAGTTCGAGTGCGGCCCGTACCACACCTGCGGCCCGGTGGATGCCGCGGACAGCGCCAATTTAGCGCTTTACGAGCCTTACCTGGCGGCTGTTAAAGGCGTCCCCTGCTACCGTCACTGGGCACAGGGGATAATTAATTACCGTCCGGACCTTAAGTCGGACCATTACCTGGACGCGGTGGCGAGCCGGGAAAATCTGACTCATGATCCGCGGCGCGGCCTGGTGCAGGAGAAAAACGGTGCGCCGGGGTGCGTGGTGTTCAGCGTGAAATGCCCCTATGTGGTGTGCGCGGGACGGATCGCGCTGGCTGTCTCAGGCGGGGGAGATGCGGCGGTGGCGGTGAGCCGGGACGGGCAAACCTGGAAGGATACACCGCTGAAACAGAGCGGCGACAGCCTGGCCGCTGAATTCAGGGAAGGGGTGGAGGGCAGTTTCGACGGTTATTTGGTACGGATCACGTTGGAAAAGGGGACGAGCCTGTCCGGTATGGAACTGGTTACGTTTTTAGAACTGAACCCCGGCGCGCTGCCTTATCTGATTCCTGGCAAGAATATCGTTCGGGTGGAGGGAGAGCGTTTCGATTCTCCCCTGGAGGTCGAATGGTGCTGGGCAAATGGCCCGGACTGGAGCATAAACGGAAGATCGGCATTTGGGCTGGCTCAACCAGGAGAGTCCGTGATCGTGATTGGCGGGGGTGGAAAATACCCGCGCAACCTGTCCCTGACCCTGAGCGTGGCGCCGTGAGGAATTGTGCCAGGATAAGCGAACGGTGAGAAGAATGAAACGAAGGAATGGAGCGAATGTCATAACCTGCGGCGCGGACAGGCTGTTCCGCGAACCAGGCTTGCTGGGCCGCCTGCTGGGACGCCGTCTGGGGGTGCTGGTCAACCAGACCGCAGTGACAGCGGATTACGAGTTCTGGCCGCGCCGGCTGGCCGGACTGACCGGGGCGCGTCTGGAGGTGGTGTTCTCGCCTGAGCACGGCCTTTTCGCCGAACGCCAGGACCAGGCCCCCTGCGACAGTGACCCGGCGGGACGGTTCGGCGCGCCGGTGGTGAGCCTGTATGGCCGCGACCGCGCCTCGTTGCGCCCCGACCCGGCCCTTCTTTCCGGCCTGGACATGGTGGTGTTCGACATCCAGGATATCGGCAGTCGTTACTACACGTTTATCTACAGCCTGGCCTACCTGATGGAGTCAGCGGCGGAGGCGGGCGTGGAGGTTCTGATCCTGGACCGTCCCAACCCGCTGGGCGGTGAGCTGATCGAGGGACCGCCGCTCAAGCCGGGGTACGAATCCTTTGTCGGGCGGTTCGCCGGGCTGCCGGTCCGTCACGGCATGAGCGCAGGCGAGCTGGCGCTGTGGTTTCACGGGATCCATGGGGTGGGCGCGCGGCCGCAGGTGATAACCGCGGACGGCTGGCGGCGGGAGTTGAGCGCGTTCGAGTACGAGGCCCCCTGGGTTGCGCCCTCGCCCAACATGCCGACGCCATCGACAGCCCTGGTCTATCCGGGCATGTGCCTTCTGGAGGGCGCCAACCTGTCGGAGGGACGCGGCACGACCAGGCCGTTCGAGGTGTTCGGCGCGCCGTTCCTGGAGGAGTTCTCGCTGGCGGACAGCCTGAACGATCTTGGCCTTCCCGGTGTGCGTTTCCGTCCGCACCGTTTCATTCCCACGTTCGACAAGCACCGGGGCCAGGTCTGTTCCGGGGCGCAGATTCACGTGACTGACCGCAAGGCGTTCCGGCCTTTCCTTACCGGGGCGGCAATCATTCACACAGCGGCGTGTCTCGCTCCGGAGGCGTTCGCCTGGCGGGCCGGGGCCTACGAGTTTGTCTCTCATGTCCCGGCGATAGATATTCTTTTCGGCTCGGACCGGTTGCGCCGTCTGGTGGACAGCGGCGCCACGTTCAGAGAAATCGAGATGTTGTGTGTAGGAGGAAAGACAGATTTCAGCGAAGAACGGCGGCCATACCTTATTTACGCCTGAACCAGCTTTTTCCGCTCAGGAACTTGCATCACAGGATTTAAAGGCCTTGGTTTTCATGTCCTTTTCCGGCTTGTGGAAAAGGACCAAAAGACGCTTTGGGGCCGTAAACTCGCACTGGCCATAACTCTTTTTCCAGCAGCGGTGCGCATGGAGCATCCTCACGCTGCCCTTGTTGCGGGGCGACGCTGGCGCTGAATGCCCACCCGGCCGCGGAGACTTCTTCAGGCTTGAGTGTGCCCGCAGCCCTTACTCCGCTTCTTATGCGCGGCTCGGACGTACGGCCCCGGACGGCCCTGGGCGGGCCGCTTAAAAACGAGACCCGCAAAGACCGAAAAGCTTTTTCGATCCTCCCGGCAATATCCAAACCGGAAATTGCCGGCCTAAGTCATTCAGGCTGGAACCCGGAACAGGAATCGGATGTAATAAGCAGGAAACGGAATGAGCAAAGACCGAAAGAAAGACCGCAAGAAAGAATGATGAAAGGTGGAGAGAGTGGATTATTACGGTTATTACAGCTCGCCGCAGCAGGAGCTTGAGGGATACCTGAACGGCCTTTTCAGCCGTTACAGGATACTGGACCTTCAGAACGAACAGGTGATCCGCGGGGTGCTCAACCCCAGGTTCGCCGGAATGCCGGAACAGATCAGGCGGGCGCTGAGTTCATTCCCCGGCCGATACACTCTGGAAACGGTCGAAGGCGAGACCTGGCTGACTCTGAGCGGCGGCGGCGTCAACCGCGCCAGCGCCGGCGACAACTGGCTGCTGCACCTGGGGCTGTTCCTGGCCGCCGTAGTGACAACCCTTCTGGCCGGGGCGCTGCGCGAGGGTGCGGACATACTGACCCGTCCCTCGGACATCTGGCTGGGGGCGCCGTTCAGCGGCTCGATAATGCTGATTCTCCTGGTGCACGAACTGGGGCATTATTTCACCGCGCGCCGTCACGGCATGGACGTGAGCCTGCCGTATTTCATCCCCATGCCGCCGCCGTTCATTTTCGGGACCATGGGGGCGCTGATCAAGATGCGCTCGCCCATGTTCACCCGCCGGGTGCTTCTGGACGTGGGAGCGGCGGGGCCGCTGGCCGGGTTCCTGGTCAGCCTGCCGATAGTGATCTACGGGCTGATGCATTCGAGCTGGGGAACGCAGGCGAACGGATTTTTCGAACCGGGGCACTCGATCCTTTTCGCGAGCCTGGCGGAGATAATCCTCGGGCCGCAACCCGAGGGCACAATCCTGCAGATGTCGCCGATGGCTTTCGCCGGATGGATCGGTTTCTTTGTCACGGCGATGAACCTGATCCCGGTGGGCCAGCTCGACGGCGGACATATCGGATACGCCCTTTTCGGGCGCAGACATACGCGGATCGCGTACGCGTTTTTCGCCGCCATGCTGGCGCTGAGCTTTTTCTGGTCGGGCTGGCTGTTCTGGAGCCTTTTGATATTTCTGCTGATCCGGGTGAAACACCCGCCTGTGCTGGATGAGGACGTTCCGCTGGACATGCGCCGCAAGCTGATCGGCCTGGCCTGCATCCTGGTGCTGGCGCTCACTTTCATGCCTGTCCCGGTTCTGGAGTGACTTTCAGCCAGGAGCCTGAAAGAATGGATCAGCCGCTGGATCTCGAAAAGCTGGAGCTTGCGGCGCAATGGATCGCCACCGGAGGTGGCCTGGTAATATCGACCGGGGCCGGGGTGAGCCGCGAGAGCGGCATCCCGACATTCCGCGAGGCCGGCAGCGGATTCTGGGAAAAATACAGCCCGGAGCAGCTTGCCACGGTGGAGGGATTCCTGGCCGATCCGGCCCTGGTCTGGAACTGGTACGCCTGGCGGCGGAAAATGGTGCGCGGCTGCCAGCCGAATCCAGGTCATTTCGCCCTGGCCGAACTCGCACGGCTTCTGCCGGGGACAATGCTGGTGACACAGAACGTAGACGGGCTGCACCAGCGCGCCGGGAGCCGCTACATACTGGAACTGCACGGAAGCCTTTCGCGGGTGCGCTGCTTCGATTTCTGCGAGACATTCGATGACTGGGATGACAGCCATTCTGGCGAGACAATACCCCCGCGCTGCGGCAAATGCGGAGCGATGCTTCGTCCGGACATAGTCTGGTTCGGCGAGCAACTGCCGGAAAAGGAACTGCATGAGGCTTTCCATGCCGCGGAGCGCTGCCGGGTAATGCTGGTGGCGGGGACCTCGGGGCTTGTGCAGCCGGCGGCCTCGCTGCCCTGGACAGCGCGCCGGAGCGGAGCCAGGGTTGTGGAGGTTAATCCTCAGCCCAGCGAAGTGAGCGCGACTGCGGACATAGTGCTGCGGGGTCAGTCAGGAGAAGTGCTGCCGCGCCTGGTTGAAAGAGTGAAGGAGTTGCTGGAAGAGTAGCCGGGCGGCAGGCAGAAAAAGCTGGATAAGCAGGACTATCATTCGGACTTGAAACTGAGGATAGGTAAGGATTGTCCAAAAAAACTTAGGGGCACGGCGCGCCGTGCCCCACTTAAGTCTTTTGGGGCAACCCCTTTGTGCTTTCAATCAGTTCTCAGAACAGCAAGCAGGATTGCGTTTTTTCAAGCAGGCGAAGGGTAGGGTTTCTCGATTTCGCTGTCCTCGCCGATCACGCAGATCTGGTTTTTTCCGCTCCTCTTGGCCAGATACAATCCCTTGTCCGCAAGAATGAGCAGCTCACGGTGGTTTTTCGTGTTCTCTGGATCCAGAGCGGCCGCTCCGAGGCTGATCGTGACCTTGATTTTATTGCCTGAGAACAGCACCGAGGAGTTCTCTATTTTCCGGCGCAGCTTGTCTCCAAGGGCGCGGGCCTGTTCCAGAGTGGTGTCCGGGAGGAGCAGGACAAACTCCTCGCCGCCGTAACGGGCCACGATATCCGCGCCACGGCGGGAGCCGCGCAGAAGGCGGGCCACATGGATCAGGACCTCATCGCCGAACTGGTGGCCATAAGTGTCATTGATCCGCTTGAAATTGTCGATGTCAGCCATAAGCATGGCCAGCGGCTGGTTGGCGCGGCGGGCACGGCTGAATTCAAGGGTGAGTGATTCCATGAAGAAACGGTGGTTGTACAGCTCGGTAAGGCCGTCAGTGACAGCCAATGTCTCGAGCTGCCTGTTCAGGTCGTGCAGCTTGGACAGCAGGCGATCCTTTTCTTCCTCGGCTTTCTGCCGCTCGGTTATATCGACCAGGCTGACCAGAACGTGCCGGTATTTGGCATCCTGGGGCGGAATGGCGACATTCACCAGCACGTGAATCGTGTCGCCACGCAGCGTGCGGTGCATCGATTCGGTATGAAGGGAGTTCCGGCCCTCGGCCAGGGCAAGGATAAACTGCCTTATCGAGTCATCGTTTTCCGGCAGCATGATGTTTTCTACAGAACCTGCCAGCTCGGACTTGTTATCTGCGCCGTAAAGTTTCAGCGAGGCATCGTTGACATCGATTATCCGTATCATCCTGGTGGCCTGAACCAGGAATTCCGGATTTTTTTCCAGGTGTTCGACCCAGTTCCGCACCCCTTTGTCGTGCAGTTTTTCCACCGCAGTGCGAAGCTCACTGTAATCCATTTCCCAGAGTGCGACCTCGGCGATCCGGAAGATCGTGCGGTAGCGCTCCTCGGACTCGCGGAGCTGTTCCTGTGCTTTTTTGCGCGCTGTAATATCACGCTGGATAGTCAACGCGCCGAGCACTTCTCCATTTTCATCGATCATGAGGTTGGTGTTGATCTCGACTTCGGCCACGCTGCCATCCGCGCGCTTGACCTGCACTTCCTGGTGACGGACCTTTCCTCCCTTGCCATCCGGCGTCGGCACCATCATGGCCACAAGCTCGAAATTCTCGCTGGTGTAGATATCGAGCATGTGCTTGGCTTTGAGCTCGCGCTTGTTGTAGCCGAAGAACTCGCAGGCCATCTTGTTGCAGTCTATTATCTCACCGTGAGTGTTGACCGTGTAATATACATCCGGGGCGTTGTCGTAGAGCAGGCGGAACTTGTTCTCGCTTTTTTTGAGATCTTCGGTGCGCTGACGGACCCGCGCCTCGAGATTTCTCTTGGCGATCTGAAGGTCGGAGATGAGCTTTTTATTCTGCAGGATCATGTTGCGGCGCTCGATGCCGTTTTCCACCACGATCAGCAGTTTAGGCAGCTCGACAGGCTTGACCAGAAAATCGAAAGCCCCGTGCGATATGGCATCCAGGGTGGTCTCGATAGTGGCATAACCGCTGAGGATTACGGAGATGGTGTCAGGGCGGTTCTGCTTGATCCACTTGGCTATTTCCAGGCCGCTGGAGTCGGGAAGCTTCAGATCGACCAGAGCCAGGTCGTAATCGTGGGAATTCAATTTCTGAAAAGCTTCGGCTCCACTTGATGCACTGTGAACGAGGTAACCCTTGCCGCCAAGGAAGTCTGAGAGAAGCTTGATTATATTGGCATCATCATCGACAGTAAGAATCACGTATTGGTTTTTCATTCCCCGCTCTTCCAGTATGTGGATGAAGCATCGGAACTATTGGTTGAGAGTTTTTACACCTGGTCCGCATCCCTGCCATGGCCGTTCAGACCCGGTACAGGTCCATAAGGCTGGCCAGGGTGTTGTGAGGGTCGGTTTCCACAGCCTTGTGAAGCCGGTCCATCTTGTCATGGTACGAGGGGCGGCCGCTCCTGTGAATAAGTCCCACGGAGATACGCCCTTTCTCATTTACCACCCTGAAGGCGTTGCAGAGGTCCGAGGCATCGTAATTGGGATCCTGATCCAGGTACCGCAACTGGCTTTTGATGATCTGGAACTGGTCCTTACCCACGAAAGTCACACATGGACTCAGCACCTGAATGAATGCGAATCCCGGATGACGGATGCCCTGGACGATAATATCGGCCAGGTGTTTTATATCGCCGGCGAACCCGCGGGCGACAAAGGCCGCCTCGCAGCCCAGGGCCACTCCAACCGGATTGATCGGCGTTTCCACGCTTCCGTAGCCGGAGGTGGTTGTGACCATCTCCGATGGCGAGGTGGGCGAGAGCTGCCCCTTGGTCAATCCATATATGTTATTATCCATCATCACGTAAGTGATGTCCACATTTCTGCGGCAGGCATGCGGGAAATGCCCCGTACCGATCGAGAACCCGTCGCCGTCGCCCCCGGCAGCCAGGACTGTGAGGTCCGGGTTGCCGAGCTTGGCGCCTATCGCTATGGGCAGGGCCCTTCCGTGCACGGAATTGAAACCGAATGTCTTGAGATAGCCGGGGATACGGCTGGAGCAGCCGATCCCGCTGACCACCAGCGTGCGCTCGGGCTTCAATCCCAGGCTTGCGAAAGCCTGGGCCATTGCGTTCAGAACTCCGAAATCACCGCAACCAGCGCACCAGACAGGTTTGAGATCGCTTTTATAGTCTCCGGGGCTGGTTTTAGGATCGCCCGTTCCGGTAGTCGAAGACATTTTCAATCTCCCTGTAATATATAATAATTCATGTATCTGAAAATAAAAATCGCTTAAAACAATTGCCGCACCTGGTCCATTATCTCATGGATGCCCAGCGAGCGCGCTCCGCTTCGTCCGTAATGCACGGTCCCCTCAGGCAGGTCCATCTGTGTTTTCAAAAGATTCAGGAACTGCCTGGAATAGGACAGTTCAACCACCAGCAGTTTACGCAGAGGGCCAAGCAGCTTTTTAAGCTTTGCGGCGTTCAGCGGAAACAGGACCTGAGGGATGACGGCCTTGACCGGGAATCCTTCCTCGTTCAGTTTCTCCACGGCTTCACGCACGGCTCCCTTGCTGGAGCCCCAGGCCAGAACTCCCACCGGGGCGTCCTGGGGGCCGTAATGCCGCATGAAGCAGACCTCCTCGGCGATGGACCCGAGCTTGCGGTAGCGCTTTTCATTCATCCGCTGGTGCATCTCGAACTCCGAGGTGGGAGCGCCTTTTTCGTTGTGTTCAATACCTGCGGCGCGATAAACCTGCGGGTCCACACCGGGAATGCTCATGGGCGACACCCCGGTCTCGGTGAAAAGGAAGCGCTTGTACTCGGCGGGATCGAGGCCGGCGGGCGGGTGTGTCCTTTCGTACTGGCGTACGATTGAGATGTCCGGCTCGGCGAATGCGGCTTTTCGCAGCCCGATGGAACCATCGCTCAGGACGATCACCGGAATCTGGTATTTTTCGGAGACAAAAAACGCCTCGCGCATCACATCCAGGCAATCGGACACATCCGCCGGGGCCATCACCACGCGCGGCGAGTCGCCGTGCCCGCCGAACACAGCCTGCATCAGGTCGGACTGCTCGCTTTTGGTCGGAATGCCGGTGGAGGGGCCAACCCGCTGGACATCCACCACCACGCAGGGAATTTCCGCAATCGAGGCAAGGCCAAGCAGCTCGCACATGAGCGACAATCCCGGCCCGCTGGTGGCGGTCATGGCTTTTTTCCCGGCCAGCGAGGCCCCTATCACCATGCTCAACGCGGCAATCTCATCCTCGGTCTGGATCATCTCGCCGCCGAATTTCGGCATATATACGCTGAGCCATTCCATGATTTCGCTGCTGGGCGTTATCGGGTAGCCGGCGAAAAACCGGCAGCCGGCCAGCATCGCGCCATAGGCGATGGAATCGTTTCCGGTCATGACCACCCGAGGCGCCTGTTTGACAGCCGGACGGATCAGGCGGATACGGTCACGCCGTGTTATGTGGCGACGGACATAATCGCGGCCTGTTTCAAAAGCCTTGAAGTTGGCCGAGATAATTGCCTCTCCCTTGTGCTCGAACAGGCGGCGGATGGATTCAAGGTGTGATTCCTCCGGAATATCGGCCAGTCCGCAGAGCGCTCCGACCGCCACCATGTTGCGGGCAAGTAGGGTGCCCGCTGTTTCGCGTGCGATTTTCGATAGCGGCACCCGGTAGATGGCGTGCGGGGCGTTGCCGACAACCTGGCGCTCAGGTTCGGGCTCGCCCTCCTCGCCGTCCTCGATGACGACTCCGTGAGGCAGAAGGGTGAGTTCGCTGCCGAAACGGCGGTAATCCGCCCAGTTGAAAACCAGAAGAATATCCAGATCATCGGCCTGCACTGAGCAGCGGCGGCTGGTGATCCTGATCTTGCAGGCGCTCTCTCCTCCACGTATCTGCGGGCCGAAGCTTTTAAGCATGATACAGTTGAGGCCCTCACGCGCAGAGGCCTTTACAATTATCTCCCCGGCAGCCATTACTCCATCGCCGCCACTTCCAACCATCCCGAGGTTCAGCTCGTTTGGTTTCATCGGCCCCTGTCCCCGTAGAAGCGCACGGATCAGGCAGGTCTGTGCGCAGTTCTGGAATTCAGTTCCATTGAGCGTGGACTCTTCTTTAACTGCCTGTTTCTGAAAAAGTATACACTATCCGAAACTTGATTTCAACAACCGGTTGAGAAAGTGATAGAAATTATTATATGCATGGGATTTCAATTCATAAGAGAACGAGCCGGTGCAGGGGACGGCAACGCTGAAGGCTTGGATTACAGTCAAAATTGATCGGTCGTCTTGCGCGACGGAGCGGGTGCAGGTAAACTTGTCGGCAGGGACAGAGGGGAAAGATGAATTCGGGGCCAGGCAGACACAACAAGTCCGGAGGAGAAATGAAAAACCATCCGTTCGAGCACCTTCTTCAGCAGTACAACCAGGAACTGCACGGAAACCTTCTGCCTTTCTGGATACGCAACGGGATCGACCGGATAAACGGTGGATATTTCACCTGTTTTTCGAATGACGGCTCCAGCCTGTTGAGCCATCAGAAATTCACCTGGAGCCAGGGGCGTTTTGTCTGGATACTGGCCCGCCTTTACCGGAGCCTTGAGAGGAGCCGCCCGGAAAAGGAGCGTCGTGAATACCTTGACCTGGCGCGCTCGGGGGCTGAATTCCTGATGCGTCATGCCCGTCTTGAGGACGGAAGCTGCGCGTTCATCCTGGATGAAAAGGGCGAGCCGGTGTTGCCCGGACCGGACGGCGGCACGCGCAAGGCCGGACCGGGTGAAAGCTACGACCTGAGCATCTACGCCGACACCTTTGTGATTTACGGACTGGGCGAATTCGCGCGGGCCTCGGGTGAGCGCGATGCGATGGATTATGCCCTGGACCTGTACTGGCATGTCAAGCGGCGTTTCGACAGCGGAGTTTTCCGCTCGGAGCCTTACCCCGTGCCTGCGGGATATAAGGTGCACGGCCATCCGATGATAATGATGGAGACGAGCCAGGAACTGGCCGACTGCGCGGAAAGTTTCGGTCTGAGCGCTGAGGTGGCAAGTCTTCGCAAGAACGCTGCGGATTATTGCGCCGATATAATGAATAATTTCCGCCGTCCGGACGAAGGCGTGATCCTGGAAATGTTAGGCGAGGACAATAACCCGCGGCCGGACCTCCTGGGGCGGTATATCTGTCCCGGCCATATCATCGAAGACATGTGGTTCGTGATGCACCAGGCCCTGCGCACAGACAACAGCGTGCTGCTGTGCGAAGCGGCGGAGACACTTCGCTGGGCGCTGGAGAAGGGCTGGGACAGCCAGTACGGCGGGATACCGCAGTTCCTGGACAAGAGCGGCCGTCCACCGGAGGGCGAGACGCCGGCCGGACTGGAAGAGCATGAGATGGTAAAGAAGCTGCGCGGCGGCTGGTCGAACAAGCTCTGGTGGGTGCATTCCGAGGCGCTGTACGCTCTTCTGCTGGCGTACGAGCAGCTTGGCGAGCCGTGGATGGAGGAATGGTACACGCGCGTTCATGATTACACGTTCGCCACGTTCCCCAACCCGGACCGTCTGGTGGGCGAGTGGATACAGATACGCGACCGTCAGGGCCGGCCCGAGAACCGGATCGTGGCCCTGCCGGTGAAAGACCCGTTCCATATCGTACGGGCGTTCGTCCTGGCCATCCCGGTGCTGGAGCGCCTGGCGGCGAAGGGCTGGTGAGGGGATTCCAGATAATAGTGTCACAGTGTTTAAAAACTGAGGGGCGGCCTGCTGGCCGCCCCTCAGTTTTTTTAATAGTATCCATTCTGACCGCGCCTCATTTCCCGATCAGCCCAAGCCTGACGGCTTCCCTGTGCACCGGTCCCCAGAACCCCAGCGGGCGAGTCATCACATAGTAGCGCACCAGGCGTTTCATGTCATCC
The DNA here is from genome assembly GCA_964473155.1 of uncultured Gemmatimonadales bacterium. Lineage (GTDB taxonomy): Bacteria > Gemmatimonadota > Glassbacteria > GWA2-58-10 > GWA2-58-10 > JAJFUG01. Next base: position 1,557 of record CAYYNT010000030.1, on the reverse strand, counting down.
GGCGGGGTGAGAAGGGTAATGGGCAGATAGATGACCATTCCCAGCAGCAGAAGGAGCCAGAACTGCTGGTAATCGAGAAGGTCTTTCATTATCCCGTAGGCCGGAAGGACCCAGACCACGAGCCAGGAGAGCAGAAGGTTGGCCAGCCAGCTCGACAGATAGCCCCAACTGTTGAAACGCCACCAGATCACCTGCAGTATCGAGGGCAGCCAGATGCCGGCGGCCATGATCCAGAGGGCGAAGATAAGCCACTGGGTGAGGCTTTCCATCATCAGGCCATAGAAGAAGGAACCCAGCAGAAGTCCCACCGTGCTGAGCCGTCCCACCCAGACCAGTTTCTTCCCGGAAGCCGAGGGATTGACATAGTGATGGTAAAGGTCGCGGGTGAAATACATGGCCCCGAGGTTCATGTGCGTGGCTATGGTGCTGAAATGAATGGCAAGAACCGCGGCGAAGAAGAAACCGACCATGCCGACAGGCAGCACCTTGAAACCGAACGCGTACCAGGCCATCTCGTACTGCGCGGAATCGCTGATGGATGGGAATATTACGAAGAATCCGAGTATGCCGACAGCCCAGAGTGCGTTGCGGGTTAGAGTCAGCAGAGTGCCGGCCCAGATGCAGTAGCTGGCGTCGCGCACGGTCTTTGCGCTCTGGATACGCTGGGCCTCGGGATACCAGTCGATTGAGGTGCCCATGCCCAGACCGCCGAGCAGGGCGATGAAAATCATGGTGATAAACCAGGCGATCGGGAAGTCCCCGGTCCAGAAGCCGCTGAAATGGAAAGGATCAGCGCGCCAGGTCTGGCCCATTTCGGCCAGCTTGCTCATTATCTCTCCTGGACCGCCGGCGGCGACGATCTGCCAGACAGAGACAATGATTATAACCAGGCTGGCGATCACGCCCTGCTGGAAATCGGCCATCACCACGCCCCAGTACCCGGCGAACATCACATAGAATGCGGTTATGACTCCGAAAAGGACCATACCGACCCATTCCGGATAAGCCGGGAAAAGGAAATGAAACACCTTGCCCATGGCGATGCCGACCCAGCCGAGGATGAACATGTTCATGAACACCTGCCAGCCGGCAAGCCAGCCGCGCAGCAGCTCCGATCCCAGGCCCGAATAGCGCAGGCTTTGCCACTCAGCCTGGGTGTAAGCCAGCGAGCGGCGGAAGATGCGGGTGCTGATATAGGCGCTGACCGAGCACCAGGCGCAGAAGAAAGTGTACCAGAGGCCGGTGAGCCCGAAACGGTAGACCACTCCGCTGATCCAGATCGGGGTGTCGGTGGCCGTGTGGGTGGCGTAGACCGAGGAGGCGGGCAGCCACCAGGGGAGGCCGCGGTCGGCGAGGAAGAAATCGCTTTCACCGCGCGCGGCAAGACGGTAGAACAGGATGCCGCAGGCGACCATCAGAAGGATATAGGCGATAACCCAGAACCAGTCGAGGAAGGAAAAAGGCACCATCGAGGTCTCTCCGCGCGTGGGGTTGGCATATGAAGGAGAATGACCGAATATACCGGCCCATGCGCGCGGAAGTCAATATCTAATTAAT
>CAYYNT010000029.1:0-44405 GCA_964473155.1 uncultured Gemmatimonadales bacterium | reverse complement strand
GGCAGCGTGTAAAAGAACTGTTAACTCCAAGGCCAGTTGAAGCTCAACAGTCCGGTAGCATTGCGCGTCAGCGCCGCCCGGTGAAATAGGAGCGGAATCAAAACTCCGTACACACTTAAGCCGGTAAAACAGGTGTGGCCCGGACGAGTTGCGCGGCGCCGCTGGCTTTGCTGCTTTCGCCGAAACGAAAGCAGATAAAGCAGTTACAATATTTATCAAATACCGGAATCACCAGAAATTTCTCTGGACAGCTTTGAAGTGAAATTAGAAAATCACTTGCAAGACAGTATATTTAAATATGAAAAAAAATCAACTCTGAGTGTGGATGAGGCAGGCATTCAGCATATGCGCCGGCAGTATTCAGCGCCACCTGATTTTACTTGTGCCTGCAAGACATTTTGAAAAAATTGATATATCTCGAACAGTGGTTTCTTTTAAAAAGGGACAAAAGGATGACTTCACGGGAAAGAATACTCAAAGTGCTTTCCGGAGAAATCCCCGGCCGGGTGGTGTTCGCTCCGAATATCTGGCAGTGGTTTGAGTATCAAAAACGTCACGGCCTGCCGGGGGAACTGGAAGGATGCGGCACGCAGCTCGATGTACTTCAAATGCTCGGTGTGGACATTTTCAGCCGCAACCTTCTTACAGATATCAGCGAGCGCCTTTTTGGCGGTCATGTGCGTGAGGAATGGCCGTCATTGGAGGTTGAGAGGACAGTCGAGGGCGACCTCACCCGGCGGATTTATCACACCCCCCGCGGCGACCTGTCCGAAGTGCTCTGGTTTGACCAGGATGGAACTACTCTGGTGCAGAAGGAATATCTGTTCAAGGATTTTGACCGGGAATACCCGGCCTGGAAGGCCTGGTTCGAGGCTCGCGAACTGGTGTTCGATCCTGTCTCTTTCCACGAGCTGGAGAGCCGGGTGGGCGACTCGGGGCTGGTCATCGCCGGTGAAATCACCAATCCGCTGAAACAGCTCCATATTCTGGCGCGGCAGGATAACGCGATCTATCTGCTGTTCGATCACGAGCCGGAGATGATGGAACTGATGGATATTTATGCGGAAAAGGCGCTTGTCCTGATCCGTCAGATGCTGGACTGCGGCGTTCGCGTGGTGATGTGCATGGACAACCTGGACAGTTTTTTCTACCCGCCGGAGCATTTCGAGCGCTATTGCGCCCCGTTTTTCCGCCGCGCGTCCGAACTGTGCCATGAGCGCGGGGCCTGGCTTTTCAGCCACGCCTGCGGCCGCCAGAAACAAATTATCAGCCATGTTGTCGATTGCGGTCTGGACGGGCTTGAGGGAATCGCTTTCCCGCCCTTGGGGGACATCCAACTCTGGGAGGCCAAAGCCGCAGGGAAAAGGTTTATCGTGGAGGGAGGGCTTTCCGCATCGCAGCTCGAAGGTGAGGTGACACAGGCGCAGGCGGATGAGCACGTGCGGAGCCTGTTCGAAAAAATGCGGCCTTTCGACCGTTTCATTTTCTCGATGAGCTGCAATACCTCCATTGCGGCGAAATGGGACACGCTCAAAAGGTATCGTGACGCCTGGCTGAAATACGGAAGGCTTTAAAACCATGCTATGCGAATAATTTTTCTATAAATTGTTCCATGACGAATGCGGAGATTGAAGAATGAATGAGAATAAACTCGGCGCGATGCGGGTCTCGTGCGTCCAGATGCACTGGGCCAGGTCCCTGGAGCGGAACCTTGAGCTGACCCGTAAATTCATCGCTCAGGCGGCCAGAGAGGGCAGCCGGGTCGTTCTGTTCCCGGAGGCCAGCCTGACCGGTTATTATTTCCCGTATGCGGTCAAGCTCTCCCGTCAGACAGTGATCGCCGCGCTGGAGGAGGCCGCCCGAGCCGCGGCTGAGAACAACATCTGGGCGATTGTCGGGAGCATACGCGCCTGGAAGGACAAGTTCCTTAACCTGGCGCATGTTATCGATCCATCGGGCAGCGTGACCTATGAATACGCCAAGGTCCAGCTTGCGGGAGAGGATGAGCGGCGCTACTGCATCCCCGGCGACAAGGTCGCGTTTTTCCGGATCGGCGATGTGGACTGCGCGCTCTCTATCTGCCGCGATGGCCGTCACCCCGAGCTTTTCCAGATACCGGCCATGCTGGGGGCGAGGATTTTTTTCCAGCCCTCCTGTTCCAGCGAAAGCCTGGAGGCGGTGACCTGGAAGCGCACATCCGGGCGGGCGCAGCAGGCGGCCGGTCCGAAAGCTTATATCCATCATCTGGCGGCGAACACGGTGGGGCAGTCACCGGATGGGGCCGAGTCCTCAAGCGGCCAGTCGTTCATCCGCGATGCGACCGGGTTGCCGCTGGCCGAAGCCGGCTTCTACGAGGAATGCCTTCTGACCGCTGTACTCGATCTTGACAAAGCCACCGGTTTCTATGCAAGGCAATCATCATGCTATCCGGAGTTTCTGCGGAAACACTGGGAGGCGATGAAACAGGCGGTGCTCGATCAAAAGGATGTTTCACCCGAGGCGGAATGACGGTTTCATCAGGCAGACGCTATAGTTCCGTTTCTCCGGCCTTTTGTGAGCGGGCAGTGTTACATTCTCGGGGTTTGTCAACAAACCGGGAAGTTCCGTGAGGATTTAATCAATGACTGTGGTCTTTTCCTCGGGACGCGCCAGGTACTTGTCCAGCGCTCCGCTTTCGAAAAGATACAGGAATAGTTCCACTACGTGCGGATCGAACTGTGTTCCCGAGTTGCGTTTAAGCTCATTGACCGCCCGGTCCAGGTCCATGCCCTTGCGGTAAGGGCGGTCGCTGGTCATGGCGTCAAAGCTGTCCGCCACAGCCACCAGACGGCCGGCCAGCGGAATATCCTCTCCCGCGAGCTTGTCCGGGTAGCCGCGTCCGTCATAGCGCTCGTGATGGTGCCTAATGAAATAGTTCACCGGTTCGAGTTGCGGTATGTCTTTCACAATTCTGACACCTATCAGCACGTGCTCGCGCATTTTGGCGAACTCGCCTTCTGTCAGGCGATCCGGTTTGCTCAGAATAGCATCAGGTATCCCAATTTTGCCGATATCATGCAGCAGTGTCCCAATATAGGCGTGCTCAAGCGCCTGGCTGTCCCAGCCGAGTTGAAGAGCCAGTTCCTGGGTGAATGCAGAAACCCGGTCGGTATGGCCGCGCGTATAGATATCCCTGGCTTCGATAGCGTTCGCCAGTGTTTTTACGCTGTGCTGGAAAAGACCTTTGAAACCGCGGACAAGGGAGGAGTTCATTATTGCCGTAATAGCCGTGCCTGCCAGAGCGCGAACCAGGAAACGGTCGGTTGAGGAGAATCCGCCGTTTTTCTTGTTGAATCCGGCCAGGAATCCAAGTGTATTGTTGTCCTGAGTCAGCGGAACAGCCAGAGTATTTTTTATTTCCACGTGATATGGCCGCATTGGCCGCACCAGTTCCTCGGCCGGGTTGTTGTCGAGGAAGGATTCGCCGAGCGACGATGGGTTTTTGAAGAACGGGAAACTGTTTATCGGCGAGTCTCCGCCCATCTCAAGGAAGAACTGGCAGATTTCGTTATTCGTGTAAAAATAGTACTGCTGGTCTTCTTTTTCCCGGAAAGCGATAAGACAGAATTCACAATCAAGCAGATGATGAGCGCCCTCTACCAGTTCACGCAGGATCGCACGGATGTCTATTGCTGCGTTGATCCTGTGTCCCAGGCTCTGTAACTGATCGACTATTACGACGTGATTTTGAAGGTCCTGATAGGTGAGATTAAGGTCTTCATATGCTTTACTCAGGTCTGTCCTGGTATTTTCCAGTTGCTGCTGAACCTGATTGTTGTCCAGAGCCAGAAGTCCGATTTCAGCCAGCAGATCGAGGTTTTGCGCTGCGTTTTTTTCCAGCCCGGAACCGGAGCTGTTTCCCACGGCTAAAACGGCGGTTGAACGGGTTGTTTCCTTCAGCGGGATAGCGGCCAGGGAACTTAGCCTGGGGAAGTCTTTTATATATTCTGACAACTGGGATAACCTGTAAGGCGACTGTACGAAACTTGACCGGTTGGCGACTATATGGTTGAAAGGAAGGGTGCTGTTTTCAAACAAACCTTTAACAAGGTCAACTCGCTTTTCATTCTGTTCTCCTTCGGCGAGAAAAATGCATCCAAGGACGGGTGATACCAGAATTCCAATCTCGGTGTTGCATAATCTGCGCGCGTTACGCACCAGAATTTTGAATAACTCATCTATGTCCGCCGAGGTGTTCTGAACCTGACGGATCTCCCGTAAGGCGCGTTGAAGACCCGTATTGGCAACGGTGACAAGATGGTCTCTGTCATGCTCTTCAATGCCTGAAACGGCTCTTTCTGATGAAATTGCGGACGCCCCGTCGAGAAATGCCTCGAATTGTTTGAGATCGTAAGGACTGACCAGACTGCCCAGAATCAGGTCGCTCGCATTCAACTCCTGATCGGGTCCAGTGTCATCTTGCAAGGACCTGAGAAGCAAAATCCGATGGACAAGCACGTCTCGACGCAGTCCACGAGATGGAAGAGAGCGCTGGAGTTCATTGAAAAGCGAACTGGAACAGATCAGGACAGGAGGATTATCGGAGCTGCACAGCATTGAATAGAAATAACAGATGAAATCCTTGACCCGGGCAAACATGCGCATTCTTGATTCATACGCACAATGCCGCTTCAGCCAGGATTCATCCCTGCTGTTTACAAGTCCTATAAGCATCACTCCGCTGCAGGTCCCATTTGGCTGTTTTTCGCAGTTTTCATGCATTTTTTCCCCGATATCTCTCATCTTCAATATATGCATAGGCTCAACCTGCGGCATTTTTTATCTGTATCATTCAAGGCATGCTGAAAAAGTGCTTAAAGCGCTGGATTATTAAGGACACTCACAGAGAGTTTAGCATATCTTGTACCATCTGGAGATAAAGCTTGAACCGCGTGCGATTGAAAAAGTTACAAGCAGATTGGCTTTCGCGGGATTGGAACAGTGTACACGAAAGCGCACATATTGTATTGAATCGCACAAATTCAGCCTGAGTAAAAATTAAATTATGGGGGGAAATTCATATGACCAGATTCTAATGCAGGGAAGAATGGTAATGCTCCCGGTGTTACGGCTTGACAGCCGATTGAGCTGATTGTAATATCCAACGGGACCATAACCTGAGACATCCTGCATTGCATGAAACATGTTCCATCCTGGAGAACGGATGAGAAATATGCATCGCACCTGCTTCATGTATCATTTTCCTGTCCAGAAAGCTGTCTTGACCGCGATTGCCATGACACTGGTTGTTTCGGCGTGCAGCAGACATAGGGCGGTGGCTCCTGCGCCGTCCGCCGGCAGCCGTAGCAGGAACGAACAGGTTTTCAAAACCAATGAAGAGGCGATCAAGGCCGGTGTGTATGAACAGTTCGAGGACTCGATGGCGCTGAAAGGCCAACCCTCGCCCACTGCGGGAAAGAGCGTCTCATCTGTAACGGAAATACCAGCGCCGGAAACTTTGCCCTCCGGAGTGACCATGGGCTGGCGTATCCAGCTTGGCGCTTTCGCCGATCAGGAGAGCGCCGAGGTTCTGGCCGGCAGAGTAAGAGAGCAGGCCGGACCCTCAAAAAAAGTTTATGTCCGTTATTACGCTCCAATGTGGAAAGTTCACGCCGGGGATTGTGCGACTCGTCAGGAAGCTGAGGCCCTGAAAACCTTTTTTCAGGGGCTGGGTTACCCGGATGCCTGGGTTGTCAGCGCGGGGATAAACCGGTGAGCGGGAAACGGTGCAAATACATTTTCAAAGGGCTGCTTGCGGCCCTTTTTCTTTTTTATGGCCTGGGTCAGGCAGCCGCGCGGAATGAACAGCCGCGCTGGAACGTTCTGGAGATTGTCCCTGCCGACAGCGCCGCTCTTGAACTCGTCCACTCGGCCGGGATCGAAGTGCTGACGCTGGAGGCAGACAAGGCGACAGTGCTGGCGAATCCGCTCGAACAGGCCTGGCTCGTTGAGCGTGGTTTTACGGCCAGGGTGCTGATCGAGGATTACGGTCTTTACCTTGCCGGACAGCGCCAGGCCGGACCCCGTCCGGCCGCGGCCGGAGGTTTTGCATCCGGCTCGATGGGCGGATTTTTCAGCCCGAATGAGATAGAGGCTTTCGTTGACTCGCTTATCCGCAATGACAGGCATGGAATAATCTCGCAGCGTTTTGAGATCGGACGTACTCAGGAGAACCGGCCTCTCTGGGCAGTTCGCGTCTCTGACAACGCTGCTGCGGACGAGGACGAGCCGGAGGTGCTGTACAATTCTCTGATCCATGCCCGCGAGGGCGCCGGGGTGATGTGTCTGCTGTACTACTTGAAGTGGTTGATCGAAAATTACGGTAAAGCGGATTCGGTGACCGCCCTGGTGGAAAACCGCGAGATGTATTTCATTCCGCTTGTGAATCCTGACGGTTACGAGAGAAACTGGCAGATTTATTCAGGTGGTGGCGGTTTCGGGCTCTGGCGTAAGAATGCACGAGACAATGACGGCGACGGGTTAATAGTTGGATTATTCGATGGGGTGGACCTCAACCGTAATTTCAGCTACATGTGGGGCTTCGATAACAGCGGTTCAAGCCAGTACAGCTCATGGGAAAGCTACCGCGGGCCCTCGGCGTTCAGCGAGCCTGAGAGCCGAGCTCTGCGGGATTTCATCAATTCGCGTTTCTTTTCCTGCGCGGTGAATTTTCATTCTTACAGCTCGGTGCTTATAAATCCCTGGGGTTATGCCGACCTGCAACCACCGGATTCAATACTTTACGCCCGGCTGGGGCGTGAACTGACTGCTGAAAACCAGCACCGTCACGGCTCCGCCAGCCGCACTCTGGGTTACAGGGTCAATGGTGAGCTTACCGACTGGGAATATGGCGACAGTTCGCATCCGAAAATCATGGCCTGGAGCATCGAAATAGGAGAGAAAACGGATGATTTCTGGCCTCCGGTCAGCCGGATCGAGTATCTCTGCGGTCTTAACCTCCCGTTCTGTTTCACTCTGGCGCGCCTTGCCGGTTTCGAGCCGGGAATGGACAGTCTGAGAATTGAGTACACAGGAGTGGATTCGGCTGAATTCGGTATCGGTTTCAGGCTGACAAACCGTGGATATCCATCCAACCCCGGACCGTTGACCGTACGACTGGCAAGCGCCGAATCCCGGCTGGATTTACCTGATTCTTCCCTGGCCTTTCCCGATATCCCTCTGGACAGCCTGGCGCGGGTGTCGCCGGAGAGCCTGCGCGGGGCATTCAAGGGCAAGCTGGAACGGGCCGCACTGGAAGTGGTTTTGTATGCGGGGGATAAGAGGCTGACGTCATGGCCGGTCTCGGTCAGCCGGCCGGTCGCCCGGTACTATGACTTGGACGGCAGCGGCCGGGTGGATGTGTTCGACCTGTTGGCCCTTCTGCGCCGCCTCGGTCGCGGACCCTCGTCAGGCGGGGATGACAGCCTTTACGACCTGAATGATGACAACCGGGTGGATGTCTTTGATCTGCTGGCGTTGCTGAGGAAATTGTAGTATATTCTCATTCTTAATAAATCTCCAGACCGGAATAAAAGGATCGGGATGAAAGAGGGGCCGTTTTACAATCCGATGCTTAAAGCTGAACATTACAACTTAAGCGTAAAGATATTGATGGAAGGTATATAGGCATGAACAAGAAACAAATGGTTGTAATTCTCGATTTCGGCGCGCAATACAGCCAGCTTATCGCCCGGACAGTGCGGGAGCAGCATGTGTACTGTGAAATACTCCCATATACGGTAAGCGCGGCGAAGCTGAAAGAAATAGGACCAGCGGCTGTCATTCTTTCCGGGGGGCCGTCCAGCATATACGGCGAGGGCGCTCCTCACTGCGACCGCGAGATACTTGAGCTGGGTCTGCCCGTGCTGGGAATCTGTTACGGTATGCAACTGCTGGCGTATTATGAAGGCGCCAAAGTCGAGAGGGCCGAGAAACGCGAGTACGGGCGGGCCGAGCTGAAGATTGCGGATTATTCCAATCTTTTCTACGGGCTGGAATCTTCCGGCCAGCTCGATGTCTGGATGAGCCATGGCGACTACCTGAGCAATTTCCCCGCGCGTTACCAGCATCTGGCTTCCACGGCTAACTGCCCGGCGGCGGCGATGGGCGACCCCTCGCGAAAGATATTCGGCGTGCAGTTCCATCCCGAGGTGGCGCACACCGAACAGGGCAGCCGCATTATCGCTAATTTTCTTTTCCGGGTGGCCGGCCTGAAAGCGGACTGGACCGCGGGTTATTTCATAGAGGAATCCATCGAGCGTATCCGGTCGCAGGCGGGCGGCGGCCGGGTGATCTGCGGACTGAGCGGCGGCGTGGACTCGGCGGTCGCCGCTGTGCTGGTGCACCGGGCAATCGGCGATCAGCTCACCTGCATTTTCGTGGACAATGGTCTTCTGCGCAAGAACGAGTTCGCGCAGGTGGAGAAGACTTTTCGTAGCAATTTTCATATAAACCTTATCTGTGTGGATGCCTCGGACCGTTTCCTGGAAGAGCTGGCCGGAGTGGTGGACCCGGAAAGAAAGCGCAAGATAATAGGCGAGACTTTCATACGCGTTTTCGAGGAGGAGGCGCTAAATGTGGGGGACGCGGCTTTCCTGGTGCAGGGCACTCTTTATCCGGATGTTATCGAGTCGGTTTCCGTGAAAGGACCCTCGGCCACCATTAAAAGCCACCATAACGTGGGCGGCCTTCCGGAAAAGATGAACCTTCGCCTGGTTGAGCCGCTGCGTGAGCTGTTCAAGGACGAGGTTCGATCGGTCGGCCGTGAACTGGGGCTGTCGCATGAACTGGTGGGACGTCACCCTTTCCCCGGCCCGGGGCTGGCCGTGCGCGTTCTGGGCGAAATTACGCGAAAACGCCTGGATATCCTGCGCGAGGCGGATGACATATATATTTCCGCGATACGCGCCGCCGGGATATACGATGAGATATGGCAGGCGTTCGCCGTGCTGCTGCCGGTGCAGACAGTGGGAGTGATGGGCGATGAGCGGACTTACGACAATGTTATCGCCTTGCGCGCCGTCACCAGCCGGGACGGTATGACCGCAGACTGGTATCGCATGCCGACGGAGGTGTTAGGCCTTATTTCCAACCGCATCATTAACGAAGTGAACGGCGTTAACCGGGTGGTTTATGATATCAGCAGCAAACCGCCGGCGACCATAGAATGGGAATGATCGCTTAAAGCGCCGGAATAATGTAACAAATCCCGCTCTGTTCGATTCAATTGGGACGGGAATAAAGGAGACAGTTTTCGCCGGGGATTGATACGCACCAGGAGGAATTGTTTTGGCCAACAGCGAAAAGAGCCGCGGCGGTTTTACGGGGACGCTCTGGAAACTGATGGATTCGATGAAGTTCGCCGTGGCGCTGCTTATTCTCATGACCACGGTGAGCGTGATCGGCGTGCTGTTGCCGCAATACCCGCCGGACGGTTTCGCCGGTTCGCTCGAAATGCTGTATATCGAAAAGTACGGGAAGCTGCTCGGTGGGATATTTGTTTTCCTGGGCCTGGACCACGTATTCACGGCCTGGTGGTACTACGTTCTGCTGGCCCTTCTCTGTTTCAACATCCTGGTCTGCTCGTTCAACCGTCTGGGAAGCATAATTCGCCTGGTGCGGCGCCGTCATTTTCTGAAAGATGAAAAAAGCTATCGCGATCAGGGGAACAACCGCACTGGGAGAATAGCTCTCGGTGTCGACGATGCGGCGGGACTGGCGGCGCGTGTGCTGAGATCGGAGGGATACGCCGTTTTCGAAAGTCCGGGCGAATCACCGGGCGAGCGCCTTCTGTACGGCCGCCGTGGACGGTTCAGTCCGTTCGGACCGTTCCTGACGCATATATCGATGGTTATCGTTATTGTGGGAGCGGCTGTCAGCTACCTGCTGAGCTTCGAGCATTTCCAGTGGCTGGGCCGCTCAGAAACAGCCAGAATCCCTGACATGAGCTACCTGGCAAGTCCGGGCTACCAGTCCGGGCTGATGCTGAACCGTATCCGCCAGGCGTTCAGGCTTGAACCCCGCCAAAATGGTCTGCTTGAGACCGACCGTCTCGTCAGGGACAGCGACTGGCGGGAATTGCCGGAAAATCTGTCCATCGCTTCGCTTTTCAGCGTCCGTCTCGATCGTTTCGAGGCGCAGTTCACTCCTCAGGGCAAACCTCTGGCCTATCTCTCCACGGTGACAGTGCTGGAGGAGGGGAAACCGCTCTTTTCGCATGTCATCCGGGTCAACGATCCCTTGATACACCGCGGAGTATATTTTTATCAGAGCTCGTACGCTCCGGGCGATGGGGGGGCCGAATGGGTGGACCTGACTGTCACCTCCTCAGACAGCCAGGCATCCGGCAGAACGGTTGACATTCGGCTTCAACCAGGCGGCGAGGCTGCACCCCTCGGCGAAACCGGAGATTCCGTGAGGGTGCTCCGTTTTGTCGGCTCGTTCCAGATGAATGCCGGCGGGCAGGTGACAAATTCAACCGGAGAGGATCGCAACCCGGCGGCGGAGGTGGTGGTGAACGGAGCGGGGGGCGAAAAGATGCGGACCTGGGTCTTCAAAAACTTCCCCAATTTCAGCCATCATGCGGATCATCCCTATTCAATCGTCATGGGTGAGTACGGAAAGGGTTATATCACAGGTCTCACAATCCGCACGCATCGGTCGCAGAATCTGATCTGGCTTGGATTCATGCTTATGGCCCTGGGGATAGCGCTGTCTTTTTACGTCAATCATCGTGAATTCTGGGTGCTGGTGCGCCCGGAAGGCGGGGAAGCGTCGCGGATTCATGCCGCTGGGCTTTCATACAAGTGGAAACAGCCTTTTATCAGCGAGTTTAACCGTCTGGCCGGACGCATACTTGCGCCGCAGACTGGCGTACAGCATAAAGCAGGCTCAAGTCCGGAATTGCCTCCGGAGCGGAAGGGGTGACAATGGAACCTGTCCTGTTCAAAATAACGCTGTGGACTTTTTTTGCCGGAATGATGCTCCATTTCGCTGGATTGTTTCCCAAAGAAGGTTCCGCAGCGGCGAAAAAGGTGACTTACCTGGCCCTGATCGCCATATTGACCGGATTTGTCAGTCTCAGTGCCACGCTCGCAGGCCGCTGGCTTTCCCAGGGCCGAATCCCGATATCCAGTTCATACGAGTATCTGAGTTTTCTGGCCTGGTTCGTGGGGCTTTTCTACTTTGTGGTGAGGTTCAAGGCGCGCTCGGCATTTGTGGGGGCCTGTGTTTCGCCAGGCATTTTCCTGGCTGTCGTTTTTGCCGGGATGTATCCGCAACGCCTGGAGATGACCCTGGTCCCGGCCCTGCAGTCCTACTGGCTGAAGATACATGTCTCGATGACCATCATCGGCGAGGCCGCTTTTGCGGTGGCTTTTGTCACCAGTCTTCTTTATCTGATCAGGAACGCCAGCCCGGAACAGGTGAGCCGTGAGGTCAAGATACGCAGCCTTCTGCTGTTTCTTACGCTTCTTAGCGCGGGAATGCTTGTCTGTCTGGGGCTTCGCGCCGCCGGTGTCACGCTGACCGGAGTGGACGGGGCGCACCTTTTCATGAGCCTTCTGGGCGGCTCTTTACTCGTGGCCGCGCCGCTGTATGTCTTTTTGTGGCGGCGGATGCTGGGCGGAAATCCCGGCAATTACGGCGGCCAGTTGTTCGCTTTGAGCGTTCTGGCTCTTTTGGCCAGCGGTATGCTGCTCGGTTACGTGGTCAACCGCAACACGCAGAGGATGCAGTCTCTGGCCGCCAAGATACAGGCGCTGGATGAGTTGAGCGCGGCCCTCCCTGATGGGGCGGGTAGCCTGGACAACGCTCTCTGGAATTCGATCCGCCAGGTTAAGGAAGACAGGCTGAACCTTTTTCTGGCGCTGGAGGAGTTGCACGCCAGAACAAAGCATACCCTGAGCCGGGAAGATGCGGCAGAGGTTTTGACAGCTTATCCAGGCTCCGGCGAGGTCCGGTTTCCGTTGACACTGGGCGAGATACGCGAGGAACGGCGCGCCCTTCAGCAGTCACTGCACGAACAGGATATTTTTGTGCGCGGGGCAAGGCTGCCTTTGAGTCAGGAAAGTCTCGGCAGCCTCCGCAACGGGCTGATCGCGGACTACAATTCGCTTTTCCGCGACAGCCTTCTGCCGATTGAGTCCGGTCGCGAAACGGCTTTTATCGGGTACATGCTGCTACTTGCAGTTCCCTTTTACCTGCTGTTCAGCTTTGTGGCAATCCGCCTGAAATCTAAGATCCCTTCGCTCGAAACACTGGATTCGATGTCCTACCGCTCGGTCAGCGTGGGTTTCCCGATATTCACTTTCGGCGCCCTGATTGCCGGAGCGATCTGGGCGCATTATGCCTGGGGCAAGTGGTGGTCGAACGATCCCAAGGAGATGGGCAGCCTGATTGTCTGGCTGGTGTTCCTGGTTTACCTGCACGCCCGCTACGTGAGACGCTGGAGCGGAAACCAGAGCGCCGTGGCGGCGGTCCTGGGTTTTCTGTTCGCGGTGTTGACTTTTGTGGGCAACTCGGTGCTGGGAGGGCTGCATTCCTACGGTTGAGTCATGCAAAGCAGTCCCGGAAGGATGAAATCAATATTCCTCTGACGATGCGGGTGTTATTTTGACCGGACAGGTCCTGCTGAATGGGATGTCCGGTTTTTTCTCAGGGGGTGGGAGTTGCCGCAGGAATCTCTTCTTCTCGAAAAAATAACGTTCTCTTATGGTCCTCACGGCCCGGACCTTTTTCATTGCCTGAATATGGCTGTCCCGCTTTCAGGAGTGAGTCTCGTCCTGGGGCCGAACGGCTCCGGGAAAACGACGCTGGCCCGGATAATCACCGGCCTGGATTCGCCCGGCTCGGGAGGACTGTGCTGGCCGCCGGTTCAGGGTACGCCGCCCGGCAACTGGAAACGTCCATTTGCCTCGGCCGTCTTTGAGGAGCCGGAATATCAGCTTCAGGCTTTCGAGGCGGGGGAGGAGCTTGCAATAGGCCTTCTGCACTGTGGCGCAACCGCGGAGGAACGCGTTGAGCGTGTAAGTTGGACCGCTCTGGCCCTGGGAATGCAGGATTCGCTGGACACATCCGTGGCCGATCTGACAATCGACGGCCAGTTGGGCCTTCTGGCCACCGCCATGGTGGCAATGGCTCCAAGGCTGATCGTGCTTGATTTCTCTCCATCCAGGCTCGACCCGGCCCTGCGCAGCCGTCTTTTTGACCTTGCGCGCCGTGGCGAGGGTCCGGCGCTGCTTTTCATGGGCCGGGAAGCGGCGGACATTCTTTTTCTGTCCCAGGTAGAAAAGGTGTTTATTCTTCATGACGGGTCGGTTGAAGAACTGGCGGGAGCATTATCCGAAACAGAGCGTTTGTCGGTCTTGGATAAAGCTGGACTGGCTCTGCCGTGGTATGCTCCAATCACTCTTGAATTGTACAGCCGTGGCCGGCTGGAGCGGGTGCTTTTCCCGGATGAGAATTCTTTGAAGGTGGCTTTGGAAAAGGCTGCTGTCACGGACTGATCTTCAGGCGTAATTTACGGAATAAAAAGGCCGGTCCTCTGAGGTGTGAGAAAAATATCAGGCCTTGCGGAACAAACTGTTAGCGAGTCAGTATTAAAGGATAATTCTCCGGCCTGATGATTGTATTCGCGGGAGACGGGCGGGAGACGGCATGCTGAGACAACCGGCCGGGCCGGGAATACAGGGGGGTGGAGGTATTAAAACCTCGAACGGGAATGCCGTTGCTGGAAGCTCATAAGTGTTATTTCCGGAGGACCAGGATGTCAGCTGACAGGTGTTCCCTTTCCCGGATACTTGCGCAGTCGATGCAACTTATGGTGCTGACTCTGCTTTTTGTTTGCACCGGAAGCGGATTGGCACAGTTCGAAGGTTTCGGCAAAAACAAGGTTCAGTACAACTCGTTCGACTGGCGTATCCTGGCCGGAGAGCATATAGACCTGTACTACTATCCGGAAGAAGAGGAAATCGCCTATCTCGCGCTCAAGGAAGCCGAGGAGGTTTACGATGAGTTGTGCTTCAAGTTCAACCACCATGTATTCCGGCGCATACCGCTGATTATATTCAGCGCCCACCAGTATTTCGAGCAGACCAATACGATCGAGGGTTTCATATCCGAAGGCGTCGGCGGATTCACCGAGTTCATGAAAGGAAGAGTCGTGCTTCCTTTCAACGGCTCGTTCGATGATTTCCGTCATGTCCTTCGCCACGAGCTTGTGCACGTATTCCAGATCAGCAAGGCCAATGAGGTTTACCGGACCCATCCGCGCAAGAGCAAAGCCCATTTGCCTCTATGGTGGACCGAGGGTCTGGCCGAGTATTTCAGCACAGAATGGAACGCCGAGGCCGACATGTATATGCGGGACATGGTCCTGAGCGACCGCGTCCCTCAGATGAAGCACATCGATTATCTGGGCGGTGGCATCTTGTACAAGCTGGGCGAGTCGATCTTCCATCTCCTGAACGAGCGTTACGGGGATGAGATGATCGTGCGGATGTACGAGAATCTCTGGCAGTTCAGCGAGTTTGATGACCTGTTCGAGTATGTTTACGGGATCAGCGCCGAGCAGTTCAGCCTGGTCTGGCAGAACGACCTGAAAAAAAGATACTATCCGGACCTGGTCAACAACGATGAGATGCTGATCTCGGGAATAACAAAAGTCGCCACGAAAAGTTTCGCCAACATCCATCCAGCCGCCTACCGTGATCCGCGAACAGGCCAGGCAAGGGTGGCGTTTGTCAGTCCGCGCACGGGTTACATGGATATCTACAGCGTCAGGCTGGACAAGGGTGAAAAAGACCGTAAGAAACACGTGAGCGGAGGACGCAGCGCTGAATACGAGTCGTTTCACCCTCTGCGCACGAGAATGGATGTCAATGAAAAGGGTATACTACTGTTTTCGAGTAAATTTCAGGAAAAAGATGCGCTTTTCCTGTACGATCTGGCCCGCAACAGGAAGGCCGGGCGCTATCGTTTCAAGGGACTTGTCGGGATCAGCGGACCGGCCTGGGCGCCGGATGGAGAGCATATCGTATTCAGCGGACTGAATGTTTCAGGGTTCTCGGACCTCTATCTATTCAACCTTGAAAGCGGCAGCCTCAAACGTCTCACCAACGACCGCTATGCGGATGAGTACCCTGATTTCTCACCCGACGGGAAAAAGATAGTGTTCTGCTCCGACCGCACGGCCTACGGACAGAAAGGTTTCCAGAACCTGTTTCTGTACGATATGGAAAGCGGAAACATCGACTACCTGACCCGTGGCCGCTGGAACGACACCCAGCCGCGTTTTTCCTCCCGCGGGGACAGGGTGGCCTTTGTCTCGGACCGCAAGGGCATGCCTAATATATTCATGGTGGACCTGAACGGCGATGGCGGCCAGATGACCAGGTTTTTCAACGGGATGCTCGGTTTTGACTGGGCGCCGTCTGACTCGGGGTTCTGCTATTCCGCGCTGGATAAACAGACCTACGGCATTTACTTCCTTCCGCTCCCTGATTCGACTGTCGACAGCCTGAAACTGGACCGCGAGACCCTGGCGCAGCAATGGGAATGGCAGGATTACAAGGAACACCCCAACAGTGAGAAATCCGAAAACAAGCCTTACAAGAGAGATTTCACGCTCGATTTCGCCTTCGCCTCTGTCGGCTACGACCCCACGCCGTATTATGGCGGAGCTTTCGGCTCAGGGCTGTTGATGTTCTCGGACCTGATGGGGGATGAGCTTGTACTGATCGGAGCGGGTAACAGCGCCACCTCGACCGATGATTTCTGGGACAGTTTCAGCGGCAGCGCGGTTTACTACAACCGGAGTTCGAGGGTCAACTACGGATTCGGCGCTTTCCGGTTCGCGGGGCGGTTTGTCGATTTCCGCACCGATGAATTTTTTTACGAGCGGGACCACGGAGTATTCGGACTGTTAAGCTATCCGATGTCTAAGTATTACCGCGTAGAAACCAGCATGGGTCTTCTGAAAAGCTACCGCGACGATTACTTCCTTAATTTCATCCGCGATTCATACCTTGTAACGAACTCGATTTCTTTGATCAAGGACACCTCGCTGTTCACACAATACGGGCCGGTTGACGGTGAACGGTGGCACCTGGGAATGGCGTTGACCACGGATGTATCTAAGGGGCGGACAGATAATATTTCACTGTTGCTTGACCTGCGAAAATACTTTAGATTAAGTACTTTCACGTCATACGCGGTCAGGCTTCAGGGGAGGTACAGCGGCGGCAAGATACCATACCGCTATGTCATGGGGGGAAGCTGGACCCTGCGCGGCTATCCGCGCTGGTCGATTATCGGTTCAAGGAGCGTGCTTTTCAACCAGGAACTGCGATTCCCGCTGTTCCATCAGGTTGATTTTTACACATCTATCGGCCGCATACCGTTTCCGGGCATTCAGGGGGCCATTTTCCTGGATATGGGCAACGCCTGGGAAAAGGAAGAGGAGTACCCCGGTCTTCTGGGAAGCGCGGGGTTCGGTTTCCGGATGAGCCTGGGCGGCGCGCTTGTCATACGTCTTGACCGGGCGCGCAGGATCGATTGGTTGAAAGACGGCAACCCGAGCCTTTTCAGTAGAAAGTACTATACGAACTTTTTCTTCGGCTACGATTATTGAGCTATGAATATACGCTGTCCTAACTGCCGCCGGGAGTTCGAATTCGATCCCGGACAGGGACCGGCGAAGTGTCCGCATCCGGATTGCGGCTGGAGTTTCGGCCGTGAAACCCCGGTTGCCCCCTCGGCTGGCGCTGAAACGAGCCTCTCCTCGGAACCCGTTCAGATACAATCTGGCGGGCTTTCGCTCGTTGAGAGCCAGGCTGTGGCGCTTCCCGCTCCCCTGGGCGGCAGGGCCTTGCAGAAACGCAAGCCGTTGCGCGCCTGTCCCGCCTGCGCCGCCGAGGTTCGCCTCGAGGCCCTTTACTGCCCGGCCTGCGGTTTCTCGCTGCAGGATCCGGCCCGTGAGGGACGGGGACTGCGGGCGGTTTTCGATATTTCGGGAGACATGACTTTCTCGCCGGTGATGATTTTTCTGCTTGTGGTCTGCGTGCTATCGGCTTTCCTGGTTTTCACCTGGATGATAACAGGGCGTGGACAACGGCAGGCCGGTCCGGCCGATCTGGCTTCGACAGGTCAGACAGCCGACGGGGACGCGGCGGTGCAGGGAGTGGCTTTCCTGGAGCTGAAGAAGACTTTTCTCGATCCCGCGGTCACGGATTTCAGCCGGGAAGCGGTGCAGAAGAAATACACGAACGAGCGGGTCATCTGGAGCGGCCTGGTTAAAAGCGTAAGCCGCGAGGGCGCCATGCACCGCCTGGACCTGGTGATGGAGGGTCCGGAGTCCCGGAGCTTTGTGACGCTGCAGGTGCTCGACCTGCCAAACAACATGAAAATGCTGGAGGAACTTACCCGCGGAAGTCCGGCGCTGGTTTCAGGCAGGATCGCCGGATTCGACACGGGCGGCCCCAATGATTCATACGACTATTTCAGGGTCATATTGAAAGACGGTATCATACTCAAATAAAAACGGGATAAACCTGTCTCTCCATCGGTGACAGTGTTTCATGGAGAGCGTGAATCAAGAGAGGAAACAGATGTCCAAACCGGTTTCGGATAGTCCGCTGAAAAAAGCTGAGAATAAAGTCATGCCCCTGCAACAATTGCTTGCTGTGCTTGAAGATGAAAGGGACAGGGGGAACAGGGTGGTGTTTACCAATGGTTGTTTTGATATCCTTCATCCCGGCCATATCGGCTATCTGGAGGATGCCCGCGCCTGCGGCGGCTGTCTGGTGGTGGGCTTGAATTCGGATGCCTCGGTGCGCCGGCTGAAAGGCGATGAACGGCCGGTAAATCCGGAGAACGACCGCGCCCTGATGTTAGCCGGACTGGCCAGCGTGGACTACGTGACATTCTTCGAGGACGACACGCCGATAGACCTGATAAAGGCGGTCCGCCCGGATGTGCTGGTCAAGGGCGGGGACTGGACAGTGGACAAAATCGTCGGTTCGGACTTCGTGTTCGCGACCGGCGGGGAGGTCCATTCGCTGCCGTTCCGGCCGGGTTATTCCACCACAAATATCATTGAGAAGATCAAGGCCCTGCGCGACAACCGTCCCTGAGGCACGGGTTTTGCTTACATTATCGGAGGCAAGACAAAACCGATAACCCGCCCCCCCTGTCTGGAGCAAGATGAGAAGTTCATCACGCCAAAGCCTGAGCCTGCTGATTTTTGCTCTGACCCTGGCGGTGTCCGTTGCCCGCGCGCAGAAGATCGAGGATTCCCTCGAGGCTATTCTTCAATCCGCGCCGCCGGACTCTGTGCTGAGCGTGCTGGTGCGCCCGGCCCTGGAGGTGGATATCCTGGGCCTTGAGAACGAGCTGCAGAGCCGGCGGGCTTCCCGCGCCGAGCGCCACGGCCGCATGCTGCGCGCCCTGAAACAGAAAAGCGAGGCCTCGCAGTCCACGATTGTATCCCACCTTGCGCAGAACAAGCGCAAATCCGGTCCTCTCCGCGACTACCGGTCTTTCTGGATCGCCAACCTGGTGGTGGTGCGCGCCACGACCGAGGGGGTGCGAGCACTGGCCGCGCGCCAGGATATCGGCGCGGTGCTGGAAGACCGGAAAGTGTATCTTGTTGAAAAGCGCAAAGAATCTTCCACGCGAGTCCTGGCGGATGAAAGCAGCGTTGCTTATTCATCCGTTGCTCTGGCCCAGACCGCCAAAACCTTCAACTGGGCCCTGGACCGTATGAAAGCCCGCGAACTCTGGAAACGCGGTCTGACTGGCCGGGGCGTACTGATCGGCAATATCGATTCCGGTGTGGACGGCGAACACCCTGCGCTCAAGAACAAGTGGCGCGGGGCCAACGGGGCCACGGTCAGCGAGAGCTGGTACGATCCTGTGACCGGCAGCACTTTTCCAAAAGATGACCTGTACACCATTGATACCAAAACTCATGGCACTTCGGTTATGAGCTGTATGGTGGGCCAGACCGGAGCGGACACGGTCGGCATGGCGCCGGATGCCCAATGGATAGCGGCAAAAGCTTTTAATAATGTTGGAAGTACAAATAATGAATTGATACTTGCGTCTTTTCAATGGATGGCTGATCCGGATGGAGATCCGGCTACTGTGGATGACGTGCCGGATATTCTTAACCTCTCGTTCGCCGATCCCGCCTCACAAGGTTGTGTGCAGTTGATGTGGGAGTCAATACGTAACCTGACCGCAATGGGAACGGCCGTTTTTCTTGCCACGGGTAACGGAAGCAATAATATCAGTGATAGAGTCGGTTCGCCCGCCAGCAATCCTGAGTTTTTCTCAATTGGCTCCATCGACAGTCTGGACCAGCGCCCGTATCACGCCACCATTGGTCCTTCAATCTGCGACAAAATAACGATAAAACCGGATGTGATGGCGCCGGGGCACCAGATACTGATGGCCCGCGGCTCGGTGGCCGGAGGAGGGTACGCGAGAATGAACGGCTCCTCGTTCGCCGCGCCTCTGGTGGCCGGACTTGGCGCGTTGCTCCGTCAGTACAACCCCGAACTTACCCCGCGCGAGGTGACAGAGGCGATACGAAACAGCGCGGATGACGACAAGAATATCGCCGGACCCGACAACTACTACGGTTACGGGATTGTCAACTCTCCGGCCGCTCTGGGGAAAATCACGGCTCCCACGCGCCCGTCGCTGGCAATCCTGACTATAAACGTGAGCGCGGGCGGGGACGCGAAAATCGACCCCGGCGAGCAGGTCAGCCTGTGGCTGAGCGTTATCAACAACGGGGCATCGGCCTCAAGTGTCTCGGCAAGCCTCGTTTCGAACAGCACGGATGTCGTGGTCACCTCTTCCCAGGCCTCTTTCGGCTCGATGAGCACCGGCCAGGGCCGCGACAACCAGTCCCAGCCGTTCAAGCTCACTTTCGGGGCGCACATCCCGCGCAGGGAACGCCGCACGTTCAAGCTGGCGTTCAGCGCCGGGACAGCGCGCGATACGGTCACGTTCGCCCTGGCCGTGGGCGGAGAGCCGGAAGTCCCGGTAGGTTCTTACAAGACCCACGATATAAACCGGGCCGGGCTTTCACTCACCAACTACGGCGTAATCGGCACGGACGGCCCGGATAGCGCCGGAGGGTTCATGTACCCCTGGGGAACGAGCCAGTCCAGGGAGCAGCTTTTCCAGGGCGCGCTTCTTCTGGCCACCGGACCGGCCACGATCTCGGATGTTTCTTATATCGAAAACAGGATGGATCCGCTGGACGTTAAATTCAACCACGATTTCAAGGTGGCGGCCGGGGGCAATACGGTCAAGGCCGCGCCCGGAATGTACGCCGATCAGGAGATAAGCGGCGTCTACAACGACAGCCTGGCCGGGAGCGGAATGCTGGGGATCACGGTCACCCAGTACAGCTACGCCTGGAGCGCCACCCCGGACCGGGATTATGTGATAGTGGAGTACGGCCTGGCCGGGCCGAAGACTAAAAACGTGGACGGTCTTTATGTGGCCCAGCATATCGACTGGGACGTCGGCGCCGATGGCGGAAACGACCTGGCCGGTTTCGACCGCGCCTCGGCCCTGGCTTACATGTACGACAGCACCTCCGGGACCTGGGTCGGGCATGCCCTTCTTACCCAGGCCGTGGCCGGGTACCGCGCACTGAATTTTGCGCGCGACATTCAGGACGGTTTCAGCGCGGCGGAAAAGTTCGGGGCCATGACAACCGGCGGCGAGCGGGACAGCCTATCCGGGCCCAAAGGCGACTGGGGAGAACTGCTGTCGGCCGGGCCGGTTTTCCTTAAACCCGGACGCGCTGTACCGGTGGCGTTCGCCGTGATCGGCGGGGCCAGCCTGGCCGAACTCCGTCTGAGCGCAGCCGCGGCCCGTGCCCGCTATTCTCAGATCGCGGCTCAGAAAGGGATTGACATTGTCCCGCCGGTGTTCACCGCGCATGTCGCGCCGGATTCTTCCGCCGGCCTTGCAAGTTATGCGGTGCGCGCATCTTTCGAGGACGGGTCCGAAATCGAACAGGCCCAGGTTTACTGGCGCGCCGCTGGAAGCGCCGTGTTCTATAAATCCTCGTTCGGCCTTGCCGACAGCACCGGTCTGCGTTCCGGGATAATACCGGCCATGAGCGCGGGAACGAAAGTAGAATACTATCTGCGGGTGATCGATGCCATGGGCAACCAGGGACTGCTGCCTGCCTCGGCCCCGTCTGAGTTATTCTCTTTCACTGTAAGCGACTTGCACCCGCCAGAGATCACTCTGGCCTCGGCCGTTCCCGACACGGCGCAAGGGCGGCAGCGTTACTGGATACAGGCGGACGTGAGCGATAACAACCTGTCGCTGGTCCGGGCGGTGTATGCCGCGGGGGACACTGTTTTCAACGATACACTTGCGCTTGTCCGGGTGGGCCAGAGCGATACTTTCCGCGGAGAGTTGAGCGGTCTGGAACGCGGAACAGCCGTGCGTTATTTCATCATCGCCGAGGACCTGGGCGGACAGAGCGCTTACGATCCTCCACAGGCCCCGTCGGCGTATCATTCGTTCACTTTCGCACCTCCCTCTCCGGGGGACGGCAACCTGGACGGAAAAGTGAACGTGTTCGACCTGCTGACGCTACTGCGGGTGCTCGGGCATACGGATACGCCGTCGCTGGAACAGAGAATCTCCCTGGACCTGGACAGGAACGGTAAAATAGATGTTTTTGACCTTCTGGCATTACTTCGTCTGATGGCTGGAAACACTTGATCTGAAACAGCTTTTACTGTTAGAGCCTGTTTCCCCGCCCTGATGATTTACGTCTCTTTAAATCTCAAATCGGTAAATATTTATCTTTTACCCAACTCTCTGTCCGCCTTGACATTCTGAAGGCTGATGTGTATTTTTGCAATAACTCAGAACAGGTGAAATTAAACGAATGGATATTACTTTTTCTCAAACACGAAACAGGAGAAATATGGCATGGCCAGTCAGTTGAGCGGCGCGGCGGTGATCGGTCAGAGCGGCGGACCGACGAACGTTATCAATCAGAGCCTGATCGGCGCGATACTTGAAGCCAACAAGCACCCGAACCTGATAACGAACCTGTATGGCGCGTTAAACGGAGTCGATGGCATCCTCAAGGAGAGGTTCATCAACCTGCGCGCCGAAAGCCAGGAGAACCTCGAACTGGTGGCCCGCACACCGTCCAGCGCCCTGCGCAGCGTACGCAAAAAGCCGACTGCCGAGGAGTGCGAACAGATATTCAAGGTGTTCCAGAAGCATGGAGTGCGCTATTTCTTCTATATCGGCGGCAACGACAGCGCCGAGACCGCCTATATCATCAACGAGGCGGCCAAGAAGGCCAGATACGATTTTAACGCGGTGCATATCCCCAAGACCATAGACAACGACCTTCGCGAGACTGACCACTGCCCTGGTTTCGGTTCCGCGGCGCGGTTCGTAGCCCTGGCGTTCCAGGGCGCGAACCTGGACAACCGGAGCCTTCCGGGTGTGTATATCGGCATCGTGATGGGCCGTCACGCCGGATTCCTCACCGCGGCATCGGTGCTCGGGAAGAAATACGAGGATGACGGGCCGCACCTGGTGTATGTGCCCGAGACGACGTTTGTCATCGACAAGTTCCTGGCGGATGTGGATTCCGTGTACAAGAAATACGGCCGCTGCATCATCGCGGTGAGCGAGGGCGTGCACGACCAGTCCGGCACGCCGATCATCCAGGTGGTCCGTGGAAAAGTGGAGACAGACAGCCACGGCAACGTGCAGTTGTCCGGCAGCGGAGCGCTGGGCGACGCCCTGAGCGATCTGATCAAGGAAAGGCTCAACATAAAGCGCGTGCGCTCGGATACGTTCGGCTACCTGCAGCGCTGTTTCCCTGGAATCGTTTCCGAGGTCGATCAGCTCGAGGCCCGTCAGGTGGGCGTCGAGGCGGTCAAGGCCGCTGTAAGCGGGGTGGGGGACGGTAGCGTGGCGATCCGCCGGGTGAGCAACAACCCCTACAAGGTGGAATACGAGGTCGTGCCGTTGGAGAAAGTGGCCCGTCACACCACCGAGCTGGCGAAGGACTTCCTGGCTGGGGACAACGGTATCAGCCAGAAGTTCATGGATTATGCCCTTCCGCTGGTGGGCAAGCTCCCGGAGCTGGGCCGTCTGAGCGACGCGCCGATTGACAAGTGAACCGGATGCAAATATAGGATAGAGGAAGGGCCGTCCCGGATGAGCGGGGCGGCCCTTTTAATTGTTCAAGGATTCCTGAATCCATCTGCGGAGTTAATCTGCTGAATCCTGGGTGAAAGCGGGTTTCAAACCCGCCATTACAAACCATACTCTCTGATCTTCCGGTAGAGCGTGCGTTCGCCGATCCCCAATACTTTAGCCGCCTGACGGCGGTTGCCGTTTACGCTGTCCAGGGTGCGCTGGATCGCCTGGCGCTCGATCTCGCGCATGCTCCCGCTCTTTCGCGCCGCCTGCTCCTCGGCTTCCTCGAACTGCACGCTGCCGATCCCTGAAATGTCGCGGTCTCCGGCAGGCCGATCCTGCGGGAACCCTGCCGTGACATTCTCCTCCCCGTTCTCGTAGAAATCCCGCAACGGGTCATGATGGCGCGCACCGGTGAGCATCTGCCTGATCTCATGCAGTTCCTGCTGCATGGTCATGACCGCCTTGTAAAGAAGGCGTATCTCGGCGCTTTCCGACACCGGCGCTCCACTGTCAGCGGAGGCCGCTCCGAACGGCACCGGCAGAAGGCGCGCCGGGTGGCCGCGGCGGTATATCTGTTCCGGTATGTCCCTGGCCCGGATACGGCTGCCAGGCGAAAGCACGGCGATGGACTCGGCCAGGTTGCGCAGCTCACGGACATTGCCCGGCCAGTCGTAGTTTCTCAGCACCTCCAGCGCGTCCTCGTCTATCCCGGCGAAAGTCCGGTTGTTCTCACGGCAGAACTGCTGGATGAAACTGTCGAACAGCAGCGGGATATCGTCCCGGCGCTCGCGAAGAGGGGGCACGTGGATTGAGAGCACCTTGAGACGGTAATACAGGTCGCGTCGAAACGCTCCGCGCTCCACCTCGAGCTCCAGGTTCCGGTTGGTGGCGGCAACCACCCGGACATCCACCTTTATGCGCTGACTGCCTCCCACGCGCATGATCTCACGCTCCTCCAGCACGCGCAGGAGCTTGACCTGCACGTTGCGCGGCATCTCTCCGACCTCGTCCAGAAAGATTGTCCCGCCGTGGGCGAACTCGAAATGCCCCTTCCGCAGGGAGGTGGCTCCGGTGAAAGAACCCTTCTCGTGCCCGAACAGCTCGCTTTCGAGAACGCCCTCTGCAATCGCCCCGCAGTTGACCGCGATAAAAGGCTTGAGCCGCCGCCCGCTGAGACGGTGGATGGCCTGGGCCACGAGTTCCTTGCCCGTGCCGCTTTCGCCGGATATCATAACCGTCGAGTTGACCCGGCTGTACTGCGCCACCCGCTCGATCACCTCGCGCATCAAGGGTGTCTTGCCTATTATACGCGTGCTGCCGATCAGGCGCTTGCGCTCGATCAGGCGGCTTACGGACTGGACGATCTCATCGTTCTGCACCGGCTTCTCGAACACCTCGTCCACCCCGAGCTGATCGAAAAATGAAAGGCTCTCCGGTTCGGTCGGCTCGACCAGGCAGATAACGCCCAGCGAGGGCGGGGCCTGCTTGATCGAATTCAGAAAAGCCATGCGCCCCGGCTCGTGCACCCCGCCGGTGATAATCACAATCAGGGCTTCTTCCGGGGCTTCCGACAGCTTTTTCAGCCCCGGCAGGCGGCCCACGGTCTCGACCCGCATCCCGGACCCGCTCAGCCAGCCGATAACCCGCGAGGCCGACTCCTGATCGTCATCAGTGACCAATATCCTGTAATCATCGAGTTCCATGCATGTGTCTC
This sequence comes from uncultured Gemmatimonadales bacterium, assembly GCA_964473155.1. Classification (GTDB taxonomy): domain Bacteria; phylum Gemmatimonadota; class Glassbacteria; order GWA2-58-10; family GWA2-58-10; genus JAJFUG01. The sequence continues at coordinate 19,438 of CAYYNT010000029.1, read as the reverse complement.
CATTTGTGAGCAGTATGACAAAATGGCAGTTAAATATATAACCGGCGTGAACCAGGGTCAACCGGAATGGCCGCCCATATCGGACGATCAAAGCCCGATCCGGGTGACTGAACGTGAATACAAGTCTCGATGCCAGCCTATGGCGAAATAGTTTTTGTCAGGTATATTTAAGCCTTGATTTTCAAGACAAGTTAAAATCCAATTCGTAATGTGAGAGGCTATTATGCGCCTGATTGCTGGATTGACTTTTGCATTTCTCCTGGCTGCTTCCGGTATCCTGTCCGCCGGAGACAAATCCGCGAGAGTGGGATACGAGTACTGGATTCCGAATTCCGAGACCGATTCAGCCGCCATGCACGGGATACATTTCCGCGAGTTCGTGAACGGTTCGGCGCGCCGTCCGCCCTACGAATTCCATTTCCAGCGCCAGGATGAACCGCAGCTCGATGAGCTGAGGCAGCGGCTCGGACTGGATGAGCTGGTGAACAGTGCAAAGGACGACCTGGAGGCTGCCGCGCGGATCGCTCTGAAAGTCTGCAACCTTTGGGCGCACAGCGCGCCGGTCGAGTATCCGTCCTGGAACGCTCTCGGACTGCTCGACCGCGTGTCCCAGGGTGAACAGTACTGGTGCACCTACAAGCAGCTTGTGACCATGCAGGCCCTGGCCTCGATCGGGCTGGTCAGCCGGATCGTGCCCTGCCATTGGCATCATTCGCACGAATTCTGGTCCAATGATTATGGCAGATGGATACTGCTGGATGCCTGGACAGCTAATTATTACAGAAAAGACGGGGTCCCGCTGGGGGCGCTGGACCTGTACAAAATGAGCCGGGCGACCGGAAGCCTCAAAGGCTCCGGAGTCTGGGAGATTAACATCAATCCCAATCGCTGGCAGCCGGAACGGACACAGGACAGCATACCGGCGGAAAGCGCCTGCTATATCTACGTGCGCATGATCCCGCGCAATGATTTTCTTTCCAATCCTCCTGCGCCGAAATCGAATGATGTGACCGACGGTTATCTCCAGCCCAACAACCAGCTCAACGACCCGCTTCTGACTTCCCTGGAACACCTGGCCTGGTGGGAGCCTGGCGATCCGCCGCCGCTGGTCTGCCCGGTGGTGCGGGAGGAGAGGGACTGGAATTTTCCGTTGAATGAAGTGGAGATGGACTTACGCCGTCCTGTAACCCGCGAGGGTGCGCTGGATGTGAGTCTCGATACGCACACTCCCGAGTTCGACAGTTATTACCGGAAACTGGATAACGGGCAGTGGGAGGCTTGCGGGAGCAGATTTCTATGGGAGCTTAAATCCGGACTGAACAGCCTGGAACTGAAAACGAGGAACAAATGGGGACGTTTCGGAGGGGTGAGCCGCGCGGTGCTGGAGTACAATCCAGAGGAACTGCGGCCCCCGGTCGTGTCCGTTTTTGAAATCCCGGACGCTGGCTTCGAAGCTGAAGATGCAGCCAGGACGGCATGGAACGGAAATCCGGCAGGCGGATGGCGCATGATCTACACGGATGAATGGCAGAAGCCCTCGTTCAGCGGACCGGTCGAGGACAAACCGCATTCAGGGAATCGTTGTTTCAGGATTACAATTAACCGGAATAAAATCTGGGCGCGCCTGGCAAGCGGATCGTTCCGGGTGAATCCGGCATCGGATGTCACTCTGCGGGTCTGGCTGCGGGCTGACAGCAACGCGCGCGAGGCGACTGTCTACCTCAAGGATTCAACTCCTGGCGGACCGGCCTCACAGGCGATCTGGCAGCGGAGAGTCAGCTTGGACAGGCAGTGGCGCTGCTACGAGCTTAAAACGCGCCTGACCGCCCGCACGACTCACCTGATGGCCGGGGTTCAGGCTTTGGACGGGAGCCTGTGGGCGGATGATTTTTCGATCACCGAGGACAGCCGGGCGGAGCTCCCCTGGTGAAAGCGTCACTGCCACTGGTAATAAAACATTATCTCGAAGTGACTTCACTCTTCGTGTTACGCCACGGAGCCATTGCCGCGGCCCTGCTGCTGCTTTGCGTCGCACCCGTTTTGTATGGGGCGGCCGAGGATTCCACGGCACAGGTAAGCCGAAGAAAGTTCGCGAAAGTTGATCTGAAAGGCCTCGCCGGTTTTTATCCCGCGGCGTACAACCGGGTGGATGGTTTGACCGGCGGCTGGGGGTTGTCAATCAGCGGGAAAGAGGAGATTACCCTGCCTGCCGCCGGGCTGAAACAAATTGTGGATGATCCCGCTTTTCCCCACCTGGAATTCTTTGTACTCGTTCCGTCTGCGCGCCATTCAGCCGGAGGACGGTTCAGCCTCGCGCACACTCTTTCGGAGCGCCGGGAGTTCGAGGCCATCATGGATCTGTTCGCCATGACATCCAGCAGCGACTCCTGGCGCGAAAACTCCCCCTGGCCGGATCTGGTGTATTTTATTTCCGGCAAAGATCGCCAGTATTATTACGATGACCGCGGCGGAAGGCTCGGATTGCGGTGTAAACCGGCGGATGTATTGCGCCTGGAGATTTACGGCGCGCGCAGGGAAGTCCGGTCACTGAGGAAAAGGGGGGTGTGGACCCTCGGCGAACCGGATATTCTGACAGAGAACCCGCCGGTGATTCCGGGAGGGGATTTTACGCTGGAGCTGATTGGCCGCCTGGAACGGACATATGGCGGGCCGCTTTTCCGCGAAGGCTGGTCGGCCGGGTTCTCGGCGCTCAAGGGTTTAAAGGCGCTGGGAGGCGATTTCTATTACTCGGTTTACCAACTGATGATCATGGCGGCGCGGTGTATGTCCGGAAGGAACGATTACGTTTTCGCCGAGTTGACCGCCATGACGTCCGGAGGACGTCTTCCACCGCATCGGCTTTTCAGTCTTGGCGCGCAGCTCAAGGGTTATGACACCTTCGAACCGGACTTTAACTGTTTTGACCGCCGCGGCGACCGTCTCTGGTTGCTGAATCTGGGTTACGTGAGATTGCTGCCTTTCAGGCTTCCATTGTTACACAAGTATGTGCGTGAGCCGGGCCTGGAAATGAATTTAGATGCAGGCTCGGTTCGTCAGTCAAAGCCTGGTGACAGCGAATTCGACCTTTTTACGAGAGGGGTCGATGAAATCGAATCCTCCGTCTCTGTGGGCGCCGGGGTGTCGCTGAGCCAGATTCGGATCAGTTTTTTCTACGTGCATGATCTCGACAGTTCATACCATGGTCCGCATTTCGGGGTCAGGGTCAGGGGCGCTGGAGCGAGCGGCGGTTGACAGCGGCCCTCAGCGCAGGTATTTTCTTTGAGTGATGTTTCTTCTGCATGGCAACCAACCAGAGTCAGGATGGAGAATCGAATGGATATCGAATCACAGGCCCGCCAACTGGGCCGTCTGATCGCGCAGACCCCTGAGTACCGTTATTATGAAAGCTCATCCCGGATAGTCGGGGATGACCAGGAATTGCGCGACCTGGTGCAGAAACTTCAACAACTCGAAGATAATATCAACAAGCTGGTCCATTCAGGCCAGGAAGTCCCGGAACAGGTCAAAACCGATTATGAGAGCGTTCTGGCAGATTTGCAGGGACGGACAAATTTCCAGGCCCTGGTTTCAAGCCAGGAGAATTACCTCAAGCTGATGAACAAGGTGAACGAGTACATTTCCGAGGGAATACGCGACGGTGGCCAGAGCCGGATCATCACCAACTTCTGAAACTGTGGATGGCGACTCCCGGAAGAAGCCGTCCGGCGCGGCTGGCCGTCTTTACATAGTGGCGACCCCTTTGGGCAACCTCGAAGACCTGACTTTCCGGGCGGTGGAGGTTTTACGCGGCGTGGCGGTTGTGGCTTGCGAGGACACTCGTCACAGCCGTAAGCTTCTGGCACATTACGGGATCGGGGCGAAAGTCCTGAGTTGTCATGACCACAACGAGGAATCCTCCGCCCGGCAGATTACCGCTCTGCTCGAATCGGGCCTGGATGTGGCCCTGATAAGCGATGCCGGCACTCCGGGCATCTCCGATCCCGGCTATCGGGCGGTTTCCCTTGCCGCGGCCCGAGGGTTGGACGTTACGCCTGTCCCCGGGCCATCGGCTCTGGCCGCGGCGGTCAGCGTTTCCGGGCTGCCAACGGACCGTTTTCTTTTCGCCGGATTCCTGCCGCCCAAAACCTCCGCTCTCAAGGTAACGCTCCAGGAACTGGCGGCGATTAAAGCGACGCTGGTTTTTTATTGCCCCGCCCGGAGGCTGCTGACCGCGCTGAATGCAATCCATGAGGTGATAGGTGACCGGAGGGCGGTTATCTGCCGGGAAATGACCAAAGTGCACGAACAGGTGTCAAGAGGGCGGGTAAGCGATCTGTCTGGAAAAATGGAGAGCGGAGAAATACCGTCCAAAGGTGAGGCCGTGCTGCTGCTGGAGGGGGCTGAGCGCGAGGGGACCGTTGGTTCAGGTGAAAACCTCGCGCAAGATGTCGCTACTATTCTGGATAATACTCCGGATGCGGACTCCCTGGGCGCAAAACAGCTTACTGTCCTGGCGGCGGAGCGCCTGGGCGCGCCGCGCAACCGGATTTATCCGCTTGTCTGCGCCTGGCTGAACCGCAGGGGATGAGCGGTTTCAATTTGTTCCGAAAGATTGAACTACTATCTGGCCGGGATGATTGTTTAGGCGGGTGCTCCAGAGGACAGTCCCTCCGGGCAGGAGGCAGCTTATAGTCCCGTCTCCTCCGGTCACCAGGATGTTCTGTTCATAGGGATTCCAGTACAGGTCTGTCGGGCGCCCCAGGTTATGCACCTGAGCGCGTATGTTTTTCTGCTCATCTATCTCATAGACAATATCTGCATCCATATCCGCCACCCAGCATAAATCCGCTTGACTGTTTGTCGCTATGTCCTGTGGATTGCTGAATACCTTGAGATTCCAGTCGGCATCGTCGAGAGTCAGGTGGAATATCGCCTTGGCATCGTAATCCAGGACCCAGGCCCTGCTGTTCGCGGCCGTTCCGGAAACGACTTTTTCAGGGCTGATGAAAGCGGAATGTGTGATCTCCGTGATATGGCCGGTTGCATTCAGGTAGAGCATCTTACCGCCATCCGTGGCCACCCATGCGCCATCTCTCTCGTAATCGAGTTCGATCCAGGTCGGGAAAACATCGGTGCGGTAGCTGGCTACCAGTTCACCGCTCCGTCCAAGGTGGAAAACCGTACTGTTAAGCGCCCAGCTCGCGAGCCAGAGGGAACGGTCGAAGATGTTAAACCTGAAAGCCGCGGTCTGGCCCAGGTTGCCCTGGTCCTGAAGGTATGTGCCGTCAGGATAAAAACGGTATATCTTGGCGGTGATTGCGTCCAGAATCCATATCTCGGTGTTGTCGGGGCGAATCTGAATGTCCTGGACGAAATTGAAGCTGTATTCCGTATCGAAACGCTCATCCCGTAAGTCCGGGGTAAGACGGGTGACCGCGGTGCGGTCAAAATTAGAAATCCAGGGGAATAAAGTTCCTGGGGTGGCCCGGTCGCTTTCAGTGACAGGGCGCTCATCTGAATCTTTCAGCACCAGACGGAGGCGATAATCGTAGGTCTGGCCGTTCTCGGCGTGAACGTCCCGGTAACCCGAACGGTCGGGCGGGAGAATGCTGTCGCTTATTATCGCCGTATCGGCTAATCCCGCTGTGACCCGCTCTACCTGCAAACCCAGCACATCCTCGAAATCCGAAAGATCGTCCCAGTATAAAAGCACCTCGCTGTTTCCGGCCAGGGCGTTGAAACCGGCCGATCTCTGGCTTTTGTCAGGGTTGCGCGGATCGAACGGATTGCTGCGCTCCCTGTCAGTGCAGGAAATTGATAATCCCGCTGCCAGCAACAGGGACACAAGCCAGGCGTTTGATCCGCGGCATGATTTGATCACTTGATGAATCCCTGAAAAAAAAGGTTCAGAATTCGTAAGTCAGCTCAGCCCCGCGCGATGTCGATTTAAGAGAGAGCGGGCTTCGGTTTGAAGAGCTCCCAGGGTTTTTTAATACTAACTTGCGGATTACGAAGTATCCCAAAAGGCCGATGGACGCGTTACCGGCTATAAAAGCGGCCTTGGATATCCTGTCGTTGCGGACGGCATCCTGATAAGCTTTCTCCTGGGCAGCCGAACCGGCCAGTCGCAGGTAACGCTCGTAATGATCGTCGGCTCTGCCATTATACAGGACTCCAATTGAAAGCAGAGCCGCTCCGGCGCCCAGAGACAGGAGCATCCTCGGTTCGCTGATCTGTTTCAGCGGAGAAATGTAGATAGCCTGTTCGACATCGCTTTCATATTCCTCGGCAGTGGAGGGATTGAGCGAGACGAACAGAATGTCTTTATCGATTCCGCCGCTGTCTATCATCAGGCTGCGTGTCTGATAACCCCGCAGCTTGAAGGTCAGGGAATCGTCCGCTCCGGTGAGAAGAAGGTAATCTCCCGGGGTGCGCCCTACGGTGCGGCCGCGGTAATCGATCCTCGCGTCCTGCGGCTCCGAGCGCAGACTGAACACGCGGCAGGCAGTCAGATCGATTGCCCTTGAACCGGATGCGCCAAGCGAGAATGGATATTCCAGATACCGGTGCGCCCAGCGTCCAGCGGAATGAGAAGGGAAAAAACTGAGAACATGATCGCCGGGCGCTATCTCCAGGGTGGTGACGCCGCTGACTTTCAAGGTGTCATAGTCCAGAAGGATCAGTCCACTGTCCGGGACAATGGTCAGACGGCCCGGCTGGTCCGCGGCAAGCGCGGGAGCGGCGGCGGCGCAAAGGCAGAAACAGAAAAACAGGCTCCCGCTTAACAATCCATTAATTCTCTTTATGACGTAAAGCATATACGGTTCCCCGATCGGAACAATAAAAAACATGCTTTCCATACACCAGCGGCGAGGCGCTGAATCCCTCTTTCACCAGATTCTGCCAGAGCCTCTTTCCACTGTTCTTGTCAAAAGCCGCCATTTCTCCGCTCTTGGTAGCGGTGAAAACGTAATCTCCAGCCAGAGCAGGGGTGCAGACAGATACTCCGTGCAGACGGACTTTCCATTCCTGCTTTCCATCGCTTGAATCGAGACGCAGCAGATTGCCCTCACGTGACGCAAGGTACAGCTTCCCGTCCTGAAGCGATGGGCCGCAGAAAAGGTGCTCGCCAGTCCTGACCTCCCAGATGACTTTAAGGTCATCCATTCCCACACATACTATCCGTCCGTCGGCCAGGCCCAGAAAAAGGTTATTTCCGTCAGAGGCCAGATCACCAAGCAGTGTGTGTGCGAGATCAAGACGGGCGGTTTCGCGTCCGTACTCGACCTCGATTTTATAGACCAAGCCCTGGACGCTCGCCACATAGATATAAGGCTCCTGGAATACCGGGGCGTATTCAAAAAGACCTTTTAGCTGAGTCTGCCATTCGCGCACACCGGTTTCCGGGTTGTAACAGGCTGCCTTGCCGGTCTGGGAAAACAGAAACATCTGGTCCTTTTCAAGGATCGGCGCTATATCCGCCGGGCCGACAGCCCGTCTCTGATGCTTGTGCTTTGTATTGATGCCGGTTACATAGAAATAGCCATCCGGCAGGTCGGTCTGGAAATATAATTTCAGTTCGCGTATGCTTACCGCGCCGCTTACCGCGCCCTTGAAGGTCCTGAGAAACACCTGACGTCCGGTGTCGCAATGATAGCAGAGAAGCCTCCGGTCGCGGCTGGACACGAAAATGAAGCTGTCCGCCGCGCAGGGCGTCTGACCGATAGAACGGGCGTCTTTCTTTTTCCAGGCCACTTCCAGCGGCAGGTTCAAATCCGGACCGAGTGAGGAGGTCCGCCCGTAATTACCCTTGTATGTCAACCATTCAGCCTGATCATCGCTGAACCAGCCAGCTTTTTCCTCCGCTCGCGCAAAGCCGCATAAAAATGGCGTCAGGAAAACGAGAACAGCTAAAAACCGGCGCAGATCGCAGTTTTTCGCCTCTATTGTCATGCTAAGTCTCCGGGTAAACAACCGGAATTCTTCTTCTTTGATTAACACCTTCAGAAAATATAACTTACATATAACGTAAGTCAAACTCTCCCGGCGTTGACTGCGCTTGCAGGTTGCGCTAAATTCTGCAATGAATGAAGGGCCAGCCGGTCAATCCTTCCGGCTTTGCTTAAACCGTTCTACCAGCGGAGAAAGGGTTTGTTCCTTTTTCCGGAGGGTTTACGGTGTGGCGGTATGCATCCTGAAAGCCGAAAATAGATTCAGTATCGGCGGTCACAGTAAAAAATTTTCGGAGAACCGATGAATTTCCATCTCCTTACCGTGGGTAAGCTGCGCGACCGGTCTATCGCCGCGCTTTGCTCGGAATACGAGAAGCGCTTGAACCGGGGCGGAACGCTTATCATCGATGAGGTCCGCGAGGAACGCGGGGCGGGAGATGATAAACGGATAATCGAACGGGAGTGCGGGCGTCTTCGGGAAAAGATCCCGCATGGGGCCTATGTGGTGGCCCTGGACCCGAGGGGAGATAGCTGCTCCTCCGAGGAACTGGCCGCCCGCTTTGAGCATCTGGCTTTGGCCGGCAGGTCGCGGCTGACTTTTGTGATCGGCGGTCCGCTGGGCCTTGAGCGTCAGTTTGTCCAATCTGCGGACTGGGTTCTGTCCCTGTCCAGGATGACATTCCCGCACGAGCTGGCCCGTCTTATTCTGCTGGAACAGCTCTATCGCGCTGATTCCATAACGCGGGGGGAGCCTTATCATAAGTGAAAGCGCTTTGAAAGGATCGTATCTGTACCGGTTCAGACTGGAAGAGAGCCACGCGATCCGGGTCGGGAAGCGCGGAGTTTTCATGTTCCCAGCAGGCTGTTACATTTATGCAGGCAGCGCCATGGGAGGCGTGGACGGACGCCTGGGTCGTCATCTCCGGTTTGGTCTTTCCTCGCGGCCGCACTGGCATGTGGACTGGCTGTCCCGTATCGCGCAGGATAAGACTTTTGCCGTGGTGGCCTCCAGGACCAGTCTTGAATGCGATCTTGCCCGCGCGGTTGCAGCCATGGAAGGGGCGGTTCCGGCAGCGCCCGGGTTCGGCTCCTCCGACTGCCGCTGCCCGACACACCTTTACCGTATTCAGGCGGCTGTATGGCCGGTTTATCCCGGACTGTTCCCCTGGGCGCCGGAACGTTTGAAGTAATAATGAAAGGCAGGTAAACCTATGGCCTGGTTCGAGGAGTCTTTCGGCCAACGATACCTCGACCTTTACAGCCACCGGGATGAGTCCGAGGCAAAGGGCGTTGTCAATCTCATCCGGCGGGCTGCTTTGCCGCTGCATCTGGAAAAGCTGCGCATTCTGGACCTGGCTTGCGGCGCAGGGCGCTACAGCCGACTTCTGGCCGGCCAGGGACATTTTGTGGCCGGAGCGGACCTTTCCGCGGAACTGCTGAAGAATGCAAAGCTCCAGGAAGAAAAGGAAACATCTGTTGGCCGGCCGGTCTTTATCCGTGCCGACATGCGCGCGGTTCCATTCAAAGGAGCTTTCGATCTGGTTATTTGCATGTTCACCAGTTTCGGTTATTTTGAAACCGATCAACAGAATGCCGCGGTGCTGGCCGAAATGTCCGGCGCACTGCGGAGCGGCGGAGCTTACCTGATAGATTATTTAAACCGCCCGCGTGTAATCTCGCGTCTCAAGCCGGAGGACAGCTTCCTAAAGGATGGAATAAAGGTGCTGCAACGGCGTTGGATAACGCCGGACGGCCTCCGGGTGGAAAAAGAGACGCTTGTGCAGTCGAATGATGGAGGACGGGAGCGCTATCGCGAATCCGTGCGGCTGTTTTCCCGCGGTGAGATGCTGTCGATGCTCGAATCGGCGGGTCTTCCGGCTGAGAAAGTGTTCGGCGGCTATGACATGCCGGAGCATGGGGATGATTCTGAAAGGCTTATTTTGACCGGGCGGAAAAAGTGACAGAAACCGGACTTAAATTCTATCCCGGATTCCCGTCGTTGAACTCTCTTGTGCGGGATTATCTGAGCGGGAAGGAAAAAGCCTGCGCGTTTTTCGGCGGCCGCCATGAGGACAGCGGACGGATAAAAGCGCTGGCGGATAAGGTGGACCGCCGTCTCGACCGCTCACTCGTGGCGGAGCTGCTGCGGAGCCAGTCCTCTTTCCGCCATGTGAGCGGGGGAGATGAGCGCCTTTGCCGGTTCGAGCGGGAGAACGGATTTATTGTGACCACCGGCCAGCAGCCGGTGCTGTTCGGCGGCCCGCTGTACATCCTCTACAAGGCCCTGACCGCGGTTAAACTCGCTGAAAGGCTGGAAGGACTGCTTGGAGCGCCTGTTTTGCCGGTGTTCTGGAATGCCTCCGAGGACCACGATTTCGAGGAGATATCCGCTATCGGGCTGCTTGACGGCGCCAATAATCTGGAGCGTGTCGCACTGGATCCCAGGCCGTGGAACCGTTCTCCCGCCTTCATGATCCAGCCTGGACCTGAGATTGAGCGCGTATTCTCTGCTTTCGGGAAATTGATTCCGCAGACTGAGTTCAGCCCCTGGCTGAATTCTATTCTTCATGAGAGTTATACATCCGGTACAAACCTCGGCGCGGCGTTCGGGGAATTGATTTCGCGTCTTCTCGGCGGCTGCGGACTGTTCGTGGTGGAGGCTTGCAGTAAAGGTTTAAGAAGGGCCGGAAAAGAATTGTTCCAACGGGCGGCCCTCGAATCCGGCGCGGAAAATGAGGCGTTTCTGGCTGCATGCGGTGAGCTTTCAGCGCTGGGCTATCCCATGCAGGTGAATCCACTGCCCGGCGAGACCAGCCTGTTCCTGATCGAAAACGGCTCACGGGAGAAGCTCCTGGCCGACAGTTCCGGTGAAGGATTCAGCCTTAAGCCCTCCGGTGTTCGTCTAAGCAGAAAAGAATTGATTGAGCGCCTGGATCGAAGCCCGGAGAGTTTCAGCCCTGGAGTGCTTCTGCGCCCGCTGCTGGAAAGCCATGTGTTCGGCAGCCTGTGCTATGTCGCCGGGCCGGGTGAGATCAGCTATTACGCTCAGATGGGTGGCTTGTATGAACTGTATGGCCTGGAGCGGCCAATAATTTATCCGAGGCTTTCCGGGTTCTTGATAGAAAGCAAGATCGGCAAGGCGCTGGACAAGTATTCCCTCTCTCCGGCTGACATCCAGTCCGGCCCGCAAAAAGCTGCCGACCGCATTCTGTCAACGGACACGGCAGTTCAGGGTATACTGGAACGTCTTGGAAAGATGCGGGAAGACAACAGGCAGGTTCTTTCGGAGATCAGACCGCTGATTGGCGGGCTTGACCCGACACTGGGCGGGCCGCTGGATTCAGCCTCGGAATCTCTATCTTCCGGCCTGGAGCGTTTTGAAAAGAAAATACTCTCCGCCGCCCGCCGCCGCGATGAGATACTTGTTAATCAGCTTGAGAAGGCTTATTCGAATCTCTGGCCCGGTGGAGAACCGCAGGAGCGCGTGCTGGCCGGGGTATATTTCCTGGCGCGCTATGGCCGGGATTTTGTGTCTTTTATGGAGCAACAGGCCGGTCGCATCGTATCCTGAATGCAGCCTTGCTTTTTGCTCGGGCTGCCCGTAGTATTGTGCGCGGGATGGAAATGATTATCAAAATACGGGAAAACCTTGAAGAGGTGCGCAACCGGATCGCCCGGGCGGAGGAACGCGCCGGGATGCCATCCGGAACGGTGACGCTGGTCGGAGTGACAAAAAACCATTCCGTGGATGAAATCGAGGCCGCGCTGGATTGCGGGCTGGCCGATATCGGCGAGAACCGGGTTCAGGAGGCGCAGGCCAAGCTGCCTTTGATCTCACGCCCGGTGCGCCGTCACTTGATCGGCCATCTTCAGCGCAACAAGGCCAGGTTCGTGCCCGGCATGTTCGACCTGGTGCAGTCCGTGGACAGCGAACGTCTGGCACTGGCCCTGGATGAGTGCGCAGCTCAGAGCGTCCACCCACTGGCGGTGCTGATGCAGGTCAACACCTCGGCCGAGGAAAGCAAGTCCGGGGTGTACCCGGAGGAGGCGGACAGCCTGCTGGAATACATAGCCGGGCTGCCGCACCTCAGGCTTCAGGGACTGATGACAATCGGTCCGCTCACCGATGACGCTGCGCAGGTGATAAAAGCTTTCAGACAACTTCGAAGTCTTTTCGAGCGTTACCGTTCCATGGCCGGCGGTTCCTGGCGCATGGATATCCTTTCGATGGGCATGAGTTCAGACTACGAGATTGCAATAGCCGAGGGAGCGAACATGGTCCGGGTGGGTACGGCCATATTCGGGACGCGCTCCTGACCAACAACATACGGGAGGCGACATTGAAGATCACTCCTCTTGACCTCCGGAAACCGGATCTGAAGCGGGTGTTCAAGGGCTATGACGTGGATGAGGTGCGCCAGTTGCTGAGCGCCGCCGCCGACAGCCTCGAGGAATCTCTCCGGGAAAACCTGGACCTGAAAAACCGTCTCACCGAACTGAACGAACGGCTTAAAAACTATCAGAACATGGAGAGCACTCTCAACGAAACGCTGATTATGGCGCAGAAAGCGGGCGAGGCATCAAGGCAGGCCGCCCAGCGCGAGAGCGAGCTGATAGTGGCCAAGGCCGAGGTCGAGTCCGAGCGCCTTCTCGACGAGACAAGGGCCAGACTCAGGGGGCTGAAAATCGAGCTGGAGCGTCTGGAGGAGGAAAGGCAGACTTTCCTGGTCAAGATGCGCTCCCTTATAGCCAGCCAGTGGCGTATCCTTCAGGAGGAATCCGGGGAGGCGGCGCAGGCTTCCCAGAGCTCCGCAAAAGTCCAGCCTGAACCTTACAGGCGGGAGAATGATTTTTCCGAGGGCTATTTCGACTCCCCGTCGAGTCAGGAAACGCCAGTCCCTGAGACGGATAATCAGGTTGATGAAGAACCTCCTTTCAGTCCGGCCGTGTCAGGTAAGCCGGAAAAACCGGCCGGAAATCAGTCCGGTGACGGACTTGAAGGCAGGATGAAAGAAGACCATGAGGATTCTGTGACCAACCTGTCGCGCAAGCTTGGCGAATTCCTGCGCGCCAGGGAAAGCCTTCGTGATACGGCGCAGACCGCTGAGTCCGCCGGGAATGGAATGCCCGCGGCAGGTGAAGGCGAAGCGGACAAGGATGCGCCGCTGGGCTGGGGACGGGAGGATAAAGACAGTGGAAGGCCGGATGTGTTCTGGGGACAATCCGTGGATGAATCCGAGGAAGATAAGGGGAAAAAAGGCGGCCGGAAGAAATGACTGCTGTCTCCGGCGGGGCGATCAACAGAAAAGACGAGGTGCTTACTGTGGCGGACAGACTTTACGATGAAATCCAGGAGGCGGTGTTAGCCGTTCGCGGCCGCACGAAGCTGAATCCTGATGTTGCGATTATTCTTGGGACCGGCCTGGGACGGCTGACAGCGGAGATCGAGGTCGAGTGCGAGATACCGTACCCACAGATTCCGCATTTTGTGTCGAGCACGGTGGAAAGCCACGCCGGAAAGCTTCTTTTCGGGCGTCTTAGCGGAAAGAACGTGGTGGCGATGCAGGGACGGTTCCATTTCTACGAGGGCTACTCGATGCGACAGATCACGTTCCCGGTGCGGGTGATGAAAGCTCTGGGCGCGGGGACACTGGTGGTGTCGAACGCCTGCGGCGGGATGAACCCGCAGTGGAGCAAGGGCGACCTGATGCTGATCGAAGACCATATCAACCTCCTGGGCTCCAACCCGCTGATCGGACCGAACGATGAGCGCCTGGGACTGCGTTTCCCCGACATGTCGCAGCCTTATTGCAAAAAGCTGCTGCGTCTGGCCGAGGAAACCGCGCTGGAGGAAAAGATACCGGTGCGCCGGGGGGTCTATGTGAGCGTGCCGGGGCCTAATCTGGAAACCCGCGCCGAGTACCGTTTCCTGCGGGGAATCGGGGCGGATGTTGTGGGCATGAGCACGGTTCCAGAGGTTATAGTGGCCGTTCACTCGGGCATGAGGGTGCTCGGGCTGTCCATTGTCACCGACCTGTGCCTGCCGGATGCCATCGAACCGGCGCGGATAGAGGACATAATCGCCGCCTCCAACAAGGCCGAGCCGGGCATGACCCGCCTGATCGCAAAAGTTCTTGCAAAGATTTAAGGCTTTCACATATTATTCGGGGGTGGAGAGAATTATCGTTCTCGACGCCCCTTTTTGTTTCCTTAATTTATGATCAATAAATACTAGCCAGGGAATTGACCTCATGTACGGAAGAGTTTTATGTCTGCTGCTTACGACTGTTCTTCTCGTTGCCTCTCCGCTTGAATCCATCGTCCGGCAGAAAACCGGCGCAGCAGCCGCCGCGTTGCGCGGTGACATCGATGAGAACCAGAAGATCGATGTATTCGATCTGCTTTCCCTGCTCCGTTTTCTTTCGGGCAGTCCACCCTCCGGTGACCGTCAGCTTCAGATCGCGAACCTGGATAAATCCGCTGATAATAAAATATCGATCTTTGACCTTCTGGCTCTGTTGCGTGTCCTGGGAGGTCTCGAGCCGCCGGATACGATCAGTTTTTCGAATCCTTTCCGGCGGGTATGGGCTTTGGGCGACGGTGAAAAGGTGTTCCGCGAGGACACGCTCCATTTCACCAGCCAGGGCAACCGGGTCTGGGATGGCGACACGATCCGGCTCAAAGGCCTCTACAACGAGGTCCTGGCCTTTCAGGTGATCCTGACCGCGGACAGCCTGGGGGCCTCGCAGGTGGACATTTCGATGGACCCGCCGTCGCGCGCGCTGACCGGGCAGGAGATCGGCGGGCCGGGCGCCATAGAGTACGGGCCGGACGGATATTTCGAGGTGTTCAGCGAGCACTATATCCATGTGGTGAATCCGACAAGCCCCAACTGGTTCTACGGCTCCGCTGCTTCCGCCCCGGCGCGCATGACCGGCTGGATACCGGACGCCCTGATCACCCCGGATGCGAAGGCTGGAAAGGGCGGATTGCCGCTCGACATCTCCGCCGGCTTGAACCAGGGTTTCTGGTTCGACCTGTATCTTCCGCGTGACAGCGTCTCCCACCCCTCCGGGACCTATTACAGCACTGTCCGTGTCCGCGCCGGGGGCTGGCAGGTGGAATCGATCCCGGTGAAAATCATTCTGCTTCCTTATTTCCTGCCGGATTCAACCCATTCAAACGTCTGGCTGTATCACGACAGTGTAAACCGATATTACCAGGATTACATGTCATCCCAGGATATCGAGAGGATGCTCAAATACACCGCTCGCCGTCACCGTATCGACCTGGTGGGCGGTTTCCGACCGCACTACTCGTCTTTCGACAGCACCGTGATGGGTGCGTACCGTCCGTATCTCGACGGCAGCGCGTTCACCGCGGCCGCCGGGTACCAGGGGCCGGGCCAGGGGCAGGGGGAAAGGCTTTTCCCGATCGGCATGTACGGCGGCTCGGTGATGGGCCAGACCTGGAGCGAAGTGTACAGGAATTCGGACCTCTGGGTGAACTGGTTCGAGGCGCACGCCCCGTCGGTGAAATATTTCTGGTACCTGATCGATGAGCCGGGCGAGGACATGTTCCCCTGGATCAAGGAGCGCGCCAGTTGGATTCACCTGAATCCCGGACCCGGCAAGCGTCTGCCGGTGTTCGTCACACGGGCCTGGACCTCCGAGCTGGACAAGGACATCGATCTGTGGGCCGGTTACGATGGGGTGCCGCTCACCCGGCTGGCGACGCTGCAGGGCCAGGGCAAGGACCACTGGTTCTACAACGGAAATCGCCCGCGTTACGGCTCCGTGATCCTGGAAGCCGAGGCGGTTGATTTCAGGGTCAACGCCTGGATCAAGTATCTCTATGGTATAAACACCTGGTTCATCTGGCACGGCTCGCACTGGATTCACAACTCTTCCGGACCGCGCGCCGGTAATTCTCAGAACGTGTTCGTGGACCCGGTGACATTCATCAGCAGCGAGACCACGTTCGGCAATGGCGACGGGATAGTGTTCTATCCGGGCCATGATCCTGTTTTCACGGATCAGGACCGCGGGGTGAACCGGCTGTTCGGCTCGATAAAGCTTAAAAACATCCGCCGCGGCCAGCAGGACTTTGAATTGATGTGGCTGGCGGAGCGCAAGGCCGGGAAGGAAGAGGTGTTGAAAATAATCCGCTCCGTCGCGCCGCACGGCATGAGCGAGGTGAACATGAGCGCCCCGGTGCCCTGGTCGCAGCGCGGGGATGATTACGAGGCCGCGCGGGAAAAGTTGCTGGAGATTATCAGCCGTTAAGGCGATTAATTGCTTGATTCAGAAGATTAAACGTGGAGGTTGTAATGAAAGTCCTGGCGCTGCTGGGAAGCCCCCGGAAAAACGGCAACACGGCGCGTGTCCTTTCCTGGGTCGAGGATAAGCTGAAACGGGATGGCCACCAGGTGGAGCGTCTGGATGTGGCCGCCCTGGGCCTGGAGGGCTGCGCGGGGTGCCACCTGTGCCAGAAAAGCGCACCCGATGAACTGGTTTGTTCGCGCAGGGACAGCGGGCTGGAGGTTTTCAGGAAAATGATCGCCGCGGATGCGATAATTTACGCCTCGCCGCTGTACTGGTTCGATTTTACGGCCCAGATCAAATCCCTGATCGACCGTCACCTCTGCCTGATCCGGGGCGGAGCGGACAACCCGGCCACGCATTATTCTCAACTGGAGGGCAAGCGCCTGGCCCTTCTGGTCACGGCCTATGACCAGGCCGGAGAAGGCAACAGCGACCTTCTGTCCGAGATGTTCCGGCGCATGGCCGCATTCTGCAAGGCCCCTGTCACAGCCGAGCTGGTGGTGCCATACTGTCGCGAACCCAAAGACCTGGGCCCGATGCAGAAAGACAGCGCCGAGCGGTTCGCCGCGGAGCTTGTCGCCTGAAAAGGAACGGGCTGGCCGTGAGTGAAGTTGTTCGAGGGATTTGCCGGGAAAAAGGCCTGACATATAAGGCGAATCCCCCTCGATCCCCCTTTGCAAAAGGGGGAGAAAAGTCTCGCGGGCCGGGCATTTGGCAATAGTCCGGGATTAGGAGCATTTCCCCCCGTTGGAAAAGGGGGGCGGGGGGGATTTAATCCAGTCAATGACTCCAAGTTTTTTTCAGGAGTCAGGCAAAACAATACAAACTCCTGTTGAACCCTGTCTTAAGGGAAATTAAAAAAACATCCATCCTTTGCGGAATGGAATGAAATCCTATGGCGGACAACCTGCTCGAACAATACCTGACCGAGATGGGAAAAAACCGGGGGATCGGTGTGCCGGAGACTTCGTTCTATCCGGCCTTGAAGGAATTGCTCAACGGAGCCGGAAAAACCCTCAATCCCAAAGTGCATTGCGTCATTCACCCGGCGAACCGGGGCGCGGGCATCCCGGACGGGGGTCTTTTTTCCGCCGAACAGATAAAAAACCTGAAGACTATCCCTTCCTCAACCAACCCGTTTTTAGTCCAGAGTCCGGCGCGCGGCGTTGTCGAGGCCAAGCCCCTGGACGAGGAACTGACCAGCACGATTCGAACTTTGCAGGTCGAGCGCTATCTGAAGAAATACGGCCTGGTGCTGATGACAAACTTCAGGGCTTTTGCGCTGGCCGGTCTGGATCAGGTTGGAAAGCCGCAAGTCCTTGAGGAATTCTCCCTGGCCCGGAGCGAGAGTGAATTCTGGCAGCTTGCCGCCCATCCGCGCAAAACCGAAGCGGAATATGGCGATAGCCTGTTTGAATTCCTGCGCCGCGTGCTGCTGCATAATGTCCCCCTGACCGCGCCCCAGGACCTGGCCGAGTATCTGGCCTCGTACGCGCATGAAGCCCGTCTGGGCATGGAACGGCAAGCCGGCATCCCGGCCCTGGACAGCCTGCGGCAGGCCCTTGAGGAAGCGCTGGGGCTGCGTTTCGAGGGCGAAAAGGGCGAGCATTTCTTCCGCTCAACGCTGGTCCAGACGCTTTTCTACGGCATCTTCTCGTCCTGGGTGCTCTGGTCCAGGCAGCCGGGGGCGGCCCAGGGCAAATTCGACTGGCACGCCGCCGCCTGGAATTTGCGTATCCCTATGCTGCGCCAGCTTTTCGACCAGGTGGCCGACCGCGACCGCCTGGGCGCGCTCGGCCTCGTCGAGGTGCTCGACCGCGCCGCCGCGGCGCTCAACCGGGTGGACCGGGCGGAGTTCTTCAAGTCTTTCGACGAGGGCCACGCGGTCCAGTATTTCTACGAACCCTTCCTGCAGGCTTATGACCCGGTCCTGCGCAAGCAGATGGGTGTCTGGTACACCCCGGATGAAATAGTCCGCTACCAGGTGGAGCGGGTGGACGCCGTGCTGCGCTCCGAGCTTGGCCTGGCCGATGGCCTGGCCGACCCGAAAGTGGTGGTGCTTGACCCCTGCTGCGGCACCGGGGCCTACCTACGCGAGGTGCTGCGCCGGATAGCCGCCACGCTGCGGGACAAGGGCGGCGATGCCCTGCTGGCCCACGACCTCAAGAAAGCCGCCCTGGAGCGTGTTTTCGGGTTCGAGATACTGCCCGCGCCGTTTGTCATCGCGCACATGCAGCTTGGCCTGGAGCTGGAGAAACTGGGTGCTCCGCTCAGTGAAAGCGGCGCAGCGCCGGAGCGCGCCGGGGTGTACCTGACCAACGCCCTGACCGGCTGGGAGCCGCCCAGGGAAAAGCCGAAACAGATCGCTTTTCCGGGTTTCGAGGAGGAGCGCGACGCGGCCGGGCGGGTCAAGCAGGAAAAACCGATCCTGGTCATCCTGGGCAACCCGCCCTACAACGCCTACGCCGGGGTAAGTCCAAAGGAAGAACATGGATTGATTGAGCCTTACAAGAAGGGCCTTATCTCAGAATGGGGAATCAGGAAATTCAACTTGGACGAGCTTTACGCCCGGTTCCTGCGGCTGGCTGAAAGAAGGATCGCTGAGATCGGCGGACGGGGCGTAATCTGCTACATTTCAAGTTTCTCGTACATCGGCGACCCTTCGTTTGTCGTGGTGCGAAAACGCTTTCTCGATGCGTTCGATTCTATCTGGATCGATTGCCTGAACGGGGACAGCCGGGAAACCGGTAAACAGACGCCGGAGGGCGACCCCGATCCCTCGGTTTTTTCGACTGAATGGAACAAGGCTGGAATAAAGCTTGGCACTGCGGTCGGTCTTTTCGTGAAACGAGGCGCTGAAACATCCAATAAGCAAGAAAAAGATGCGGGGGCGAAGGTTCGTTTTCGCCATTTCTGGGGCAAAAACAAGCGCGCTGAATTATTCGACAGCCTTCGCGAAAAGGATTTCGATACGCAGTACCAGATAAGCGAACCGTTGAAAGACAACCGCTGGAGCTTCCGGCCCTCGGATATCGGGAGCGCGTATCTCGGCTGGCCGAAACTTACGGACCTTTGCGCCGAAGCGCCAAGCAACGGACTGATGGAAAAGCGCGGGGGAGCGCTCATGGACGACGACCCTGTTGCCCTGAAGGCTCGCATGAA
>CAYYNT010000028.1:0-49457 GCA_964473155.1 uncultured Gemmatimonadales bacterium | reverse complement strand
TGACCGTAAAACTTTTTTGATCCTCTCAGCAATATCCTAACCGGATATTGCTGCCGCGGTCCCCCCTTGAGAAGGGGGGGGAAAAGCCCACTACTGCCGTTCATCTGCAATCGCTTAACAGTAGAGAAGTTAGTACCCCTTAGAAAAGGGGAAACAGGGGCTTGTGTTTTTAAACATTTTTCAACACGCTTCTATATGGGGAGATGCCTTATAGAAGAAGCCGGTTATGATCATTAAGACAGCGCTTCAGCTTTTCTTTTCGTAAGCCCCGCAACGGAATTCAGAATCGGCCTGCTGATCAGCCCTGGTCAATGTACAGAAGATATATTCGGAAGGGTCATCGTCCTTTTTGCAGAGCAGGCATAATCCCGGTTTTATGATCAATTCAGGATTGATCTCGTTTCCGTCATCATCGAAGAACCGGCCTTGTAACTGCATATTATTTTCTCTATTCCAAGGTTCATTGTATCCGGGGCAGCAATTATTCACCCTTCAGCGGCAGCCGCACGGTGAATGTCGAACCCTTGCCAGCCTGGCTTTCCACCTCGATAGCGCCGCCGTGGGCCTCTACGATCTCCTTGATTATGGAAAGTCCCAGCCCCGTGCCCTCGCCCAGGCCTTTGGCCCGGCTGCCCCGGAAAAACTCCTCGAACAGGCGTCCTTTTTCGTCCTCGCTCAAGCCTATTCCCGTGTCGGAAACCGACAGCACAAACAATTCATCTTCCACCGCCGCTTTCAGTTTCACGCCGCCACGCTCGGTGTATTTGACCGCATTGCTCAGAAGGTTCAGCAGAATCTGATTGAAAGCCTCCGGATCGGCGTAAAGAGAGGGCAGACCGGGTTGTATTTCGGCGCTCAGTGAGAGAGCGCGCGCCGCGGCCTGGTGCCGCACCAGCTCTATCTGGTGCTCGATCAGCGCTCCCGGTTCAATATTCTGCATATTGAAACGGTGGGCCGCCATTTTCATTCGCGACAGCTCGAGCAGTTCCCGGATCATATCCAGAAGGTTCATCACCCGGGCCTCCGAGCGCCGCAACAGTTCTTTTACTCTGGGTTCCAGACCGGCCTCGAACGAGGTCAGGATCACCGTAATCAGGCTGTGTATCGCCGCCAGCGGGGCCTTCAGCTCGTGCTCCACTCTCAGGATAAAGCGGGTGCGGTATTCGTGCAGTTTCTGAAGCTGCTCGTTGGCCTGTTCCAGCGAGTTTTTCACCCGGACGAGCTCCTCCTCCCGCGACCGAAGCTGCCTGGTTATGCTGGTGGCCATGTAGACCGAAATGAACAGAGTGGTGCTGAACACGGCCGCGTTGCCCAGCAGGAAGACCGGATTGTCATATATTTCCGGGCTGAAAAACCGGAACAGACGGTGGTGCGGGATCAGCCGGAGGTATTCGGCCAGCAGGATCAGGTCGTATACTCCCACTGCCAGGGCCGCCTGCAGATAGCTGGCGGTGGTGGAGAGAAGGATGCTTGCGATTATGATGTGAAAAATGAAGTAGAAGGAAAACGGGTTTTCAACCCCTCCGGAGAAATACACCAGGATGTTGAGCAGCAGCAGATCGATCGATATCTGCACATTGGCCAGCCGCGAGACGAGCGTATGCCAGCCCGGAAGGGTCCGTCTTGATTGAAGCCACTTGAAATACAGGAGATAGACAATATTGACAAGAAAAATCGAGGAGGAAATCAGAAGAAGGCGATCCCGGTTCACCAGAAGGTCGAACAGGGAAGTCGAAACCAGGATTGTGCCGCTGACGCCCAGCCCGGCCATCCAGCGCATCCGTATGAACCAGCCGATCCGGTCGACAAGCTCGTTCTCGAATGTCAGCTCCAGCCGCCTGATTCCCTTGAGTTGTATTCGAGGCTCCTGGGACATGATCTCGATCGGTTGGTTCTGCTCCGGATCACGGCCCGCCCTCCGCTTATCCGGCAAGGGGAGGCGGGCCGCAACCGGTGCAGCGTGCTTATTTCAGGTTAAGCTTCCTTTTAATCAATGGAATCAGCACCGAGGGAATAACTGGTTTCTGAAGCGCGCCCTCGAACCCGAGACTGGAAATGTCCATGTTATAACTGGTGGTGTCGCCGATGGAGCTGAGCAATATCACCGGGGCCTTGCAACCGGCCTGCTTGATCCGGGTGGCGGCATTGGCCCCGGCGTCGACTGTTTCCATCATCATGTCCGCCAGAACCAGGTCCGGCTTCACGCTCAATGCTTTTTCAAGCCCCTGCTGGCCGTCAATCGCCGTTTCGACCGTGAAACCCTCGGTCTCGAGCATGATCTTCATCGCTTCGAGGATGTCCCTGTCGTCGTCGATAACCAGGATGGTCTTGTTCATCGCTCCAGCCATCGCTGAGTCTCCTGATTAAAATTATTCCCTGATATCAAGTTGCAATTATTTCCTGGACTTGTAAATGGTGTTTCCATCCTGAAAGCCAATATAACGCACTTCTCGTTCAAATCAGCCATAAAAACATTCCCTCCTGACCATTGTCAGGGGATATCAGACCGCGTGTTTTTCGAGTTCGCGGAGCGGGTCATCCGATTCTATGACTCCGCGCAGAAACAGGAGGGCCTGTTCCAGCC
Source organism: uncultured Gemmatimonadales bacterium (assembly GCA_964473155.1). Classification (GTDB taxonomy): domain Bacteria; phylum Gemmatimonadota; class Glassbacteria; order GWA2-58-10; family GWA2-58-10; genus JAJFUG01. Next base: position 46,873 of record CAYYNT010000028.1, on the reverse strand, counting down.
GCGAGGCCGCTTTATCGCTCAAGCCCTCGCCCATCTCGAAACTTTCACCCCGCAGCGCCATGACGAACGAGGGCGGTGTTCGGCCCCAGGCGGTTCGGCATGTTTCGAGCACCGCGGCGGGCGGCATCGAATGGGTGGAAAAATGCGTTGCGTTCGAGGGAGCCAGCTTTGTCAGGCCAAACGGCTCCGGCGCCTCCAGGGCGGCATCCGCGAAAAGCGCCAAATCTGTCCGGGCCAGTTCCGCCGCATGCTCGATGTTCAACTGGTAATCCCAGGCAGCATCCACGCCATCGATCCCCCATCCGGCAACGGTCTCGGCCAGAAGCGGACCCAGGCCGTCATCACTGCGGCCCGGGTTGCCGTATCCCAGGATCAGGATTCTCAAGGCTCAGACCCCGCGAACAAGGCGGCTGATCTGACGGCTGGCAGCGTCCACCAGCTCAACGTCCAGCGCCATCTGCCCCAAAGCGTGAGTGGCGCAGCTCAGGCATGGATCGTACGCCCGTATCGCCACCTCGATATGGTTAAGCAGCCCCTCGGTCACCTCGCGGCCTTCCAGGAACTGCCCGGCCACCACCTCCACCGCCTTGTTCATCGAATCGTTGTTGTTGGTGGTGGAGACGATCAGGTTGCACATAGTTATCTGGTCCTGATCGTTCGTCTGGTAATGGTGGAACAGGGTCCCTCGCGGGGCCTCGATCAGACCGACTCCCTCGTTCTTTTTCACGCCCTTGCGCACCAGTTCGCCGGAGAGCACGTCCGGATCGTTGATCAACATCTTTATCATCTCGGCGCTGTGCAGCATCTCGATCATCCGGGCCCAGTGATAATGCAGGCTGTAGTTATTGGGCTTGCCTCCGGTGTAGGCCTTGAAGATCTCGAACTCTTTCTGCGCCAGGTCGCTCGGGATGAAATCGCAGGTGTTCAGGCGCGCCAGGGGGCCCACTCTGTACCAGCCGCTGGCCTTGCCAAGGTTCTTGATGAAGGGGAATTTCATGTAGCTCCAGGTGCGCACGCCCTCGCCGATATAAGAAAGGTAATCGGCATAGTCCACCTGATCGAAAATTTTGGCCCCGTCCTTGTCCACGGCGCGCAGGTTGCCGTGGTACAGGTCCAGCGCCCCGTCCTTACGCACCAGGCTGAAGTGGTTCGAGGGGAAAGCGCCGAAACTGTCGAAGAATTGCGGGTTCTGCGAATGCACCTTCTTGACCAGTTGGACCGCCCCCATGGACCAGGCGATCATCTGGTCTATATCTTTCTGGAAATGCGCCTTCTCCTCGGCAGTCAGATGCTTGTTGATCCCGCCGGGAATTGCGCCCGTGCCATGGATTTTCTTGCCTGCCGTGGCCTGGATGACCTCCTGACCGTATTTGCGCAGCAGGATCCCCTGCAGGGCTATCTCCGGGTAGGCGGCGGCCACGGCCAGAACGTGACGCTTTGTGACGTCGCTGTCGAACCCGAAAAGAAGGTCGGGCGAGCAGAGGTGGTAGAAATGCAGGGCGTGGCTCTGAAGCATCTGGCCGTAGTGCATCAGGCGGCGCATCTTTTCGGCGGTGGGGGAGAGGCCATCCGGCCCTACGCCCACTATCACGTCACAGGCTTTGGCGGCGGCCAGGTGATGGCTCACCGGGCAGATTCCGCACAGGCGCTGAACCACCACCGGGGCCTCCCAGTACGGACGGCCCTGGACAAAGCGCTCGAAGCCGCGGAACTCGACAATATGCAGACGGGTGCGCTCGACATGCCCGTCCTCGTCAATCGCGATCGTCACCTTGCCGTGCCCCTCGACTCGGGTCACCGGGTGGATCGTCACTTTCTTCATCATCTTTTCAGTATGCATGGAGGTCGTGCTCCTCTGTCTCTCTCCCAAGTGATCAGTCGTACTTGATAACCTCGTAGGGCAGATCGGCCGGCTGTCCGGTCAGCAGGGCGACCAGGGCGTTCCAGATCAGGTCGGCCCGGGGTGGACATCCCGGCAGGAAGTAGTCGATCTTGACCACTTCATGGCAGGGATACACCTTGTCCAGGATCAGGGGCAACTCCGGATCGTTGGGTATTATCCCGTCCACCACGCTCGGTCCGTTCAGATAGGCCTCGTCCAGGCACTCCTTCAGCGGGATGCCGTTGCGCATCGAGGGCAGGCCGCCCATGATAGCGCATTCACCCACCGAGATCAGTATCTTGCAATGCTTGCGGAATGAGCGCAGCACCTCCACATTCTCGGAATTGCAGCACCCGCCCTCGACCAGTCCGACAAGGCATTCGCCCGTGAAATTTTTGATGTCGTTGATCGGGCTTTTGTCGAACTCGACCAATTCGGCGAGCTTGAGTATCCTCTCATCGATGTCGAGTATCGACATGTGGCAGCCGAAACATCCGGCCAGCGAACATGTGGCGATTCTGGGTTTTGACATTTTCCCCTCGGTCTATGGTCCTTGTTCCTTTTTACTCAATGAGTAAGGGCAGGGGCTCAGCCCTTGCCGGCTTCAACATCCGCGCCTATCGGCGTTGTATCATACTGGCGCTTGCCTATCGGGACGCGATATGCGGTTTCTTTCACTATTATCGAGCCTACAGGGCAGGCTTTGACGCACTCGTCATCCGGACTGATATCCACTCCCGCCAGACCCTTGGAACTGCTGGCCTTGACGCGAACCTGGCCGCTCCGGCCGATAAAGCCAAGAATTTCCTTGTGGTCCAGTTCGCTGGCCGCGCGCACGCATCGTCCGCACTGAATACAACGGTTCCCGTCGATGAATATTTTCTTATGCGTGGCGTCAAGCTTGCGCAACGGGAACATATACGGGAAGCGCGGCGCCATGATGTTCAGGCGGTAGGCCAGGGCCTGAAGCTCGCAGGATCCGCTGCGCTCGCAGGAGGGGCAGAAATGGTTGCCCTCGGCGAACAGCATCTCTAAAATCGCCCGGCGCTGATCGTTCAATTCCTCGGTGTCGTTCTCGACTATCATACCCTCGGCCACCGGTGTGGTGCAGGCAGCCATGTTCCGTCCGTTGACCTTTACCGTGCAGACCCGGCAGCTTCCGACCGGACGGAGCTTTTTCATGTAACACAGGTGCGGTATGTAAATCCCATTGGCCTCGGCGGCTTCGATTATCGAGCGCCCTTTTTCGGCTTCGCACTCTTTCCCGTCTATGGTGAATCCCAGTTTATCGCTCATTGTCTCCTCTACGCCAGGTTGAAGGTTCTGCCGGTGGCGGCGCAGGCGTCGGTCACGGCTGCCTCAAGGTCGAAGCCCGTCAGGTACTCGTCTTCCTTGATCAGTTCCTCGTAGCGGCCGCGGAAATTTGCCAGGGTGGTCAGGATCGGGTTGGGCGATGTCTGTCCCAGTCCGCAGCGGCTGGCGCTCTTGATTATCTTGCCCCAGGCTGCCAGGTCGTCCAGGTCCTTGCGCGTGCCGTGCCCGTCGAAAATCTTTCTCAGCTTGCTTTCAAGCATCTGGTTGCCCACCCGGCAGGGTATGCACCAGCCGCAGGATTCCTCGACAAAAAAGCGCATGAAATTATGCACAACCTTGAGCAGATTACGATTCGGGCCGATTACCATGAGCGCGCCGCCGGTGGGCATGTCGTCGAAACAGATCTTGCGGTCGAAGTCTTTCTCTCCGATGCAGGAGCCGCTGGGGCCGCCCACCTGCACGGCCATCGCGTCATCCGCGCCCACAACCGACAGAATCATCCTGATCGTGATGCCCATCGAAAGCTCGTAAACTCCCGGCCGCTTGCAGTCGCCTGAAACCGAGAGCAGCTTTGTGCCGGAGGAAACATTGGTTCCCTGATCGATGAACCACTGCGGCCCCATCTCGACAATGCGGGCGCAGCAGGCCAGAGTTTCGACATTGTTCACCAGGGTCGGCTGGCCCTTGTAGCCCTCCTGCACGGGGAAAGGCGGCCGGTCGCGGGGTTCGCCGCGTTTGCCCTCGGTGGAATTGATCATGGCCGATTCCTCGCCGCAGATATAGGCCCCGGCCCCGATCTGGATACGGATATCGAAATCGAATCCTTCCTTGCCCGCAACGTTGCGGCCGAGCAGACCGTCTTTGCGCCGCTCTTCCAGCACCGCTTCGAGGTAAGCCTGAAGGTACTGGTACTCCTGACGCAGATAAAGGATGCCCTTGGGAGAGCCGATTGCGTAGCCGGCCACGGTCATGCCCTCGAACACCAGGTGCGGATTTTCAGTCAGGAGGACCCGGTCGGTGAAGGTGCCGGGTTCTCCCTCATCCGCGTTGCAGAACACGTAGCGGCGCGAACCGGTCGAACGTGAGCAGAACTCCCATTTCATTCCGGTGGGGAATCCAGCGCCGCCGCGGCCGCGCAGTTTGGCGGCTTTCACCTGTTCGATCACCTGTTGCGGAGTAAGGCTGACTGCTTTCTTCAAAGCCGCGCCCTTTTCCATCGCGGAGAACAGCACAGGGCCTTTTTTACGCAGATTGTTGCGGACCATCGAGCGAACCAGCGGATGGGCGTTGGCCCCATCGCCATACCCCATTTCATCCACCAGATTCTGTGGGGTCTTTCCGGCTTTAAGACCAGACACTATTTTACGGGCCGTAGCTGCGGTAAGGCCGGTGAAAGGTTTGCCGCCGACAAGGGCCGCAGGCTCCTGATCGCTCATCCCGATACAGGATGTTTCGTGCAATGAAAGCAGACCATCCCGGGTAACCTGGCCGAACGCTATTCCGGCTGATTCCTCTAAAGCTTTTTTCACTTCCTCGAAGCCCATCATCTCTGAGACCGCACTGTTGTTCAGGTAGATCGGTATGCGGCCGGTTTTCCTGTCGCTCAGGAAGTGGTAGAACGAAACCACCCCTTCCACTTCAATCCTCGATATATCGAGCGTTCCGGCGATCATATCGATCATCGCTTCCGAGATCATGCCGTAGGCGGACTGCACTTTGCGCACAACATTGATCAGGCGCGTCCGCTTGTTGCCTTCGGTCTCGGCGATCGCCTTTATCTCGCCTGCCAGCGCTTTGGGATCCAGGTCCTGCATAACTCTTCCTCCCGTTTTATCTGCTTGCGAGTTTAGGGGTCTGCCACTGTGCTGAGCCGTCACGTGAAATAGCTCACGATTCATAAAAAAGCCATGTGAAAAAAATCACAATCCTATTCTTTTAAATCGAACGCGTCTGAAATGGTTAAAACCATATCTTCAACCAGCGTTCGTTTCAATCGGGACTGATAAAAGCGAGCAACCACCCGGAGTGTAATAACGCAGCTTGGTGGATAATAATCTATCAAGCAGGGACCCGGCTGTCAACAAAATATTCGGAAGTTTATTCACGTACATATAATGACTTATGCATCTTCTGGCGCTGAGTTCGCTTGATAGTACGATCAATAAAAACATAACACTATTTCAGTCGAAAGCCTTGACACATGTTTTTAACGTATGCTATGATAGGTTGTCGCAGCAAAAATAATGCAGATCAGTCAGGATTAATATGGCTGATCTACGAATGATACCTTTGGCAATTGGATATTGGAGCGCAGGCCAGATGATTTCATATCCCGGACAGAGCCGCGGGGAAATCGAGCCAGGAGGGGATAAGCTGGTGCCGCTGCTCGAAGAGCGTTCACGTCTTGAAGAGCGGCTGAGGCTGATCGACGAGCGGGCCGCGCAGGTCGATCCCGAGGTTGTGCAGCGCGTGAGAGCAGATTACCGCTCCAGGCTGGATTATTTGAGCGGCGAAATCTCCCGTCAGGCTACTCTGCTTGAAACAACGCTGGTCAGCTACCGTGAGCTGATCGGGCTGCTGGAGCGCGGAGTTGAGCTGGGAGAACGGTCGCTGGATGAGCTGAAAGTGCGCTCCGCGCTCGGTGAATACAGCGGTGAGGACCTGGAGGCGATCGGGCGGGAAAAGAAAGAGAAGATAGAATATTACAAGGGTAAGGCACACAGTTACCGCGCCAATGTGGAGCGGATAAATGGCGTGCTCGGGCAGATCAGGGGTTGAGGCAGCGATGTCAGACGGAAAAGGGAAAAACCAGGAATTACGGGAGCATCAGCCGGCGGCCGGATTCAGGTTCATGGGAAAAAGCCTGGGTGAGCTTCTTGATCTTAAAGCCAGCCTGCGTAAACGTCTGGCTTTCCTGGAGGAGAATCGCGCCCGGATAAGTCCCTTTGTGCTGCGTAAACTGACCCAGGAGTACAACTCCTACCTCGAAACCGTGGACAGCGAACTGGCGCTTAATCTGTGCGAGTATGAGATAAAGCTTTCCGAACTCAGGCTGTTCTCAAGCCAGCTTCAGTTACTGCGTAAATCTTACTCGGACAATATCGAAGAGATAAAACTGCGCCATCTGTTAGGCGAGTACAGCCAGGAAGAGTATTCCCGGCTGATCAGCGATCACGCCCAGCGCATGCGCCGTTTCGAGGAAAACCTGGCCCGTTATGACAGCGAGGAGCGGAAAATACAGGTTTTTCTGGAGCGGATCGGCTCCGGCGCTGCGCCGGCCGATATGCCATCCGGCGCACAGGCGCCTGAGATGACCGTGCTGGAAACGGCTGCTGAGACAATTCTGAAAGAGGAACCGGCTCCATTGCCAGTGGATATGGCTGTCCCCGCGGATGATTTGCCAGGCCCGGCGCCGGAGCTATCAACAGTGATGCCGCCTGAAGCTGTGGAACAGCCTCGACCGGCCGCCGCCCGCCTGGAGATTCACGAATCGCGGTCCGCAGGCCGTGAAAGTGCGCCGGCTCGATCCGTATTGCCGGATATTGCGGAGGTCATGACGCCGGTGGTGAAACCGGATACGGAACAGTCTGTTCCGGTGGAACAGGCCACGGACATCGAACTGAAGGGCCTTCCCGATCTTCAGGAGATTGCAGCAAAGCCGGAATCCAAATCCGAGGAATTCCCGGCGATGGATAGAAGCGGGGATAAAAGCCCGTTATCGGTTGCCGGTGGCCAGTCCGCCGGTGCGGATGATCTGTTCGAGGCTCTTGTGCGGGAGAACCAGGTGCAGCCCAAGCCGCAGATACAGCCGCCACCCGCTCTGCAGGATGAGATGGAGATTATGAACTATCCATCTCCCGCTGAGCCCGTTCCCTCAGACGATGCAAAGACGGTGGACATGTCAGAGGATTTACAGGCTGCCGCGGCTCAGGAAGGAAAGAATGTGTCCCCGATGGATGAGCTGGAGCGCGACCTGATGCAGCTCAATATATCCGCCCATAAGGAAACGGATGATTCAAATTTGGGAGTGGCCGCCGGGACTGCGAAAGACGTGCAGCCGCCAACCGCGGGCCTCGACCTCGATCTTGAAGCCCTGATGAGTTCCACGCGCAGCCCTGAGCCGGATCTGCCTGCGCCGGTCTCGCTGGCCCCGGAGCCTGCTCCGTCACCTGAAAGCGCCGCGGTGACTCCAGCGGCTGACAAACAGAGAACGGATTTTCCTGTTGAAGAGATGACCTCGCCGGTGGAAACAAAACTTGAGGAAACGGCCGAGTTGCGCTGGGAGCCTTTGCCACAGGATGAGGAAGCCGCTTCGGCGGGAAATGCCGCCGCTCCGCAGCCGGAAAAGACAGTTAAGCGTATCCTGCCGCTGGATGACAGGATTGAACTGACTCTGGATCTTGACCGCTCTGAGCTTGATCCGCAGAAAATTTTGACTGTAAATCAGACTATAGACGCGATTAAAAAGAAGACGGTGAAGTGCCCCAACTGCGGCGCGATGAACTATGCGATCCGCTGGTACTGTGAAAACTGCGAGGCGACTCTCACCACTCTCTGAGATTGCGGAAACAGGCGATTCCTAAGCCGGCGGGGCCTTTTGACTGCCGGCTTTTTTTATGCCGGGCAGGCCGGGGCCAAACGTGTTGCCGTAAAAGCGAATAGGCAGTATATTTTCCGATGTTCCCGTAAGCCGGTCCGGGCGTGTGCGCTGGAGGCGGCGGATGGAGAGCGTTAAACTGAAAAACTGACATACTGACAAGTGTTATCATTAATTGCCGGGGAACAGTCCCCGAGGGAGAGAAGGATGACCATGATCGACATTTCCGCACCGGCCGGCGGCGAGGCAATAAAAGCGAACCCGGATGGGACCTTGGCTGTGCCCGATAATCCGGTCATACCTTTCATCGAGGGCGATGGAACTGGCCCGGATATCTGGGCGGCCTCGGTGCGGGTGTTTGACGCTGCCGTGCAGAAAGCCTATAAGGGAAAGCGCAAAATCCACTGGCTCGAAATCTATGCCGGGGAAAAGGCTTTCAACCGTTTCGGCGCCTGGCTGCCGGATGAAACCCTCGAAGCCGTGCGCCGCTATCTGGTGGCGATAAAGGGTCCGCTGACCACGCCTATCGGCGGCGGGTTCCGCAGCCTGAACGTCTCGCTGCGCCAGCAGCTCGACCTGTATGCCTGCGTTCGCCCGGTGCGCTGGTTCAAGGGCGTGCCCAGCCCGGTAAAGCGCCCGGAAAAGGTGGACATGGTCATATTCCGCGAGAACACCGAGGATGTTTACGCCGGGATCGAGTGGGCCGAGGGAAGCCCGGAAGTGAAAAAAGTGATCGATTTCCTTAACCGCGAGATGGGCTGCAATATACGCACTGACAGCGGCATCGGGGTCAAGCCGATCAGCATAACCGGGACAAAGCGCCTGGTGCGCAAGGCGATCCGTTATGCCGTGGACAACAACAGCCGCAGCGTGACCCTGGTGCATAAGGGCAACATCATGAAATACACGGAGGGAGCGTTCCGCGACTGGGGTTACCAGGTGGCCCGCGAGGAATTCGGCCACTGCACTATCACTGAAAACGACCTCTGGGACAAGTTTGGAGGCAAGGTCCCGGAAGGAAAAATTGTGATCAAGGACCGCATCGCGGACGCCATGCTGCAGCAAATACTGACCCGGCCGGACGAGTACGACATTCTGGCCCTGCCCAACCTGAACGGCGATTATATCAGCGACGCCCTGGTGGCGCAGGTGGGCGGCCTGGGCATGGGACCGGGGGCCAATATCGGCGACACGATGGCGTTTTTCGAGGCAACCCACGGCACGGCGCCAAAGTACGCCGGACAGGACAAGGTGAACCCCGGCTCGGTGATTCTCAGCGGCGTGCTGATGTTCGATTACATGGGCTGGCAGGAGGCGGGGCGCATGATCCTGAGCGCCATCGACCGCACGATCGAGGCCCGGACCGTGACCTATGATCTCGAACGCCAGATGGAGGGAGCCACCCTGCTCAGTTGCAGTCAGTTCGGCAGCGCCCTGATAGACAATATGGGCTGAGTCTGAATGCAGGCTCAGACGGTTATATACTGCCGCAGGAGCGGCCCGGAAGGCCGAACCTGCGATTATACTTGCTTGATTGATGAAAAGGCGGGCGGATGTTTGTAGATCGGGCGGAAATATCGGTGCGGGCGGGCGAGGGCGGCAAGGGCTTGATCGCTTTCCGCAAGGAGAAATACAATCCCTGGGGCGGTCCCTCCGGGGGGACTGGCGGGCGAGGCGGGAGTATCTGGTTCGTGGCGGATGAGGGCATGTCCACGCTGATGGATTTTCGCTACCGGAGAGAATACAAGGCCCCGCGCGGGGAGCATGGCGGACCGAACGACTGCACCGGCCGCAACGGCGAGGATGTGGTGATCCGTGTGCCGGTGGGGACTGTCCTGCGGGATGCCGCCACCGGCGAGCTGGTGGCGGACCTGGTTGAAAATGGACAGCGGGTGCTGGCAGCCGAGGGCGGCCGCGGCGGACGGGGCAACGCCTCTTTCGCCACTCCAACCCGTCAGGCTCCGGATTTCGCCGAGGACGGCCGTCCGGGCCAGGAGCGCGTGCTGAAGCTCGAACTGAAACTGATCGCGGATGTCGGGCTGGTGGGGTTTCCCAACGCCGGGAAGTCCACCCTGCTCAGCCGGGTTTCCGAGGCCCATCCCAAGATCGCCGATTACCCGTTCACCACACTGACTCCCAACCTCGGCGTGGTGCGCTCGGATACGGATTCGTTCGTGATGGCCGACATCCCCGGCCTTATCGAGGGCGCTCACGAGGGACGCGGCCTGGGTCTGGATTTCCTGCGGCACGTGGAACGGACCCTGGTGCTGGTGTTCCTGATCGATGTGTCATCGCCCGACCCGGAAAAGCAATACGAAATCCTGAACCGGGAACTGGAGGGTTATTCGCAGGAGCTTACTCTCAAGCCGCGCTGCCTGGTGTTCACCAAGCTGGACATCCTGCCCGCGGATACGGCTGTCCCGTCGATCCCGGACCCGGCTCTTTTCCTTCAGACAGGTATCAGCGCGGTCAGCGGACGGAACCTGGCCGGTTTCATCCGCGACCTGATGCGCAAGGTCCTGGAAGTCCGCCGTCAGCCGTCCCTCAAAGGCCGGACGGATATCTCCCGGTAATCCCCGGATAAAGGTCAGACCTCCAGCGGAGAAAAAATGACCACCCGTTCAGAGAACACCCTGCGAGACATGCTGCGCCTTATGCTGGCGCCGGGGATCGGAGCGGTGCGGGTCCGGCGCATGATACAGGCTTTCGGCGGGCCGGAGGCCGCGCTGAACGCCGGGTTCGAGGAATTGCGACGCGTTCCGGGTCTTAACGGCCCTGAGCTCGAGTACATGGCCCGCAAGCAGTGGAACGACCGGGCGGTGGAGATGCAGCTTGAACGGATCGGTACAAGCGGGGCGCAGGCGGTGTTCTACTGGGAGGAGAACTATCCGGCGTACCTGTCGCAGATTTACGATCCTCCACCGATGCTGTTCGCGCTGGGCGATCTGGCCTGCATGAACCGTCCCTGCCTGGCTGTTGTCGGCACCCGCACCCCCAGCCTTTACGGCCGGGAGACAGCCCGGAATCTGGCCGGAGGGATCGCCCTCGCGGGCTATACCGTGGTCAGCGGCCTGGCCCGAGGAATAGACAGCGAGGCGCATCAGGCCGCTCTTGACAACGGTGGAGTCACCGTGGCCGTGCTGGGCAGTGGAGTGGACATGATCTATCCTCCGGAAAATGTCGGGATTGTGGGGCGCATGCTCGAACAGGGCAGCGCCGTGGTAAGTGAATACCTGATGGGAACGCCGCCGGATTCAAAGAACTTTCCGCGCCGGAACCGCATTATCAGCGGACTGTCCCGCGGGGTGCTGGTGGTGGAGGCGGGAGTGCGCAGCGGAGCGCTGATAACCGCCGAGTACGCCCTTGACCAGGGACGCGATGTTTTTGCAGTGCCGGGGGATGTCGCCCGCGGCCTGAGTCACGGGACCAACCGCCTGATCCAGCAGGGCGCCAGGCTGGTCCAGTCGGTGGATGATATTCTGGAAGAGTTAGGGGATAGCTCCCTGGCCGCCCGCAGTATCGGGATTCAACCGGGATTGCCGGGCCTGGGCCCAGGTCTCAGCCAGGAGGAGCGCCGGGTGTTCGACTGCCTGGACCATCAACCGGTCCACGTGGATGAAATTTCCGGACGTTCGGGCCTGGAAGTGCCCCAATTGCTGGGCCTTCTTCTCCAACTGCAGATGAAACGGCTGGTGCGCGAGCACCCCGGCAAGCTGTTCAGCCTGGGATGAGTTTGGAAAGGGGCATCGGGTGGAGGCTGAGAGATTCTCCCTGTACGTTCATGTGCCGTTCTGCCGGGACATTAAATGCCCGTACTGCGATTTTTATTCTGTCCCGGCGCGCGATAATCTGATTGCTGATTATCTGGTTGCTCTGGATCGCGAGATTGGTTTTTCGGCCGGCTCCTGGCCGGGGCAAGGCAGCCGGGTGGAGACGGTGTTTTTCGGCGGCGGGACGCCCTCGCTGCTGAGTCCCGGGCATTTGCAATATATTGTTGAAAAGGTATCGGCTGTCTGGAGCCTCGATTCCACGGCTGAGATCAGCCTGGAGGCGAACCCGGAGGATGTGAACGAGTCGAGTGCGGCGGCCTGGCTTGAAATCGGGGTGAACCGCCTGTCCGTGGGCTGCCAGAGTTTCGATGACAACGTGCTTGCCGCCCTGGGTCGCCGTCATGATGCCGCCTGTGGACGACGGGCGCTGGTGGCGGCGCGGCGCGCCGGGTTCGAGCGTCTTTCCGCGGACCTTATTTTCGGCGAGCCGGGATGCTCGGTCCGCTCCCTGACAGGTTCCGTCACCGAGGCAATCGGACTTGGGGTGGACCATCTTTCGATTTACGGCTACCACCTGGAGGAAACCTGCCTGGCGCATGGCCGCCCGGAGTTCGCCGAAAGCGGCGAAGATGAGTATAACGGCCAGTATCTGGCAGTCTGCGAATGCCTGTTAGAGTATGGCTGGCGCCATTATGAGCTGTCTAACTGGGCTCGGGATAAGTCCAGCGCCTGCAGTCATAACCTGGCCTACTGGACCGGAAGACCGTACCTGGGACTGGGTCCCTCGGCGCATTCTTTCCAGCCGCCGGACCGCCGGTTCTGGAATCGCGGCGATCTGGAGGAATACATCAGGTGCGGCTGGCGGACAGGTTCAGCCATGTCCTGCCGCGAGGGCGAGTTCCTGAGCGCACGGCAGCGGCTGTCGGAAAACCTGATGCTGGGCCTTCGTCTGGAGGATGGCGCGCCGGTGTCGCTGGTGGGGCAGATTCTCGGACGCTCGACGGCCGCGGTGCTGCGCGAACTGGATGACAGTGGCCTGCTGCACCTGAGGGACAGCCGGGTGCGGCTCACGGACAGGGGGTTCCTCGTGCTGGACTGCGTGGTGGACAGGATTCTGTCTCGCGGGGAGTTTCCGCTTGACAAATAGAGATACGGTTGTCAAAATTATGGAAAATCAGGCAATCGATAACTCGAATAAAAAAAGACTTTTATGACTTCCGATAACCTCACCGGACAGCGGGACGAGCTTACAGAGCGCGAGGCGGGCATACTCGAGCAGGTCATAGGCAGCTACATCGCCACGGCCACGCCCGTAGGGTCGCGCAACCTTTCGCGCTCCAGCGCCAGCGGTCTGAGCGCTGCGACTATCCGCAACGCCATGAGCGACCTGGAGGAGAAGGGTTTTCTGTGGCAGCCGCATCCGAGCGCCGGGCGGGTCCCTACGGACAAGGCCTATCGATTTTTCGTCGACACCCTGGCGCGGCGCCGCACGAGTGTTCCCGATGATCTGGCGAGTATGCTTCAACCGCTTGCCGGCGACCCGGCGCTCGAAAAAGTGTTGCAGCGGGCGGCTCAGGCGCTCAGCGTTCTGACCAGCGAACTTGGGGTGGGGATCGCGCCGCTGATGGATGAGGGAGTCCTGGAGGGTGTGGACCTTATCCGGGTCAGCGCGGACCGGATCATGTTGATCCTGACTATCCAGCATGGTCTGGTGAAGACTATTTTTGTCGAAATCGACAGCCGGGTGAGCGATCAGAGACTGATCATGCTGACCGGACGGTTGCGTGAGCGCCTGGCCGGTTTCTCTCTGGGTGAGATACGCCGCACGGCCCGGGAACGTCTGAAGGATGCGATTGAAGGGGACAGCGACCCGCTCAATATTTTCGTACAGTCCGCGGAAAGAATTTTCGAGCTTCGCGAGGGCGACAGCGAGCTTGTCCTGGGCGGCGCGGCCAAGCTGGCCAGTCAGCCGGAGTTCAGCGACCAGGATAAACTGCGCACCTTGATCGGCCTTACCGAGAAGAAAGACCTTCTTCTCGAACTGATGAAAAAACGCGCTGGCGCCGAGGGATTGCGTATCACGATCGGAGCGGAGAACGAGCTTTCCGATCTGTCGAATTTCACCCTGATCACCGACACCTACCGTATCGGAAGGATGAAGGGCATTATTGGAGTGATCGGGCCGACCCGTATGAGCTACAGCCGGGTGATTTCGGTGGTCGAGCACACCAGCAGGCTGATTTCGAAAGTGCTTGAAAGCTGATAATGGATGGATTGAGATTATCTGAGTGGAGGCGGAGAAGTAACTGATGACAAAGCGTGACTACTATGAGGTGCTCGGGGTGGGCCGTGAGGCCTCGGCCGAGGAGATAAAAAAAGCCTATCGCAAGCTGGCCGTGCAGTATCATCCGGACAAGAATCCGGGCAACAAGGAAGCCGAGGAGAAATTCAAGGAAGCGACCGAGGCTTATGAGGTGCTGCGGGACACGGACAAGCGCGCGCAGTATGACCGGTTTGGACACAGCGGACCGTTCGCGCGCGGCGGACAGGGCGGCGCGTCTTATGGCGGGTACCAGGAATTTGATTTGAGCGATGCTCTCAACGCGTTCATGCGTGATTTCGGCGGGTTCGGTTTCGGCGACCTGTTCGGTGAGGGACGGGCCGGAGAAGGCCGCGGGCATCGAGGCTCGAACCGTGGCGGCGATTTGCAGGTCCGCCTGCACCTGAGCCTGGAGGAAGTTGCCAAAGGGGTTGAAAAGACTTTAAAGATCAACCTGCAGCAGGCCTGTGACGCATGCGGGGGCAGCGGTTCGAAAAGCGGGCGCACCTCGGTGTGCCCGGCCTGCCAGGGAAGCGGCCAGGTCCGTAACGTCCAGCGCTCGATTTTCGGCCAGTTTGTAAGCGTAAGCCCCTGCAGCCGTTGCGGAGGCACGGGACAGGTGATCGAGGACCATTGCGACTCCTGCCGTGGCGAGGGGCGGGTGACACGCGAGCGTAAGATAAAGGTTAAAATCCCGGCGGGAGTGAGCAGCGGGAACTACCTGACCCTGCGCGGCCAGGGCAATGCCGGCCAGCGCGGCGGTCCGCCGGGGGATTTGATCGTGCTGATAGAGGTGGAGGAGCACGAGAGCTTCGAGCGCCACGGCGACGATGTCCTTTTCGATCTGCCGGTGTCTTTCAGCCAGGCGGCGCTTGGCGCGGAGGTTGAAATACCCACTCTGGAGGGGAAGGCCCGTATCGCTGTTCCGCATGGCGCGCAGACCGGCAAGATACTTCGGATGCGTGGCAAGGGTCTGCCGCACCTGAATGCCTCCGGGCGCGGAGATCAGCTCGTGCGGATAACGGTCTGGACTCCGGGCAGCCTTTCCGCCCGCGAGCGCGAGCTGTTCCAGGAGTTGAGCCGCATCGAAAGCCAGAGTCCACCCTCCGCTGGACGTGGTTTCTGGAACCGTATGAAAGAGGCGTTCGGTGGCTGAACTCTTCGACCTGAGGTGGTTTTGAGCGCCAGAAAATCCGGCGGTGAGGATAACGAGCCGTTCGATGTCACGGCTCTTTACGCGCCGCCCGAGAATATCCGCGACGGAGAGATAGAATTCCCGGACGAGGAGGTCCATCATCTGCGGGATGTCCTGCGGCGGAGCGAGGGTTGCGTTGTGCAGGTGCTGGACGGGTGCGGGGGAATATTTCAGGCCAGGGTGGAACGCCGGGGCGGAAAACTGGCCGGACAGATACTTGAACGGTCGCGGACTGTTCCCCAATCCCCGGAGATACTTGCCGCTCTGGCTGTGGGACGCAAGGAAAGAATGCGCTTTGCGGTGGAAAAACTGGCCGAGCTTGGCTGCAGCCGGATAATCCCCCTGCTCACGGCTCATATATCTTTTCCCGGAGACCCCGGGCGGCTGGCGGAACGCTTGCAGCCTGTCTGTATCAGCGCGCTCAAGCAATCGCGGCAGCCGTTTCTGACTCGCGTGACCAACCCGTTGAGTTTTGACGGATTGGCGGAATATTTGGCCTCAGAAGAAATAATTCCGGTTTTCTGCCTCAAAAAAACTCAAATCCGCACGCCGGGCAGCCGAAATAGATTAGGGGAAGCGCGTGGATACTGTCTGGTTGTGGGGCCGGAGGGGGGATTCGATGGCGGAGAATGCGGGAGCATCCTCGATTCAGGTTATCCCTGTCTGGATCTGGGGCCGTTCACGCTGAGGTTCGAGACCGCGGCCGTGGCTGGAGCCGTTCTCCTCAGGCAGAAATTATGGGGCGACCAGATATTGTACTGAAAGCCTTGACGCTATATGTTAAAAATGCGTATGCCGCAAGGTGCGGCCTAAACCATGAACCATAAAGGTCCGGAGCGTAACCGGGCCGCTGTCCGGGCGGCTGAAGCCGGTTGAGGAGCTATACCATGCAGGAGCGGGATATCCAGGGCATTTTGCAGAAAGTCGAGGAACTCAAAGCCGTTTTCTCTTTCGGAGTCAGGTTCCTGCCTTTTCTGGAAGACCTGCTGGTGTTCGTCCAGGAAATGGCTCCCATGCTGAACGAAATGAATCAGTCGATCCAGGACAGTTCGAGCAAGATGCCCAAGGCCGTTCAGCAGCTCGATAAGGTGACCAGTGCGACCGAACTGGCTACCAACGAGATACTGGACAAAGTTGACTCCATGCTCGGCCGTCTGGAACAGGTCAACACGAACTTCAATATCGTCCGCGAGCGCCTGTCCGCCGAGCAGACGGCATTGACCGGGATAGCCGGAGCGATAGAGGAACTGCTGGCCCTGCCTGGAGTGCGGGAGACGCTTAACCGTATGTTCGAGGATGAAAAAGCTCGTCAGAAGGGTGTGGAAATAAAGACAATCGTCGATGAATTTCTCGCCGGAAAGATAGGGGATGATCTATCGCAGAACGTCGAAAGTCTGCTTCAGGATATCCAGACCGATGCCTATGACATTATGTACGCTCTCCAAGTCCAGGATATAACCACGCAGCAGATCGAGGGCGCGCATGCGATGCTTCGTTCGATACAGGAGCGTCTGAACCACCTTATCAACAAGTACTCGGAAGCTGCGCCGCCTGCTATTTGCCGCGAGGCGCGGGCGCATGACTCTCAGGCTGTTTATGACACGGGCGATGACCGTCAGAAGGCTGTGGATGAGGTGCTGAATCTGGATCCCGATACCGGGATTCAGGAAGCGAAAAATTCATCCGCGCAGGAGACCATAGTAGGGGAGATGCAGGAAGAGCATTACGAGTTGCCGTCTTCCAGCGCCTTTGATGAAAACTCGGTGGAAGCGCCGGAAAGTGACGGCAAGGAGCCGGATCAGACTGAAATAGATGAATTGTTGAGCTGGGGGGATGATATCCCCGCCTCGGGATTGCCGGAAGAAGAATCGGCGCAGCTGGAAGGAGAGATGTCCGCAGAAGGTCTTGCGTTGGAGGAATCCATCCCCGCGGAGGAATCCCCTGCGGTTGAGGAATTGAATCTGGATGAGATCGTTCCGCACGATTCTGCAAATGAGGATAAGACGGAGGATGAGCAACCCCGTTCCAGTGAAAAAAAGGGGGGCGGCAAGGGATCCAGAGCCGGCAAAGGGGCCGGAAAGCCTGCTGAGCCTGAAACAGAGGGTTCGGACAGTATAAAAATATCCCAGGAAGAGATCGACAAGCTTTTTCAGTGACAGGCAGAGAGGGTGACGGCACGCATTTAGCCTCTTGACATTATATTGGCCCTCAGTTATTTTTTAATTTCGTTGTGGTCCTGCTAACCGGAAACTCTTCCAGGGAGGTAGTTGCGTGCCGGAAGTTTATATCGATGAAGGCGAGTCCTTTGAAAAGGCCTTGAAAAAGTTCAAGAAAAAATGCGAGAAGGCCGGGATACTTTCTGACTTGCGTAAACACCGTCATTTTGAGAAACCCAGTGAGAAACGCAAGCGCAAAATGAATGCTGCCAAGAGAAAGCTCAAAAAGGAGGCACGTAGCCATTAGTCCCCTTCTGAGCGGGAGCCGGTAAAGTGACCTTTATACAAGCAATTACAGGATATGCCTGAAACGAGCCTTTGACGCCATCGCTGTCGGAGGCTCGTTTGTTTTAGCAGCATATAGCGTGTTTTAGAAAGAATTCAGATCGAGTCCAATAGAACAACGATAATAGTTGACATCCACCTCAGAAATTGTTTATGGTTCGGTTCAACTTGACCGGCGGCAGGAATCGAAGCTGAATTGATGAAGCGCCGATTCCGTGCGATGGTCCGCGAATGCTGTTGAAAGCTGGAATCAGAGATATTCTTCCGATTCTGTCTCCTTTGTGTATTCAGTTGCTGACTCAATCGAACAAAATGTGAAGAAAAAGGACATGTTAAACCAGCAGACCCGAGAAATACTTGAGTTCGACCGGCTCCTGACGCTGGTGTCCGGTTTCGCATCGAGCGAAGACGGCGCGGCGCGCGTGCGCAGCCTTTATCCATTGGATGATCTCGATGCGGTGAATCTCCATTATGACCGTCTGGATGAAATGCTTTCGATCTCCGGCGAGGGCCACAATTTCCGTCCTGCCGCGGCGCCAGTGCTCGCGGAGCAGTTGGCCCGCCTGACCAAACCAGGAGTGGTGCTCGATGGGGCCGAGATCGTGGCTGTGGGCAGGATGCTTGCGGCTGCGGAGGATGTGCGAGGCTATATCCTTCGGCGCGAGGATTCCCTGCCCCGGCTGAGCGAACTGGCAGGAATTCTTGATCCTCAGGTTGAGATTCGGCGCGAGATCGAGCGGACGTTCGACGAGAACTCGGAAGTGGTGAGCAACGCCTCTCCTCTTCTGTCCAAGCTGCGCCAGGATGCCCGTCATGTCAGGGAACGGATTGAAAAACAGCTCAAGCAGATATCGGAACGCCTCGCCGAGGCCGGCTCCTCGGGAGAAAATTTCGTGACTCTGCGCCAGGAGCGTTATGTACTGGCGATCCGGCGGGACGAGATGCACTCCTGCCCGGGTATCATCCAGGGTGAAAGCGGCAGCGGCGCCACGCTGTTCATCGAGCCGGAGCAGGTGGTGTATTCGAACAACCGCCTGCGCGAGATAGAACTGGACATCCAGCGCGAGAAACTCCGAATCCTGGCGGCCCTGAGCGCCCGTCTGTGCGTCTGCCGTCCGCAGCTCGCGGACAATGTGCGCATCCTGGCCGAGATAGACAGCCTCTACGCCCGCGCGGCATTTGCCCGCGAGTATTCCTGCGCCCGTCCCGCTCTTTCCAGGGGCGGTGAGTTCACTTTGCGCCGGGCAAGGCATCCTCTCCTGCTTGAACGCCGTCTGCGCTCCGGCTCCGGGGCGGTGGTGCCGCTGGACATAGAGCTTGCGGCCGGAGAGAGGACCCTGCTCGTCTCGGGACCCAACGCAGGCGGTAAGACTGTCCTGTTGAAAACCGCCGGGATTGCTGTTCTTATGGCGCAGAGCGGCATATTCCCGCCGGTGGGCGAGGGGACCCGCCTTCCGGTTTTCGGCGGAGTGTTCGCGGCCATCGGGGATGAACAGTCCCTGGACCGCGATCTGTCCACTTTTTCCAGCCATGTGCTCGACCTGGTCACGGCAATAGATACCGGCTCGCCCGACAGCCTGATCCTGCTGGACGAGATAGGCGTGGGCACTGATCCGGCCGAGGGGGCGGCCCTGGCGGCCAGTGTCCTGGAGCATCTGACCCGCCGCGGCTGCCTGACACTGAGCACTACTCATTTCGGCGAACTCAAGCTTCTGTACGAGCGTATTCCCGGACTGGTCAACGGTTCGCTGGAGTTCGACCCCGAACACATGCGGCCGACCTTCCACTTCCGCAAGGGTTTGCCCGGACAGAGCTACGGGCTGGCTATCGCCCGCAACATGGGGATGAGTTCGCTGGTTCTCGAACGCGCCGCGAATTACCTTACCGGCGGGGCGATCAACATAAACGAATATCTGGCCCGCCTGGAGGCGCAGCAGAAAAAGCTGGAAAACGCAACTCAGTCGGCGGAAGCGCTACAGGCTCGTCTCGAGATGGAAACAGAATCGCTGAAGAAGGAGCGCGAGGAAGTTCACGAACGCCTGGCTGAACTGACTCGCCGAGAGCGTTCGTTTCAGAAGGATATGGCGCGGCTGGAGCGCGACCACCTTCTCAAAGCCCGCCGTCAGGTGGAGGATGTCATTACCCGTCTCGAGAGCCAGTGGCGCGAGGGGCAGGTGGAGGAAGCCGCCCGGAACGCACGCCGGAACATGGAAGACCGGATTGCCGAGTTGCGCGCAGTGGCGGAATCCACGGGTGCTGAAAAAGTCGATGGCGACGAGGATGATGGAGTTATACAGAACGTTTTCGCACCAGGCGACAGGGTCCGGGTGGTCGGGCTGGGTCTGGAGGGTGAGGTGGCCGAGGGGCCGGACGCCAGCGGCCGCTATACTGTCGTCGCGGGACGGGCCAAGATGAGCCTGCGGGCCGATGAACTGAGGCGCTCCTCGAACCGGGCCGCCAGGAAGCGGTTCGCCGCGGCGGCTTACAGCGTGGAGACTGTCGAAACTGAGCCATCCTGCAACGGGCGGCTGGACCTGCGCGGTCTGCGCGTGGATGAGATCGACCAGGAACTGGACCATTTCCTTTCGCAGGCTCGCGGCGCCGGGCTTGGCAGCGTAGTAATCGTACATGGCAAGGGCACGGGCGCGCTGCGCAGCCGTGTCAATGAGCTGCTCTCGCGGGACCGCCGCGTGGCTGAGTTCCGTCTTGGGGCGTGGAACGAGGGCGGCTCCGGGGCTACAGTGGCCACATTCGCCGCCGATTGATCTGTCTGAGGGGAGACCGGTGAACCGCTATATTCCGGATGAGATAATAGACCAGATCCGCACCCAGACCGACATAGTTGAGATAGTCGGCCAGTTTGTGGAGCTGCGCCGACGCGGCCGGAACTGGCTGGGTCTCTGCCCGTTCCACCACGAGCGCACCCCCTCTTTCACGGTCAGCCTGGACAAGGGCTTCTACAAGTGCTTCGGCTGCGGCAAGGCCGGGGATGTCTACACGTTCCTGATGGAGCACCAGAAGTTCGATTTCTCGCAGGCGGTGGGATTCCTGGCCGAGAGGCTTGGAATTGTAATTCCGCGGGGCCAGTACGATCAGAAAGAGGATGAGCGGCGCGGGCGGCTTATCTACGCGAACCAGTTCGCCCGGGATTATTTCCGCGAACGGCTGGCTGATCCGGCCGAGGGGCGCGCGGCCAGGGAATACCTTAAAGAACGCGGACTGAACCAGGAGACCATTGAACGGTTCGAGCTGGGCTGGTCGCCACGGGAAAGGGAGGCTCTGAAAAAGGCCGCTCTGGCCCATGGCATAGAAGAGGAAACGCTCCATGAAGCCGGTCTGCTGACAGCCGCGGATGAAAAAGGGCAGAGCGTGGACCGTTTCCGGGGACGGGTCATGTTCCCGATCCGTGATCCGGGCGGACGGACCATCGCGTTCGGAGGAAGAATACTGGGAGAGGGCGAGCCGAAATACCTGAACAGTCCGGAAACTCCGCTGTTCCGCAAGGGCGAGGTGCTGTTCGGGCTGGACCGCGCGCGCGGCCCGATGCGTCAGGAGGGCTGGTGCCTGGTGGTGGAGGGCTACATGGATCAGATCGCCCTGGCCACTTTCGGATACGAGATGACCGTGGCCCCGCTGGGAACGGCTCTCACTCCGGAACAGGCCGCTTTGATTTCGCGCTATGCCCGCGAGGTGTTCCTTCTTTACGACCCGGACACGGCGGGACTCAAGGCCACGTTCCGCGGCGGGGACGAGCTCCTGGCCGCCGGTTTGGCGGTGCGGGTGGTGAGCCTGACCGGAGGACTGGACCCGGATGAGTTCCTGCGGGCGAATGGAGCGGCGGAATTCGAGAAACTGCGGCGTTCCGCCGTGGATTTTCTGGACCGCAAGATCGAAATACTCAAACAGAAAGTCGATCTGAGCCAGGTGGCCGAGCGCGAGAAAGCCGCGGACAAGCTGCTTGAAACAGTGGCGCGCTGCAAGGACAGCATGGCGCGCACCCTTTATCTGAACAAATGCGTGGAATTTATCGGAGTGCCGGAGGCCGTGCTGCAGGAACGGTTGTCGCGGATCGAGTCGCGCGCGCGCCGGACTCTTTCCCGTGACATTTCGGACGGGAATGATGCTGACAGGAAAACCTCACCGGCTGATGCGAAACCGGATTTTATCGACCCGGAGAGCTACATCCTGGCTGTCTGCATACGCCACCCGGACTACATACCGCTCACTCTGGAGGCGTTAGGCGACCCGCCTTTCGAGCGCGCCATGTACTCCGAAGCTTTCGGCACACTTTACGAACTTCACCGGACAGGAGTGCGCAACCTGATCGAGGCTCTCTATCAGGGCCTGCCCCCGTCGTTCTATCCATTCCTCACCTCGGTGCGCGCCGATGAAACCCGTTATGAGCCGGCGGAGAATGTTTTCGGTTACTGCTGGAGGAAATTGAAAGTCAACCGGATTCTTAAACTTTTGGAAGACAATATGCAAAAACTGGCAACCGTGGACGATCCAGAGCTGATTCAGGAACAGGCGTTGCTTCATAAGGAAATGAAACGTATAGAGAAGGAAATGGCGAATAATTTTGCTATCCAAAAGTAAAGCGCTTGTTGACTTCCTCCGGGACGGTGTTTAAATTCAAACAGTCAAGATACTATCAATCCGCTTTATCTTGGCCGGTAATGAGCAGCAACTCGGTTCGTTTCGATCCAGCCGCAGTCGCCCGTGATGGCCTGTACGCCTGTTGGATGAGCGCGCAGGTTCATCCGTCCCTGATCTTTGAGGAGAGGGGCATGCAGCTCTGCCACTTGACCGTGCCATTTTTTATCGATCCGGTATTTTCGTTCAGACCGGGAAAGACTGAAAAATATCCTCCTGCTTTATACCACGCTGTCTTTTATTGAGCGTGGTTTTTTTATGTCCGGCGGAGCGGCCAGTCCGCGCAATTCAAAATCCACATACGGATCGTGTGCGATGAACCGAAGAGCATCCAGTTTACCGAGAGGCAGTGCGACCGTTGATGAGAACCAGGTGAATGTGGAGACACGTCGTTCGGACGGTGAAATGAGACAAGCCAGGGAAACAGTAGAGATCAGGCGGAAAATTCGCTTGAAACGTACGGCGCATGAGAATCTCTGCGGGGACGGCGAAATCCAGTGGGTCGGCGGCGATGACCCGGTGAAGCTGTATCTGCAGGAGATGGGCCGCGTCCCCCTGCTCGACCGTCAGGGCGAGACCGTCCTGGCCGAGATAATCGATCAGGGACGGCGAAAGATACGGGCGGCTGTGTTCGAAAGCCTGCAATCTTTCCGCAACCTGATCGAGGGTAAGGAACTGCTGGAATGCGAGAACATCTCGATTGAGGAGTTTGTCGAGACAGATCTGAGTGACTGGAAAGGCAGTTATCTGGGGAACCGGGAAAAAAATCGGGTGCTGAAGATGCTTTCCCGGGCTGAATCTCAGTTACGATCTCTCGAACAGATGCTTGTCGAACTGGAGTCGGCTGGGGACGAGGCCCGCTCCGCGCTGAACCGGAAAGTGGCTGACGAGCGTCGTGCGCTCAAGCGCTCATTCCTTCGTATTCCTTTAAACTCCGGCCAGATTCAGCGGCTCGTGGATTCCATCGCGGATGTCTGTTCCGAGGTGGAGGACCTTCTGCGCCGCATCGAATATCTCGACCGCATTCTTGTGCGGGTGCGCAAGTCATCCGAGCCGCTTCCTGCGGCGCAGATTCGCCAGTATCTTGCGCGCAAGGCCGGGATGGGGTATTTCGGCGACGGAGCTGAACAGGACCTGTTAGCCTACCGTCAGGAAATTGCCGCCCGCCTGGGACGTCTGGAACGGGATTACGGGCTGGAGCACCGGGAGATACTTCGGCTCGGACGCCGTCTGGCCAAATATGGAGATGCGGTCGCCGAGGCCAAGCAGATGCTGATCAAGTCCAATGTGAGGCTGGTGATTTCTGTGGCCAAGCGTTATGTAAACCGCGGCCTTGAGTTCCTGGACCTGATACAGGAGGGAAACAAGGGTCTGATGCGGGCCACGGAGAAATTCGATTTTCACAAAGGCTACAAGTTTTCAACCTATGCCACCTGGTGGATCCGTCAGGCCATAACGCGCGCCATCGCCGACCAGGCGCGGGTAATACGGGTGCCGGTGCACATGATCGAAACGCTGAACAAAGTCAACCGTATCGCCTGGAAACTGGTGCAGGAATTCGGCGCCGAGCCTACGCCGGAGCAGATAAGCGCACAGCTTGGCATTCCGGTGGACAAAGTGCGCGAGGTCATGAAGATCAGCCAGGAAACTGTCTCGCTCAACGATTTCATAAAAGAGGGCGAGGACAGCTCGCTGGGTGAACTGATCGAAGACACCGAGTTCGACTCTCCTGCCCGCTCGGCGGCGTATTCAATGCTGCGGGACCAGATAACCACTGCTCTCGGCTCCCTGACCAACCGCGAGGAGAAGGTCATCCGGCTTCGTTTCGGGATTGATGACGGTTGTCCACGCACGCTGGAAGAGGTGGGAGAAATATTCAACATCACCCGTGAGCGGGTGCGCCAGATAGAGGCCAAGGCGCTGGCCAAGCTTCGGCATCCCAGCCGGAGCGGAATCCTTAAAAGGTATATGATCTTTTCCTGATACGGGCTGGATGAAAAAAGAGAGTTGACAAGAGGGCCGAAGGCAATTAACTTAAATTTCTCTTAGCGGGAGGGGCCCATAGCTCAGTTGGTTAGAGCAGCGGACTCATAATCCGCCGGTCCTAGGTTCAAGTCCTAGTGGGCCCACCATTTTGAATCTATGGGCGATTGGCTCAGCGGTTAGAGCGTCCGGTTCACATCCGGAAGATCACTGGTTCAAATCCAGTATCGCCCACCATATTGAAAACAACCGTTCTATGGAATATTTAAAATACACTGACGTGAAGACATATTCTTCAGGAGTCTGGTACATTAAAGTGTACTGTCCGAGGACGGTGCACTTTTTTTATTTCTGACGGCTCGATTCTCAGCAGGGCGGGGAAGGCTGCGCGGGGTTCATCAAGTTCAGGAGGGAATGATGGAAGAATCTCTGGAACTCCTGTTGAAGCTCCAGGAAATTGATGTTGAGATCTATGAAATCAAGGGACGAAGGGCTGCAATCCCTGCCAGAATCGAGGCGGTCGAACGGGGAATAGAACAGGCCCGTGGGGAACTTACCGACAGGGAATCCCAACTGAAGAACGCCCGTCTTGCGATACGCGAGACCGAAAGCCGGGTGGCGCAGCTCGATGAGGGCTCCAACCGCTACAAGCAGCAGTTGTTGAATGTCAAAACCAATCGGGAATACTCGGCCCTGCTGACCGAAATCGAGGCCATCAAGCGGGAAAAAGCGGAACTGGAAGAGAAAATCATCGCCCGGATGGAGCAGATTGAGCAAGCGGGGCAGGGCCTGGAACAGGCCCGCTCGGCATTGGCCGGCGAGGAAGACGGACGCCGCGAGGAGCACGAGCGTCTCAGCGCCGAGATGCGGGAAATGGACGAGCAGATCGCGATCCGGCTTCAGAAAAGGCAGGCAATCGCGGTGAGGGTTAAACCCCGTGTGCTCGGTCTGTACGAGCGGATCATGAACTCGCGGATAAATCATGCGGTGGTGGCGCTGCGAAACGGAAGCTGCGGCGGCTGCCATGCCGTCATTCCGCTCCAGCAGGTGGCGGATATCCGGAAGTGCAAGGAAATCCATACTTGCGAGTACTGCGGGCGCATAATGTATTACGAGGAAAACGGCAACGGGGCTTGAAACCCCGTGACAGCGTAAAGGGAGCGAAGCGGACAGCCACGGTGCGCTGTGACGCGCGCCGAGGAAAGTCCGGACTCCGCAGAGCAGGATGCTGGATAACGTCCAGGCAGGGTGACCTGACGGAAAGTGCAACAGAAAACATACCGCCCCGCGCCCTCGGGCCGGGGTAAGGGTGAAATGGTGCGGTAAGAGCGCACCGCCCGTCCGGCGACGGACGGGGCAGGGCAAACCCCATCCGGAGCAAAACCGAATAGGGGAGGAGAGACGGCTCGTCTCGTTCGACTCCCGGGTAGGTTGCAACAGAGCGCTGGAGAAATCCCGCGCCAAGATGAATGGCTGTCGCTCCGTATGTATACGGAGTACAGAATCCGGCTTATGCTTCGCTCCCGATCTTTTTTTGTGACGACCGATAAATTTCAGCCAGGGTGATAAAAATGAAGTACCGCTGGGTCAGCCCGACAATCCAGGATGTTATTCCGCAGGCTGAGATAGACAGCCGGTTCGGTCTCCATCCCCTGGTCGCCCGGATCCTCTCCAACCGTGGATTTCACAGTGCGGCAGATATCGAGCGTTTCCTTCAGCCAAATTTGAACGACCTGTACGATCCATACCTGATGTTAGGTATGGAGGCGGCCGTGGAGCGCCTTGCCAGAGGTCTCGAAAGGCACGAGAAGATTGTCGTGTACGGGGATTACGATGTCGACGGCATCACATCCATCTCCCTGATGGTGCGCTATCTCCGTCAGCTCGGCGGTTCCGTGGGCTACTATATCCCCAACCGCATGATCGAGGGCTACGGCATAACAGAGGTGGGCATCGACGCCGTGGCGGCGATGGGAGCTTCACTGCTGGTGACTGTCGACTGCGGGATCACCGCGGTGGAAGCCATCGAATACGCCAAGAGCAAGGGCATGGATGTTATCGTGACCGACCACCACGAGCCCGGCCCGGAAATACCGGACACAGCGGCGATCCTCAATCCAAAGCAGCCGGGAGACACCTATCCTGAAAAGGAGCTTGCCGGGATCGGGGTTGGATTCAAGCTCTGCCAGGGACTTTGCCGGAGGATGGGTCACGATGAGAACGAGTTGTACGAGCATCTGGACCTGGTTGCGGTCGGCTCGATTGCCGATATTGTCCCGCTGCTTGGCGAGAACAGAATTTTCGCCAGGGTGGGGCTGGAAAAGCTGAAAACCTCGCGCAAGCCCGGTATCCGGGCGCTCATCGAGCTGGCCGGACTGAGCGAAAAGAAACTGGGCAGCGCGGATGTGGTATTTTCAATGGCGCCGCGGATCAATGCGGTCGGCAGGATGGGAGACGCCCTGCGGGGCGTGGAGCTGTTCCTGACTGATGATATGGGGCAGGCGATGCGTCTGGCCCAGGTCCTGGACCAGGAGAACCGCTCCCGTCGCGAGGTCGACAACCAGACGCTGCAGGAGGCGCGCCGCATGATCGAGGATACTGTCGACCTGGAGAACCGCTGGTCGATCGTAATTCATTCTCACAACTGGCATCCCGGAGTGCTGGGTATAGTCGCCTCGAGAATCGTTGAAGAATACTACCGTCCGACAGTGTTGATCACTTTTGACGCGGATGGTGAGGGCAAGGGTTCCGCCCGTTCGATCGCGAATTTTCATCTTTATGAGGCGTTAAAAAGCTGCAGCCACTGTCTGGACGTTTTCGGCGGGCACAAATATGCCGCCGGGCTTCAGCTCAAGCAGCCTGACCTGGAGGAGTTCATCGAGGCTTTCGACAGGGCGGCGCATGATAAGCTGACCTTTGAGGACCTGACGCCCGAGATAATGGTCGACCTGGAAGTCAGTCTGGAGCAGGCTGACTACGACCTTCTGCACTGCATGCAGATGTTCCAGCCATACGGTCCGGGCAACCCCAAGCCGGTCCTGGTGGCCAACGCGCTTTCCGTGGTGGGTTATCCGAGGATTGTCGGCAACAACCATCTCAAGATGCGGGTGCGCCATGACGGCCGTCAGTTGGACGCAATCGGCTTTCATCTGGCCGACAAGCTGAAAGAGATCAATACGGCGCGGGACAAGATCAGCATGGCTTTTGTCCTGGAGGAAAACGACTGGAACAACATGCGGCACCTTCAGGCCAACATCAAGGATATCAAGGTTTACGAATAGATGCGTATAATCGCGGGGCGTTTTCGCGGACGGAGGCTGCATGCGCCCTCCGGACGCGCGGTGCGACCCACCGGCGACAAGTTGAAGGGGTCGATGTTCTCGGCGCTCGGGGACGCCTGCCAGGGGGCCGGCGTCCTCGATCTTTTTTCGGGCAGCGGCGCGCTGGGTCTCGAGGCTCTCAGCCGCGGGGCGAGTCAGGCTGTCTTTGTGGAAAGCTCCCGCGAATCCCTGAGCGCGCTCGATAAAAATATCGCAACCCTGGATGTCCGGGACCGGTGCCGAGTAGTGCGGACAGGCGCCGAGGCGTTCATGGAGCGCGAGAGCGCGGAGTGTTTCGACCTGGTGTTCGCCGACCCGCCATATGGGAAAGGACTGGACCGGCTGGTCCTGCAATGGTGGCTCGACGGTATGCGGCCGGGAGCGGTGCTTGTGCTCGAACATGGCGCTTCCGATCAGCCGCAACGCCCGGAGGACAGCCTGGCGCCGCTGAAGATGCGGGTTTTCGGCTCAGCGGCATACAGCATCTACGTGCAGCCTGAAGAAAGGACGGCGCCGTGAGGATCGGCATCTATCCGGGCACTTTCGACCCGATAACTCTCGGGCACATGGATATTATCCGCCGCGGCATTAAGCTGGTGGACAAACTTATTATCGCCGTAGCTAAGGCGCCGGCAAAGCGCACCACGTTCAGCGCGGAGGAGCGCGAGGGAATGATCCGCGATTCTTTAGCTGAAATGAGGCTGGACCTGGAGGTCGATCTGTTCGATGGATTGCTGGTGGAGTATGCCAGAAAGCGCGGAGCGGTGGTTATTTTCCGCGGATTGCGGGCGGTGTCGGATTTCGAATATGAGTTTCAGATGGCCCTGATGAACAAGAAGCTTGCGCCGGAGCTTGAAGAGGTGTTCATGGCGCCCGAACAGGCGTATATATATCTCAGTTCCAGCCTGGTGCGCGAAGTGGCCGCTCTGGGGGGAGATATCTCCGATCTGGTTACGGAGGCTGTGGCAGGAAAGCTGTACGGGAGATTTCCCAATTCTCAGCGATAGTTTTTTCTTTTCGCTCCCGCAGGCGGTAAATCTAAAAAGCGAACAGGCAATAAAATCAATATGTTTCATCTTCTTTTCCTTGCAATTTTGGCAAGTACTGGTTATAATTGATAATAGAGTGGGGCGAACCCCACTCTTTCTTTTTGAATGGGACTGTTTAAGCGGATGGTTTTCCCAGGAGGCCCCGATGGATATCGAGGAAAAGATCGCCGGTATCTGTTCTCCTGTCCTGGCCTCTGCCGGTATGGAACTGGTGCTTGTGGAGGTTTCCGGCCTGCCGCGGCGGCGGACGGTGAGGCTTTACGTGGACAGGCCGGATGGGGTGAATGTCGAGGACTGCGCCCGTGCCAGCCGTCTCGTCGATCAGTTGATAGATGCCTCGGGTGTGCTCAATGCCTCGTGGGTCCTGGAAGTGTCCTCCCCCGGGCTGGACCGTCCGCTGGTGAAACCGGCTGATTATGAACGGTTCGCCGGACGGAAAGTGAAGATCAGGCTGAAGCGTCCTCTGGAGAACCGCAGGAACCTGACCGGCATCCTTTGCGGTGTCGGGGCGGACGGCATGGTGAAGGTGCAGATCGAGGGCGGTGAAGAGGTCGGAGCGCCGTTGAATGATATCGCCAGGGCCAACCTGGTTTTCGAATGGAAATAACATGTAATCTGACGGGCAGAGTTCTGAAGCTCGCAGACAGGCTTTCAATCCTTAAATCAGGCTGCTGATGGAGTTGTTAAAATGATCAATCCGATTCTGGATGCCTTCGGCGAGATCGCACGCGAGAAAAGCATCAGTCAGATCGAGCTTATCGAAATGATCGAAGCCGGGCTTGTGGCTGCTGTGCGCAAGCGGTACGGGGCGAATTGCGAGGTGAAAGTCCAGATCGAACCCCGCGAGGGTCGTATCCGGATTCAGGTGGGACGTAAAGTGGTGGAAACCGTGGATGATCCCTCTTCTCAGATTTCGGCAGCCGAAGCCCGCCTGACTCAGCCGAAGATCAATCCCGAGGAGATACTCTGGACCGAGGTCCCCTTTGCTGAATTCGGACGCAACGCGATTCAGGCGGCCAAGCAGGTGGTCATTCAGCGCATCCGCGAGGCGGAGCGCGACAAGATCCGTTCCGAATACTCGGGTAAGATCGGCGAACTGCTCTCGGGAACTATCCAGCAGGTGGAGCGCGGTAACTATGTCGTGTTCCTGAACCGGCAGACCGAGGCGATCATGCCGATGAAGGAGACCAATCGCAAAGACCATTTCAAGCAGGGTGATCCGGTGCGCGCCTGCCTGATAGATATCCGTGAGACCACAAAAGGGCCGCAGCTTATCCTGAGCCGCACGAGCGAGTCTTTCCTTAAAGCTCTGTTCCAGCTTGAGGTGCCTGAAATATACCAGGGGATCATCGACATCCGTGGTGTGGTGCGCGAGGCAGGCAGCCGGGCCAAGATCGCGGTCTATTCACATGATGATCACATCGATGCGGTGGGGGCCTGCGTGGGTCTCAAGGGCAGCCGTGTGCAGGCCGTGGTCAACGAACTGGGCGGCGAGCGGATCGATATAATCCCTTACAGCGATGAGGCGCAGGAGTATGTGCGCGCCGCGCTCAATCCGGCCAAGATATACCGCACCACGATAAACCGCGAGGACGGTGTGGTTAATGTGGTGATCGAGGACGATCAGCTCTCGCTGGCTATCGGCAAGAACGGGCAGAACGTGCGTCTGGCCTCGAAGCTTACAGGCTGGAAAATCGAGCTGATGACCAAGAAAGATTTCATGATCCAGCGGGATGAGGGCCTGGCCGGCATTTTCGGACCGAAAAAAACAACGGTCGAGGAAGCGGCTGTATCGGAACCGGAGGAGAAGGCCGCGGTTAAGGCTGAAACGGTTCCGGTGCAGGAGCCTGCCGCTGAGGTAATCCCTGAGGCCATCCCCGAGGAAAGCGCCGCCGGGATGCCCGAAGAAGAGCCGGTCGAGCAGAAGGCCGTATCAGAACCGGAAGCAGACAGCGGCGCCGCAGTGGCTGAGGATGAGATTGAGGAGGAAGTGGAGGAATATGAGAGCGGGGCTCGACGTAACCTGAATAAGCTCGATCCCGAGCAGCAGGAGTTTATCGACAGCCTGCCGGTCGAGGATTTCCCGCTCCACCTTATCGAGGCGATCACGCCCGCGATCAGAGAGAAACTCGAGGCCGCGGGTTACGACAGTTTCTATCAGCTTGTGCTGGCCGATCTGGAAGAACTGACCGGAGTCAAGGGGATAGGACGCAAGACCGCCGTACGGATAAAGGAAATAGTTGATTACCTGGTGGAACATTATTCCGAGGATGAGGAATAATCCAGGGCCGGGTGTCACATATTAACGGCACGGAATATCAATAACAGGATAAACTATTTACAAATAGCTATCATGCTGCTATTATAGATGGATATTGGAATTCCTGCCTTTTGTCTATGGGAGCAGGAAACAGGATACGGGCAGTTCTGTTCGGTTTTCGCTGACGGTTCGAGCGGTTCCGCGAAGGATTCGGGGGACCTGTGGTTCGGCGGTTATGGATGTAATTTCAAATTGAGGAGAAGACTTTGGCCGGATATCGCGTATATCAGGTGGCAAAAGACTTCGATATCTCGAGCGAGGCTCTGGTAAAGCTCCTTGAGGAGATAAACCTGCCGGTTAGCTCCCATATGAGCACTATCGAAGAAAAGACAGTTGAGCTTATCACCAGGAAGCTCGCACAGGAAAAAGCCGCCGTAAGACAGAAAATCGAAAACAGGAAGAAAATCGTCCCCGCGCGTGCAAAGGACGATGAGCAGGAAAAAAAACGCGATTCGCACCGCCCCAGGAATGCAGTCCGGCGTAAGCGTTTTGATTCAGAGCGGGCCACGACGCAGACCCCCGCGCCGGTGCAGGAGGAAGAGGACCGTTCACAGGTCAAGGCCTGGGGTAAAAAGAAAAAGAAGAAAAAACAGGTCAGCCAGAAAGTCATCGCCGATAATATCCGCAAG
The DNA here is from genome assembly GCA_964473155.1 of uncultured Gemmatimonadales bacterium. Lineage (GTDB taxonomy): Bacteria > Gemmatimonadota > Glassbacteria > GWA2-58-10 > GWA2-58-10 > JAJFUG01. The sequence goes on along the minus strand of CAYYNT010000028.1, from coordinate 15,340 downwards.
ACATTGGCCAAGATCGACGCCGGAGTGCGCAAGAAAAAGCGCCGCCGCCCGGTTGCTGGAGTTGCGGAGGTAGTCGAGACGCACGAGCCGGAAAAGAGCGTCCGGGTGATGGAGTTCATTTCACTGGCCGAGTTGAGCGATCTTATCGACATTCCCGCCGCCACGCTGATTTCCACCTGTATAGACCTGGGTTTGATGGTTACGGTCAACCAGCGCCTGGATTTTGAGACGATCAGCCTGATCTGTGAAGAATTCGGCTTCAAGGCGATTCACGCCGAGGAATACGGTCAGGAATTGTTGCAGGAAGTGGTCGAGGAAGTTGTGGGCGATGGAGTGGTCCCGACCCGCCGCGCTCCGATAGTGACGGTGATGGGGCATGTCGACCACGGTAAAACCACTCTGCTCGATTATATCCGCAAGACCAGCGTTGTCACCGGCGAGGCGGGCGGTATAACGCAGCATATCGGCGCCTATAAAGTCGAGACCGAGGGCGGGACTGTCTGTTTCCTGGACACGCCCGGCCACGAGGCGTTCACCTCGATGCGCGCCCGCGGGGCGCAGGTAACTGACATAGTGGTGCTGGTAGTGGCTGCGGATGACGCGGTTCAGCCGCAGACCCTGGAAGCGATGAACCATGCCAGGGCCGCCGGCGTGCCGATAATTGTGGCGATAAATAAAATTGATCTGCCCCAGGCCAATCCGGGCAAAACCAAGCAGACCCTGGCCAATCACGGACTGTTGATCGAGGAGTTCGGCGGGAAGGTGCTCTGCGCTGAGATCAGCGCGAAAAAGGGCATCGGTGTTGAAAAGCTTATGGAGCTGATTCTCCTTCAGGCCGAGATGATGGAGCTTACCGCGGTGCAGACCGGCCCGGCCCGCGGGGTGGTGATCGAGGCCAAGCTCGACCGCGGCATGGGACCGGTGGCCACGGTCCTTCTTACCGCCGGATGCCTGCATGTGGGCGATCCGTTTATCTGCGGGCTGGTTTCCGGGCGTGTCCGCGCCATGCGGAACGAGCGCGGCGAACATCTGACCGAGGAGGGCCCCTCATCCCCGGTGCAGGTCCTGGGTTTCGGCGGGGTGCCGCAGGCGGGCGATACGTTCCATGTGATGCGCGAGGAACGCGAGGCCAAGGGCATTTCGAACATACGCCAGCGGCTTAAGCGCGAGCAGGATTTCAACCGCCACCACAAGATGACTCTCGGCCAGCTTTACGAGCGGATCGAGGCCGGCGAGGTCCATACTCTGCACCTGATTATCAAGGGCGATGTGGACGGGTCGGTGGAGGCGCTGAGTGACGCTCTGGAGAAGCTTTCGACCCATGAGGTGAAGGTCGAGGTGATCCATCGCGGTGTAGGCGCGATCAGTGAGAATGACGTTATCCTGGCCTCGGCCTCCGACGCCATTATCATCGGCTTCCATGTGCGGCCGGATGTCAAGGCGCGCGAAACAGCCCAGCGCGAGGGAGTCGATATCCGCCTCTACCGGGTCATCTACGAGACTGTCGATGATATCCGCAAGGCGATGGAGGGACTTCTGACCGCCGAGCAGCGCGAGAGCCTGCAGAGCACTGTGGCTGTGCGCCAGGTGTTCAAGCTCTCCAAAGTCGGCGCGATTGCCGGTTGCCATGTCTCGAGCGGCACGGTTAACCGCAACCATAAAGCGCGTCTGGTGCGTGACGGCGTGGTGGTGTGGGAGGGAACAATCGCCTCGCTGAAGCGCGTGAAGGATGATGTACGCGAGGTTAATGCCGGATTCGAGTGCGGCATTCGCCTCGAGAATTTTATGGATATCAAGGCTGGCGACGTTATCGAGACTTATATAATCGAAGAGGTTAAGCGTCAGCTTTCCTCCTGAGGCCCGGCGTGGGCATTGGTCCTGCATGGTTATCGGAGTTTGCGAATTCGAGCTGCATCTGGATGGGATTCAGTCGCTCAAGTCGAAACGTGGCGTGCTGAACCGTCTTAAAGCCAGGATCAGCAATAAATTCAACGTTTCAGTGGCCGAGGTGGATCAGCTTGACAGTTGGCAGCGCTCGACAATAGCGGTGGCGATAGTGGCCAACGAGCAGCGCTTTGCCAACCAGGTGCTTTCCAAAGTCTCGGACCTGGTGGCTTCCGACGGCCAGGTGATGATGATCGGCCAGAGGATGCAGTTCCTGTAATGACAAGACAGCATGCGTTCAAAAGAAGCGACCGTGTCGGCGAACTGCTGCATCGCGAGATCGGCGGCATTATACGTTTCGGGGTTCGTGACCCGCGGCTGACAGAGGTGACGGTGACTGCGGTGCGTTGCGCGGATGATCTGCGCGAGGCGACCGTGTTCGTTTCTGTCCCCGGCGAGGATAAGAAACCGGCCCTGGAGGCCCTGGAGCGGGCATCCGGTTTCATCCGGGCGGCGCTCGGACAGCGTTGCTATTTGAAATACCTGCCGGGACTGCATTTCCGTCTCGATACAAGCCTGCAGAATGCGGCGCGCATCGATGGGCTGCTCGATCTGTTGCGCTATGAGCGCGAGGAGCGGGGCGAGACGGAGACGGGTGAGGGAGAGCAGCCGTGAAAAGCCGTGAGCCTGTGGCCGGGCAGACGGGTCCGCGCGGCATCCTCCTGATGCACAAACCCGTGGGGCCGACGAGTCACGACGTGGTGAACAGCGTCCGGCGGCTGTTCGGGCTGCGCAAGGTCGGTCATACCGGTACGTTGGACCCTCTGGCCTCGGGCCTGCTGGTGATGTGTCTGGGTGGAGCGACACGTTTCGCCTCGTACCTTTCAAATCAGGACAAGGTCTACCGCGCCGTTATCCGCCTGGGCGAGACCAGCGCCACGGACGATGCCGAGGGAGCGATAACCGGCAGGTTCGAGGGTGATATAGAGGCCGCGGTGGGCGGCAAGACAGAGCTGGAAAAGCTGTTGACATCTTTTCTGGGCGTGATAAATCAGATGCCGCCCAGCTACAGTTCCAAGAAAATCGAGGGCGTGCCGGCCTATACCCTGGCCCGGCGCGGCAAGATCCCGGCGTTGCGCCCGGCGAATGTGCGCATTGACAGGATTGTAATACTGTCAATGAATTTGCCGAGTATCGAGGTGGAAGTCGTATGCTCGGCCGGGACTTATATGCGTTCTTTTGCCCGTGACCTGGGAGCAAAACTGGGAACGGGAGGACTGCTTGAGGAACTGGTGCGCACCCGGGTGGGATTTTTCAGTCTGGATGGCGCGGTTACTTTAGATGAGCTTTCGGTTTTGGACGGTGTTGAGGCCAGAAAAGCCTTTCTGTTGCCGGTAGAGCAGGGAATGCAGCATTTACCGGCCGTGAGGGTGACGGAAGACGGGAGGCAGAGTTTGTCTTTCGGTCGCAGCCTCGAACTGGCGGACGGAGCCGTTTTACTGGAAGATGATTATAAGATTGGACCGAATGACGTGAGATTGCACGCGCCGGACGGTTCTTTTCTGGGAGTCGGAGTGCTGGAGCTGATCGGGCGGGGAGCCGGTGTGCTCCGGCCGCGCCGTCTGATGGTTGAGGCCTTCCCGGCCGCGTGAAAGATGGGCTGGGAGTGATAGCACCGGCTCTCCGAGGATTATTCGATGGAAGTCTGGAAGGATGGGGACTCCCGGGAGTTTCCGGCGGAAAATGGCACGGCTGTTACTGTCGGGACGTTCGACGGAGTGCACCGGGGGCATGTCCATATACTTGAGGAACTGGTCAGGACTGCGCGGGAGCAGAATTTACGCTCTCTGATGGTCACTTTTGACCCTCACCCGCGGCATGTTCTTCAGCCGGAGGCTGCATTCGGCCTTCTGACCAGCACGGATTCAAAGATAAAGCTTATTTCCGCTCGCGGCCTGGATTACATGGCCGTGGTCCGGTTCGACAGGCAACTGTCGCAGTCAACGCCCGAACGTTTTGTAGTCGGGTGCCTGCTGGAACGCTACCGGATGAAAGCCCTGGTCGTGGGTTACGACCATGCGTTCGGAAAAGACCGCGCCGGCGGTGAAAGAGTGCTTGCCGAGCTTTCCGGCCGTATGGGATTCTCTCTTACACGAGTGCCGCCCGTGCTGGAAAACGGCATCCCGGTTTCAAGTTCGAGAATCCGGAGGGCGCTTGATGTTGGAGACATGCAGGGTGCGGCGCGGTTGCTCGGAAGGTTCTACTCGTTCACTGGCAGAGTGGTGCATGGCGCGGGACGAGGGCGTGAGTTGGGGCATCCGACCGCCAACCTGATGCCGGTGTTCGATCGCAAGCAGCTTTTTCAGCCTGGAATCTATGCCGCGCGGCTGAATCTTAACGGACAGTTTGTTCGCGGAGCGCTGCATTGGGGCCCCCGGCCCACTTTCGGCGAGGAAAGGCCGGTCCTGGAATTGAACCTGTACGATTTCAGCGGCGACCTCTACGGGCAGGTCCTGGAGGTGGAGGTGATCGAGCGAATCCGGCCGATCCTCAGTTTCAAGGATGCCGGTGAGCTGGTCAGCCAGATGGAGAGGGATGACCGGGCTGTGAGAGAAGTGTTTGAAAGACTTTAACACCCGGCGGAACGGATGCCGGGAAACCTGCAAATAAGCCGTCAATATCTATAAACCAAAAGGTTGTTTTCAACCTGAGTCAGCATCTGGAGGGTAGTAGATGAGCATCACGAATGAAGTCAAGGCCGGACTGATCGAGCAGTACCGCAAGAGTGAGAAGGATGTCGGTTCGTCCGCCATACAGGTGGCGATCCTTACCGAAAGGATTCGCAACCTGACCGAGCATTTCAAAAGTCATAAAAAGGACCATCATTCCCGCCGGGGACTGCTGAAGCTGGTCGGTCAGCGCAAGCGCCTGCTCGATTACCTGCGCCGGAACGATTTTAACGAATACAAGGAGCTTATCGGAAGGCTCCAGTTGCGCAAGTAACTCATTCAGGCCGCGTCCATCGAGGCCGCGGCGCGAGTAAGCCTGTCGGAATAAGGGCGGCGTAAATCTTTCCGCTTGTCGGAAGACCCGGTTTACGGACCTGAAATTTCGGGCGGTCCCCGAAGATAATCGGCTTATTCAAATCACAAAGCGGAAGGAATCACATGATTTACAGAGTAGAACGTATCATAGGCGGGAGACCGCTTTCAATCGAAACAGGACGAATGGCCAAGCAGGCGCATGGCGCCGCGCTGGTGCGTTACGGCGACACGGTCATCCTGGCCGCTGTGGTGGCGAGCAAGGAGCCTAAGCCGGGGACGGACTTTCTGCCCCTGTTCGTGGACTACCGTGAACGCGCGTTCGCCGGAGGAAAAATTCCAGGCGGATTTTTCAAGCGTGAGGGGAAACCGAGTGAGCGCGAGATACTTTGCGCCCGCCAGGTGGACCGTCCTATCCGGCCGCTGTTCCCGAAAGGCTACAACCACGATGTCATGGTGATGCTGACCGTGCTGAGCGCGGACCAGGAAAACCAGGCGGATGTGCTGGGCCTGATAGCGGCGAGCGCGGCGCTCTCGATCAGCCACATACCGGTTACGGACACCGTGGCCTCGGTCCGGGTAGGCTATATCGACGGGCAGTACGTGCTGAATCCCACTTTCGGACAGATGGATTCCAGCAGTCTCGATCTGACTGTCGCCGGCACCCGGACTGATATCGTGATGGTCGAGGGAGGAGCGAACGAACTTTCGTCGACGGTGGTTCTGGGCGCTCTGGAATTTGCCCAGAAAGGCATCGCCGAGGTGATCGAACTGATCGCGGAGTTGACCGGCCAGGCCGGAGCGGCAAAGCAGGCTTTTGTGGCCCGCGAAATGGACCAGAAGCTTCGCGACCTGGTGCGCGGCAAGGTCACCGGCCCGCTGGATGACATCCTGACAATCGCCGAAAAGCAGGCCCGCGAGGAGACTTACAATCAGCTCGTGGCCGATACGATCGACGATCTGGCCGAGGAATATCCCGAAATGGAAAAAGAGATATCCTCGGTGATCGGCGAGCTGGAAAAGGAAAAGATGCGCCGGATGGTGCTGGAGCAGGGACGCCGGGTTGACGGGCGCTCGACCACCGACATCCGCCAGATTACCTGTGAAATCCAGGTGCTGCCACGCGTGCACGGCTCGGCGCTCTTCACCCGCGGGCAGACCCAGGCCCTGGTTTCAGCTACACTCGGCACAAGCATGGACAGCCAGGTTATCGACTCGATAGAGCAGGCCGAGTTCCGCAAGACTTTCATGCTGCATTACAATTTCCCGTCGTTCAGTGTGGGCGAGGTCGGGATTCCGCGCGGCCCGGGCCGCCGGGAGATCGGGCACGGGGCGCTGGCCGAGCGGGCTATTCGCCCTATGATAGACATTACGGGTTTTCCGTACACCGTGCGTCTGGTGTCGGACATCCTGGAGTCCAACGGTTCCAGTTCAATGGCCACTGTCTGCGGCGGTTCGCTGGCGCTTATGGATGCCGGGGTGCCGTTGAAAAGGGCGGTGGCCGGGATCGCAATGGGACTGATTTTCGAGGACGGCAGGCACGCCGTTCTCAGCGACATCCTGGGGATCGAGGACCATCTCGGCGACATGGATTTCAAGGTGGCCGGGAGCCGGGAGGGCCTGACCGCCTTCCAGCTCGACAGCAAGATGGGCGGCATACCGCTGGCCGTGCTTGGTGAGGCGATGCAGCAGGCCATTACAGGCTACAATCACATACTGAACCTGATGGACAAGGCGATCGACAGTCCGCGCACCGAGATAAGCCCCTACGCGCCCCGGATTGTGACTATCAAGATACATCCGGACAAGATCCGTGAAGTGATCGGTCCCGGCGGCAAGATGATCCGCAAGATCACGGAGGAGTCGGGAGCGAAGATCGAGATCGAGGACGACGGAACGGTTACTATCGCCTCGTCGGACGAGAACGCCTGCAACATCGCAATCGACCGGATCAACGAGATAGCCGCCGAACCTGAAATAGGACGGATATACAACAGCGTGGTGAAGACCGTGACCTCTTTCGGCGCTTTTGTCGAGTTCATGCCCGGCCGCGAGGGTCTCGTGCATGTCTCGGAGCTTGAAAAGACACGGGTCAAGGATGTCGAATCAGTGGTCAAGGTCGGAGACCGGTTCAAGGTCAAGCTGATCGGGATTGACAAGCAGAACCGGATCAAGCTGTCCAAAGTGGCGGCCATGGAAGAGGAAGGAAACCAGTAGAGCGTGAGCGCCGAACAGGTAAAGCACCTGAAGACAGAAAGCGGAATGCGAATCGTTCTGGAGCGCATTCCGCATGTCCGGTCCTGCTCGATTGGCGTGTGGGTTAACCGCGGCAGCCGTCATGAGCCGGTCGAGAAAGTGGGCATAAGCCATCTGCTCGAGCATATGGTGTTCAAAGGCACCAGCCGGCGGGACGTCAAGGAGATAGCCAATTCCATCGAATCGGTGGGTGGAAGCCTGGATGCCTTCACCAGCCGGGAATTCACCTGTTTCCACGCCAAGGTGCTGGACGAGTACACCGATTATGCTCTGGACGTGCTGGCCGACCTGATCGATTCACCGTGCGTAGCAGAGGATCAGCTTTCGCGCGAAAAACAGGTTGTGTATGAGGAAATCCGGAACATGGAAGATACCCCGGATGACCTTATACACCAGCTTTATTCCGAGACGATCTGGGGCGGCGGACCGCTCGGTTACCCGCTGCTCGGCACCTATGAGACAGTGGAGGCCATCGGCCGCGATGACCTTCTGGGTTATCTGACCTGTGAGTATCAGGCTCGCAACATTGTTATATCTGTGGCGGGCAATATCGATTTTGACTCGATAGAAGCGACTATCCGGCAGAAATTCGGCTTTGCCGCGGCAAGGAACGGCAACGGCGCGCACGGGACTCCCGTGGACAGCAACACCGTTTCGGGTCCGGTGAACCGTCATTTCAGCCGGAGCTGCCAGCAGACACATCTGTGCCTCGGTGCTCTCGGGCTCTCGCATTCCGATCCCCGGCGTTACGCTTTCCTCCTGCTTAGCAGTATTGTCGGCGGGGGTATGAGTTCGCGCCTGTTTCAGCGTGTGCGTGAGGAGGAAGCTCTGGCTTATGTGGTCTACAGCTTCCAGCAATTCTACCGTGACAGCGGAGTATTCGGCGTGTACGCCGGAGTGGATCCCAGCCGCAGGGAACATGCGATCGATGTCATCCGTCAGGAATATGACAAAATCCTGCAGCATGGCGTGACCGGCGATGAGCTTCAGGGGGCCAAGAACCAATTGAAGGGCCAGCTTGTTCTGGGCCTTGAGAGCACTACCACCCGCATGTTCCGTCTGGCCAACTTTGAGCTTAACGATGAAGTTTACCAGCCTATAGATGACGTGATAACGAATATTGAGGCGGTCAGGAGAGAGGACCTCTCCGATATCGCCAAGCTGGTGCTTGACCCGGAAAGCATGTATGTCGTGTCTCTGGGGCCGGATGGGGAAGAAGAAAGCGAAGAATGAACAGGATATTTGGATAATACGGTAAAAGGCCCCGGGCGTCTCCGTCCCGGGGTTTTTCACTTAATCCCGATAGTTTTCAATCAATTGCCAGAAGTCATCATGAGCCTGAAAGATTTCAGCCGGCCTAAAAGCCACCGTGAAAACACCTCCGGGAAACCGTCGCGAGATCACATGCGCGCCCTGGGCCAGAATTTCCTGAAAAGCGATAATGTCGCCCGGCGGATCGCCGAATCGTTAGGCAGCCTTGAAAATGCTCACGTGCTGGAACTGGGGGCCGGCCCGGGCCGTCTGAGCCGGCAGATTGTGGCGCGGGCCGCCCGGACTACTCTTCTGGAACTGGATGCGCAATGGGCCGCCCATCTGGAGGAAACTTTCCGTGCGGACCAACGGGTGGCTGTAATCCGGGGGGACATCCTGCGTTTCGATTTCGAGTCCTGGGCCGCTGAATGCTCCCCTATGACCCCGCTGGTGGCGGGCAACATTCCATACAATATCACCTCGAACCTTCTGCACCGCCTGATCGAGGCGAGGGAAAGCCTTGGTGCGGTTGTGCTGATGCTCCAGGAGGAGGTGGCCCGGAAGATAACCTCATCGCCGGGCGGCAAGCACTGGGCCATGCTTCCGGTTTTTATTGCCTGTTATTCCACGGCAGAGTACCTTTTCCCAGTGGGAGCCGATAATTTCAGCCCGCGTCCGAGGGTGGATTCCGCTGTGGTGCGTCTGGATTTCAAGGGCGGGAGTCCTGTGCGGCCGAAGGATGACCGGGTGTTTCGCGCCCTGGTGAAACGTCTTTTTCTGGAGCGCCGCAAGCAGATTCAGAAAGTGTTGCGATCAGATTCTCTTTACAGGCTGAATCCGGAGGACCTCGATCAAATGTCGCGCAGCGCGGGTATTGATTTGAGCCGCCGTCCTGAGGAACTTGCCGTGGACGATTTCATCCGCCTGTCCGATTTTCTGTCCTTCAGCCGCAACATTGTCGCGGAAAATGATGTCCGGCCAATGGTATAGAAATTGCTAATGTGATAGCCGGTCAATCATTTTTTCACGCGGTTGCCGTACCATTGGCTGTCAGTACGGAGGTAAGGTTGGACCAGCCCAAGATCAAGAAACTGGAATTCGAAAGTTTCGAGTCAGCGGAAAAACCCGAGAATACACTCGAACTCAAACGCCTCAATGACATCTCGTTGCAGCTTCGCGCGGAGCTTGGGCGCACCAGTGTAACACTGCGTGAAATTTTAAGCTGGAAAAGGGACACGATTGTCACTCTGGAGAAACTGGCCGGTGAGAACGTGGATATCTATATTCACGGCGTCCGGTTTGCCAGCGGCGAAGTACTTGTAGTGGAGGATAATTTTGCCGTCCGCCTGACCGAACTTCTCAGCTATATCGAGCGGGTCAAGCTGGGTTTAAGCCGCACAGCGGAATAAATCCGGCCAGCCTTCCCCGGTATCAGACACGAGGATATGCATGACCAGTGATATCCGTAACGTGTTACTCACCCTGCCTTTCGTAATCGTTCTGCTTTTACTGCTGTTCTGGCTGATAAAAGCTCTCGCTCCCTCCCGCAGGGAAATCGAGCGTCAGGACCGCTTCGAGCAGGCTGGCTACGAGACTGTCCGTCAGACCAGAATTAAAGAGTATTCGGTTATAGGCGGTTCGGCGCTGGTTATAATGTTTTGCCTGGGGGTGATGGGCTACATGGTCTGGCAGCTTTTCAGCGCCGGAGCGAGCGCCGGGGTGGAGGATACGGCCCGTTCGATGGAAACTGTCCTGATGTTTATCCCGGCCATTATTCTGCTGACTATTGTGGCCATAGCCTCGCGGCGCTATATACGCCGTCAGGAGGAAACTCTACACGAATTCCTCGATTTCAAGTCCAAGCGTGAGCATGCCCTTAAACAGTATGAGGACAAACGCCGCGGAGGTTTGATGGCCGATGAGAACGGCACGCCGGTCACGATAAAACAGAGAGTGGACACAAGCAAGCGTGGACAGAAGCAAAAGGATACAGGCAGAAAAAAACGGCATGGAAAACGCGGCTGATTACCGGATGCTTTCGACAGATTAAACAGGCCTGGGGCGGATAAGCCCCAGGCCTGTTTTATTAACGGTTCAGAGCTTGAGTTTGGCGATATTCGAGCGCACATCCTTGGCCGAGCGGGCGAGAGCTTCTTTTTCCGTGGCACTCAGTTCCAGCTCGATAACTTCCTCGACCCCGGAACTGCCGAGCCGGGCCGGAACTCCCACGTACACGTCATGAAGGCCATACTGTCCGTCCAGATGACAGGCGCAGGGCAGCACGCGCTTCTTGTCCTTGATCACTGATTCCGCCATTTCCACCGCGGCGGCCGCCGGGGCATAGAATGCGCTGCCGGTTTTCAGCAGTTTGACAATCTCCGCTCCGCCGTCACGGGTGCGCTGGATGATCGCCTGGATATCCGCCTCATACATCAGCTCGCTCAGCGGGATGCCGGAGACAGTCGTGTAGCGGGGCAGGGGGACCATCGAATCACCGTGACCTCCCAGGACCATGGCCGAGATATCTCGCACCGACACGCCCAGGTGCAGGGCGATAAAGGAGCGATAGCGCGCCGTGTCCAGCACTCCGGCCATGCCGAAAACCCTCGCCGGTTCGAAACCGGTCACCTTGCGCGCCACCCAGGTCATCACGTCCAGCGGATTGGAAACCACGATGACGATGGCCTTGGGACTGACCCTGCGTATCTGCTCGGCCACGGACTTGACTATTTCGGTGTTTTTCTCCAGAAGGTCATCCCGGCTCATCCCCGGTTTACGGGGCAAACCGGCTGTCACGACCACCAGGTCGCTTCCAGCGGTGTCGTCCCAGGAGTTCGTGCCCGTGCAGCGGCAATCGAATCCCTCTATCGGGGCGCTTTCCCACAAATCGAGCGCCTTGCCCTGGGGCGTGCCCTCGACTATATCGATCAGGACTATCTCATTGGCCAGGTCTTTTTCGGCCAGCTTGCAGGCGGTAGTCGCTCCGACATTACCAGCCCCAACGACAGTGATCTTCACATCGGCCTCCTGAAAACAAATATGACGGATACATCCGCGAGAGATGGTTGCATTTGATCGGACAACAGATTCATTTTAGAATCTGGAAGCTGAAAACGCAATTTCAGAGCAGCGGAAACCGGACAACCGGCATGCACAGCGTATGCGGATCAGCTTACCTTGCCCCAGGGATACTGCTTTTCGAAGGCTTCCTTGAAGTCGAATACGTCGCGGAAATCTTCCTTGCTGTCCTGGTCTGTCTTGGTGAGCTGTTTAATCTGGATAAGGTTGAAAACGATCTCGCCGATATCCGAGGTGCTGTTGATACCCCAGTACTCGAGGACTGTCCTGGCCAGCGGCCCATACAGTTCCAGCGCGCGCCTGCGGCACCCGTCGCTGAGCTCCTGACCGGAGACATGACGCACAGTTTTGAGAGATTCGATTACCGCGCGGAGGGAATCCAGCACGAAAAGGTAGGCTTCCTTGCTGTAGCGTGGATCGCGATCGATCAGTTCCTCAATCGCATCCTTTTTTTCGATCAAGTCCCACATTCTTCCACCCTGTCTATGCAGCGTTTTCCAAACCGTTCCGTCCGCAGGCTACTATATATTTAGCCGGAATCGGTCCGGTTGTCAATGCCGTCGATATATCGGAACAGGATATGGAACCTGCTATTATATAATCAGATACATTATTTGTCTCTGCGCGGTCCCCGGGCCGGGAGTAGAACCGCCTCCAGAGCGGCGTCTACACTGGATACTGTTATAAAAGAAACTTCAGCGGCTATTTCAGACGGCAGATGAACCAGATCCGGGGCGTTGTCCGCAGGCAGAACGATCCGCCTGAGACCGGCGCGATGGGCGGCTATGATTTTCTCCCGGACCCCGCCGACCGGCATTATTTTTCCGCGCAACGTGATTTCACCGGTCATGGCCGTGTCGGAGCGGACAGGACGGCCGGTCATCAGGCTGGCCAGGGCCGCGGTTATAGCCAGGCCCGCCGAGGGACCATCCTTTGGCGTGCCGCCCGAGGGCACGTGAAGGTGAATGTCGCAGTTGCTGAAAAAGTCGCCTGGCGCGGAGAACCGGCTGCTGTTTGCACGGAGCCAGCTCTGGGATGCCAGGGCCGATTCCCGCATGACCTCCCCCAGCCGCCCGGTCAGTTCAAAACCCCGCGAACCTTCCATCCTCAGCGCCTCAACCAGCAGTATCTCGCCCCCAGTCGAGGTCCAGGCCAGGGCCGTGGCCACTCCCACCTCATCCTGGGCGGGAGGGCTTTCCGGCAGGAACTGCGGCGGCCCCAGCAATTGAGCCAGGTCCGGTGCATTCACCGGGGGCAGGCTTTCATTCCTGAGCTTACGCAGAGCGGCCTTGCGGCAGATAGCGGCTATCTCGCGGGAAAGCTGGCGCACTCCGGCCTCGCGGGTATAGCGGTCCACGATCTCTCCCAGCGCCGTGTCCGAAATCGAAAGGTCGCCGGGATTCAGGCCGCACTCGATCATCTGCGCCGGCAGAATGTGGTTGCGGCAGATACGGATCTTTTCCGAGGCTGTGTAGCCGGGCAGCTCGATCACTTCCAGACGGTCGAGCAGGGCCTGCGGTATCTGGCAGGCCAGATTGGCCGTGGTGATGAACAGCACGCGGGACAGGTCGAACCCCACCGACAGATAATGGTCCGTGAAGCAGCCGTTCTGCGCCGGGTCGAGGGCCTCGAGCAGGGCGGAGGCCGGGTCCGAGCGTCCCTCGCCGCCCAGCTTGTCGATCTCGTCCAGCATCATCACCGGATCGCGGGAGCCTGCGCGTCGGATCTGCTGGATGATCCGTCCGGGCAGCGCGCCCACATAGGTGCGTCGATGACCGCGTATCTCGGCCTCATCGCGCACGCCGCCCAGCGGTGCGCGGCAGAATTTCCGTCCCAGCGCCCGCGCTATCGATTGTCCGAGGGATGTTTTTCCCACTCCGGGAGGACCAGACAGGCAGAGAACCAGGCCGCTGTCCGCCCCGCGCAGGCGGCGTACGGCCAGATGCTCGACAATTCTCTGCTTGACCTCTTCCAGCCCGTAGTGGTCGCTGTCCAATGCGGCCTTCACAAGCTCCGGATCGGCTGTATCGCTCAACGGGGCTTTCCAGGGCATGTCGGCCAGCCACTCGAGCCAGTTGCGGCACTGGCTGTATTCCGCCGAGGACTGGTTCATGCGGCGAAGGCGCGCAAGCTCGCGCCAGGCCACGGCCTCTGCCTCGGCGCTCATACCCGCGGCCTCTATTCTCCGGGAAAGGCTGTCCAGTTCTTCACCTGGGTTATCCTCCTCATGTTCCTGGACGGTGCGCTTCCGTGTCACGCTATCGCCCGGCTTCTGGTCCGCGGCCGTGCCGGCGTTCCATGAGTATCCCGGTCCGATAAGCGTCTGGGACTTACCGGACAGAAGCTCCATGACCCGTCCGGCCCGCGCCAGCGGATCGCTCAAAGGGACAAGCGAGCGGCGCCCGGCCAGATCGAGATCGAGATTGGAGGCGATGAAGTCCGCCAGACGGCCGGGACAGCCGAACAGCGCCGCGGCCTCGCCGAGTTCGGCCGACATGGATGGTTCGGTCTGAAGATAATCCAGAAAATGATTGTAAAGATCAGAGCGAGCGGATTCAGTCTGTTCCGGCTGTGTTTCCGGGAGGTCTATTTTTGAGACGCGGCAGAGTGTCAGGTGGCCGTGGTCGCGGATGGCATCCAGGCAGACCCGGCTGTCGCCCTGGACCAGCAGACGGCCCCCGGCGTCACCCATGCGGATAAAACGTATCACCCGCGCCAGCACTCCCACAGGGCAGCAGAGCGACCCGGACCAGTTGTCTCTCTCCGGCTCCGGAGGACAGGCAAAAACAATCGCCGAGTTTCGCGACAGACCCAGGGCGGTAAGTTCGCGCAGACAGGCGGCTGTCACCGCCACCGGGACGACCACACCCGGCAGCACGACACGGTCTTCCAGCAGGAACAGCGGCAGGGTTTCTCCGTTCAGTTCCTGGCCGGTCTCCGGCATTTCGTAAGGCGTCTGCATTATCCTGTCACCATTAGCCTGCATGGTCCGGGAAAACCACTTTCCGCTCCAGGGCTTCAATCTTTATCCGTCCTGCCGCGGCCTCCACCAGTTTTTCTCCGAGAGAGGATGAACGGCTCGATGCAACTGCAATATTCAGACCGGCATCCTGCGCGAAGCTACGCCCGGTGACAACCACCGGCTCACTTTCCAGCACCTGGTTGATCCGTCCGAATAATGAATACTCAAAGGACAGCCGGAGGATCCCGGCGTGAAAGCCATCTTTAGTTCCTGCGGCGGCCAGGGCCAGGGAAGCCGCATCGCTGTAAGCGCGCACCAGTCCGCCCACTCCTAACTTGACTCCGCCGAAATAGCGTGTCACCACCACCACCACCCCGCACAGCCCGGCGCTTTGTATTGCCTGCAGGATAGGCAGTCCGGCGCTCCCGGACGGCTCCCCGTCATCGTCCTGGATGAAATTGGTTTCCGGCTGTTCGAGGGAACGCCAGGCCCGGCAGTGATGGGTGGCGGCGTGATATTTTTTCTCCTCCGTCAGGATAATTTTTTCCGCATCGCCGCGCGCGGGGGCCGGGGCGGCCAGGGCCAGAAAACGGCTTCCGCGCACGCGTGTTTCAGCCGTGCCGGGTGAGGCGATTGTACGGACCAGGTCTTCCGGGGGTATCTGCATTCTGTCCGCGGGATGGCCGCTGTCAGGGGTGAAAAGGATTGGATACAGGCCGGAGGCTGTATCCGGACAAAAATAATATTGACAGACCGGACGGTTTTTCCAATATTTATAATCTCTTGAGAGAAATCAAGGCGGAGTAGCTCAGTTGGTCAGAGCAGTGGAATCATAATCCACGTGTCGGGGGTTCGAATCCCTCCTCCG
>CAYYNT010000027.1:0-51038 GCA_964473155.1 uncultured Gemmatimonadales bacterium | reverse complement strand
CCATCCTAACACTATCACTCTAATATACAAGGGGCACGGCGCGCCGTGCCCCTACAGAACTGCTTTTATTTCAATTGGTTAGAGATTGCAACAATTTGCAAAGAGCAAAATCGGGGACTTTTGGGACAGCCCCTGCATTTGCTTTATTTCATTTTATATCAATCAGTTTCAGTTCGTGCAATCTGTCTCAGGACTGCGAGCGTCAACCTCAAACCCTTGGAACTCAGGCCCCGCGTTTCTTGTTCTGCAATTCCGTGGCCTCGCGCACCATTTCATCGAAAGTCGGGATGCTGAACTCCTTCAGCACGTCCACCACCTTCACCTCCGCCGAGAGGCTCTCCAGAATCGACCATTCCTCATCCTGGAAGGTAGTGATCCGCACCGCCTGGCCGTACTTCTTGCGGATGTCGCCGAACTTCTCCACCGCGGGCCAGGTGTGCAGGAATGCTTTTTCCAGGTTTATCCTGGCGCAGCACCACCTGTCCCAGATACCGGTCCAGGCCAGGTTCTGGCCGCTGATATCGCAGATGCGGCTCACGCCCTTGAGCGTGCTGGAGACCACGGCATAGCGGAACAGGGTGGCCAACATGTTGAGCTTCTCCCCTCCGCCGAACGCCGAGGACCAGAACACCACCTCCGCGCCCTGGTCGTGCAGGCCCTGCCAGCCGTCCAGCCATTCGATGTCAAAGCATATCTGCGCCCCGACAACTCCGAAATCGGTTTTGAACACCGGCGGAGCGAGCGGCCCCGGCGTAACCCCGTCCTCCATTTCCCCTGGCGTGGCGTGCATTTTCCGGTACTCGCCCACAACCTTGCCAGCGCGGTCCAGGAGCACCAGGGCGTTGAATATCTTCCCGTCCTCCAGTGTGTACATCGGGCACCAGACATAGCAGTTGTGCTTGACCGCATACTCCGCGAACCTGCGCGCCAGCTTGCCGTTCGTTGTCTCAGCCACGGACTGCGGCTTCGGATTACCCGAATCGAGGTTCATGAACGGCGCGACCTCGGGCAAACAGACAATGTCCGGCTGAAGCGGGGCGGTTTCCTCCATGCGCTCCAGCAGCCTGTCCACCATCTCGTCCGGACTGGCGGCGGTCAGGTTGTTCTGAGAGACAGTCGCAATCCAGACCTCTCGCGGCAGGCGGCCTGCCCGGCCGGTGGCCGCCGCACCCGGAGCGCAGGCCGTGGCGCCCAGGGCCGCTGTTCCCAATGCCGCGGAACCGAGACT
The DNA here is from genome assembly GCA_964473155.1 of uncultured Gemmatimonadales bacterium. Classification (GTDB taxonomy): domain Bacteria; phylum Gemmatimonadota; class Glassbacteria; order GWA2-58-10; family GWA2-58-10; genus JAJFUG01. The sequence continues at coordinate 49,810 of CAYYNT010000027.1, read as the reverse complement.
CAATGATGCCGCATTGATGAATCCCCTGCGATTGAGCTTTGCCATTTCTGGGTCCTCTCACAAAACGCCGGATTTTGTTCAGTTACACACTCCGCCCCCGATTCCATCAGTGACAGGGCGTATCAAATCGCTCTGAAAATCACCCCTCCACGACCACGGTCTCACCGTCCGGCACGCGCACGGTGCGGTTTCCGCGGATCACCGCGCCGTCCGGTATGACAACCTTGCCGCTGCCCTCGACATGGATTTCCAGCTCGGCCCCCTCCTCGACAGTCACATTGCCGCCGATCTCGGCCTTGCCCGCGTCATCCAGTTCGAAAGTCAGCCAGCGGTCGTCGTTCATCAGGATATCGCCGTACTCGTTATGGATATCCAGTATGAAAACACTGTTCTTTTTCGCGTGGAAATTCTCGCCTAACATCACCTGGCTCGGATGCCCGGTCAGGGCCACCTGGCAGCCCTCCTCCAGCACCCAGCCGCGGCCCACGCCCATCTCCGCCAGGTCCTCGGCCTCCATGGCATAGGCCGGGCTGAACTCCACGAACGCCCTGGCCTCACCAGGGCGAAGCACGCTGAACACATGGTCGCAGGCCAGTTTCAGTTCCTCGAATTTCGCTGCCTGCGCCCGGTCGCCCATCTCAGCTATACTGTCGCAGAGGGCCTCGATGTCCACCTTTTCGCGCGAGGCGCGTGCTTTTCCGACCCGTCCGGCCAGAACCATGACCTCGTCCTGGAACAGCGTGCCGCGGGCGGCAGACTCCACCATGCCGCTCAGAAGTTCCAGAAGGTCGGTCAGGCAGCCCTCCACGCTCTGCTTCGCCACGCTCGCGCCCTGACACTCCAGCCAGCGCATGTTGCGGGAGCAGAGAGCGCGGATAACCGTGGCCGGGCTGTCGCGGCCGATCGAGTTCTTGGTGGGCATGAACTGCTCGGAGCGCAGTATTTCCTTCACGTCCACCTTTTCTTTCGGGGTCTGGCGGATGATATGGAAAGCGAACGACTCGAACTTGTTGCCCACGGCGCGCCCGCCGTTCGCGGTCTTGACTGTCTTGCCCGAGTACATCTTGAGCGGAAGGCGGCTCACGGCCTGCATTTCGGCCAGATCCATCAGGAACACATTGACATCCCCATGCTCGAACAGGAGGCGGCCGGGATCGCCGGGCTGCGTGCGCCTGGCCAGGGCCTCCGGGAATTCATTGTACTCGATCTTCTCCAGGTTCGGCTGGTTGTCGATATGCACGATCATGCCCACGCGCTCCAGCGGAAAAGCCTTCTTCACCACACCGAAAGTAAGGCGCGCGGCCCTGCGCACGTGGCTTCCCAGCATGCGCGGGGTGATAATGTCGGCCACCGGGTTGTCAACGTTGGAGAATCCGACGACCTCTATCCCTTCCGCTTCCAGCCGTTCGAAGATGTTCCGCCCGCCCTTGTAGCCGGGTCCGCGCATGGCCTTGAACATCCCGCCGTTGCCGTTGCCGCTGAACACCAGCCGTCCATCCGCGTTGTACGGGATGATCTTACCATCTTTGTCCAGCACGGGGTTCATTCCGTGATCGAACAGGACCATGGCCTTTTCGAGCCTGGAGAAAAGCGGGTGCGTGGTGATAGTGGTGAGCGAAGCCTCGCGGGTCTCATCGCTGAGCATGAAAATCAGCACCGGCATGCGCTGCACGCGCGCGCCTATGGCCAGGGCCTGTTCCATGAACAGTCCGTAGAAAGTCTTGCCCAGCACGGGGGTGATCGGGAGCTGGCCCTTGGCGCAGTCGGCATCGAACTCCTTCATCTGCTCGTCCGCCACCTTGTAGCGGCGCTGGAACGGCAGCGAGGCGTAGATTTCTGGCAGCATCTTGACCAGCCGCGAGCCGCTGCCCCCCGCCGGGACCAGCCAGGCCACCCGGCCCTCTATCAGGCTCTGCCGTCCGGCCTCCCAGTCCTCGGCGCTGCCGGGCTGCTGCTCCTGATGGGTGCGCATAGGCACGGGCAGGATTTCCTCCTCGCGGTACTCTTTCAGCTTCTCACCGTCACGCAGAATTTCCCGCGCCTGGTCGAACACCTCCCAGTCGATCCGGGCCAGCTCGCGCACCAGTGTCTCGCGGTAGTCCGGCCCGCGCTGTTTCCAGTTCTCGAACAGATGTTCCTGGCCGCGCTCGAGTGCGCAGCGCACGATACGCCCGGCCCCCTCGACCTCGGGCAGAAGGCCGAGGATTTCATCTTCGAAAGCGTTAACCTTTTCCAAGCCTGTCTCTCTCCTGCTTCTGATTTACAGTGGTGTTTACCGGCAATTTGTATCTAATCGAAAGAATTCCTCGCAGCTTGCTGCGGGGTGAAGCCTACCAAATCCAGCTCAGGGACTTTCCCAAAAGTCTTTGTTGTAAGGGCGACCGGCCGGTCGCCCCTACGGAACTTCTTTCCTTGCAACATTATAGAGATTGCACAATTCGCAAAGAATAAAAACGAGGTCTTTTGGAACATCCCCTGCTTTTTGATCTCTAGCGGCGCCGCCACGGAGCAGCACAGTCACTTCTTCAAATGTTTATCCAGCCACTGGCGGATAGTTTCATTCCAGATCCGGCCGTTCACCGGGTCCAGCACCCAGTGCCCCTCGTCCGGGAAATACAGCATCTTCGATTCGATTCCCTTGCGCTGCAGCGTGGTGTACACCATCAGCCCCTGCTCGGACGGCACGCGATAATCCCGGTCGCCGTGTATCACGAGCATGGGCGTGGCGAAATCGGCGGCGAACCGGTGCGGCGACCACTGACGGTACAGCGTGGGGTTCTCCCAGGGCGTCCCGCCAAACTCCCATTCCGGGAACCAGAGTTCCTCCGTGCTGGCGTACATGCTCTCCAGGTTGTAGACCCCGTCATGGTTCACCAGGCACTTGAACCGGCGGCTGTGGCCCTCGATCCAGTTTACCATGTAGCCGCCGTACGAGGCTCCGGCCGCTCCCATGCGAGTGGAGTCCACGAAAGAGTAATTCGCCAGCACGTAATCCAGGCCGCGCATCAGGTCGCGGTAGACCAGGCCGCCCCAGTCGCCGGTGATCTGGTCGGTGAATTTCTGCCCGTAGCCCGTGCTTCCCCGCGGATTGACCATCACGGCCACATAGCCCCAGGCGGCGAAAAGCTGGGCGTTCCAGCGGTAGTGGAACTCATCGGTCCAGGCGCCCTGAGGCCCGCCGTGGATCAGGTAGACCAGCGGGTATTTCTTTGAGCTGTCGAACTGCGGGGGCCGCACCAGGTAGCCGTGCACTTTCACGCCGTCCTCGGCCTCGAACCAGAAATCCTCGGCCGGGGTCAGCTCCACCTGCGCCAGCCAGTCCTTGTTCCGGCTGGTCAGCGGACGCGCCGGTTTGCCGTCCAGCGGAAGGATATAGACCTCATTGGGCCGGGTGAGCGCCTGGCGCAGGGCGACAATGCTTTTCCCGTCCGGCGTGACCGAGATGCCGCTCCAGGATCCCTCATTTGTGAGACGGACGGCCTTTGGCGCGGGACCATCCAGGCGCGCCGGGACACTGAAGATCGAAACCCTGCCCTCGCTCTCGGCCGTGAAATAGAGCGTCTCGCCTTTCGGGTCCCAGGCCAGTTCCTCGGCGCTGCGGTCAAACTCCCCGGTCAGGCAGACCCGGCGGCCCGTGGAGGTATCGAGAAGCCAGATATCATGCTTGTCGGATTCGAACCCGGCGCGTTTCATCGCCCGGTAGGCCAGGACTTTGCCCTTCGGGCTGAACAGCACCGTGTTGTCGTTGGCCGGGTTGGAGGTCACTCTCTCCAAGCCCTTGCCGTCCAGCCCGACCCGCCAGAGGTCGTTGTTCGTGCTGCGGGCCACCACCTCATCCCGGTTGGCCGCATAATAGACATGGCGGTTGTCCGGGCTGACCGCGAAATCCTTCCGGCTTCCCAGCGCGGCGGGCGGGCAGTCCACTTTGCCGGGGGTCAGGTCCAGGGCCTGCGCTCCCGGCTCCGCCGGAGCGATGAACAGGTGGCTGTACGCGCCGTTGCGCCAGGCGTCCCAGTGACGGTAGAACAGGGTGTCGAAAATCCGGGCGCGGGGCGCCGCGCCGGGCTTGTCAGTAAATACTTCCTGGCTGTCCACCAGAACGCGGGCCGTGTACAGGATAAGCCTCCCGTCCGGCGAGAGCGCCGCCCCGGTGATGCCGCCGCTCTGCGAGGTCAGGCATGCCGGCTCTCCGCCGGAATCCAGGGGCAGACGGTAGAGCTGGCTGGAGCCGGAACGCGAGGAGGTGAACAGCAGCGCCCGGCTGTCAGGGGTGAACATCGGGCTGGAGGCCCCGGTCGAATCGATTACGAAAGGCTGTGGCTCGCCGCCAGCCAGCGGAAGGAGCAGGATTCGCGTGCCGCGGGCGTATGTCTCCGGATTGATTTCCGATTCCGCGACCGCCGCCCATCGGCCATCCGGCGAAACAGCCAGGCCGGAGAGACGCCGCACGGTGAGAAGGTCACGATACTCCAGGGCGCGTGCGGACAGGGCGACAGAGGTGACGCCGACCAGCAAAAGGGCCAGACTCGTTCCAAGACGGAGGACTCTCATCGCTGCTCCTTTTCAGTTTTATGCCACCCTTCGACCGCGGGCCGAACGCCGGACCGCCCGTGGCGCGTGGTGTCGCCAGCCCGTGGAATAGAACGCCAGTCCCGCCAGTATCAGAAACGCGGAGATACGGTACATAGCATAATAGCCCCATACCTGAGCGATCTGCCCCAGGATCGGGCTGACCACCATGGCGCTGAGGTCGAATCCCAGCATGTAAAGGGCCATCGAGGTGCCGCGGTTGTGGACCGGGGAACTGTCGTATGTAAGGGAACTAAGTGTCGGAAAGATATAGCAGTGCCCGATACCTGTCAACAGACCGATCACGATCAGGTCCCAGTGCCTGAAGGAGAAGGAGGCGTAGGCCAGGCCCAGGCCCAGGGCGCTCAGGGAAAGCACTACACCCAGACGGCGGTCCACGCGGTCGATCAGGCGGCCCGTGGTCAGGCGCAACAGGATCACCACCAGGGCATAGGAAATGAAAAACCAGCTCGGCGCGCCGATGTGCTTCACCTGGGTGAAATCTGTCACGAAATTGAATATCGAGGCATAACCCGAGCCGAACACCAGCGAGGGCACCACCAGGTAAAGCATGGTGCGGTTGCGTATAACCCTGTGCCAGGGCTCCGGTGCCAGGCTGTTTTCCGGACGCGGCACATCCGGGCTCAGACCCAGGCTGACCAGGGCAGAGAGCGCACCGCAAAGCGCGGCCAGACCGAACAGCACCCGGAAACGGACAAGCGCCTCGAACGGCAGGACATTGAGCAGCCATTCCACCATATAGGGCGCCATGGCCTGGGACACGAAACCGGCCGCGCCATAGACCGCTATCGCCTCGGCGCGGCGCTTCACCGGGGCCTTGTCCGCCACGTAAGTGACCGAGGAGGTGAAATACAGCACCACAGTCCCGCCGGCCATTGCCCGGGCCAGAAAAAGATAAGTCCCGGCTCCGCTGGCCAGCACCGGCAGGGCCGAGGCCACGGCGAACGACCCCAGACCCAGGGATATCAATCGCCGCTTTCCGAACCGGTCGATCCAACTCCCGGCGGGAAGGCGCATGACAACCGCCGCCGCGGCCGGCGCACCCATTATCAAACCGATCAGGAACTCATCCCCGCCGCCGAAACGGATAAAGCGCGGCAGGAAGAAATAGATCGCCGTGGAACCCATGGCCAGGAAATGTATGGCCAGCACCCGGATATAGTCTGGATTGAAAAGTGACTGGCTGGAACTGGTTTCTCCGGCTTCCAGAGACTTATTTTCGACCGCTGTTCTCCCCATCATCCGCCAGCCCTGAATGTCGTCATTCAACTCGAATTTGCACTAAACTGTTTAAAATAAAACATTTTCGGCAATTTGACAAGCCGGGGCGCCCGTTTTTGAGCCATATAATTTTATCACTAATCTTGAATCAATCACTCCCGGCAGATTAGATTGATAATGAGAATGATCATCTATTTAATACGTCGAGGCAGAAAAAGTCATTTGTGCTCTCAGATTTGTAACATCTGGCTTCAACACCGGATTGAAAAGCCACAACTGTGGTTTGTGCAACACGGAAAAGAGTTGTATTATGAATTTGCAGCGATCATCATCATATTTGAACAACATGGAAGGCAAAGATGACTGAAATAGTATCCCACACACATATCCCAAGGGGCGGCTTTTTCTGTGTGGAAAAACGTCTGGCTCCCTGCGGGCTGGTGATTTTCGGGGCCTCCGGCGATCTGACCCGGCGCAAGCTGGCTCCGGCTTTGTACAGTATTTTCCGGCGCGGCCTTCTGCCCGAGGAATTTTTCATCCTCGGCTGTTCGCGCACACAGATGACCGACAGCCGGTTCCGGGAACACCTCCGCGCGGCGCTGTCCGAAACCGATGGCATGGACAAACTCACGCTGGAGGCTTTCCTCAGGCGCTGTTTCTACCTGAGCGGCGACTACACCAGGGCCGACTTCTACGACTCGATAATCAGCCGTTCGAGTGACCTGGAAGACGTGTTCCCCACCGGCGGCAACCGGATCTATTATCTTTCCACGCCACCGAACCTTTTCACCACAATCGTGGAGCGCCTGGGTGCGGCCGGTCTGACCCGCGAACACCGGGAACGCCGCCAGTGGGTGAGGGTGGTAGTGGAGAAACCTTTCGGTCATGACCTCGACAGCGCAGTCGATCTTGACCGCCGTCTTTACAGCGTTCTGGACGAACCGCAGATTTACCGGATCGACCACTATCTTGGCAAGGAGACCGTGCAGAACATCCTTATGTTCCGTTTCGCCAACGCGATATTTGAGCCGATCTGGAACCGACGCTACGTGGACAGCGTGCAGATAACCGTGGCCGAGACCCTGGGAGTGGAACACCGGGCCGGGTATTTCGAGCAGAGCGGACAGCTCAGGGACATGTTCCAGAACCATATGATGCAGATGCTGGCCCTGGTGGCGATGGAACCGCCCAGCTCTTTCGACGCCGACAGGGTGCGGGATGAAAAAGTCAAGCTCCTGCGCTCCGTGCGACAGTTCCCGCTGGATGAGCTTGAGCGCTGGGCCGTGCGCGGCCAGTACGGAGCGGGCGGGAAAGGGAAACGGCGGTTGCCGGCTTACCGTGATGAAAAGGATGTCGACCCCGTCTCCAGGGTGGAAACATACGTGGCGGTCAAGCTGATGCTGGACAACTGGCGCTGGCAGGGCGTGCCGTTCTACCTGCGCTCGGGCAAGCGCCTGGCCCGGCGGCTCAGCGAGATCGCGATCCGCTTCAAAAGCGTGCCCCACTCGATGTTCAAAAACAACGTGGCCGAAAGCCTGGAACCCAACGAGCTGGTGCTTAACATTCAGCCCGAGGAGGGCGTGGCGCTCACATTCCAGGCCAAGCGTCCCGGCCCTCAGGTGGCCCTTACCCCGCTGACCCTGGATTTCCACTATCGCAACGTGTTTCGCGAGGCCCTTCCGGACGCTTATGAGCGCCTGCTTATGGACTGCATCGCCGGTGACCAGACCCTGTTCATCCGTCACGATGAGGTCACGGTGGCCTGGAACCTGATCACTCCAGTGCTCCATGCCTGGAGCGAGGGCAATAACGGGGGACCCTGCCTGTATGCCGCCGGAGGGGAAGGCCCCCGCGAGGCGGCTGAACTGCTGGAGCGCGATGGCCGCCGCTGGCGTCCCCTGGCGGCAAAAGCCGGTTCCGGATCAGAAACGGCGGAAGATGAATGAGACGGTTACTGCTGTCTTGGAAATTTTTTTAGCGATCTTTATATTGAATTGTTGTTGTAACTTCTTTATCTGCTTTCGTTTTGGCGAAAGCAGCAAAGCCAGCGGGGCCGCACAACTCGTCCGGGCCACGCCTGTTTTTCTGGCTTAAGTTTATACGGAGTTTTGATTCCGCTCCCTTGTCACCGGGCGGCGCTGCCGCGCAATGCCGCCGGACTGTTGAGCTTCAACTGGCTTTGGCGTTAACAGTTCTTTTACACGCTGCCTGTGGTGCAGGCTCGGACAGGCGCGGCCCCAGGAACAACCGCCGCCTGGCAGCCGCTTGAAGGTTTATATCGCCAGTCTTTGCCCAGGGCGGCCCAGCGGGCCGCTCCGGGGCCGTACTGTCCGAGCCGGGACAAAGGAGCGGAGCAGAAGCTCCGCGCATACCGGAAACTGAAAAAGATACAAGGCCGGGCGGGCCATTGCGCGTCAGCGCCGCCCCGCAACCAGGGCAGCGTGAAAAAGAGCCGCGCACACCCAAGCGTACTGTTCCAACACAGCCGATGCGAGTTTACGGCCCCCAGCGTCTTTTGGTCCTTTTCCACAAGACGGAAAAGGACATGAAATCCCTGTCCTGAAAAGCCTGGTCTCTCTGATTGGCTTGCAGGTCAATAATCAGCTCGTATCACTCTGTTTTTCCACAGACAGTTATTTGAGACAGTAGAAAAATGACTGAAAGAGATAACATACGAATTTACGATGACATCCAGTCTCTCAGCCGGGCCGCCGCCGGTCTGGTGCTGGAGCGCGCGCTGGAGGCCGTGGCCGCGCGGGGATGGTTCAGCGTGGCGCTGGCCGGAGGCGGCACTCCGCGCACCCTTTACGAGTCGCTTTCTGCTTCACCGTATCTTTACGTTATGCCCTGGCCCAGTATCTTCGTGTTCTGGGGCGATGAGCGCTGTGTCCCCCCAGACAGCGCGGAGAGCAACTACGCCATGGCGAGGGACACTCTCCTCGAACGTGTTCCTCTGCCATTGGAGAACGTGTTCCGCATGAAGGGTGAGGTCCGTCCGCGTTCCAGCGCGGCCCTGGAATATGAAACCACTCTGCGTGGGCTTTTCCCCCAGGCCGGGTTCCCGCGCTTCGATCTGGTCCTTCTCGGCATCGGGACGGACGGCCACGTGGCCTCACTCTTCCCCGGCAGCCCGGCGCTGGAGGAACGTGAACGATGGGTGATCGAAACCGAAGCCCCATCTGGCTACTCCACCCGCGACCGCCTCACGCTCAGCCTTCCGTTGATAAACTCCGCCCGGACCGTGATCGTCATAGCGGCCGGAGAAAACAAGCGCCCGGTGCTGAAAATGGTCTTTGACGCTCCCTCTCCAGGCGACAAAAATCTGCCCGCCACACTGGTCAATCCTCGCGAAGGTGAACTTATCTGGCTGCTCGACCGCTCCGCCGCCCCGAATTGAAATTCCGTGAAAGATTCCTGGGTAAAATGGAACCTGTCTGATTTTTACTTGTAAATTATTTTGTACAGGTATTGATTTTTCGACCGGCAAGTTATAGAATGGTTAAGGGCAAGCTGGTCTGCAACTCATTGAATATCAAACTGGTTGCGAATAGTTTTTCAAAGGAGGGGACCTGGAGAAAGCCTATAACCAACAGGCGGTGGGTAATCCTGATTCACTGCCTTTGACTGCGGTAATCCGGCCGGCAGCTATTTCAGCTACGGCGTGACATGAATTAATAAGGAGGAGGTTCGAATGAATCTTTCGCGCTTAGTGATGAAAACCGGGGGTATCCTCGCGGCCGGCTGTTTCTGTCTGGCCCTTGCGGTCCAGGCCGGCGAGTCCTGTTCATCCAAGACTACCGCCAGCGCCTCCTGCGCGGACAAGGCGGCGTGCAGCACGCAGGCCTCGTGCAGTGAATCCGGCGTTCAGAGCGCTTCGGCCTTCTGCGAGGCCGCCTGTGACAAAGGCGTGAAAAGCGCGAAGCTTGACGCCAGGGTGATGAAAAATATTCATCTCGCGGCGCAGAGCGGAGATTTCTCCAAAGTGGCAGCCTGCTCCGCCACCCGTGAAGCGTTGAAAAAGCTGTCGCAGGAAAGTAGCGACCTGGATGAGCATGTCCGTCAGAATGTTTTGGCCGCAATCGAGAAAAACGACTATTCGAGCGTGGCGGCCTGCAAGGTGTCGCGTGCCGAGCTTGAACAGGCCCTGGCGAGTTATGCTGTTTCCAGCAGAGGCGTGGATTCCAGGAGCCTGAAAGTGATTGCCGCGGCGGCGGAAAGCGGAGATTTTTCGAAAGTGGCCGCCTGCCCGGTGGGACGCGAGACTTTGAAGAAAGTGATCGAGGCCAAGAGCGATTTCAACTCCGAGAGCCGCACCCTGGTGCTCCAAGCCTTGGAAAGCGATAACCACGACTTTTCGAAAGTGGCCGCCTGCAAGCTGACACGCGAACAGATTCAGGCAGCGGTAAGCGCGTACAAGGACAAATCCCTGCAGACAGCGCTGAACGAATGAGGAGGCTGAGAATCCGGCTCATGTTAATACCGCCGGAGTGAAAAAATAATTTTCAAAGGCCGTCTGAACCTTCCGGATGCTTTTATAAGGGGCGGTTCAAGGCGGCCTTTGTCATTTGTGGTATTTCTGGCGTGTTATTGATGAACCGGATATATTTGTTTTGATTTCGTACTTTTCAACTGCTCATTCCATAATTCTTCCAAGGAGGATAAATGCTTAAACGACTTCCCGCGCTTTCCCTGCTGGCCGCCATCGCCGGGCTGCCCTCCCTTCTGAGCGCACAGGCCATGGGCGATTTGAAGCTTCTGGACTGGAAACCCAAAGCCCAGCTCGTGGTGAACGAAACCATGGTCCTGCGGCCCAAATTCCCGGTGATTGACATCCATAACCACCTTCGTAACGCAAGCCAGCTCAAGAATTTTCTTCAGGAGATGGACAAGGCGGGGGTGGTCCGCTGTGTCAGCCTGGATGGAATGAGCAAAGACGATATCTACAAAAAGCATATTGCTGATACTAAAGCCATCGCCCCCGAGCGTTTCATAGTGTTCTTCTCCCCCGATTTTTCCGGGATCGATGATCCGAAATGGGCCGACCGCGAGATCGCCAAGCTGAAAGACGCGGTGCGCCTGGGTGTGCGAGGGGTAAAGATATTCAAGGAACTGGGGCTGGTGCACAGGGACAACAGCGGCAAGCTTATCCCGGTTGACGACCCCCGGATCGACCCGTTCTGGGAAGCGGTCGGCCAGCTTAAAATTCCGGTGATGGTCCATGTATCCGATCCCAAGGCATTCTTCACCCCGGTGGACAAGTACAACGAGCGTTACGACGAGCTGGGCGCTCATCCAAGCTGGGCTTTCAGCGATACCACGAAATACCCCTCGAAGTGGGAGATCCTGGCCCAGCGCAACCGGATGTTCGCCAAGCACCCTAATACGATCTATATCGGCGCGCACGTGGGGACCCTGCCCGAGGAGCTGCATCAGGTAGGGATGTGGCTGGACATGTATCCCAATTTCCACGTCGACATCGACGCCCGGATCAGCGAACTGGGCCGTCAGCCCTATACCTGCCGCAAGTTCCTGATCAAGTACCAGGACCGCGTGATGTTCGGCACCGACACTCCTCCTAAAGCAGAGGCCTACCGTATTTATTACCGTTTCCTCGAGACCTGGGACGAGTATTTCGATCCCGCAGGCAGCCATCAACTTCAGGGACGCTGGATGATCTACGGGATCGGACTGCCGGATGAGGTGCTGGAAAAGATATATCACATCAACGCGGACAAGATTTTCGCCCAGTTCAAGGGCTGATCCGAAAGAGGTGGACTGGTGGCTGGCATCGACAAGGACAAATATCTCCGGCTGTTCCGCAAAGAATTGCTCGGAAATGTCATTCCGTTCTGGCTCAAACACAGCCTGGACAGTGAAAACGGCGGCTATTTCAACTGCCTTGGGCGTGACGGCGAGGTTTACGATACTACCAAGCACATGTGGCTCCAGGGCCGTCAGGTCTGGATGTTCTCCAAGCTTTACAACACCCTGGAGAAACGGCCCGAATGGCGCGACGCGGCGATGCTGGGGTATGATTTCATCCGGCGCTGCGGCCGGGGAGCCGAGGGGCGGGTATATTTCAGCGTGGACCGGGAGGGAAAGCCTCTGACAATCCAGCGGAAACCATTCGCCGAGTGTTTCTACAGCCTGGCCCTGCTCGAATTCTCGCGTCTGACCGGCGACAGATCGATCCGGGCCGAGGCCGAATCGGTCTTCCGTCAGGTCCAGGCCTGGAACGCCGACCCGGCCGCCCTGGGCCGTCCCATCCTGGCCGGTCAGCGCCCCGCAAGCGCGTTGGCCGTGCCGATGATCACTCTCGCCCTGGCCGATGATTTCGCCTCGGACAGCGACCTGAAAGACTGGTTGCCGGTTATCCATGAGTCTATCAGGGGCATCCGCCGTCACATGCAGCCGGAGGAACACCTGGTGTACGAGAACGTGGCGCCGGATGGCTCACTTCTTCCGGGCAGCGAGGGACGGCTTCTCAATCCGGGCCACGCCATCGAGACCGGCTGGTTCCTGATCGAGGTGGGGCGCCGCCTGAGGGACAGCCAGGTTGTGGCGGACGGCGTAACGATGATCGACTGGATGTTCGAGAAAGGCTGGGACAGCGCCCACGGCGGATTGTTCTATTTCCTGGATGCCGGCGGGTTCTCGCCCACCCAGCTCGAATGGCCGATGAAACTATGGTGGCCGCACTGCGAGGCGATCTACGCTTTCCTCGCCGCCTGGCGCGAAACCTCGGATAACCGTCACGCCCAGAACTTCGAGCGCCTGGTGGACTACACGTTCGCCCGTTTCCCGGATCGCGGGCACGGCGAGTGGTTCGGCTACCTGGACCGGGAGGGACGGCCCACGCACATGTTCAAGGGCGGCCCCTACAAGGGCTGTTTCCACGTGCCGCGTTTCCTCTGGCTCGCGGTTAAAGCGCTCGAACAGATGTGATTTGTCGATATACTGAGAAATAAATTGTCCGGCCCGGGTGCGATCAGCGTCAAGGGCCACAAGGGGCGGCCATCTGGCCGCCCCTTGTTTGTGAGCACCTTGTGTAAATAACCGAACTGCTGTTTGCTGTTTTTTCTCATTCTCTATTGACAAAAAGCATGTTGTTTTATATAATACTATCAGTAATGATTACTGATAAGGAATTCCCATGGTGACTGAAAGACGCATGACCCGTCAGCGGCGGATTATCCTGGAAGAACTGGCCGCGGTCAAAAGCCATCCCACGGCGGATGAAATATACGCCCTGGTGCGGGGCAGGCTCCCTCGGATCAGCCTGGGAACGGTTTACCGGAACCTTCAGGTTCTGGCCGTTGAGGGGCATGTCCGGGTGCTGAACGGTCCGGAGGGACGGAAACGGTACGATGCCGACCTGCACGAGCACTGCCACGCGCGCTGCCTGCGTTGCGGCCGGGTCACCGATCTGGCAAGTCCCGCGCATACCGGCCTGACCAGTCTTCCGGAAGCGCCGGATGGTTTCCGCCTTCTGGGCTGCCGGATCGAATATGTCGGTCTGTGCTCCTCATGCGCATCGGAGGCGGAAAGCGAGTCGCCAGCCGGAGCGGCTGCCGGTGAATACATCGCTTTTGAAAGGAGGCGGCCCCGGTCCGAACCCGAAAAGAAAGTCCGCGGTGACGGCTGACTTTTCCGGGCGGACTTGAGCAGAGGTTATCCGGACTTGAACGCTGTCTTCGAAAAATATATGATATGATTAGCAGTAGAGGTGAGCAAAACTGAATTTACTTTCAACTTATTACGGGAGGATCACTCAGATGCTCAGCAAGAAGATGCAGAAAGCCCTGAACGACCAGGTCAACGCCGAACTCTATTCCGCATATCTTTACCTGGCCATGTCCAATAATTTCGTGGCGAAAAACTTCCCCGGCATGGCCAATTGGATGAAAGTGCAGGCCGGCGAGGAACTCGGGCACGCCATGAAAATTTACGGCTTCATCCATGAACGCAACGGCGAGGCGGTTCTGGCTCAAATAGACACCCCTCCGGCCAAGTGGGCCAGTCCTCTGGCGGTCTTCCAGGAGGCGTACAAGCACGAGCAGCTCGTGACCTCCAAAATTCACAAGCTGGTCGAGTCGGCGCGGCTCGAAAAGGATTACGCCACTGAGGTTTTCCTCAACTGGTTCGTTTCCGAGCAGGTTGAGGAGGAAGCCGCGGCGGTCGAGATAGTCGAGAAGCTGAAACTGATCGGCGATCATCCGGGCGGATTGTACATGCTGGACCGCGAGCTTGGAGCGCGGGCGGCTCATTGAACTTTAAAGAATTCACGGGCGGCGCGGCAGACACGCGCCGCCCTTTCTCTTATTACCCTGGACAGGTTTTTCAGCCGGAAAGGCGGTCAGCACCATGAAAGCCAATGTCGGAGGAGTGGACAAGACTGTCCGGATCGTGGCCGGGCTGGCGATCATCGGGCTGGGATTTATTTTCAAGAGCTGGTGGGGCGCCGTGGGGATCATCCCGCTGGCCACCGGATTGTTGAATTTCTGCCCGGCCTACTGCCCGCTCGGGATTTCCACCTGCCGCCGGGAGGATAAAAAAACGGGGCAATGAGCGGCAGGTTGTGCGGCGAACCGGTTGGAGTCTCTCATTATCGTACTTTTATGTAGACTTTAATGAAACACAGTTGGAGGGATAATGCTTAAAGCCGGAGACAAGGCCCCGGATTTCAGCCTGGCCGACCAGGATGACAAATCCGCGAGCCTTCAGGATTACAAGGGCAAATGGGTGGTGCTGTATTTCTATCCCAAGGATGACACCCCCGGCTGCACCACCGAGGCCTGCGAGTTCACCGCCGCGGTCGAGGACCTGGGCGCGCTGGACGCCGCGGTTCTGGGAGTGAGTCCGGACAGCCCGGCCTCGCACCGCAAGTTCGCGGCCAAGCACGGCCTCAAGGTGCGCCTCCTGAGCGACCCGCAGCACCAGGCGCTGGAGCAGTACGGCGCGTGGCAGGAAAAAAGCATGTATGGGGAAAAATATATGGGCGTTAAACGCAGCACGTTCCTGATCGATCCGCGGGGCAAAGTGGCGTTCGCCTGGCCGGAGGTGAGCGTGAAAGGGCATGTGGAGGCGGTGCGGAACAAGCTCGCAGAGCTTAAAGGCTGATAGTTTAAGGCGTTTTACGTAGGGGCAATTCATGAATTGCCCCTACGGTTTATCCTTATATCCTCAAGGGGTTGAACCAAAAGTCATGAATGCAATGGGTGCGGTGCGCCGTGCCCCGTTCTAATTTATAATCATCCCTGACAGATTATTTCTTTTTCAGAAAATTGTTCCACCAGCGCGTGCCGATCTGCCCCTGCTGGTAGTAATCCACAATGTTGCTGTGGCGCACGTCCTCCACAGTTATCACGGCCGCGGGGTCTATCTCGTTGATAGCGTCGATCAGGCGCGGTACTTTCTTGCGCGCGGCGATCAGGAACCCCAGCCCCACCGGGCCGTCACGCCCCGTGGCCGCCACCTGGGTCACGCCGTGGCCCTGCCCGCGCAGGGCGTCGATTATCCTCCCGCCCTCGCTCCGGCTGATAAAGCGCAGCACCTGCTGCCCCACCGCCATCTTGCTCTCGATGAACATCCCGACTATGTTGCCCAGCGAGAACCCCAGGCCGTAAAAGATAACATTGACCCAGTTGTCCAGGTGGCTGAATATTCCGGTGATCGCCGCCAGCCAGACCATCACCTCGAAGAACCCGAGGCAGGCCGCGGTGAGGCGCCGTCCCCGTATTATCATGATCATGCGCATGGTGGAGATTGAAACATCGGTGATCCGCATGCACATGATCGCCAGGGGCAGCAGCATCGGAATGCTTTCAAGCCCGTCAAGAAGATTACCCAAGAATCACTCCTTGTTTGTCTGTTCCTCTTTCAGCCTGCCTGCCGCGCGCCGTCCGCCTATGAACCCTACGCCGAAAAGCGCGAAAGTGACACACCAGAAAAGCGCGGGAGGAAGGTGCCAGTGCCAGGGCTGACCGAGCGATGCCTGCCAGTTCGAGGCCGCCTCCAGGCCAAGCTTGACCGAGATCCAGCCGATGACCAGATAGGCGGCGTGCTCCAGGTTCGGGAACTTTTCCAGCAGCTTGATAAACCAGCTGGCGGCGTAGCGCATGAAAATCATGCCTAATATGCCCCCAGTGTAAACCAGCCATATCTCGGGGGTCAAGGCCACCGCGGCCAGGATCGAGTCTATGGCAAAGGCGATGTCTGTCAGCTCGACCATCACCACGGTGCGCCAGAAGCCAGCGGCTGGCTTGGGCTGGTGTCCGTGCGGAGCGGAGGCGTGCCGCGCGAAGTGGCTGACCGCCAGATACGCCAGATAGAACGCTCCTAACGCCTGAAGGTACCAGTAGCGGATGAGCGTGGCCGCGCTAAGGATAGCCAGAAAGCGGAAAATGAATGCTCCGCCGATGCCGTACAACAGAGCCTTTTTCTGCTGCTCTTTCGGCAGAACGCGCACCAGTATAGCCAGGACCAGCGCGTTATCCGCAGACAGAAGCCCCTCGAGCACCGCAACAGTCGTTATCACAAGCAAAGCGTGCGTCAACTTTCACCCCTCGATCTGTCCATTGTCTCTGTTCTGGTTCTCCCGGATCTGTATCCCGCAAAACCGCCTCACCCCAAAGGAATACTGTCCGTGTCCGGAACGCATTCAATTTTGCGAAAAAGCTCAAATCTTCGTATATTGTAATAATGCGGGCCACCGGATGGCTCTGGCCGTTCCGGCGAGTCCGCAATATTGTATCTGTTCAACTTAGAATTCCGGACGCTTCCTGGCAAGTAAATCCGGACCGCCGATCAATAAAGAGACTTTAACATGCTGCAGCAGTTTTTTCAACCCCTGGCCGCGCTGTTCCTTATAATCGCCCTGGGCAGCGCGCTGGGCGAGCTTCGCGTGTCCAATGTCACGCTCGGCTCCTCGGGCGTGCTTTTCGTGGCCCTGCTTTTCGGTCATTTCGGCGTGAAACTGCCGCGCGAGGTGCAGGACCTGGGGATTATCCTTTTCGTCTACGCCGTGGGCCTGCAGGCCGGACCGCGGTTTTTCAATCAGTTCAAGCGCCGGGGGGTGGTATTCGCCGGCACCGGCGCTCTTGTGGTGCTGGCCGGCGCGGCTATCACCTGGCTGGTGACCCGGCTGTTCAACATCAATCCGGCCCTGGCGATCGGGATGTACGCCGGGGCGATGACCAGCACGCCGGCGCTGGCCTCGGCGATGGATGCGGCGTCTGATCCGCGGGTCAGCGTGGGTTACGGGATCGCCTACCCGTTCGGGGTGATCGGCGTGGTGCTGTTTGTCCAGCTCCTTCCGCGCCTTCTGCGGATAAACCTGGACAGCGAGGCCCGGCGGGTTCGCGACAGCGAGCCGAAGGGGAAAACGGTGCGCCACCGCCAGTATCTGGTCTCCAATCCTGGTTGCGCGGGGAGAAGCCTGTCCGACCTGAAACTGCACAGCATCACCGAGGTCAATATCAGCCGTGTCCGCCGGGGCGGTCAGGTGATGACAGCCCGGCCGGACCTGCGCCTCGAGCTGGGGGACATCATCCTGGCCGTGGGTAAGGACGAGGAACTGGACAAGCTCAAGCTGCTGATCGGCGAGGAGACGCATGTCGAGGACATGCTCAACACAAATGACGTAATCTCCAGGGACGTGTTCGTCTCAAGCTCGAACATGACCGGCCGCAGCCTGGGAGAAATAGGGGTGTTCGATAATTACGGCGTGGTGGTGACCCGCGTGTTCCGGGAGGACATGGAGTTCGTTCCCACAGGACGGTTCGTGCTGGAAGTGGGGGATTCCGTGCGGGTTGTGGGGGCCAGGCAGGACTGCGAACGGTTCCTTCAGGATGCCGGCCAGCACGAGAAACGTATCCACGAGACCAGCATCCTGGCGCTGTCGCTCGGCATATTCGCCGGAATCCTTCTCGGGTTCGAGAGCATCCCGCTGCCCGGCGGGGCCTCGTTCCGTCTTGGCCTGGCTGGGGGGCCGCTGCTGGTGAGCCTGGTACTGGCGCATTACGGACGGATCGGCAAGCTGAATATCCGCATCCCGCGCGGGGCCAAGTACATCATGAGCCAGCTCGGCCTCGTTCTGTTCCTGGCCGGGGCGGGCACTGCCGCCGGAGAATCGTTCGCCGGGGTCATCGCCGAGTCGGGCCTTTCGCTGCTGGCCGCCGGGGCGATAATCACCCTGGGAGCTTCAATTATAGGCCTTGTCCTGTGCCGCTATATCCTGAAAATGGATTTTCTCTCTGTCCTGGGAGCGATCTGCGGCGGCATGACCAGCACCCCGGCTCTTGGCGCGATCACCGACATGACCGACAGCCGTCAGCCCCTCCTTTCCTACGCCGCGGTCTACCCGGTGGCCCTTATAATAATCACCGCGGTCAGCCAGTTCCTGTTTTTCCTGCTCTGAGCCAAATCCCATCCGCAAGTGACGCCGGATCGCCTGTCTTCCGTCTTTAGAATCTTCATTGACCGGCTCTCCATTGTGTTTCATTCATTCTCGTGCTATGATCGTTACCGGCTTGGAGATCGATTAAATCCGGAATTAACCTTACATACATTCCCGTATCATTTTATCGACAGGAGCGCTGCATATGCTGAACCGCAGAAAGTTCATCCTCGGCACGGCCGCGCCGCTGGGTCTGATGAGCCTGGGACAGGCCGCGCAGGAACCGGAGAAGGAGAACGGGGACGGGCGTTACGGAGTGTCCCGCCTGAGCAAAACAGTGGTCGACAGGATTGCCGGGATGTCCTTGCAGGAGTTGAAAGACTTCCACCGCAGGGAACTGGACCGCGATTACCTGGGTTACTGGAAAGACCACGGAATCGACTGGCAGAACGGCGGCGTGATGCCCTACCGTGAGCTGATGAAGGGCATGCCCTACCTGGCGAAACATTACTATCTGAAGCAGATGTATTTCCAGGGCCGGGCGCTCTGGGTGTTTTCCTATCTTTTCAACCATTTCGGCCACGATGAGCGCCACCTGGCAATCGCCCGGCATACCAAGGATTTCATCTACAAGTACGCCCGCAACCCGGACAACAGTTGGGCCTCCGAACTTACACCCGAGGGCAAGGTACTGCTGGCCGCCTCCGACCCGGCTGGCGATTTCTATGTCGCGCTCGGCCTGACCGAGTATCACAAGGCCACCGGCGACAAGGAAGCGCTGGAGACCGCTCTCGAAACCGTATATTCAATCACCCGGAAAGTTGTCGCGCCGGATTTCATGTACTATGGCGGCTGGGATTCGGAGGTTTACGAGCCGGGCGCCAGATTCCTCGGGATATGGGTGCACCTGCTCAACACCTGCATCCCTCTGGCCGAGCTGACACACGACAAGCGGGTGGAGCAGATCGCCGGCATGTGTGTAAGGTACATTATAAAGCACCACTGGCGGCCTGAGGCCGGCGGTTTTGTGGAACTGCTGGACCAGAATTACCAGCCTTTCGGTAAGGGTCACCACGATTCAAACTGGCACGGGGTCCAGGCTGCCTGGATGTGTATGAGAGAAGCGGTGAGAACGGGAGACCGCGACCTGTTCATGGACGCGATGGTGATCGGGCGCAGGCAACTACGGTCCGCTTTCAGCGATGAGTTCGAGAAGATTGATATCAACGCCCCGATCGAAGACCTTCCGCGCTGGGGACCGCTCGAAGATTACATGCTGTTCAACCTGCTGAGCATCGAGCACACCCATGCGCCCTGGGCCCTGTACTGGTATGACAAGCTGTTCCGTTTCGCCTACCAGCGGCCGGAGCGTTTCGAGCAGTATGACCTGTTGCACCAGCCGCGCAGGCTTTTCATGACTATCGAAGGCCTTGAGCGGATGATGGCGCGCCAGGGGCGGGTTTCGGATTTCCTTGAGGTCTGAGAGCTGAATCCGGAGAACTGCGCGACTTCAACTCAGAGGCTTTCAAGAGCTTCGCGCAGTTCTTCGATCAGGTAGGGTTTGGTGATTACGCCCATACAGCCGTAGTCGCGGTAATTAGTCAAAACCGGATCATTGGTGTAGCCGCTGGACAGTATGACCATGGCTTTCGGGTCTTCCTCGAGAAGACGCTCGGCGGTCTCGCGCCCGCCCATCCCGTTCTGTATGGTCAGGTCCAGGATCACCACATCGAAAGGCGCGCGCTGACGGTTGGCCTGACGGTACTCATCCAGCGCCGTTTCCCCGTCCTTGACCACCAGCACTTCATGGCCCAGAGAGTTCAACATTCTGGCAACCACCCGCTGCACGACTTCCTCATCATCCATAAGCAGCACTTTTTTATGCCGGTTCTCGCTGACATCACAGCCAGCCTTGTCACCGTCAAGCACCATATCCAGCGCCGGGAGGTAAATCGCAAAAATAGATCCATGCCCCCGCGTGCTCTGCACCGTTATGCATCCGCCGTGCCTTGTGATGATTGAATAGGAAGTGGCCAGGCCCAGCCCGCTGCCGTTTTCCTTGGTCGTGAAATATGGATCAAAGATACGCGAAAGGTTCTCCTCCGGTATTCCACACCCCGTATCCTCGACCACTATCTTGATATAGCACCCCTTCCTCAGAGGCAGGTGGCTGCGGGAGGTTATCTCGACATTCCCGGCGCGAATCTTCACCTCTCCTCCCTCGGGCATCGCCTGGACCGCGTTCAGGACCAGATTGTTTATCACCTGGCTGATCTGGCCTGTGTCAACCTCGGCGCTCCACAGGTTATCGGCGATCGAAAAACGGCAGGAGACTTTCGATCCCATCAGTGAAAACCTGGCTGTTTCGCGGATTATCTGCGGGATATAGGCCGGGCGGAGCACAGGCGCGCCGCCTCGCGAGAAGGTGAGCAACTGCTGTGTCAGCTCGCGCGCACGGTATCCGGCATGTTCCGCCTCGGTCAGCATCTCGTGGTGCTCCGGGCGATCCTCCAGCGAGCGCTTGACCATGGATATGCTGCCCAGCATCGCCATCAGGATATTGTTGAAATCGTGGGCGATCCCCCCGGCCAGCAGTCCCACTGACTCCAGTTTCTCGGTGCGTATCCGTTGTTCTTCGAGTTGACGCCGCTCTGTCAGGTCGATCATTATTCCGCGGACTCCTGTCACTCTTTCGCCTGAATAGATCGGAGCGGCATGCATCAGCACCGGGAACAGGCTGCCATCCGCGCGTGCGGCCATGTATTCCAGGCCGGAGATATTTATCCCTTTCAGGACACGGGTGACATCCATCCACATCCTCTCCCAGTAATCCGGGGCGGTAAGCTGGAACAGGCTCAAACCGGAAGTCATTTCCTCCCGCGTGTACCCAAATTCCTGGAACCCGCGGCTGTTCAGAAAGATCAGGCGGCCCTCGGTGTCCGCCTCGAGCACTGGCTGAGGCAACGCTTCGGCCAGTTCGCGGTAACGTTCGATACTTCGGCGCTCGGACTCATGGCGCAGCATGTCGCCTGTTTTTCGGATGTTGTCGAGCTTCAGCCCGATCACCGCGCAGATTGCCCCCAGCGCCTCAAGAATATCCTCGTTGAAAGGCGGTTTGGCGATCATGTCCTCGTAGCGGTTGCCGATATACAGAATGAGTTTCCCGTCACCGTAATCCCCGGCAGGATGCCAGGTCAGGCAGGGCATGCCGAAACGGCGGACCAGCCAGCGCTGGAAAGCGCCGGGCGCTGTCCGGCCGTTCACCTGCCAGACCCTTTCCACATCGCCTGAATTTAATATTTCCTGGGGGATGTCAATATCACACCGCTGCAACTCAAGTCCTCGCTGGGCCAGCAAGTCCAGCCGGCCCTGCGCCCGGACCGCACGGAAAAGCGCAGCCGCGTCAAGGTTCAGGTCGCTGGTCAGGGCCCTGACGATATTGTCGAACAGGTCATTTTCCTCGAAAGCCTGCTCGATGTTCCGGCTGAGCACAGAGATGAACTGGAACGACCGTCTCGTCTGCTGCAGCCGGCGTGTCAGGTCGAGATTCCTGACATCCGAGCGCAGAAGGTCGCTGGCCGTCTCCTCGTACTGACGTCGGAGAAAGTCATTGCGCTCATCCATGTTTTCGCTGCCCGTTTTTTCAGTCATCGGCGGATCATTTCTTCCGGCACATTACAAGCAGGACCCCGGTCCAGTCCAGCCCGCGGCTCTTTCCCATCAGCGGCGCTATTTCCACTCCGGAGTAGAAACCAAGCAGAGGGATGTCTTTTCCTATGGTTTTCCTTACTATATCGGCTTCCTCGACGTTCGCCCCGCAGAAACCGGCGGCCCGTCCGGCGCAGTCGATATAAAGGGCGAAAAACGGGTCCAGGCCTTCCTGGATCAGCCTGGCCCTGGCATCGCGGCAATTTTTTTCGGTCGAGGCCAGCATCAGTTCCTCGTTGCGGCGCATGAACCGGAACTCACTGCCGTTTTCGAAATCCGCCTCGAACAGGGTGATGCTTTTCCGGCTTTGATCGCAGCCCACAACCAGCCGGTTGATGTATTTCTTCTCGTCGTAGGGTTCGTAGCGCCCTCCGAGGTTTATTCCCAGCGTGACCAGCATAAGGGGAAGATTGTCCTGCCATTCCCGGGCGCCGAGCAGATCACCCACCACTTCCAGAGCAGGCCTTCCGTCTATCTCATATACCACCGGCCCTTCCACCCGTGTTATCGTATGGTAGTCGCTCATCGGCTTGCAGCCGTGCATTATGCTGAAGAAAGCCTCGAACGGGCCGTCTAACAGGGTCGCGCTTGCGCTCTGATATCCAATCTCGCTTCCCAGAAACTGGAAACCGGGTTTCATTGAATAACTGCCTATCAATCCAGCCCCTAACAGCAGGTCCGGCGTTGATCGCAGTTCAGACGAAAGACAGTCGATAAGGTAGGAGGATACGTTCATCAACGGTGCGGGAGGCGGTCCCTGGCGGATCGTTTCATAAAAAAGAAGTCCCAGCCTGGTCCGCTGGACGCCCGAACTGTTCAGACAGGCCGCGAGCCGCCGCCCGGCCTCCCGCTCGTCCCGGTCAACATCCCCGGCCGTGGCAAGGCTGACAGCCAGGTCCTCCGGGAGAAGGGCCAGCCCGGTCTGATAGCCCTCGTAACCCAGGTGTTCGGCAGTTATAAGGCCGATTGCCGCGCCGCCGACCACCGGTGTGGAGCCAAGCACCGAGCGGATACCCTCCAGACAGGCCAGCGGATCGTGCTGCCCGGTGCAGAAGGCCAGGGCCATCGATCCAGGCCGGTTGTTCCGCGCAGACAACCCTTCCTGCGCCGCTTCCCTGCCTGCCGAAAACGAATCCTTTAAGTCCGAGTAACCTATGCCTGCCTTATCGTTCTCCATCCCTGAATCTCCCGAACGGAAGGTGATCGCTGGGACGACTGACCTTTGCAATCCCTGGAATACAGCCTGTCAATCAAACCTCGTAACCGGCGAACCGGGCCACGCCGACCTCCCTGCCGGAAAAATTCTGCCGATTCAAAAAATGATATTCACGCTGTATTCTACCGGATGACGGCTTGACTGTCAAAATATTTTTCCTGCTTCCCTGCTGTGGGATGCCCGCGGGACAGACCTCGGAGAGAATCAATAGCCCTCTTACCCAGGACTGTGAAGAACCGAATCGCTGTCTCCTTTTGCAGTTAGGCCGAATCATGCTCCTCAGGGCTGTGGGAAATCAGACTGGAAAAGCAGGGTGCGTTTTTGTTATATTTAAGTCTGGCGCGGCTCCGCCTTAATGGCGCGGCGCTGTATAATCATCAGAAATGATACAAAAACGCCGGTTTGTTCATACTGAAAGGACAAGGGATGGAAGCTCTGAAACTGAAAAAACTGCCCGGGTTCAACGGGCGCAGCGGCCCGCTGCTTTTCATGATAATGGATGGCGTGGGGATCGGCAAACACGACGAGTCTGATGGAGTGTGGCTGGCGAATACTCCCACTCTGGACCGTCTCTGGAAAGAGGACAAGCTCTACACGCAGTTGCGCGCCCACGGCCCGGCGGTGGGGCTGCCCTCGGACGATGACATGGGCAACAGCGAGGTGGGCCACAACGCGCTGGGCGCGGGGCGGGTGTTCGCCCAGGGGGCCAAGCGGGTCAACCTGTCTATCGCCTCGGGCGATATTTTCGAGGGTGAGGTCTGGAAAAAGGCCGTAGCGCGAGGAGTGGCGGGCGGGACGCTGCATTTTATCGGCCTGCTGTCCGATGGAAACGTGCACAGCCATATCGAGCAGCTTTTCGCAATGCTGCGGCGCGCCGCGGCGGATGGAGTCAAGAAGGTGCGCGTGCACGCCCTTTGCGACGGCCGCGATGTGGGCGAGCGCAGCGCCCTCAACTATATCCGCCCGACCGAGGCCCTGCTGAAAGAGCTGTCGCAGGCCAATGGATTCGATTACCGGATCGCCTCGGGCGGCGGACGGATGAAAGTGACCATGGACCGCTACGAGGCCGACTGGAAGATTGTCGAGCGCGGCTGGAAAGCCCACGTGCGCGGCGAGGGACGCAAGTTCGGCTCGGCGGAGGAAGCGATCTCCACGCTGTATGCCGAGGACCCCAAAATCACGGACCAGTACCTGGGCGAGTTCGTCATCGCCGACAGCCAGGGCAAACCGGTAGGGCCCATTGCCGACGGCGACGCGGTGGTGTTCTTCAATTTCCGCGGTGACCGGGCGATAGAGATCAGTAAGGCTTTCACCCTCAAGGATTTCGACAAGTTCGACCGAGGCAGGCTGCCCGAGGTGCTGTACGCCGGGATCATGCAGTACGACAGCGATATCAACATGCCGCCGCTCTACCTGGTGCAGCCGCCCAAGATCGACCGCACAATGTGCGAGTACCTGGTGACCGAGAAAACCACCATGTTCGCGATCTCCGAAACCCAGAAATACGGGCATGTGACCTATTTCTGGAACGGCAACCGCAGCGGCTATCTCGACAAGAGCCTGGAAACGTATGTGGAGATACCCTCGGACCGGATCGAGTTCGACAAGGCCCCGAAGATGAAAGCCCCGGAAATCACGGACAAGACCATCGAGCTGCTGAAAAGCGGCCGGTACCGTTTCGGGCGGCTGAATTTCGCCAACGGCGACATGGTGGGCCACACCGGGATCATCCCGGCGGTGGTCACGGCGGTGGAAACGGTTGACGCCTGCGTGGGCCGTCTGCTGGAGGTGGTGAAAGAGCTGAACGGCGTTGCTGTTATCACGGCGGACCACGGCAACAGCGATGAAATGTTCACGGTGAACAAAAAGGGCCAGCGCGAGGTGCGCACAGCCCACAGCCTGAACCCGGTGCCGTTCTGGATCGTGGATTTCGGGTACAGGGGCGAGTACGAGATGGCGGCCGTGGAGAACCCCGGCCTGACCAACGTGGCCGCCACCCTGCTCAACCTTCTGGGCTACGAGAAACCGGCGGAATATGACCCGTCGCTGATAAGGTTCAAGGGCTGAGGGCGAGGGGGCCGGTTCCCGGTGAAAGTTCGAGTCCACGGCAACTGTTGCATTTTTTGCAACAGTTGCCGATTTTTTAATAAATAGCTAATGCTTAACCCCGACCTGAACTGAGTTGCCGCAACGGTCCTCAATCGGGATTACTAGAAAATAGAGGAGTACTAACTGTCGCAGATCATATTTGGGAAGTAACTGTTAATTTATCACTTGGAGGGTGTTCTAAGCCCCCCAAAGGCAACTATTCTTTCTCAAGGCATTGCTTGACCTGATAGCTCAATGGGATTATAATTGTTCAGTTTTACGATAATCTATTGACATTTCTAATTTGCCGAGATTCTTATGATTATTACCAGACTGATTTTAAAAAACTGGCGTAATTTTAGAGATGTTGATGTAAAAATTGGAAAACGCGTTTTCTTAGTTGGACCAAATGCTTCTGGAAAATCAAACTTTCTTGATGTTTTTAGGTTTCTAAGAGATATTGCGAAACCAGGTGGAGGTCTTCAGAAGGCAGTTAAAGACAGAGGTGGTATATCTAAAATAAGATGCTTCTCGGCCAGGACAGAACCGCAAATTGAGATTACTATACACCTCATGGAATCTTTTGAAAGCAATAATACATGGAGATATGAGATCGGAATTAAGCAAGAAAGTCGCGGCTTTAGAACGCCATATTTGACGTATGAAAGAGTTTACAAAAACGATAGAATTCTTGCCAACAGGCCTAATAATGAAGACAAAAAGGACATCCCACAATTAACTCAGACTCATTTAGAACAAATTAACGCCAACCAAAAATTCAGAATAATATCAGATTATTTTACTTCAATTTGTTATATGCACATTGTGCCACAATTATTACGACACCCAGACACTGTATTGCCTGATTATTCAGGAGAAGATCCTTTCGGCAAATCATTTTTAGAAAAAGTGGCTCAGACACCTGAAAAAACTCGGAGAGCAAGGCTTAGAAAAATTGAAGAAGCTTTAAGAATCGCGGTACCACAGCTAAAACAATTGTCTGATTCAAAAGACTTAAGGGGTATACCTCATCTTGAAGCAGTATACGAGCACTGGAGGCCTAAAGCAGGGAAACAGACTGAAGAAGATTTCTCTGATGGGACTTTAAGACTTATTGGATTGCTATGGTCTTTGTTAGATGGTGATTCGTTGCTTCTTTTAGAAGAACCAGAATTATCATTACATACGGAAATAGTGCGTAGATTACCAAGTCTTATATGGAGAGTACAGAATAAAAAGAGAAGACAAATTATCCTAAGTACGCATAGCTATGAACTATTGCAGAATGATCAAATTGGAGGTGAAGAGACTTTAATACTAAAACCTAGTCCGGAAGGAACTTGCGTTTCGGTATTATCAAATATTAAAGAGGCGAAATTACTGCTTGAAGGCGGTTTGACTGTTGCAGATGCCGCTTTGCCCCGCACAAAACCACAAAATATAAACCAGTTGGATTTATTCAATGAGTAGCATAATACCTATTCAATTAGCGGTGGAGGACGATCTTGGTGAAGCGATAATGACCAAAATATTTATTGAGTCTGGGAGAAATTATTTTATTACAGCATGTTATGGTAAAAAAGGCAATACATATTTGAAGCAAAAGATAGCTGGTTTTAATAGCGCTGCAAAAGGAAGTCCCTTTCTGGTTTTAACAGATTTGGACAATGAAGAATGCGCAGTAATGCTTATAGAAGAATGGTTACACGCCCCAAAGCATCATAATTTACTTTTTAGGGTTGCAGTAAGAGAAGTTGAATCTTGGATTCTGGCGCATAGAGCCGCATTTGCCAAATTCCTTGGTATAAAACAATCTCTAATACCAGAAAGCATTGAGAGTATTCCAAACCCCAAAGAATTACTGATTTTGTTGGCTTCAAAATCAAGATATAGAAATCTTAGAGAAAGCATAGTTCCTGCAATTGGCAGCACGGCAAAAAAGGGACCAGATTATAATGCTGTGCTTTCGTTTTTTGTTTCTAATAATTGGAGTGCGTTTGAGGCCTCAAAACATTCTAATAGCCTACGAAGAGCTATGTCAGAAATACAGTCATTTGTACCTCAAAAATAGAAGATAGAAACACACATAATGAAAAATCTTGCAGACCCGGAGGCGAAAACCTCCGGGTCTTTGTTTTATGTGAAACGCTGAATCACAACGAATAAATCTTCACTTCCTCTCCAGCAGGAAAAACTCGTACCCGTACCAGTTCGAGTACTTCCAGTACATCTCCCTCTCATGCTCGATTTCCTCGATCAGCGCCAGCTTGTCCGGCTCGCCGGGATACTGCTCCCGCAGAGCGGCGAGCCGCGCCGTCAGGGGCCGGTAAAAAACCTCCCGCCAGCCCGATTCGGGCAGGTTGAAATGTCCGAGCACCTTGAACCCGCATCGCTCCATCATGGCCGCGGTTTCTTCGATGCCCATTATTCCGGGATAGACATCGTCAAAATACTCCCGGCACTCCCTGGGCGGGTCGGGACGGAACCAGGCCAGGTCGCTCACCGCCATCTTTCCGCCGGGGACAAGACGCTCCCGGCAGGCGGCCACACCCTGCTCCAGGGACATGTTGAACAGCGAGAGCGCGCCCTCGGACCAGATCAGGTCATAAACGCCGTCCGCCTCGCCGAGATCGCACATGCTCTTGCAGACTGTGCGTATCTGTGACGAGACTCCCTCCCTTTCCGCCCGGCGGCGCAGCTCATCCAGGAACCTCTGGTTGTTGTCCAGGGCGGTGATCTCGCCGCCGGTGATCTTCGCAAGCTGGATTGTCTGCGGCCCGTTGCCGCAGCCGACATCCAGGATTCTCAGCCTGCCGGAACTCTCAAAAGGCCTGTCCCCCAGAAGCAGGTGGACGGCTTTCCTGGTGGAATCATCGTCTCCCGGACCCAGCCGGGGCAGTGAAGCGTCGAAAATCTCATAGAAAAACGCGGGCAGTTTAAACTCGCTCATTGTCGCACCCTTTTCCCAGAATCTGGATATAAAACCGGTTCACGCGCGGAATAAAGCTCGCGCGTTACGATATCAGTATATTGAATCGAGATTTTTTTCAGAGGAGCCGGAAGACATACCTCAGCGCTGAGCATGATAAGGAAGGATTCATGCTCCGGAATAAGCTGCGCCGAAGGGCGTCTTCTGTTAGAGGACAGTCGCCATGTAACGTAAATATTTCAGCTTCGCCCGTTTTTGTCAATATAAAGCAAACAGAGGATCATTTCGAAATATATTTGTCCGGGTATTTTCCGGTCTCTCAATATCGCTTCCCACTTGCCCTTTTTCTTTTCTGTCCCTAAAATTGTCCAAACATTCCAGCTTTTATCTCACCTGAACCGGAGGAATGACCCATGCTTTCCCCGCGCGCCTGCCTTGCCTTTCTCCTGCTGAGCGTATCCGTCGCTTTCGCCGCCGGGCCTTCCGCCAGAACATCGGTAAACGTGGCGGACTTCTACAAGGCCGGCTCCCCCACCTCCGGGATACAGGAAGCGGTGGACGCCCTGCCCGCGTCCGGAGGAGTGGTTTTCCTGCCCGCCGGTGAATACGTCATCATCCGCTCGGTGGTCCTGCGCTCCGGGGTGCGCCTGTACGGCCAGGGCGACAACAGCCGGATTGTCCGCCGCAAGCCCTGCGTGGAGTTCAAGCTGGCCGCGGATGCCCTGAAAGGCGGAAAAGAGGTTAAGGCCGAGAGCGTCAAAGGCCTGGCCGTGGGCGATGAGGTCACCGTGTTCAGCACCGAAAGCTACGGCTGGTACTGCACCCACGCGATAATCAAGGCTATTGAAGGCAATACGCTTAAAATTGATCGTGAGCTGACCCATGACTATCTGCTCAAGGAACAGGCCGGGGTGAACAATTTCTTCCCCGCAATCTACGCCATCGAACAGTCAGGAATCCGGGTGGAGGACCTGTTCATCGATGGGGCCATGGAGCGGAACGCGAAATTCAAGAACGAGTTCACGGTGAGCGCGGTCCATTTCAACGAGGTCAGGGATGCGATCATCTCGCGCGTGCATGTCAAGGCCTGGCCCGGCGACGGGATCAGCATGCAGCGCGGAGACAATGTCACCGTCACCGAATGCCTCTCCGAGTACAACCTGGGCCACGGTTTCCACCCCGGCACCGGGATCACCAGCGGGGCATGGACGGACAATATCGGCCGGTTCAACGGCTGGGACGGCCTGTTTTTCTGCCATCGCGTGCGCCACAGCACCATGCGCGGAAACCGCTTCCACGACAACGGCTGGAACGGGATCGGCGGGCTGGGCGAGGGCGGCGAGGGCGGCGACCGCTACAACGTGGTGAGCGACAATTTCTGCTGGAACAACGCCCGCTGCGGAATCGAATGCATACGCGGCGGAAATAACGTGGTTGTGAACAATGTCTGCGAAAACAACTCGAAGAGCGAACCCGGCCGCTATCCCGGAATCCTGGTGGATGATTTTGTGAACAGCGTGATCAGCGGCAACCGCTGCCTGGACTTCCAGGCCGACAGCGCGAAAACCCAGGCCTGGGGCATCCTGGTCAGCGGTAAAAGCCGTGACAATGTGATCAGCGGCAACATTCTGAGCGGACACCCGAAAGGTGGCCTGGGCGGGGATGCTCTGGGCGATAATACTGTTTCGGACAACCTTACCCTGCCGGTGCACACCCCTGCCGGGATGTGATAATTATCCGATACGCGGAGAAAATTGATGAACAAGCTCCGGTTACTGCCCTTTGTGCTGATAATTTCCTCCATGGCCTGCGGCGGCCCGCGCCCGGTATTCTCCCCCGGCCCCCTGGGCGAAGCAACTCTGAACAATGCGGCCGCGTCAGCCGGGTTCAGCGTCGCATCTCTGGAAACCGATATCCCCGCGGCTGTCCACCCGCTGTTCCCCTTCCAGTATTACGAGTACGGGGACAGCTTCCTGGCCGAGCTGCGCTCACGGTTCCCGCTGGACAGCCTGGCATCCGGCGAGGGCGGCGAGTGGGAGAAACAGTGCCGCCTGAAACACTGGATTTCGCAACGGATTACCAACGGCACTCCCAGCGCTCCTGGGGAGGACGCCGTGCAGGTGCTGGAAAACTCGGCCAAAGGCGCGACATTCTGGTGCAGCTACTATGCGCTCACCTACATGCAGACCGCCCAGGCCCTGGGCTGGACCGCCCGCAAGCTTGGCATCGACCGCTGGCACGGGCAGGACAGCCTGGGCAGCGCGCACCACGGCGTGGCCGAGGTCTGGTCAAACCAGCACCGCAAATGGGTGGTGGTGGACTGCCAGAGTGACCTTCATTACGAGAAGGACGGGACCCCGCTCTCCGCCTGGGAGATACGGGCCGAATGGCTGAAAAACGGCGGAGCGGATGTCAGCCGGGTGGTGGGCGCCCCGGAGCGGCGCGAGCTGAAAAACCCGGCCATTGTCTGGTGGGACCGTCCGGATGAGGACGAAACCGCGGTCTACTACTGGATATACTATTCGGACAACTCCCGCACCTGGAACGAGGAGCCGCCCATCCATTTCATTTTCCCGCAGGACAGCGCCAACTCCGGCCGGGTCTGGTACCAGAACGGGCCGGGAGGCAGGGGACGCCTTCACACCGGCTACGAGAAAAAACTGTTCCTGCCCAGCACCGATCCAGCCGCTTATGACTGGACCGTGGGACTTGTGGAGGCGAGCGCCACGGCCCTGGACGGTAAGAACCTGAGCCTGGAGCTGGATTCCTACTGCCCGAACCTTACCGGTTACGAGGCGGACCTGGACGGGGCGGGCTGGCAGGCCATCGAGGGCAAAAGCCTGGTCTGGACGCTGCACAAAGGGGCCAACTCACTGGCGTTGCGCACGGTCAACGCCGCCGGAGTTCGCGGCGCGCCGCTGACTGTCAGGCTGGAGTTGAGCCGCTGAAAACTATGATCATCGGCCTGCATGGGATGTCAGAGAAGTCCGATTTGCACTTTGCAGGGTGTTCTGCAACAAGTCCCTGTTTTTGCTCCGTGCAAAGTGTATAAATCTACATCTTTTTACATTCATATTATTTACGCATGGGTGCGGCGCGCCATACCCAAACGTTCAAGACTTTTGGGACAGCCCGCCGCGACCAGGCTATATGGACTTTTATACGACCCACTGCAGGACATGGCATCCTTTACCGCGCCGCGCTCAGCTTCTCCCCAAATCCGGTATCTTCAGGCTTACGCCGCCTTCGAGCGCGCTGCGGTGTGCATATATGCCCGGCACGGTGTAAGCCAGGGCCTCATAAATGTTGACCGTGGGCTGGCGTCTCGAGAGCACCGCATCCACGAACTCGTGGGTGATGAATGTGTGCGATCCCCCGTGGCCGCTGTCATGACGGAGCGGTTCAGGCAGAAGCTCCCAGCGGTTGGGCAGCTCCCGCGGCTGCATGTCGACCCGGCTCTCGGTGTAGAGGTTTCTGACCTGTTTTTCCCCCGTGCGGACTGCCTGGATTCCGGGTTTTCCCTCATCCTCCGGACGCGGCATGAAATAGCTCATCTGGGTGCCCAGGAACTGCCCGCGCTCAGTGCCGCCGGAAGCCACGCGCCAGAAGACCGAAACCCGCGCCGCATGTCCGCCTGAGGTTTTGAAGAAGGCGGTCTCGCTCCAGAACGGATTATTGTAGGCGTTGTTCTTCAGGTACGGGCTGTCATCGCCCCAGCCGACAGCGGTCACCTCGGTCAGACGTTCTCCGGTCACCGGGACTATCATGCCGGTGCAGTGGGTCGGATACAGCAGGGGGGGAAAACAGTGGCGCCAGGTGGGCCGCCCGTCCGCCTCGAACATCAACGGCTCCAGCCCGTCATGATGATATTCGGCCTCGGAGTAGATTATCTCGCCGAATTTTTTCTCCTGCGCCCATTCCCGGCAGGAGATTATCTCACGGCGGTAGAAACTGGTCTCGGCCATCATGTAGGTCATGCCAGTGGACCGCACCGCCTCCATCAGCTCGCGGCATCCCTCCTCGTTAATCCCGGCCGGCACCGCGCTGATCACATGCTTTCCGGCCTTCATCGACGCCACGGCCATTTCCACGTGCAGCGGCGCGGGTGTGAACACCGCCACGGCGTCCACCTCGCGGTCCTTGAGCATCTCGCGCCAGTCCTTGTAAGCCTTGTCGCATCGGTAAGTGCGCTTCAGGTTGTCGAGCGGCCCGTCCAGGATGTCGCAGACCGCGCTGACCCGGCAGTTCGGGTGCTCGTGCCAGTAGAAAGATGCCCCGAACCGCCCTCCGATGACTCCTATCCTGAGAAGCGAAGCGCTTTTTGATGACTCTGGCTGCGCTGCCCCTAAAATAGACGGAGCGGCAAGCGAGGCCGCCGCCGCAGTCATGAAAGACCGGCGGCTGAGCGGGGTGGAGCTTTCCGGTGAATACATGGTTCACTCCGTTTTCATGTGCATCTTTTTTGGATTAAAGGACTGTAGAGAGGATTAGATTCTCAATGAAGTAACAACATAAGAGATTTATGATTCCAGGGGAATGAAAAATTCAGCACGAAACTGCCTTTCCTGCCTTTGGGGTATACAATAGCCTATCGTTTGTCAGCAATCGATCACAAGACCTGGAATATCAACGCAAAGAGAAGGGGCTGACCTTTCGGCCAGCCCCTTTTTCGGGACAGACTCAGAAATCCTTGAAATCACCATCATCCAGCGGTATCACCTCTTCGGGCTTCCGTGTCCTTGTCTTCTCGCTCTTCTCATCTCTTCTGGTCTTCGCCCCGTTTCCACTGCTCTCCTTAAACTCCGCCACACCGTTGGCCAGCTTGCCTTTTAAAGATGGGCGCTTGACGGCTTCGACGACATGCTCTTCAGAACGCGCTTTCAGGGCTTCTTCCTTATGCTTCGGCCTGGCGAAACCGTAACCCCGCGCCGCGTGAGTCACCGGCATGTGTGACATGGCGTTGCTCAGACGGAAGTTGCCGACCATCGCCTGCAGTTCCTCAGCCTGGCTGTTCAGCTCCTCGGCCGCGCTCGCGCTCTCCTCGCTGTTGGAGGCGTTGGTCTGGGTCACCTGGTCCATCTGCGACACGGCCGTCGTAATCTGGTCGATTCCCTGGCTCTGCTCAACCGCGGCAGCCGATATCTCGGCCACCAGGTCACCCACCTTGCTCGCGTGTTCCACTATTTCTTTCAGTACAGCGGCCATCTCGTCACTGATACGCACCCCGCCCTCGGCGTTCTTAACCGCGCCCTCGATCATCTGGGCCGTGTTTTTGGCGGCCTCGGCGCTGCGCTGCGCCAGGGACCGGACTTCCTCTGCCACCACTGCGAATCCCTTGCCCGCCTCGCCGGCCCGAGCCGCCTCCACCGCTGCGTTCAGGGCCAGAAGGTTGGTCTGGAAGGCTATCTCATCGATAGTCTTCACGATCTTTGCGGTCTGGTCCGAGCTTTCCTTGATTTTTGCGATAGCGTCGGCCATCTTCTTCATCGAGTCGCCGCCCTTGTTCGCGCTGTCACGGGCGCTTACAGCCAGGTTCTGGGCCTGCTTGGCGTTGTCGGCGTTCTGACGGGTCATCGAGGCCAGCTCTTCAAGGCTGGAGGATACTTCCTCAAGGGAACTGGCTTGCTCGCTGGCCCCCTCCGCCAGGTTCTGGCTGCCTATTGCGATCTGATTGCTGGCCGAGGAGACCTGTGAAACCGCCTCCGCCACCTGCTGCAGGGCCTGCTCCAGAGATTCGACAGTGGCGTTTACGTTATCCTTGAAATTTGCGAACTCGCCCTTGTAATTCCCGCTTACGCGCCTGGTAAGATCCTTCTCCGCAGCCGCGCTCAATACATCCGAAATCTCGTGGATCGGCGCAACCATTGCGTCCAGCGTCTGATTGAACCCGCTGATTATGAGAGCGTAATCGCCGCGCTGACGGCTTGCATCGGCGCGCACGTCCAGCTTGCCCGCCACAGCCGCCTCGATCAGGGCCTTAACCTCTGCATTCATGGCTTTCAGGCTCGCCACCATCTGGGTCATCGACTTGCCCAATGTGTCGCGATCGGAAGCTACAACCACGTCGCGGGTCATGTCGCCGTTGGCGATACACTCCACCACTTCGGCTTTCCCCCGCAGCACAGTCTGCATGTTTCGGAACGCATCGGCCAATTGTCCCACCTCATCACTGGAGGTGTAATCCACGTTGGCTTCGAGATCACCCTTCTCCATCGCCCCGGCCGCGTGCATTATTTTTTTCATCGGTGAGATGACAAGCCTGACAATGGATGCGGTCGAAAACACGCAGGTCAAAGCGATAATGATTGCGCCAATCAGCAGAGCATAGAAGCCAAGCTGACGGCTGGCGGCATAAGTCTCCTCATCCGCCAGACTCAGGGCCACCAGCCAGCCTGTCTGGGCGCTGGTCTTGAAATAGGCCGACCTGTCGACGCCGGCCCAGTTGTAGCTGTACTTGCCGTCCTTCATTTTCAGCATGTTACTGCCGAAATCCAGATCATTCAAGTTCAATGCCAAAATCTGCTGTTTGTCCGGGTGAGCCACGGTGAGGCCGTTCTCATCCGCTATGTATATATAGCCTGTCTTACCGATTTTAATCTTGTTGACATACGTTTCGGCGAACGTCTCCAGTTCCACCGGACAACCGATAATACCGATTATGGCGCCGTCCTGCTTGAGCGGAGCGGTGACAAGAATGACCGGCTTCCCCGTGGCCGGGCTTTTGGTCCCATGCCCGAAGAATCCCTCGCCCTGCAGAGCTTTCTGAATGTTTGGAGCGTACTCGGGCAAGCTCGACAGTTGTACGCCGACTGATTTCCCGTCGATTGCGTCCAAGAAGATTTTGCCGTCCGGCTGCGCAAGGAACAGGTTCTCCAGCATTCCATCCTGCTCGAAATAATATTTCAGGCGCTGCCGGGCTTCCTCCACCCGCCGTCCCTGGCAGGCATCGACGAAAACCGCGTTCTGCGTGAACATCATAAGCTGGTTCATTTTGACGCGCCGCCACTCGTCAACCTCGCCTGCCTTTACGTTGAGCACTTCGGCTGCGAAATTATCATTAGTCTGCTGGAGACCTTTGTGCGACATCCAGTACAAAATTCCGCTCATCGCGCCGATAGAGATAACGCTGAGCGGGATAAGCACCAGCAACAGCTTGGCCTTAAGATTCATCCGTCTTTTCATTTTGGATTTTCCCTCTCGAATACCTGGTTGCTTACTTCAGCTTCACGACCATGCATTTTTCGCTTCCGGAACCGCCATCCCTGGCACTCGTCCGGCGCCGCGTCCGTTAATACGGTGCTACTGTTCAGTTGTTACGGAAGATTCGATCTGGGTGAGCTCCTCGAACGAAATCACGCGGTCTATATCAAGAAGGATGATCACTTTTTCCTGGGACTTGCCCATGCCAAGAATAAATCCGGTGTCCACCTCCGTGCCGAATTCCGGAGTCTCTTCGATATTCGACTGAGCAATGTTCCGCACCTCTGATACGCTGTCCACCAGAGCGCCGATCAGCAGGTCCCTGTTCTGATTGGACACCTCCACTACGATTATGCAGGTCTCGGCCGTATCATCTGCGCGATTCATACCAAACCGCGCGCGAAGGTCCATCACCGGAATCACCTTGCCGCGAAGGTTTATGACGCCACGAATGAATTCGGGAGTGCGCGGCACCCGCGTGATTCGCGCCAGACCGATAATCTCCTTCACTTTCAGTATCTGGAGACCATACTCTTCATCAGCGAGTTTGAAAGTCAGGTACTTCCCGGCCAGTTCTGTTGTCATAGCTTCACCTCGCGACATTGGTTCCTCCAGTTTGTTATTCCATCCGTAAAATTCATTTTGCCAGAGGATTCGTTTGATCGTGCACAATCACAAAGCACATTTCCCTTGATTTGGAAATAGCAAAGAGAATGCCAGATTTCACAGCCCTGCTTATCTGCTTAAAACAAAAGCAGTTATTATGCGACAGCCCTTTAGATTGAAAAAAAACCGCGAAATCAGAATTGTTCTTTTCGCGCGATTTCGCGCATGTTGTTTGAATTCCGTCAGAATTTCATCAGTGCAGCAAAGGCGGCAGGTTCCTAACGGCGGACTCTCCGTATGGCTTTTCTGAGGCAGGAAGTTGAGATACGGTATACCGCGCCTATCAACCACGCTTCGATAAAACAACTCCAGAAATTCAGCCGCAACCGGATCCTTACTGGAAGGAAAAGGATTTTCAACACCACGCCGAGAACCGGGAAATGGCCCCCTCCAGCGGGATAGACTGCCCGGGCGCCAGGGAGACGCTCCAATTTCCTGAACCGTGTGTTGAAATACGACAACAGGGTTTCAGAGAAAAATTCCATCCTGTTTCTGTCATCAGGCCGTTTCGAAAACAGACTGCCATCCTCAGCCATATTCTGCAGATAATAATCCAGTTTACCGCTCAGCCGGTCCGGTTCGAGTCCGTAAAGTCTTGTGCCCGGATATGAGCGGTAAATCTGGGGGCCTGAAAAAATGACATTCAGGTTCCGGCTCAAATATTCCATCCAGCGGATATTGCCGATACGGTTTGCTTCCGTGTCACCAGGGAAATACACCACAAAACTTGTGTTCACGGCTATGCCTGTCCTGCTGTCGCGGATTATTTCCACCGCCCTCCGAATGTCGCGGTCCATGATCTTCTTGTTTAAAATCCGGTTTCGTAATTCTTCATCCGCTGCCTCGACTGCCATGCCGAGAAGGTACAACCCTCTTTCGGAGAGTTCACGCAGGCGAGGAACATCCACTTGTCCCTCGCGGATATAGTTGAATCTTGCAGTGGCGCTCCAGAGAAGACTCCGCTCTCCTGCCCATTGCGACCATTGATCTACCAGCAGGCGATTGGAAAAGAAATCGTCATCACGCGGACTGCAATCCTCAATCTCAAAATCGCGGACCACCGGTTCAGCCTCACGCCGTATCTTATCGAAGCTTTTTACGCGATGACGGGCGTGGTGAAGGTGAAAGATGCTGTTGATACAGAAAGTGCAGTTCCAGGGACAGCCTCTGCCGGTTATCACCTTGAGTGTGCGCAGTTTCCTTCCGAAACTGTAGCTGTAAACAGGAATGTACTTTTCGAGCATCGGAAGATCGAAATAATTTACATCCGCCAGTTCATTCAGATTGTCCAGAAAATACGGTGGACTGATCCGGGGTTCTCCCTGCTTCACATAACATAAACCAGGCGTCTGGTCAGGATCACGTCCGTTCCCGCTGAAATGCTCGAGCAGCGCCAGAAGAGGAAGTTCACCCTCGCCTGAAATAACCCAGTGCTCAGGGAATTTCTGCAGGATTGAAAGCGGATCCAGCAGACAGTGGATTCCTCCCCAGATCACCTTGACTGATCGCGGAACAAGACGGGCCAGTTCGACCGCATGAGGCAACTGGCTGGTGAAGACCGAGAAGCCGACTGCATCAAAGCCCTCAAATCCCTTGCCTCTGTACTGGTCCATATTGTAATCACGTATCTCGCATTCATGCCCGGCATTCTTCAGGCAGGCGCAGATCGAAAGAAGACCGTGCGGTATGGCTCTGAATACGGCATCCCTGAGTCGTGGATTGACGAGACAGATTTTCATGGCGGGTCTTTCTCTGGATTAAATTCAGAGCAACTCCTTCTGCACGATCTTTGCCTTAACACAAGAGGGCGGTGTTTTTCCGCCCTCCCTGCTGCATTAATGACATCGTTCTTACATTCTGGCGCATCTCAGTGCTGCGCCAGTCTCAGCACTCCAGCCGGACCGAAAGGCGGTATCTCCACCACAAGGGTTTCGTTATTCTCCAGAACAGCCTTTACCGGCGCCGGCCAGGAGACTCCGGCCCCCTGCCAGAGTGCCCGCGTCACGGTCTTGGAATCCGTGGTGCGAAGACGGACTGTCACACCGCGCCTCTGTCCCTGATCGGACAGACTCGCACCGGGACGTACCAGTGACACCACGAGGTCGCGCTCGCCGCTCCGCTCCGGCACTGGGACACGGAACACCTGACCGGACACGCCCCGGCTTACCTCCAGCGACCCGCCATCCAGCACCCATTGACGGCCGCGAAGGGCGGAAAACAGAGGACGGTACGCCTTGTTCAGGAACGGATCGGCATCCAGTTGTTCGTGCGAGGGCAGGATGCCCCAGAGAAGCTCGGTCTGCAGGGCCTGCTCCACTCCCTGCCGCCCCCCGAATGGACCGCCCGGATGAGGACGAGCCACGAGCGGCCGGAACAGACCGAGAAATGCCGCAGACGGGATTCTATCCGGCAGAGCGGGATTGACGGTCAGGATATCCACTCCACGCCCCAGAGCGGCGTGCGAGGGAGCCGCGGTCAGCACGAGCTTGCGCGCCTGGTGGACCTGCTCGATCAACTGCGCTCCGATCGTGGTAAGGCTGAAGCCCAGATAGGAGGCAGGATGGTTCTCCACTGCGCTCAGGCTGTCGTCATGCGCGAAATCCAGGGCCCCGCTGTCCCATCCGTCGAAATAATAGCCCCCCGCCAGCGGATACAGATTCATCATATTTTTCTGCTGCTCCAGCATGTTCAGCCCCCAGGGGCTTTCCGGTCCGGCATGCATGTACAGGCAACCGTCGCTGTCCGCCATTTCTCTGCCGGATTCATCTCTGGCAATGTCAGCGCCGTAGAGGCTCCGCGCAATCTCGGCGGCGCAAACCTGGCTGAAAGCCCCCTGGATCACTGAACGCAGATCCGCCTGAGTCAAACCGTCCAACGCAGCCCGGACTTTCTGCGCCGTAACCTGGGAGAACCTCGCCCGGTCGACATCACAATCCCAGGCATAATCCTCGTACTGCAGGGACTGCGGCAATATCCATTCTCCAGGACGGCGCCAGTTCCAGACTATTTCGGTCAGGGTGACCTCCTGGGAACGCAAGCCATTGTAATTCGCTCCGCCCGCATCCGGAGGATTGATCAGGCACAAAGCGCCGTCACGGCGGTTTGCCCCGGCCCTCGACTCGAAATACTCCCTATGACGTTCCGCGTACAAACCCAGGGCCTGACGCCAGCCGGGCTCGGTCCCGTAAAGCCAGACACCCGTTTCCAGTTCACGGCCCGGACGGACACCCAGCAGATCGAACGTTATGCAAAGCCACTCCTCAGTCCCCTCGGAGTTCAGGCCCAGCGGACGGTCCTCCAGGTCTGCGCTGAACGAAATCCTCACAGAGCGCGATTCCAGCGGGACCCCCACTCCCATGCCAACCCCGTCTGGACGCCAGATCACCCCCAGCGGCACGGCCGTGCGTGACGCCGCCGGACCCGACGGCCCGCAGATATAATTGAAGGAAGTCCCTCCCTCCAGGCTCAACGGTTCATCTCCAGAGGCGGTCCAGAACATGCAGCCACGGGTCACCGGGATAAGGTAACTTACGCTTACGGAGTGCAGAGTGTCGCCCCCTGTCGACAACCAGGAGGTCAAGAACACCCCCTCGCGCTGTCCAGAATATTTCTGGCGCAGACTGAACGCAGCGCCGGGGAAGCGTCTTTCCACGAACACTCCCTCCTCACTCTCGGAAAACGAAGTGATCTGCGCCTGACAGGTGCGGTCATCGATCACCCTGCCGGTCAGCTCATCCCGGATCAGAAGGCCGATACGGGTCAGGGACAGGCTGTCAGTATCCTCGGGAGCCAGTTCCAGGGCGGGAGGATGGACCACTCCCCGAGCCACTCCATCCCCCGAGCGGAGAGTCAGTGTCACGCCCGAGCCGCTCACCGATGCCATCTTCTGCAGAACTTTCTTCGGCGGCGGTTCCAGCGAGCAGGACATTATCAGCGCCGACACACACAGCAGCATACAGGCAGCAATGCCGCCCGGCCGTTGCAAACAGTGATGACGCACGGAGGCCTCCAATGGATAACGCTGTACTTTATACCTTGACCCGGCCGTATTTACGGCGGGAGGAAATGACTGTTCAGCCTTTCTGCGCCTTTTCCGCCTCTCGAAGCAATTCGACCACCCGCCGCGGTCCCATCACGGCCATGATTTTAGGCAGCTCCGGTCCGTGCATCTGTCCGGTCAGGGCGATACGCACCGGCATATAGAGAAGTTTTCCCTTCACTCCCGCGGCCTGTCCGGCGGCTTTGAGCAGGGCTTTGTACTCCTCCTCGCCTCCGCTTTCCATCCGCTCGACGCCCTCAGCCAGGCTGGAAAGAACGCCGGAAGCCTGTCCGGCTCTGAGAATCTCCAGCTCCTCCGCGCCGGTCACCGGCGCCCTGCGGCCTTCAAACAGGTCAAGCTGCGTTACTATATCCGTCAAAAGCTCCAGGCTGTCACGGCAGGCCAGTGCGGCCAGGCGGAACCTTTCCCGGCCGAACTCCTCCGCCCGTGGTCCAGCGAACGCGGACAGGATAGTCAGCAGATCATCCTCAGCCAGGGCGCGGATATAGCGCCCGTTGAGCCAGCGCAGCTTGGCCGGGTCGAAGACCGCGGCGCTGCGACCCAGGCGCTCGAAATCAATCTCCGTGCAAAGACGCTCCACCGGCAGGAATTCATCTCCGGACGGCGAGGACCAGGAAAGAAGACTCAGGTAATTTATCAGCGCCTGCGGAAGGTAGCCGGCCTCGCGGAACTCGCCCACGCTGGCGGCCCCGTGGCGCTTGCTCAGGCGCTGATGGTCCGGGCCCAGGATCATCGGAATGTGCGCGAACTCGGGCGCTGTGGCTTTGAGGGCATCGTAAAGCATGAGCTGCCGCGGGGTGTTCGAAAGGTGGTCATCGCCGCGCACCACGTGGCTGATACGCATCTCTATGTCATCCGCCACCACCGCGAAATTATAGGTCGGGCGGCCATCCGCCCGCAGGATGACAAAGTCGCCGATGTTGTCGTGCGGGATGGTCATTTCACCCTTGACCAGGTCCGGCCAGACGCTCACGCCCTCAGTGACACGGAAACGCACCGAGGGCTCGGCCGATTCCCCCGCGCCGGGAGCGCTCAACTCGCCGCGATAGGCCGGTGTCTGGCCCGACGCCAGACGTTCATTGCGGAACTGCTCAAGCTGGCTGTCGCTGGCATGACACCTGTAGGCCGCGCCGCTCGTCACCAGGCGCCCGGCCATATCCCGGTAAAGCTCGCCGCGCTCGCTCTGACGGTAGGGAGAGTAAGGGCCGCCCTTGTCCGGCCCCTCCTGCCAGTCCAGGCCCAGCCATTCCAGCTCCCGCAGGATCGCCGCCTCGCTTTCAGGAGTCGAGCGGGCGGTGTCGGTGTCCTCGATCCGCAGGATAAACGTTCCAGCGTAGCGTTTGGCCAGCAGCCAGTTAAGCGCCGCCGTGCGCGCGTTGCCAATGTGCAGCATCCCCGTGGGCGAGGGTGCGAACCGTACTCTGAAATTATTGCTTTCCATTTTCAATCCTCTGTTCCTCATTGTCAGTCCTGGATACGTCCTGCCTTCTTTTACCGCGCTTCTGTCTGCTGTACCAGCGCCAGATCAGCACAAACACTGCCAGGGCCGCCAGTCCCAGAATGAGATTCACATCCCGCAGCACGGTTTTGATATAGGCCCAGTTACGGCCCAGTGAATCACCCAGCCAGACCAGCAGTGAATGCTGGACCAGAATTGAAACCGCGACCGGAGCCAGAAATCGCCAGAGTTTGAAACGGCTGATCCCGGCGATTAACGGAACGATCGAGCGCAAGCCGACCAGGAACCGGCTGAAAAACAGCGCTCCTATTCCCCAACGCCGGTAAAAAACAGCGGCCCGTGACAGCATCCGTTCCGGGAAAAGATGCGGGTGACGGCGGATGAAATCCCGTCCACTGCGCCGTCCCACATAGTAGATAAGAATATTGCTCGCCAGGTTGCCCAGAGCGGTCCACAGCAGCACAGGCAAGGGTTTCAGGATTCCGATCCCGGCCAGATAAGCCCCGAACACTATGATCGTGTCGCCGGGGAAAGGCGGGAAAACATTTTCCAGAAATGACGACAGGCAAAGAAACACGTATATAAGCCAATGCGGCAGGGACCCGAGCGTCTGAAACAGAAATTCTTCCATGCGCGTTCATTCCTCTTCGCGTTTAAATCCCGATTCCACCCGTTCACCGGCAAGAAGCACCACAGCCGTGGCGGCGATTCCCTCTCCGCGGCCGAGCGCCCCCAGCCGTTCGTGGGTGGTGGCCTTGACACTCACGCAGGCGCTGCTTACCCCCAGCACCCGCGCTATGTTCTCGCACATTTTCTGTGCATGTGGCGCCAGTTTCGGGCGCTCGGCTAACACCGTGGCATCCACGTTCACCACCCTGAACCCGCGGCCGGTGACAAGCCGCATCACCCTGGCCATCAACTCCAGGCTGTCGGCGTCTTTGAACGACCGGTCCGTGTCCGGGAAATGCTTACCCAGGTCGCCCAGGGCCAGCGCCCCTAACAGGGCGTCGGTGATCGCGTGCGCCAGCACGTCCGCATCGCTGTGCCCGGCCAGTCCCAGGGGATGGGCTATCTCAACCCCGCCCAGCACCAGGCGGCGGCCCTCGGCCAGCGGATGGATATCGTAACCCTGCCCGACCCGCATGTCCATAGCCTTTCCTTTCCCTCCGAGCCTGAATCCGGCGAATTCGAGGTCTCCGGGTTCGGTGATTTTCAGGTTGCTAAAATCCGAGCGCACCACTCGCACCGGCAAGCCCAGCCGCTCGAACAGCGCTGCGTCGTCCGTGCCCTCGAACCCG
The DNA here is from genome assembly GCA_964473155.1 of uncultured Gemmatimonadales bacterium. GTDB lineage: Bacteria > Gemmatimonadota > Glassbacteria > GWA2-58-10 > GWA2-58-10 > JAJFUG01. The sequence goes on along the minus strand of CAYYNT010000027.1, from coordinate 6,978 downwards.
GCCCTGAGCGAGGCCCGGTGCGCGGCCAGGATCGCTCCCAGCGGAAAGGTCTGCGGCGTCTGGGCCAGCCAGAGTCCTTCGCGGTCCACAGTTCCGGTTATCACGTCCCCATCGGAGCGCTTGACTGTGTCGCGCACCGGCGCGCAGGCCATAGCTCCGGCCCCCGAGGCGGCCAGCTCGAAAGTCCGGCGGATCACCCCCGGATCGGCCAGCGGCCGGGCGGCGTCGTGTATCGCCACCAGGCCGATACGCACCGGGTCCAGGGCCTCCAGGCCGCTGAGCACGGAGAGCTGACGGCTGGGGCCGCCGGCGACCACGGTCACCCGCTGCCTCTCCTTTGATGTCAGGGTATCGCGAAACTCCGCCACCGCATCCGTGGGCAGCACCACTGCAATCTGCACTATCTCCGGGAAAGCCAGAAACAGGTCAAGGCTGTGCCTCAGCACTGTCTTTCCTGCAATTTCGATAAACTGCTTGCGCACCGGCCCGCCCAGGCGCAAGCCCGCCCCTCCGGCGGCAATCACCGCCCCCCAGCCGGTCAGCTTCACTGTTTCCTGTTTTCCTTTATCCGGCACTTCCGCCCTCCCGGCGAACTGCGAACACGGTCCTGACCGCATCTTCCAGGCTTTCGCAGCCGCTGAGAGTCAGTCCTCGCGGCGGCTTGATCTTTTCAAGCCCCGCCGCGGCACAGACCACGCGGCTGAACCCCAGTTTGGCGGTCTCCCGCAGACGGTTCTCGATATAGCTCACCCGCCGCAGTTCGCCCCCCAGCCCCACCTCGCCGATAAAAGCCGTGGAACGGTCCACCGCGCGCTCCCGGAGCGATGAGCACAGTCCCATGCAGACCCCCAGGTCCACCGCCGGCTCCAGCACGCGCAGTCCTCCGGCCATGTTCAGAAAAACATCCTGGCTCGACAGCGGCAGACCGAGCCGTTTTTCCAGGATCGCCAGCATTATCGCCAGGCGCTTGCTGTCGTAACCTGTGGATACGCGCTGCGCCGTCCCGTAGCCGGTGGGGGTGACCAGGGCCTGGACCTCCACCAGCAGCGGCCGTGTGCCCTCGACAGTGCATACCACGGCCGTGCCGGGGCTTTCCGCCGCCCGTCCGTCAAGGAAATATCCTGAAAGATCGGTCACCTCCGCAAGCCCGTCCCCCCGCATCTCGAACACCCCGATCTCGTTGGTCGAGCCGAACCGGTTTTTCACTACGCGCAGTATTCGGTGGCTCCAGTTCCCGTCGCCCTCGAAATACAGCACCGTATCGACCATGTGCTCCAGGATGCGCGGTCCGGCCAGAGCGCCCTCCTTGGTCACGTGCCCCACCAGGATTACTGTCAGCCCGTCCTGCTTGGCCAGACGCATGAACCCGGCGCTGGCCTCGCGCACCTGGACTATGCTTCCAGGTATGCCCTCCACCGCCCCGACATAGATGGTCTGGATCGAGTCGACAACCAGCACCTGTGGTTGCACTTCTCTTATCGCGGATTCGACTGTCTCGAAACAGGTCTCGGTCAGCAGAAGCAGCTCTTCCGGGGCCTTGATCCCCAGTCTTCTGGCCCGCATTCCGATCTGGCCCTCGCTCTCCTCGCCCGAGAGATACAGCACTCTCACGCCCGATTCCGCCAGCCGTCCGGCCGCCTGCAGCATCAGCGTGCTCTTGCCGATCCCCGGATCGCCGCCGATCAGAAGGAGCGAGCCGGGAACCAGCCCCCCGCCCAGGATCGAGTCCAGTTCGGAGATGCCGGTCCGCACCCGCGGCGGCTCAGGGCCGCCGTTCAGCACGGCGGCCAGGGGACGGGGCCGCGCCCCACCGGCGCCCGGTGCGGCGGCGCTGCGCGCCCCCGGCGCCTTCGGCGCGGGCGCGGCCCGCTCCGTCAGGCTGTCCCACGTCCCGCAGCTCTGGCAGCGCCCGGACCATTTCGCCTGGACCGCCCCGCAGGCCGAGCATTCGTACTGGATTTTCGGCTTGGGCATGACAACTTTCTCGATTAAGGCTCGATATCATACGGCGCTCAAACGGCCGCTGGAAGGTTCCTATTCTCTGGCTTTACCCTTAAACGGCCCGATCAGGGCCGTCCGGGGCCGTATGTCCGAGCCACGCCAAAGAAGCGGAGTAATGGCCGCGAGTACTCTCAAGCCTGATCTATCTTCCGCGGCCGGGCGGGCATTCAGCGCCAGCATCGCCCCGCTACGCTGGCAGCGTGCAGATATATCGCGCACACCGCCGGTTGAAAACGAGTTATGGCCAGTGCGAGTTTACGGCCCCAAAGCGTCTTTTGGTCCTTTTCCACAAGCCGGAAAAGGACATGAAAAACAATTGCCTTTCAATTCCCTGATGCAAGTTCCTGACCGGACAAAGCTGGGATACAGGGGGATTGATCAAAATAACCGGGCACGGCGTGCCGTGCCCCAACAGACGTTACTGCCTTTATCCGTGCAATCCTTTTCCCAATCCGTGCCATCCGTGATTCCAGCGAAGGGCAAAGGCACACACCCCGTCGGCTGCGCCGCCACCCCTCTTGCATAGAGGGGAATCAAAAACCGCCTCTCCTCCTCTATCCGTGTGATCCCTCTTTTATCCGTGCCATCCGTGATTCTCGTTCCCACGGCACACGGCGCGCCGCTCAGAACACCTTCACCCGCACGAATTTCTCCGGGTGGTCCCGCACCTCGGCGATAAGAGTGCGAGCTTCCAGCAAAGCCTCGCGCATTTCACTATACAGGGTCTCATCTTCAATAAGACGGCCCAGGGTGCCCTCGCCGGACTGCAAGCGGGCCAGGAGGCTGTCCAGATGCGCGCCCGAGCTTTCAATACCGGCCAGGGCGCGGCCGACCTCGTCAGATTTCGCCGCAGCCAGCGAATCCACGCCCTTGAGCGTCGAATCCGCAGAAACCAGGGCCTGGCGCAGCAGACGGTCGTACTCGTCCAGGTTACGGCTGAACTCGCGGGCATTGGCGGTGATAGTCCGGATATTCTCCAGGCTCTCCGTCACCGGACCGGTCTGGAGCGTGAACGTATCCATACGCCCGAGCAGGGTTTCCGCCCGGCCGAGCAGCCTTATTGTCATGTCGATCACCACCGCGCTGCGCCGCATGATATCCTCTATGCCGGGTCCCAGCTCACCTTTGATCAGGCTCCCTGCCGGGAGCGGCGCTCCCTGGCCCAGGCGCAGCTCCAAGCTCGAGGAACCGAACACGTCCGTGGCGTTGATCGAAGCCAGCGTACCCTCCGGCACCTTAAGCCCTGACTCGACATAGAAATCCGCCCTGGCTTTGCGCTCGCTCAGCTCGATTTTCATCACCCGTCCCACCACCACACCGGCCACGGTTACATTGCCTCCCTCGACCAGCCGTCCCACGTTATCGAACTCGGCATGGTATTCCGTCCTGTCACGCGCTGTCAGCACCCCGCGCAGGTAGAACACCGCAACCAGCACTATTACGAAAGCTGCAAGGACCGTGAAACCAACAAGAGTTGCGGCTTTTTTACTGTTCATCTTCTCTCCTTCGCCTGCCTTGAGACAGCCCATGCGCGACGGTTCAATGCATGGCGGTCAGCGGCCCCACGGCCCGTCCCTCAAGGAACTGGCGCACCGCGGGATCATCGGTCGAGCGCAGTTGCTCGCCGCCGCCGTTGAAATATATCCTGCCATCCAGCAGGAAACAGAACCGTGTGCCCACTTTCAGCGCGCTCTGAACATCGTGAGTCACCACGACGCTGGTCACTCCCAGGTTCCGCCGCGTGTCCACGATCAGGTCATTGATCGAATCCGCGGTGATCGGGTCGAGACCGGTGGTCGGCTCATCGTACAGTATCACCTCCGGATTCATGGCAATCGCTCGGGCCAGGCCCACCCGCTTGCGCATCCCGCCGGAAAGCTCGGCCGGCATGCGCGACTCCACTCCAGAAAGTCCCACCGCTTCGAGTTTCGAACGCACCACATCCTCAATTTCGGCCGCAGAAAGCCGGGTGTGACGGCGCAGTCCGGCGGATACGTTGTTCCCCACGCTCATCGAGTCGAACAGCGCCGCCCCCTGGAACAGCATCCCGAACCGTTTGCGCACCTCGTTCAGATGGCTGCGGCTCATCTGTCCCAGCGGCGCCCCGTCGAACAGCACCTCTCCGCTGTCCGGACGCATCAGGCCGATCATATGCTTCAGGATGACGCTCTTGCCCGCCCCGCTGCGGCCCATTATCACCAGGGTCTCGCCGCGCGGCACAGCCAGGTCCAGACCGTCCAGGACTTTCTGGCCGCCCAGACGCTTGCACACCTGCCGCATCTCGATTATCGCGTCGTGGCTCATCCGGAACCTTGCTTGTTAGCGGACTTTCAACCCGTCGGAAAAAGAATCAGCGCCAGAATGTAGTCGAAAATCAGGACCAGCAGGCAGTTGGTCACCACGCTGCGAGTCGTGGTCTGGCCCACCCCGGCCGCGCCCTGCGGGGCGTAATAACCGTAACAGCAGCCGACTGTCGAAACTGTCAGCCCGAACACCAGCGATTTGAACACCCCGCTGTATATGTCATATGGATAGACGAACTGGCTGAATCCCTGCATGAAAATCTGGTGGCTCATTTCCAGATAGAGCATGCAGATCACGTACGAGCCGCCGATTGCAATCGAGCTGCTGTAAATAACTATCACCGGCATCATGACCGTCCCGGCGATCACTCGAGGCAGCACCAGGAAACGCACCGGGTCCAGGGCCATTGTCTCCATCGCGTCAATCTGCTCTGTCACCCGCATTGTGCCGAGTTCGGCGGCTATCGAGGCCCCCACCCGCCCGGACAGCACCAGGGCGGTCAGCACCGGGGACAGTTCGATTATCACCGATTTGAAGATAGCGGCGGAGATGAATATGTCCGGTACGTATTTCTCCACCTGGTAGCTGGTCTGGACAGCGATCACCATGCCGGTGAAAAGGCTGGTCACCGCCACCAGCGGCAAAGAGGCGATCCCGATGCGCATCATCTGTTCGATCAGCTCGCGCCGGGCGCTCCACAGGCGCGGAACTTCAAGCGCCGTGCGCCCCATCAGCCCGGCGGACTCGCCCAGCCGGGTGAAGCTTTCGAGCACGCGCTCCCCAAGCTGCTGGAACAGTCCGGTCATGCTCAGTAAGCCTCCGACTCCTCCCGGAAACTCAGGTTCCGGAAGGTGGTGAATTCCTTGATGAAATTAAGCTCGATCGTGCCGGTGGGACCGTTACGGTTCTTTTCCACAATTATCTGGGCCACGTTCTCCGTGCTCTTCCCGTCCTGCTCCTGGATATCGTACATCTCGGGACGGTAGATGAACACCACCAGGTCGGCGTCCTGCTCGATTGCGCCGGACTCGCGCAGGTCGGCCAGTTGCGGGCGGCGGTCCTGGCGGCCCTCGACAGCGCGTGAAAGCTGGCTCAGCGCCACCACCGGAAGGTCAAGCTCCTTGGCCAGCGCCTTGAGCGAGCGGCTGATCATGCTGATTTCCTGCTGGCGGCTTTCGATCCGGCCCACGGTGCGGACAAGCTGCATGTAATCTATCACCACCATGCCTATATTCTCGGTCTTCTTCAGCCTGCGGCTCTTGGCCCTTATCTCCAGCACCGATATCTCTGGCGTATCGTCGATAAACACAGGGGCGTCGAACAGACGGTTGGCGGCCTGGTTCAGGTTGTGCCACTCCAGGTCGGTCAGCTTGGCCGTGCGCATCTTGCCCACAGGAACGTGCGCGATGGAGCTGAGCAGGCGCTGCACGAGCTGCTGCTTGCTCATTTCCAGGCTGAACACGGCCACCGGGACAGACTCCGGGTGCGCGCGAGTGCCCAGGGCCAGGTTGAGCGCCACGTTCAGGCAGAACGAGGTCTTTCCCATGCCCGGACGGCCGGCCACGATTATCAGGTCGCTTTTCTGCAAGCCCACCGTAATCTTGTCCAGGTCCACGAACCCGGTCGGGATGCCCGTCATCTCTATATTATGGTGCGTGCGGTACTCGATGTCGTTGATTATATCGTGGATTATCGGCCGGATGGGCGAGAAACCCTCCTTTAGGCGGAAATCCTGGATCTGGAAGATGCGCTCCTCGGCCGAGTCGATCATCCGGTCTACGTCCTCCACCGGCTGGTAGGAGTCCTGGATGATCGTGGTGCAGCTTTCGATCAGGCGGCGCAGCATGTACTTTTCGCGCACGATCTGCGCGTGATGAGTCACGTTGGCCGCGGTGGCCACCGAGTTCGCCACCTCGAAGATGAACGGCGCTCCGCCGATCTCCTCCAGGGCCCCGTCCTTGCGCAACTGCTCGGAGAGGGTCACCGGGTCGACATCCACGCTCTTCTCGTACAGAGTGACCACGGCTGAGAACAAACGGCGGTGCGGTTCGCTGTAGAAACATTTCTCGTTCAGCAGTTCCACCGCCTGTCCGATCGCCTCGCGGTCCATCAGCATGGCGCCCAGCACGCCGGCCTCGGCCTCACGCGAAAAAGGCACGCTGCGGCTGTAGTCCGCGGCAATGGCCGCCAGGGCCGCGCTCTCTCCGTTGGTTTCAGTTTTCTTCTTGGCCATTTACAATCCGAATGAAAGGATAAGAGAAATCAACCTTTACATTATTCTGTATATTTCGGGCCTGTGTTTCCGGTGGTTGCCCGTGTAAGGGGCTGTCCCAAAAGTCCCCGATTTTGCTCTTTGCAAATTGCTGCAATCTCTAACCATTTGAAATAAAAGCAGTTCTATAGGGGCACGGCGCGCCGTGCCCCTAAATTTAAGACTTTTGGGACAACCCCCTGCATCAGAACTCTCTATACATAACCACCGGTGCCTGGTTATCGGGCACTCCACGCCTCTATCCGTGCCATCCGTGATTCAGATAGCCGGGCCACGCGCCTCCCCCCTTTCCAAGGGGGGATCGAGAGGGATTTATTCCCATAATCGGGCACGGCATGCCGTGCCCCTACATAACATCATCATTTTTACAGAGTTACATTCATTGTCCTTTTTATATCCGC
>CAYYNT010000026.1:14260-51106 GCA_964473155.1 uncultured Gemmatimonadales bacterium | reverse complement strand
ATGTCTGCTTAAGACCCCGCAACTCGTTGCTCCGCAGTCCGTGATAACAGTACGGGCAGAATATCCAGTCCGCATCGAGCCGCGCACCGCAAGCTCCGCATGAAAAAGAACCGCCGGACTGTCTGGGCCGGGGACTGAAATCGCCGCTCTCCTGGAACGCTCCGGCAGGAGTTTTTTCCAGGAACTCGGACAGGTTGCGCCGCTCGGTCACAATGAAAAGGCGCTCCCTGGCGCGGGTGAGCGCAACATAGAATACGCGTTTCTCCTCATCCAGACGGCTCTGGTAATCGCGCGGCAGCAGGATTTTCACGACCCGTCCATCCTCCCAAACGCTTGGGAAACCGGCCCGTCCGCCCACCACGCCCCAGAGGAACACGACCGGCGACTCCAGACCCTTGGCCGCGTGGATTGTCAGGTGACGGAGCCTCAGACCGTTGTGTTTCAGCGCCTGGCCCAGGATGCGGAAACTGGAACTGCGGCGGTACAGCACAAGAAGGTCCTCAGCCGCGTATCCGCAATGCTCGATCAGTCCTCGCGCGGTTTCGATCAGCCAGTTTATGCCGTCCTCCTGAAGATGGCCGCAACGGTGCAGCACCACCGGCTGGACACCCCGGTTCAGGGCGAACAGCGGCTTGTCCGAGTATTCACGGCTGCGCCGGATCGAAAAGGCGGCGAAATCAACTATCGGGCGGCCGCTGCGGTAGTTGAGCCGCAGGGTGACAGTCTCGGCGCCGGGGAAATCGCGCCCGAACCGCCGGATGTGCGAGACATCCGAGCCGCGGAACCCGTAGATGCTCTGCCAGTCGTCCCCAACAGCAGTGACACGGTTTTCCGGACCGGTAAGTTCGCGCAGAAGGTCCACCTGGGGAGTGTTGACATCCTGGTACTCATCCACCAGCACATGCGTCCAGCGCCGCCGCAGACGGTCGCGCAGCTCGGGCCTGGAACGCAGAAGGGCGACCGTTTTCAGGATCAGGTCGTTGAAATCCAGCGCCCCGTATTCATCCAGCAAAGCCTGGTAGCGCTCGTAAAGCGGGAGAAACAGGCGGTAAAAATCCCGCGCCCGGCCGTGCTTCTCAGCTTTGGCTCTCTCAGCCACCTTGTCAACCGGGATGGAGTGGTTTTTCATCTTGTCCAGCACTTCCTCGGCCAGGGTGAGGAAACTGCCCACGGCCTCGGGGTATCCGGCGGCGTCGCTCAGAAGGTCATCCAGGTCGGAGGGCGGCTCCGCGGGCGGGCCATCCGGGAAATACAAAGGCAGGGCGCCGGTCAGACGAGCCTGAAGCGCCGCAAAGTCGAACAGCTCGGCGCGCTCCACCTGGATCAGCCGTTTCCCGTGGATTCTATACTGAGCCAGCCGGTCCGATTTCGCCGGGTCGAGAGCGCTCTCGTTCTCCCAGACTTCGATATAGCAGTCCGCCTCCGGCAGATAAAAATCCGGGCAGAACGAGGGCATGCTCCAGGATGCAGGCTTTGAATAACTGAACGGGATGCCGCGCCGGTGCAGCCAGTTGGCGATATCGCGCTCCGCCAGCGAGCGGACCTGTATTCCAGATACAGCGGGGGTTTCCGCGGGGCGCGGATCGTTCAGCGAGCCGAACGGATCGGACTCATCCGCGGTGAGTAGATAGCTCCAGAGATAGTGCTTCAAAGCGATGCGGTAGCGGGGCATGTCGTCCATGCAGCGCCTGACCGCTTCCAGCAGAAGCTGGGTTTTCGTGCCCGGGCCGCTGTCGGCATCGGGATCATCGACAGCCGGAGCGCTGTCGGTGACCAGACGGAGCGGACGGCCGGAAATCAGCCGCCAGTTGCGCCTGAGCAGAAGGTAGCACAGGGAGTGGAAAGTGCGCACTGTCAGGCCCGAAAGCGGCCCACCGCGTGTCATGCCTTCCGGGGGCGGTGAGTCTTCAAGGCGGCGGGCCATCTCGCGCGCGGCGTTGCGGGTGAATGTTATCGCCAGGATTTGCGAGGGCGGAACTCCCAGGCAGTCCACCAGGTGCAGGATGCGGCGCACTATCACAGTCGTCTTGCCGCTACCGGCCCCGGCCTGGACCAGAAGACGGGCCGCCGGGCTGGTCACGGCGCGCGCCTGGTCCGGGTTCAGGCCATCCAGCCAGGCCGAAACAGGGGCTTGAGAATTCGGATTATCCTGCCGCAATGCGCTGCCCTCGATGATGGATTCCCATAAACCCTGATTCCCGGACCGAAAAAAAGCCGGGCCGCCGGATTGAATTTAACCTCCGGCGGCCCGGCCTTGCAACGGATACGACGGCCGATCAGAAAACGTCCTGCAACTTGATCCGGCGGGTGAAACCGCGGGTCAGGAAAGCGAGATAGATGAGACCCAGGCTCAGCCAGGTCCCGCCGATGATAAAGGTTAGTTTCGGCAGGTGGGTCCAGATGGTCAGACAGGCCACCACTCCCAGGGCGGGAGGAAGGAAATACTTGAAGAACGAACTCCACGAGCGGTCGCCACTCTTGAAATAGTACTCGCGGATCGCGGCGACATTTACCAGGGCAAAAGCCAGCAGGGCGCCGAAATTGATGAGGTGCGCACACTGGCCGTAATCCAGGAAGAACGGAAAGATCAGCACGACCACGCCGATCAGAAGGACGTTGAAGTTGGGTATGTGGTGCTTCGGGCTCAGGTGACCGAAAAATTTCCGGGGCAGCATGCCGTCGCGGCCCATGCCGTACATCACGCGCACGCAGCCGGTCAGGCCGGTCACTCCACTGCCCACGCTGGCCACGAGCAGGATCACGGTGATCGCAAATTCGAGCGGCGCGCCGCCCACGACATTCGCTATGCCGAACATGGCGCGGTTCAGGCCCTCGCTGTAGTCGGTCACTCCAGCCCTGGCCATGAGGTCATTGATGAAACTCTCCCAGTTGGACCAGGGCACCGAGACCTGAGCCAGGTAGATTTGCGCTCCGCTCCAGATGCCGGTGATGAGGCAGGTCATGACCGTGGCGAGCATGACGTTGCGCCGTGGATTCTCAACCTCCTCGCTCAGCGTGGTCAGACCGTCGAACCCGATATAAGTGAGCGCGGCCAGGGCGGTCCCCTGGAAGATCACCGCGGGCGAGAATGAGCTGGAATGGTAGAACGGCTCGGTGGTGAACAGGGCGGCAGCACCGCCCAAACCCAGCAGGTGCTGGATTGCCGCTCCCATGTACCAGAACACCACAATACTCATCACTATAATCAATATCCAGCTGAAGCGGCTGGTGGTCTTGACCCCGCGCAGGTTGATCCCGATGAAAAAGCTGGCGAAGAAGATGTACCACATCTGGGTCGGGATGAACGGCATCATCTGGTTTGCCGCGCTGCCGCAGAAAATGGTGCAGATGATGGGGTTGATGAGGTAATCGAGGTAGATGGTGAAACCGGTGATGAAGCCGAGATTGGGGTGAATGCCGCGGCCGACATAGGTGTAGGCGCTTCCGGCGGCGGGGTAAAGGTTGGCCATGCGGCCGTAGCTGATCGCGGTCATTAACATGGCGCACATGGCCAGGAGCACCGAGACCACTGCATGGCCCTGGGCCTCCTGGTTGGCGTGACCGAACAGCGGCATGGCCGCGCAGGGCTGGATCAGGATGATGCCATAGATGACAAGGTCGCTTAGAGTGAGAACTCGTTTGAGCTGGACCGGGGAAGTGCTGTTCTCCGGCATGAACTGCCTCCGGGAATGACGGTAGAGTATTGTATGCCGGTTCTGGACCGGCCAGGGTTGGATTGATTGAAAAGCAATTCGGGGCAAGATAATACCTTATTGCCGGGGGGACAATAAATAAGAACGGTGTAAAGGCGGGGGTGAGACAGCCCGGAAAGTGAATCACGGATTACACGGATAAAAGGAGGATGGCACGGATAATATAGATATAATCCAGCGTTTAACTCTTTTCGTGGCGTATCTTGACCATGTACCCTTATAAGGATAATATTACCATCCAGAGGGACGAGGTATTGCCATCTGTCTATTATCTATCATAGGGGCGAGACCTGTCTCGCCCGGAGGGAAAATGCCTGATTGCACCAACAGACAAAGGAAAAACATCCGGCTGCGGGATTATGATTATTCCTCTCCGGGCGCGTACATGGTCACGGTCTGCGCGGACAGGCGGCTGACTGATTTTGGTTTATTGAAAGACGGTTCGGTTGTCCTGTCGGATATCGGACGGATTATCGAAAAACACTGGCTGGACCTCCCGGCGCATTTTCCCGGAGTCAGGCTGGATGCCTGGGTTATAATGCCGGATCACCTGCACGGCATTCTGAGGTTTGAATTGGATGGTCCGGGCGAGACAGGTCTCGCCCCTACGGCAGAGCCGGGCCTGTGGAAATTACCGGAACTCGGGGATGTTGTCGGCTCTTTCAAGGCTGCTGTAACCAGAGAGATTCGTAAATCCGGGTTATCAACGAGGTGTCTCTGGCAGCGGGGTTATTACGAGCACGTAATCCGCAACCGGACCGATCTGGAGTTGGCGCGGGAATACATAGCCCTGAACCCTCTGCGCAAGGAGGCACAGGATGGACCTTTCACCTTGCCGGGATGAGACAGCGCGGCATTATGTTGTTTGTACTGGATGGTCCGGGCGAGACAGGTCTCGCCCCTACGGCAGAGCCGGGCCAGGATGAGACGCAAACCTGTATTCTCGCCTGGATTTTATAACCATTCCTGGCAAGGAACAATCCTGTTCCAGCATCTGGAGTTACTAACCACGCGCCGTGGCTGCAAAACAATACTGTTCTCGCACCTGGAGTTAATAGCCTTTCGTAGGGGGCGCGGCCTGTCTCGCCTGCGCCGTTTGCGCCGGGATGTGAATCACGGATGCTACGGATAAAAGATGGATGGCACGGATAATACAGATATGAACCGGCGTTTGTTCCATTTGGCAGGAGCGAGGTATGACTGTATCCCCGTACCTGGAGTTAATAACCTTTCGTAGCGAGGCATGCCTCGCCTGCAAGTGAAAGCAAAAATTTATGGTTCAGAAAAACAGAGATATTAACAGGTATTCCATCTATCCCCTTTTATTTGTCGACACTAAAACAGCCTTTACTTCTCCGGCCACTCGGTGTGGAACCAGCCGGGCCTGGATCAGGCTGGCTGGCAGGCTCTCGCTGCGGTAGGCGTCGTAATAGTCCAGCGAGCCGCTCTGCTGGGTGTACTATGCGTTCAGCGCGCGCGGATTCGATTACACCGCCGGACGGAAATGGTACGGCGAGAGAGTCAATTCAGTCTGGGAGAAACTGATCGAACCGGCCAGGGAGATGGGAGAGAAGCATTACACATTCGCACTGGAACTGCTTAAAGAGCGCTGAGGCTGCGTTCTAAAACATCGCAAGCAAAAAATAACGAAGGCGCTATTTTAAATTATGGTCAAACAGTATTTTGTTTTGGATATATCTTCCTTTTTTAGAGGCTTTTATGTATAACTATTCTTCGTCCTCCGTCTCGTTATCGCCATTGCCTATTATTTTGAATGTATTTAAAATATTACTTAATGCCAATTGATCGTCAATAGTATCTAACAGCATTGTCGCAGTAGTTACATTATCCAGTTCATATCCTTGTTCATAAAAAGCCCCCATCAGAGCGGGAATCAGAACAGGATTGACGCATAGACCAGATAGCGAAATTAATTTTTTAAGATATGCATGATTATTAATATATTTTGATAAATACATATACAATAAAGCCTCAAAGCCCGTTGATTTGTAATCCAGGAGTTTTTCTTTTCTGCTAAAGACGCCAAATCTTTTATCGGAAATAATAAATGCTTTACTATTATCCTCGTTTTGTGTTATTTTAATCTCGATAATTTTATTACCAATCCTTCCGCTATATTGAAAAAAAGAAGGAAGTTTAAACAGATTGTTTTCTTTGAGTTTATCGTAGTCGTCTATATACTTGAACAATTGATTTATGGCGTATTGTTTTCTTAAAATGTATACATCTGGAAACATTGCATTGAAATTTTCTAAGCCATCCAGTGCGTAACATCCTATAAGTAACAACTCTAATCTCTCATCCTGCCCGAAGTTGCCATCTTTTATTTCAATCGAATAATGCGCCTTTGAATCAGAATAAAAATGAATAGCAAACGAAAGTTCCTTGGTCATATTCCATGTCCTCGCTCAGTAACACTTTGTGAAATTATACTTGTGATTTTTATAGCGGCTCTGCGCCCTGCTGGAGCTTGTCCAGGTACTGCTTGTGGCCGTAATTCTTGCCCCGTTTCTGGTCGGTCAGCTCGGCCACAATGCCCAGCCGCTCCAAGTTGCCCAGCGCCGTGATCACGGCAGGCTGATTCAGGCCGGTGAAGCAAACCTCGCCGACAGCGGAGGTGGGTTCGTAGTAGCCGGTCTGCCCTCTGCGCATCGTGCACACCCTTATTAAAGATTTTTTAATAAGAGAATGTATTATTAAAATTTGGGGGTACTTTTTTTAATAAGCTTAAAATCAGAGCCAAAACTTACAGCGGTCCGCGTTTCTCATTCCCCGATTATTTTAATGATCACCCTCTTTTTCCGGCAGCCGTCAAACTCGCTGTAGAATACCCTTTGCCAGGGGCCGAGGTCCAGCCTGCCCGCGGTGACCGGCAGAATCACCTGGTGATGGACCAGGATGCTTTTCAGGTGGGCGTCCCCATTGTCCTCCCCGGTGCGGTGGTGATTGTAGTCCGGGCCGCGTGGCGCCAGACGCTCCAGCATCTCGTCGATATCCTGTATTATCCCGTCCTCGTGGTCGTTCACGTACACCCCGGCCGTAATGTGCATCGCGCTGACCAGGGCCATGCCCTCGCGTATCCCGCTCTCCGCCAGGGCCGTCTCGGCCTCGTCCGTAATGTCCAGGTACATCCTGCGTTTCGGCGTGTTGACCCAGAGATATTTCACGTGCGATTTCATACCCGGCTCCATTCAGTCATTTAATCCACGGCTCCGCCTATCGGCAGGGCAGCCAAAGTCTCGTACCGTGGGCCCTCAGGCAGAAGAGTGCTCTTGATTATCAGAACCTGGCGCGGTTCCCAGAGCGGCCAGTCCTCACCGGTCAGGCGTTCGAGCGCCGCCCGGTCAACCGGGCGCGGCAGCGCCTTCTTAGGCCGGGCCAGGGTCAGGTGCGCCTTGAACGGCTTGTCCGCCGCGCCGAACCCCGCGGCCAGCAGCGAGGTCTCAAGCGCACCGGCCAGCGCCTCAAGCTCTTTATTATCCTGCAATCCCAGCCAGACCACCCGCGGTTCGCGCGGCGACCCGAACCAGCCCGCGCGCCCGGCCCGCAGCGCCGGGCGGGATGCCTTCGCGGCGACATCGGATACGGCCTGGATCAACGGCTCCAGGTCCGAGGCATCGATCTCACCCAGAAAGCGCAATGTCAGGTGTATATTATCCATCCTTGACCAGCGCACTCCGGGAAACAGAGGCTGCAGCTCGCGGCAGAGCCGCGCGAGTCTTGTCCGCAGCTCCGCCGATGGCTCAAGCGCTATGAACGTGCGCATCATGCCTCCCGCGAAAACAGACTGTCCGGAGCAAGCCCGGCCATATTCATTCGACGCCTGCAGGAACAGGCTCGTGCGCCTTCCGGCCGTAAACCTCCTCGTAGGCCTTGCAGTAAGGGCACAGGCCCTCCTCCACGTGCTTGACCATCCAGAACAGGAATCCGCGCTGATTGCGCCTGGCGCGCGAGCAGACCGGGCATTCCAGGCAGCGGCGGGCCATTTCGAGTTTCTTTGCGTCCGGCTGGTTCATGATCACTCCAAATAAATGGATTACAATACGGGGAGAAATATGCAGCAGAATGAAAATAACGCTCTGTTTTCCGGCGCTCAAGAGTGAACCGGCGGTTAAAGGCAAACCCCGCCGCAACCGATAATGAATTGATTTTTCAAGGTGGATACGGCTTGACATTTATCCCAACACTGCAATAATATAAAGCGATATTCACGATTTATACAGAATGAACCAATTTGCCATAGACCAGGTTTCAGTCCCGGAGAACATAAAAATGAGATTTCGCCTGTTAGCTGTCGCGTTCATAACTGTCTGTAGCGTCGCGCCCCTGCCCGCGCAGTCCGATCCGGTCCAGATAACCGACCTGCTGATGTCGAATCATACCGGCAACTCCATGGTGATATCCTGGCGCACCAGCCGTCCCACCACGGACAACGTTGTCCTTTACGGCAAGAACAGCGCCGCACTGGACAAGGTCATGGGCGACTCCACCCTTCCCGGCAAGCCGACAGTCGTGCATTATGTCCAGCTCCTGTATCTGGACCAGAACGCCACTTATTACTACAAAGTCCGCAGTGACGGGAAGGAATACGCGGTCAGCCCCACGGAGCTGGATTCGGTCCGCACTTTCTCACAGATGATATCGCTGGACCAGATACTGCTGATCGGGCGGGTGACTGGCAGCCCGGGCGATCAGCCGCTGGAGCGGGTGTTGGTGCGCTCCTATCTCAAATCGATACGCACCGGTTTGGACGGGTCCACAATCGTGGACAGCACGATGTGGTTCACCACGCTAACGGGCGTCGACGGAGTGTTTCAGCATAACGTGGCAAACTATCGCAAAAGCAATGGCGGTTTGTTCAGCTACCGTCCCGGTCAGACCTGGATGACCGTTCAGCTCCTTCGCACCGTCGCGGGAGGAATATCCAGCAGCGCCCTTCTCACCGCCACCAGCTCATCCGGGTTCCAGGACCTTGGAAACCTGCCGATGGCAAACGAACAGGCGATCCTGCACGGACGGATCAGCGCCGTCTCTCCGGTCAGGGCCGGAGAGCCTTGCGCCTCCGTGGTGCGGCTCACCCTGTACGACAGGAAAAGGGATCCCCTGCCCGGCAGGACATTACAAATACAGGCGGTCCCCGAATCCGGGGTCCGCATCATCCAGCCCTCCGCCCCGACAGACTCGAAGGGGCAGGCTTTCGGCCTGGTCTACTCCAGCGTGGCGGAGAAAAAGAACATCCGGTTTTACATCGACGGCAGCCAGGACAGCCTGGCCCTGGATTCAGCGTGCGTGGCCGATTTCGTCCCTCTTTCCGATTCAACCGCAAAGGACACCGCCGCCCCCGTGCTTCTTTCGGTCAACGATTACGGCAATACATCCGGCACTTCCGGCCCTTATGTCATCAAAGCCGGGGCGGTGGACAACTTCCCGCTCTCTGCCAGGCTGTTCTGGTCTGTCGAGGGCGGCGTCTCGAACTCCATCGATATGCTGAACACGCCCGGAACAACTGAATACAGCGCCTCCATCCCCGGACAGTCGGCAGGCTCGAAAATAAATTATTTCGTGGACATCTCGGATACGGGCCGTCACACCGCCTCAAGCGCTTTCACGTTCCGGGTGATTCCTTCCGGCGATCTGAACGCCGACGGGAAAGTGGATGTCTTTGACCTCCTGGCTCTTCTTAAGCAGCTCGGGAACCCCGGTTCCGGAGACAGGAGCGGAGACCTGGACAGCAACGGGAAAGTCGATGTTTTTGATCTGCTGGCCCTGCTGAAAAAACTTGCCCAGGCTCAGTGACCGCGCGGCAATATGGAATGCAAAACCTCAGCCTCCAACCTCCAGGCGCGAGAAAACTATTGAAAGTCCTAGCCGGGTGTGAATATTTATATCAGACACAGGATATGATTACTTCTATTCCGGTTTAACGGAATCGGCGGCGCGGAGTCGACTCTTTCCGGCGCGGGTTAAGTCCCCTGAAACGGAAAATCCATGCATGAGATAAATCTTCACAGTTTCGTATTGATTCTTTCCCTCCTGCTTTACCCCGGAGGCCCTTTGACAGCCGCAGACGGAAACATGGAAAAATTCCTCGCCGCGCCTCCCGGCTGGACTGCGGGAGAGCTTGCCGGACGCTACACGGCCGAAAACCTTCACGAGCACCTCAACGGCGGGGCCGAACGCTACCTGGGCTACGGATTCCGCGAGGCGGCGGTGCGGGAGTATATCTCTCCCGGCGCAAAGCGCAAAGTACTGGTCGAGCTTTACCGCATGGACTCCCCGGCCAACGCGTTCGGCATCTATTCCAGCGACCGTGAGGCAGGCGATGAAATCCCGAACCTCGGCCAGGGCGCGGTGCTGAACCCTTATCTCCTTCAGTTCTGGCAGAACCGTTATTTCGTGCGAGTCCAGGACATCGATGTTAGCGGCGCGCTGCGCGACAGCCTCCTCGCGTTCGGACGGCTCATCGCGCGCGGGCTGCCCGAAGGCAGCACGGGGGACATTCCGGAAATCGTACGGAAAATGGGCCTCAAAGGACTGGCCGAGCGAAGCCTCTGCTATTTCCACAGCCAGAACTCGCTCAACAGCTTCATCTACCTGGGCGAGGAAAACCTGCTCGGCCTGGGCCCCTCTATAGAAGCAGTAACCGCTGAATACAAGACCGGAGAGGGGAACTCTTTCGGACGGCTGGCGCTTATCCGCTATCCAGGGGAAAAGGCCTGCCGGGCGGCGTTTGAAAAGTTCTCCGGGGCGCGCGGGAAGATACCGCAAAGCGCGGCGGCCATTCTTTCGCATGCGGAGGCCCGCGGAGAATATATCCTGCTGGCGTTCAAGGCCGCGGACAAGGGCTGGTCCGGGCAAGCCGCCGCCGTTCTCTGGAATACGCTCGAAAAATAGAATACAACTCAAACTGACATGGAGGCACGATGGAAAAGCCCCTGGACTGCGACAGGCAGACAATCAACCGTAAGGACTTCCTCCGGGCCGGGACAATCGGCGCGCTGAGCCTTGGACTGGGGATCGGGGCGGCGCGCGCGGATGAAGACAAAGCCGCGGGCAAGGCGCAGGGACGGAACGCGGTGGTGGCTCTGGCCCGTGACAAGGCCCTGACCACACCCGAGGGCCTTCAGGATGAGAAAGCCATGGCGCGGGCGCTCGAAAACGCTCTCTGCGCGTACACCGGCAAAAAGACCGCCGCGGAATCGCTCTCCATGTTCATCAAAAGCGGCGAGCGGGTGGGGATAAAGATGAACGTGATGATGACCGCCACGCAGCCGGCGCTGGTCTCGGCCCTGGTGCGGAGCCTCCTGGAGCTGGGCGTAACAGAAAAGAACATCATCGTCTGGGACAGGGACAGCGCGGGACGGGGGCTGGAGGGCGCGGTGAAACGCGAGGAAAAGTTCGGTTTCGGCGAGGACAATATCAGCCGGATCATAACGGAGAATGCGGATGTCATTATCAACATGCCCGGACTCAAGACCCACTGGCTCTCCGGGGTGGCCGGAGCGCTCAAGAACTGGGCCGGGGCGGTCACGAATATCAATGTCCGCGACACGGACACGCCGTTTGTCATCCATGCCGACAGTTGCGCCGACATGGGGATGTTAGCCGCGCTCGAGCCGATCCGCTCCCGTTGCAGGCTGACTATCCTGGATGCCACGCGGCCGTTGTATGAGGGCGGCCCGCAGGTGAACCCGGCCTATCTCTGGCACTACGGCGGGGTGTTCGTGGCCGGGGACCAGGTGGCGGTGGACCGTATAGGCCTGGAGTTGATCACAAGGAAGAGGGAGGTGGTCAAAGGCCGCGAGTGGCCGATCAACCCGCCGCCGAAGCATATCGAGATCGCGGACAAGAAATACGGCCTGGGCGTCTCGGAGCGTGAATCCATTACTCTCCGCGCGGTCGGAGAGGAAGAGGGCAGGCTGATCTGAACGGAATAACGTTGAAAGCGCTCTATTTTTTCTTGACGACCTAACCGCCGGGTGGTAGAATCAAACCAACAATCAGTTAAAACCGGATTAAACCGAGCATTAGTCAGCAGAGAGTTGAGCAGCACCTGGTTTCCCGAGAATACTGCGGGCATTTCACCTGATCCGCCCGCGCACCTGGTTGTTAAGCACCGCCACCGCATGGCAACGCCGAAACAACCAGCCGGGATATTCCCGGCAGCGTGCCTTGAATTATTTGACCTTACATGCAGGCCGCGTTCAACGGTGGCGGCGCGAAAGATATCTCCGGCGTCATCTGGGATTACATTCAGGAGGGGAAGAAAGGGTGAACTTAAAACAGAGGATCGCTCTTTTTGCAACAGCGGCAATTCTTGTCGTGATGCTTCTGTTTCCTCCATTCAGGGCAAAGGCGAGTGGGGTAACAGTTAGTGCTGGTTACAAGTTTATATTATTACAGAAAGACTTAAACTATTTTGAAGTAGAGACATCATTGCTTTTTCTTCAATTTATTATAATCACTGCTGTTGGAGTTTTATTATTTTTTGCTTTTAAAACAAATTTGGGATTACAATTAGATCAAGAGGTATTTCGGAGAATTACAGCGGAGGCTAATCGGGCTGAAGATGAGGCCGAGATAGCCAAATTGAAAAAAGTAATCTTGATGTTTGAGAATGGAGTTGACCCCGAAATAACGCGAGCTGACATAAGTGCTGATAGCGAAAAAATGAATCAATAAATCTTTTTTGTAATAAATTTTATCATCGAGGCTGTCATGCGTTCCGTCTTCCTGGTTCTGTCTCTTCTTCTGCTGTCCGCTGTTGCGTCTTTCTCTCAATCGCTTCCCGAAGCAGTGAAGGCTGTTCTCGCTCAACGCCGGGCCGCCGGGCCGCAACTCTCGGCAACCACGCTGCCCGATTCGTTTGTATTGACTTCATCTCCCGCCGCGCCCGGGAAAATTCTTCAAATGGACCTCGATGTTCGCTTCCGCAGTGTTTCAACCGGCGGTTTCGTTCTCGTGCTTCACGGCCTGCCGCCGGAGTTCTGTAAAAGTTCTCCGATTGACATCACCGGCGGAGCCGCCGCGCCCATGGAATCGGGACGCCTCTGGTTTCGCTGGAGCGATAATTACGGCAAAATCATGCAGCAAAACGCCATGTACTCACTCGTTATGATCGACAGCACCAATTCTCTTACTGTTTCCGTATTCGGTTTTAATGTCGATCTTTACGCCAAGTTCAGTTCGGGCACTGGCTTCCCGGCGTCCAAATCGGGCGTTGTGCTCAGTCTATACGTTCGAATACCAGATAACTTCCCGGAAGGATCGTATTCATTGGTTCCAGACAAGGAAGGCCTGGTAATACTTAAAAATCCAGTTGCGGACGGAACGTTTGTCGGCTCGGCGGTTTCGATCATCTCTCCGATTGTCATTCAGAAAGAACCGGAATACCACCGGGCGGATGTAAACCGGGATGGATCGGTAAACGTCTTCGATCTGCTTGAATTGCTAAAGATTTTGGGCGAAGGGGCGAAATAATCCAAGCCTCGGATTCATTGACAGGCCTGCGATAATTTGTTAAAATAAAGCGAGTTCGATGCGATAAAGTCAATATCAGGCATAAATATTGCTTCGACTCGAACCATCCCCGCAGGTTCGGGGTAGTATAGATTGGAAAGAAGTTGATAATTATCGGAGGAGTTCACCGTGTCTGAAACAGATTTCCTTTTCGCCCAGCCCAGTTTCATCGGCGGTTTATCCGCCGCCGCTGATCTTGGCGCCACGCTCGTTGAGTACAACCGTTCTTCGACCCCCGAACAGGCTGATGCCCGCGCCATCGCCTCTGATTGGGCTGTCGTCGGCCAAGATATGCAGGCTGCCATCGGCGTTGTTGCCGGTGAAATCAATGAAAAATAAAACCGCCAAGTCCTCCGGTCCTCTTCCGGCCAATCCACGCGGACCGGCTGTCCAGGTACAACAAATTCATGCCACCATGCAGTCCGGTCCTATTCCACCCCCCGAGGCACTGGAATACTACAACCGTATCGTCCCTGGAGCCGCCGAGCGCATCATAATAATGGCCGAAAAGCAGTCTGAACATCGACGGTCAATTGAGTCCGTTGTCATTCGCGCTGGTGCGCGGGACAGTTTACTTGGAATAATTTCAGGCTTTCTTCTCGGTTGTTTTTCCATCGCTACGGCAGTCTATATGGTTTCTTTGGGGCAGAGCTTGCAAGGCACTATTTTCGGTGGGATTGGCATTGTTTCCCTCGCGGGGGTTTTTGTCTACGGCACTCGCTCACGGCGCGAGGAACGCGAAAGAAAATCCGGTTTGAAATAGTAGGGGCCGCTCCTCGCGGCCCTTATCTAACGATTCACCCTCCACAAGCTGTCCGCCCGCGCCAGGCTGTCCGTCATTTCCCCATCGAAAAACACACCCGCGGCCAGGCGCCCGGTCATCAGGATAGGCCGCCGGGGCAGCGAGTCCACCCGCAGGGTGTCAATCCGGCGCTAATCCAGCATCAGCATCCGGTTAACACCAATCCCTCTTTTCCCCGAAACACACTTTAAGAACTATCCACTCAAAAAATTATTTCCTTGAAATGCATCTCAAGCACTTCTATCTGCCATTCCCCGCACATGTGACTGAATCGGAAAAGCAAATCCGGACAAGGATTAATTCGACCCAACTTGCACATTATTTTTTCCACACTTCCTTTCATCTGATGAAAAAATTACGTACATTTAAAACAATGCTTTGTTTAACAGCGTGTTAACTCTAACAAAAAGAAGATAAACATACCGTGTCTGTCCGCATATACTGCATTCAACTTCTATTCAGCGTGCTCGCATTCACTCAGGCCCGGGCTGAAACGGGCCTGGACGAGCTGATTCAGGAGGCCCTGCGGAACAATCCGCAGCTCCGCGCCGCCCGTCACGCCGAAGCCGCCTCCCGTACCAGGATCAGGCAGGCCGCGGCTTTGGATCCGCCCCAGGCGGGTGTCGAATTCTTCCAGACGCCGCTCAGGTCGTTCCCTTTGCCTTACAGGGACGGCATGGAGACCGATTATTCCGTGCAGCAGATGTTCCCGTTCCCCGGTAAGCGCGGCCTGATGGGAGAGGCGGCTGTCAGTTACTCCGCCATGACTGAGCAGAAGACTTACTCCCTTGAACGACAGATAATCCGGGATATAAAAACCGCCTGGTATGAACTGTACCTGTCCGAGCGGCGGCTGGAAATAAACCGCCGTCATCAGGAACTGCTGAAAGACATGCTGGCTATCTCATCCATACGGTACGAGGCAGGCTCGGGCAGCCAATCCGATATCCTGCGCGCACAGACCGAGCTTTCCATGCTCACCGCCTCCGCCCTTGAGATCGAAAGGGAAAAGCAGGTGGCGCAGGCCATGCTGAACAGCCTCGCTGGAAAGCCGGCCGCGGAGGAAATAGCAGCGCCTTCAACGATTGAAAAGGACCTGCCCCCCTGGCCGGTGGAACAGTTTGATTCCCTGGCGCTCGAAGAGCGGCCCGAGCTGAAAGAGATGCGTCTGGCGATTTCGATGAGCCGGGCCGAGCTGGCCCTGTCGCAACGGGAGCGTTACCCTGACCTGATGTTGCGGCTGATGTACAAGGACATGAAAATGTCCGGACACGATTACTGGTCCACCATGTTCGGTTTCTCGATCCCCCAGGCTTTCTGGTCCAGGGACAGGTACAACGCCCGGATCGAGGAAAACCGGATTGGCATCCAGCGGCTGGAGGAGGAACTGGCCGGCATGTCCAACATGGTGACCTTCCAGGTGCGCAGCGCTTTCGCCAAAGCCGAGGCCGGGCGGAAAACGGTCGAGTATTACCGCGGTACGGTCCTCCCGCAGGCCGAGCAGACCCTTCAGTCCACAATCGCCGCATACCGGGCCGGGACAGCAGACTTCCTGATGCTGATAGATGCCGCCCGGCTGCGTCTGCGTGTTTACGAGGATAGCGAAATGGCGGTCATGAGCTACATGGCCGGGCAGGCCGATCTCGAGCTCGCGGCCGGACTGGAATTGTCCCGGATAACCGCAGATCTTCCACACATTTTGGATAAAACGCCATGAACAGGACTATTCTTACCGCCTTGGTCTGCCTGATTCTGGGCCTGTCCGCCGGGTTCTATCTGGCTGGGAACCGCGGTGCACAACCAGCCGCCGGGCCGGAGCCGTCGACAGCCACCACGGGGACAGCCGACCAGAGAAAGATCGCTTACTACAAGGATCCGATGCATCCGTGGTACACCTCGGACAAGCCGGGCAAAGCCCCGGATTGCGGGATGGACCTGGTTCCCGTGTACGAGGGCGCGGATGATATTGAAGGCGTAAAGATCGACCCGGTGGTGGTGCAGAATATCGGGGTAAGGACTGAGGAAGTTACTCTGCGGGAGTTGAAAAGGGTGATTCGCGCACCCGGCAGAATCGAAATGGACGAAACCCGCACCTATTCTGTCAACACCAAGTTCTCCGGCTGGGTGGAAAAGCTGTACGCCGATTACACCGGGATGCCGGTGCGCAAGGGACAGCCGTTGATGGAACTATACAGCCCGGACCTTTTAACCGCTCAGGAAGAGTATATTCAGGCCCTGGGTTACCGCGACAACCTCCAAACCTCGGGCGGCGGCGCGGACGCGCTGGAGGGAGCGGAAAACCTTGTCCGCAGCGCCAGAAACCGCCTGATGAACTGGGATATCTCCCCTGAACAAATAAAGTCTCTGGAGGAACGCCGGGCCCCGGTCAGGAATATGATCGTCTATTCACCCGCCACTGGAATCGTGCTGGCAAAAGATGTGAGCGAGGGTCGTAAAGTGATGGAGGGAACCGAGATCTATAGAATAGTGGACCTGTCGCAGGTCTGGACCATTGCCGAGGTCTACCAGAATGAGCTTGCCTGGGTGTCGCCGGGACAGACAGCGGAAATCGAGGTCTCCTATCTTAAAGGCAGGATTTTCAGTGGTAAAATCACCTATATCTACCCTGAGCTGAACCAGGAGACCCGCACGGCCAGGTTAAGAATAGAACTGCCGAACAGCTCAGGACTCGAACTTAAACCCGGCATGTTTGTCTCGGTCAGGATCGAATCTCCAGCCTCGGGGAAAAGCGTAGCCGTGCCGGAACAGGCGATTATCAGGTCCGGCGAGCGCAATATAGCGGTCATGGCCCTGGGGGGCGGCTATTTCGAGCCTCGAGAAGTGCGTTTGGGTTTCAGCGCTGATGGTTACGTTGAAGTTCTCGACGGCATCCGGGAAGGCGAAAAAATAGTGGTGTCCTCCCAGTTCCTGATCGACTCGGAATCCAACCTCAAGGCCGCAATCGGCCAGATGGCGGGGCATACCGGGATGGACATGTCTAAAACCGTGCCTGAGGTGGAGGAACAGAAACCGGACTCAGCCGATAAGCAGCACGATATGTCCGGGATGCAGATGAAGCCGGAGGAATCAGCCAAACCGGCCGCTGCCGCTCAGGAACTTTCTCATGATGGGCATTCCATGAAGGCGGATACGGTTTCCACATCTCAACCCGCCGGTCAGTCGTACACCTGCGAGATGCATCCGCAGGTAGTCAGCGATAAACCAGGCGATTGTCCGCTCTGCGGCATGAAACTGGTACTCCGTAAAAACCAGTAGGAATTGACTGAGAGATTTCAGATGATCGAAAAAATCATCGAGTGGTCGATCAACAACAAATTCCTGGTCCTTCTGGCGGTAGTCCTGATAGCCGGGGCCGGCGCGCGCTCACTGCTGACCAACCCGGTGGATGCGATCCCGGACCTCAGCGATGCGCAGGTGATTATTTACACCGAATACCCCGGTCAGTCGCCGCGCACTGTCGAGGACCAGGTCACCTATGCCCTCACCACCGCCCTGGTCTCGGCGCCCAGGGCCAAAGTGGTCCGGGGTTACTCCTTTTTCGGTTACTCTCTGGTCTACGTGATTTTCGAGGACGGGACCGATATCTACTGGGCGCGCAGCCGCGTCCTCGAATACCTGAATTATGCCCAGAAACGCCTTCCGGAGAATGTCGTACCAACCATCGGGCCGGATGCCACCGGAGTGGGCTGGGTCTACGAATATACACTCTCCTCCGATAAACGCTCGCTGCAGGAGTTGCGCTCCATCCAGGACTGGTACCTAAAATACGAGCTTACCGCGGTGGAGGGCGTGTCTGAGGTCGCCAGTCTCGGCGGTTTCGTCAAAGAGTACCAGGTGACAGCCGATCCGGTGAAACTCCAGGCCTATGGAGTCTCGCTGATGATGGTGGAGGAGGCTATCTCCAGGTCGAACAGCGATGTGGGCGGGGAAGTGATCGAGATGGGCGAGATGGAATTCATGGTGCGCGGGCTTGGATATATCAAATCGGTGGATGACCTGAAGAACGTCCCCGTAATGCTCGACCGGGCCGCCGGGACGCCGGTCTATGTGAAAGACATCGCGGATGTGACTGTCGGCCCGCTGATGCGGCGCGGCCTGGCCGAGCTGAACGGCGAGGGTGAGGTGGTTGGCGGGATAGTGGTGATGCGCTACGGCGAGAACGCGCTCACTACTATCAGCAAAGTCAAGGAAAAGCTGGAAACTCTCAAGCAGGGATTGCCCGAAGATGTCAGGATCGAAACCGCCTATGACCGCTCCGGCCTGATCCTGCGGGCCATCGACACCCTGAAGGAAAAGCTCGTTGAGGAAATAATCATTGTCGCGCTGGTCTGCCTGCTTTTCCTCCTGCACGCCCGAAGCGCGCTGATTGCGGTCTTCACCCTGCCCACAGCCATCGTTGCCTCTTTCATAATCATGAAACAGCAGGGCATAAACGCCAATATAATGTCCCTGGGCGGGATCGCCATCGCTATCGGGGCCATGGTGGACGCCGCGATTATCATGATCGAAAACGCTCACAAGCATCTTGAGCATGAGGGGCTCAAACCATCGGGAGAACGCCGGGAGCACTGGCGGATAATCCTTGAAAGCTCAAAAGAGGTGGGGCCGTCCCTGTTCTACTCCCTTCTGGTAATCACCGTGTCGTTCATCCCGGTCTTCACCCTGGAGGCCCAGGAGGGCCGTCTTTTCAAGCCCCTGGCTTTCACCAAGACCTATTCCATGGCCGCCGCAGCCATCCTGTCGATCACGGTGATACCGGTGCTCATGGGTTATTTCATCCGGGGACGCATCCTGCCGGAAAAAAGCAATCCGGTCAACCGGCTGCTTATCTGGATCTACCGTCCGGCGCTCGGGTTCATTCTCCGGCACGGCGCATGGGTCCTGGCCGCCGCGGCGCTCATCCTCGGCATCACCTGGATTCCTTTCAGCCGCCTCGGCTCCGAATTCATGCCGCCGCTGTACGAGGGCGACCTTCTGTACATGCCGACCACCATGCCGGGCATCTCGATAACCAAGGCCCGCGAACTGCTGCAGCAGACCGACAAGATCATCCGCTCCTTTCCGGAAGTCCAGCATGTGTTCGGCAAGGCCGGGCGGGCCGAGACCGCCACCGACCCCGCCGGGCTGGACATGCTGGAGACCACTATCATGCTCAAGCCGGAAAGTGAATGGCGGCCGGGCATGACCGTGCAGAAACTGATCGATGAACTGGACCGGGCAATCCAGATTCCCGGTCTGACCAACGCCTGGACCATGCCGATCAAAACCAGGGTGGACATGCTGAGCACAGGGATCAAGACTCCAGTGGGAATCAAGATTTCAGGCCCGGACCTCGAAACCCTGGAGAAGATCGGCCTGGAGGTGGAAGGAATCGTACGGACAGTGCCCGGGACCCTCAGCGCATTCGCCGAGCGCTCTATCGGCGGCAACTACCTCGATATCGAAATTGACCGGACGGAGGCGGCCCGTTACGGACTGACCGTAGGCGACATCCAGCATGTAATAGAAACTGCCCTGGGTGGAATGAGCCTGACCACGACAGTGGAGGGTCTGGAGCGCTATCCGGTCAACCTGCGCTACAGCCGCGAGCTGCGCGACAACATCGAGGCCATCCGTCGCGTGCTGGTTGCCACGCCGGGAGGCGGACAGGTCCCCCTCGGACAGGTGGCGTCGGTTGCCACCCGCAAAGGCCCCATGGTTATCCGCACAGAGGACACACGGCCCAATTCCTGGGTCTTTATCGACATACGGAACGTGGATGTGGGAACCTACGTCAAAAACGCGCAGAGGACCGTGGCCGAAAGGATTAAACTGCCGGAGGGCTACAACCTGGTCTGGAGCGGTGAGTTTGAATACATGCAGCGGGCGCGGCAGCGCCTGATGTTCATCATTCCTCTAACTGTCCTGATAATATTCGTGATCATCTATCTCAACACCCGCTCAATAACGAAGACTGCCATCGTGTTCCTTGCCGTGCCGTTTTCTCTGGTGGGAGCGGTCTGGCTCATTTACTTCCTGGATTACAACCTCTCCATTGCGGTCTGGGTGGGACTGATCGCGCTGGCCGGGCTGGATGCCGAAACCGGAGTCGTGATGCTGCTCTACCTGGACCATGCGTACAACGAGTGGCGTGACAAAGGCCTGCTCAACGGCCGCGCCGGGCTGATCGAAGCCATCGATTACGGCGCGGTGCAGAGGGTGCGGCCCAAAGTCATGACCGCATCGGTGATTATCGCCGGTCTGGTCCCGATCATGTGGAGTCATGGGGCGGGCGCGGATATCATGAAGCGCATCGCCGCGCCCATGATCGGCGGTGTTGTCACATCTGTGCTCATGGAACTGGCGGTGTACCCGGTGATATATTATTTCTGGAAATCCCGCGGCACCAGATGACTGACCGTACGGGACTATCTTCCAGGCCCAGCCCGCAGCCAGGGTGCAAAAAATTCAATGCGCATTTCTCCTCCACAAGCTGTCCGCCCATGCCAGGCTGTCGGTCATCTCCCCGTCGAAAAAAACGCCCGCGGCCAGGCGTTCGGTCATCAGGATAGGCCGCCGGGGCAGCGAGTCCACCCGGACGGTGTCAATCCTGGACCAGTCCACGATCAGCGGCCAGTCGAGCCGTATGTCCCTCTGCCCGGAGCTGTCCGGGTCAGTGAGAAAGCTGCCGGTCATCCGGGCGCCCTCGACAGACGGCTCGCCCATGAACGCCGCGATCACCAGCCCCGGCCGGTTGCCTGTGCGGATGCCATCGCGCACAACCAGCGGCTGCGCCTGAAGCGCGCCGCAAGCCAGGACAAGAATCAGCATGAATTTTTTCATCGCAATCTCCCGGTCAGTAGACTGTCATCGTGTCGGTCAGCGCAGCCGGAGTCCCGGATATGAGCGTCGAGCAGCCGCTGTGCAGAAGGCCGTGGATTTTTGTCGTGGCGTTTGCGCTCACCGCTGTCGTCGCATTCTGAACATTGCAGGAATTGAGCGAGCCGCCGGAGAAAAACGCCATCGCCGTGGGAGAATTATAAAAATAGCAGCCCGTCACCCGGATACTTGCCCCGGCGGCTCCCCCGTTCCAGAACGAGCAACCCTCGAAAGAGCCATAACCATTATATGAATGGTTGACCCCCACTACCGCGTTAGCCGGACTGGCATTCGGATTGAAATAGAACTGCACGCCCGAGGCGTGGGTGTTGCAGTACTCGAACAGGTTGTAATTCCCGGTCTGGCGGATACTCCCGCCGGTTATCCACAGATCGAAATTTCCGGCGCTGCTGGTCGAGGCGGCAAAACCGAGATTTCGCGGATTGATTATATGCACGCCGAACCTGGAGGCGTTCTGCGTTATCCCCGACGGACTCCAGTTCGATGAAAGGAAATTTCCTTCACAGTTCTCGAACGATATGAATCCCACACGATTGGAGATGTAAGAATACACATCCCCGAAGCGGCAGGCCTTGAACACCGCCAGAGAATCCCCGGCGTTGCCGTCCGCAAAAGAGAAATTAGGTATTCCACCGTCAATGTCGCAGTTCTCGAAACGAAGCCGCCCGCGACAGACATACATCTGATTTGTGATAGAGCCCATTATCATCCGCAGGTTCTTAAACTCCAGAAACGCCGTCCCTGTCCCGGCCGGGCGGTTGACAGTGAATGAAAATGGGGCCGCGCCCGCGTCCTTGCATTTAATCACCGTGCGCGGCGTGCCATAGACTGAAACCGTCGATGTAATCCCCCCGGCGGTCGGCAGGCTGTCGTAAGTTGTCAGGCGGTAAACATGAACCGTATCAGTTCCAAGCACCAGTATCCGCCCACCGGTGGTTTTGAGCTGATCGATACTGCTCCAAAGGCTGTCCCCGGTGGCGCTGTCGGCCCTGGCTGTCCTGTTGTCCAACATCCGCCAGCCGCTGAACCTGCCGTACAGGGCGGAATCGGACGGCCAGCCCAGGATGCGCCGGTACAGGGTGGTGTCGTATGGCAGGCCTCCGCCTCCCCCTCCGTTTACAGAAACGCCGATGGTGGCGCTGTCGCCCGGCGCTCCATGCGTGGTCAGGGTGACGTTGGCCCCGGCCTTGTAATAATCCCGTCCGATCTTGATCGCCGACAAGACGCTGTCCGCCGACCTGGAGGCCGAGGCCAGGCTGTCCTGAACGCTCCTGACCGCCCGCAGGGCCGAGGTGTCGCTCTTCGCCGCCAGGCTGTCCAGCACGGCGCGGCTGTCGAACGGGCGTCCCGTCCCGACATACTGCGCCGCGAGGCCCGCGGGCAGGAACATCAGGGCCAGCGTGACCATATATCCGGTGAATCCCCTCATCGTCCCCTCCTCAATTCGTAAACCTCTCGATTACACGTATCCGCAGCACTGTCTGGAAGCGGCTTTCCTGCCCGCCGGTGATCGCGGCCCGGATGGACTGCGCGGTCAATGGCCGGGCGGTGAGCGCCAGCCTCCAGGCGCATGTCGTAATGTCCGACAGCCCGAGCCGCAGGGCCATCCGGACCGCCGCCGACGACCGGACGGCGATCCTGGCCTGCGCGGAATCCAGACCGGCCGCGGTCAGAGAAAACCTCAGCGCCTGGTCCTGCCCGGACTGAGCGTACAGGCCCAGTCTGGCGGCAAAGCGCATGGAACTGTTGCTTATTCCGTACCCGGTGTCGAAAAACCGGCTGAAACAAGTGTCCGAGAAATTGAACAACACCGCCCCCTTTCCCCGAGCGGCGGCTCAGGCCTGTAACTGCGCCCAGAACACCGCCTCCGCGGCCCAGTTCCAGGCCAGCACCCGCAGACGGAAACCCTG
The DNA here is from genome assembly GCA_964473155.1 of uncultured Gemmatimonadales bacterium. Lineage (GTDB taxonomy): Bacteria > Gemmatimonadota > Glassbacteria > GWA2-58-10 > GWA2-58-10 > JAJFUG01. The sequence continues at coordinate 28,241 of CAYYNT010000026.1, read as the reverse complement.
AAAAGGCTGGTAGCGCGCCAGAGGGAAAAACACCTCCAGTTGATAGGGCGTGCTGGGAGCGAGATACCGCAGCACGCCATCCATCTCCAGGCCGAACAGGGCCTCCACCTCGGCCCCGGCCCGGATGGCCGAAAGGTATTCCGTCCCGTCAAACGTGTGTTCGAGCAGCGCTGCGCCTTCGGCGAGACGGACATTCTGCCCCGCGGAATGTTCTCCGCCGGATGTCCCGTTCCTGGCCCGGGTGACCTGGCACAGCGTTCCGTGCGAGTCAACGCGGATATCCTCCATCCCCACGGTGACGACATCGCCGTCAGAGAAAACGTCCCGCACGAGCTGCATCTGAGCCGCTCCCTGCGCCAGGTCAAGGCCGAGCGTGGTCGAGTTGGCCCGCAGCGCAATCCCGCGCGGACCGGTATCGGTTATGATCTGCATCCAATCCTCACTTTCCCGGTTTATCTCCCGGCTCAGGCGGTTTCGACGATCATGGCGCTGATCCGGTGCACCAGGTCCTGTTTGATCGCGGCGGCGGTCCCGGACGGCACGCTCACCCTGCGCCATATTTTAAGGCTCTGGCCGTAATTCAGCCCCAGCGGGCCTATCGGCGCTTCCCAGGCCCCGTCCGGCGCTCCCGATGAGTCGCGGCAGTAGCTGACCCAGCCGGACTCATCCGCGCCCAGGGTGTCGGCGCAACCGACTGTCACCTGCGAACAGTCGTAAGCCAGACGCACGCGCGCCCCGGAGGAATGCGCCACGGCCGGCGTTCCGTTGTGGCCGCGCACCACAGTCAGGTTGGCCGTGCCATGCCCGCCGCAGATAAGCATCTTTTCCTCATCCACGATTATCACGCTGTAAGCCGTCCCGGGGAAATGCGGCGCGGCAAGGCTTATCTGAGTTGTCTGGCCATCCGCCACAGGCGCCGCCAGAGTGGTCTGCTCCACGGCCAGCCAGAGAGGACGGAAAACAGTCTGGCCCGCCGTGCCGTCCAGCGAGTCCTCCTCGTCCGGGTTTGAAAAATCGTTCTCCAGGCTGATCATTTGTTCCAGCAGTTCGTCCTTGTACAACCGCAGCACGCTCATCATTCATCTCCCGTGTCGTTCAGAAGTCCCCGCAACTCATCGATTTTCTGCTGGCAGGCCCCCGCCTCCAGGGCGAGCGTACCGCGTTCCTCGCGCAGCTTGCGCACCTTTTCGCTCAACCCGCGCGTGGCTTCGTTGACCTCGAGGTCCTTGTCCCTGTAGGCCTGCAGGGCGCGATCACGCGACGATTCCAGCTCTCCGAGCCGGGTTTGCATTCTGCTCCTGATCCCGCTGTCCGTCATCTTCCCTCCCCTCCGTTTCAGGATAAAATCAGTCCATGGGCGCGCAACCGCCCTAACAACTGGTTGAACTTGCCCGCCAGGGCGTCAAACTCCACGGCGCGGGCGCACTCGGAAAGCTGCGCTGGAGTCCCGCTGACAGCGGCATCCGCCACGGCAGCCTGACGAGCCCCCACCACCTGGACGCCGTCGATACGGTAGACTTTCCCCGCTGCCAGGTCATAATCCTGCTCGCGCGGAATGAAAGTCCTGACCGTGTCGTTCCGGTTCACGAGCAGCCGGCCGAGCGTGTAGTCCCATCCGATGCAGGCGGTCTGCCCACGGAAAAACCAGGCCCCGTGCATGGCTGCGTCCGGCAGCCCCAGGCAGGCGTAATTCAGGGGCTTAAGGCCCCAGCCGGTGAGCATCCACTGCGGCTCCGAGCCGAGACTCCAGACATCCGTGCCTTTCAGTTGAATGACCGGCAGATTGTTGTTTTCCAGCTCGTACGTATAGAATCTTATCCCCAGGTGTTCCTGGGTCCCCATGCTTTTCGAGCCGTAGCAGCGGATCTCCTCGCCGCTGGAAAACGTGCCGATCTCGATACGCTCGGTGTCCTGGCTGGTCCGGCACAGTTTCAGCTCCCCGTAGATTTCACAGTCCGCGCTGAACACCGTGTCGCCGTCCAGGGTGATCCTCCGCCCGGTTATGTCCACAGCTTCCGGCGAAAGGTTGATCGCGCTTATCACTCCGTCCCGGCTGACTTTCAACCCGATCTCGGCCTCGTTGACCCAGACCTGGGCCAGCGTATCATTCACTGTGCTGGAAAGAAACGCCGTCCCGGCGCGCTTCATCTTGCCGAAACCGGTTTCCAGGCTCACCGGCGAGGCGTTGCCGCTGAAATCAAACGCTGTGACCCTGTACTTCCAGTTCTTCTCCAGCCCCTCATCCACGGTCGAATGCTGGTAGCTCGTATCGCACCAGTGCGGCTCGAGAACTTCCCACTGGCCGTTCTCCTGTCTGAAACCCTCGATCAGCCAGTGGCTGAAATCCGGGCAGGGTCCGCCGGAGATTGCCGGGGCGCTTATCGAGAGCTCGTTGTGGCCGGTATGCTCGACCAGGCTGAGCACCGGACGGTCAGGAGCGGTGCTGTCGCCGTTGAGAGTCACCCGGAGAGTTTCGCCCCACAGGCCTGGCGTCTCATTGCGGCCAATGGCCCTGGCGTGGTAACGGTAGCGGTTCCCGGCCTTGAAAGAGGAATCGCGGTTTTCGTACACCAGTCCGGACGCCGCCGCAGCGCCGCCGTTCGAGGGAGAGCAGTCGGGCAGGCGTTCCCAGTCGCTCCAGGACAGACCTCCCGTACCGAGGTCATCCGAACGCTGCACCTCGTAACGCTCCACCAGGTCCGCGCATCCCTGGGGCGCTCCAAGACGGCAGGAGATCGAGTAACCATGGTACGGTCCGGTGTCGATCCAGTTGACCAGAGGGTACACGCCCGCGCCATCTTCCCACGCCGGGGCCGGCAGCACCTGAGTGGACGGCATCAGGCGGCGGAAGGTCTGTAATTTGGGCGCGGACCATTCCCCCTCCTGACCGTAGCTGTCCACCGCGCTGAGAGCGAAAGCGCGCACGGTGAACGAACTGGCCGGATCATCCGGGTAATACAGGAACGCCGGCTCCCGGCGCGCACCGCGCGCCAGAGTCCCCGCGCCTCTCCATCCCGATCCGCCGCCTAACAGCACGTGGATTCTATAGAACTGCGCCCGTCCGGCGTCGTTCAGCAGATACACAGCGATTGCGCCTTCACGGGTTTCGAGCCGCCAGTCATCCGGCGAGGGTGGAGCGGGCGGCGCGGCTGTGACCAGGACATCCTGCGCGACGGTGATCGCCGAGGCGCGGCCGTTGACTCCCACCGCCCGCACTCCGAAATCGTAGCTGACCAGCCTGTCGTATGGACCGTCATCGATGCTGTAACCGGATTTCCCCCCTGCCGACACCGTGCCTGTCGATCCGGCCCAGTTGTCCAGGTGCGCCAGGCGGCGGAACAGGTCGTAACGCAGTACTCTGTCTCCGTCATCGTCCGGGCTGGCCTGCCAGCTCCAGGTGACTGTCCCGTCATTGTTCGGTTCCACGGTCACCGAAAGCGGCGCGGCGGGAGAGCGGCCCGGAAGCTCCTCCTCCTGCGCATCCGCCAGCACCAGAGCCGACCAGCTCACCGACCCCAGGCCGCGGTCAATGCTCTTCCGGGTGAGCATCACCAGCAGCGGATTGGGTGAACCGGCTCCGGGGCGGCGGTAGCGGCGGCTGTCGACATGCACGTGGTCGCCGATCTGAAGCCAGGCGTATTCCAGGCGGGTCGAAAAGTCCAGGCTCCGCAGCCCGTGGCGCTGGAGCCGCAGACGGGCGCGCGCCACCGTCACAGGTATATCTCCGGGATCGCGCGGATCGGCGGAAAGCGGAATGAACCGGCTCAAAAGTTTGTCCACGGAGAATTCTTTATAGCTCTTGCCGCCCTCCTCATCCACCTCCAGGCACAGGCTGCGGTAGTCTGTCTCGCTATTGCCCTCGCCGCCGTAATACACCGCGGCGATGTTTTTCAAATGACGGTGGCCGGGTTGGAAGCGCTCGCTTTTCTCCAGGATATCGTCTCCAGAGAGCCTTGCAACCGGACTGGCTGAAAAATCCGCCCGGCGCGCCACCCAGCGGCCGCGCTCATCCACCGCCTGGAAAGCCAGAAGGTGACGGTTCAGGTCCTGGTCCTCGGAGTGTAAGCCCGCGGGTTTTTCGATCACGCGGGAAAGACGCCAGGCGGACGCCTCGCCCAGAGCGCCGAAACTGGTTTCCGGCAGTGGCAGGCCATCCGGCCCGGCCACGAAGTCAATGCGCGAGGGACGCATCCTGGCACGCAGCAGAAAGTCCCGTTTGATGAGCGCGGGAGGAAGGAGATTATAATGGATCTGTTCCGGGCGGTCATCCTCCGGGCTGCGTGATGGGCTTTCCGACTCCAGGAAACGAACCTGCTGATCGTATCCGTACAAGGTCACTACTCCCTCGCCGATCTCCCAGTCCTCAATCCAGAGGCTCTTGTAATGCAGCCAGTCGCCCAGGCCCTCGTTGTAATCCGCAGCGCTGTTGTCAAGAAAGCCCGGAGCGTCGAATCCCAGATACACCTTGACTTCATCGTTTTTCATGTTGTACAGGGAGAACAGCCGAGGCAGCATCCCCCCGGCGTCCAGCAGAACCAGGCGGCTCGTGTCCGAGGCGCTGGCCCGCCCCGAGAGAGGGTCGCCCTCGGCGCTGTAATCCGGGGCCTCGGCCACCAGGTTCGGGTAGCCGAACAGAGGACGGGAGGCCATAACGAAACGGTGCGCGGACCGGTAGGCCACCCGGACGGAATAGATGCGCGGCGTATCCAGTCCGTCCCGAGAGCTGAGGCTCACGCGCACCTGCACGAAACGCCTGCCGCCGAGCGCGGCCCCATCGCTCACCCTGCGCCAGGCGGAGGGCCAGCCTGTTCCGCTGTCGCACTCACGCAGTTCGAAAAGCGCGGAGGTCCCCAGCGGCTCGCAGTAGCGCAGCTCAAGCTCGCCCTGAAGGCCGGAATGGGGCTTCTCCCCCAGGTCGAAAGTGAAAATGCCGCTCCCGGCGTTCACGTACCCGTCGGCCATGAACTTGAATCCCATGTCGCCGGGAAGCTTATAGAACTTGCCGCTGCCGTGATCGTGGTGCAGGAGCTGGCCCCGGCCGTAGGCGCGGTCATCGGCCGAGCCGTAGAGATGCAGGCTCCGGGCGTCGTCATCCCGGTCCACGCTCAGGTCCAGCGCGCAAGGGGCGTCCCCGCCGGGAAGCCAGACATTGGATGCCGAGAGGTCGAAAATCTTGAACGTGTCACCGCCCGCGCTCTCGAAATCCCGGCCCTCCAGACTTTTCTCCGGGTCCAAGCCGGAAAGCGAGTCCCGGGCGGCGTTGAACTCGAATGAATGGACAAGTTTCGCCCCGTTATAAATGCCCTGCACCGCCGGGGCTGTGGACGAGCCGAAAGGCTGGTTCTGCGCGGTCAGACGGTACTCGTTCAGGGCGCTCTCGCACAGGTGGCTGTAAATCTTAATCCGTATCCGCCCCTTGAACCTGGCCCCGCTGTTGTAAAGACCGGCTTTCAGCCGCCGCAGGCGGAACGCGCGGCAGCAGCGGAAAGTCTGGACATACTGGCCCACATTTTTGTAGGTGTCGGTCCCGGCGCTCTCATACTGGCCGAAATGACGGAACGTGACGCCGCTGGCCATCGGCCGGCTGAAAGGCTGCATTTCAGGGTGCTCGACCTCGGCGCGCGCCAGACGGAGCTCGTCCGGATACGGTTCGGTCACACCCTCCGGCGGCGCAGTGTTGAGTCCGGATGTGCTGGCGGGGTCGCTCAGAAGGCGGCCCTGATTGTCCCGCCCGCCGCGCCAGTCACCAGCAAAATTCTTTTCGGCGTAGAGGACAGTGGGACGCAACTCCACCAGCAGGACCGGCTCGGCGCTGCCCGCGCGCGCGGCATCGAGCCAGCGCTGTGTAGGTTTTAAAGCCATTATTTCACCTCCCTGGCCTCGATTACGCCTGAGCGCATCGCGCCGTTCAGGGCGAATCGCCTGGATATACCCTCGCAATTCAGGTAAAGAGGATCATCCGGATGGCTGACCGGCCAGGTGAGCCACCACCAGTTGCGACCATCCTGCCCTGCCTCGCGCCACCAGCGCTCGATCAGGGCGTGACGGGCCTCGTTCAGGTTCTCGAAATTCGCCCGGAGCAGACGGCGTCGGTAGCGCTGGGTCCACTGGAACCCGCCCGATGCGCCGTGCACCGGCTCGCCCACGATTTCCTCCTCGAACGGATCAAACTCACCCACCGGCCCGAAAGTCAGCTCGATTCGCCGCCCCAGCCATACGTTGAAAATATGGGGCGCCCCGGCCAGGCCGCTCAGGCATATCCGCCACCAGCGGCGGCTGCGCGGGGGAATGGCGCGCCAGTAAGTTTTCGCGCTGTCCAGATTTGCCAGAGTGAGCATTGTCTCCAGCCCGGCGCTGAAATCCGAGCTTTGCGCGCACTGAAGGCTCAACGCGGCGCCGGGGTTCAGAATGAAATGGCGGTCCAGGACAAAGGTGTCCAGCGACTCGGCCGCGCCGCCCGGCGCGGTCTGTTCATCGGTGAAGGTGAAACGGACCTCCTGCGTTCTCTCGCTGCCGGTCCAGGGACCGGCCCACTTGGACAGGCGCGAGCGGTCGGATAGGTGAACCAGGCGGTAAACCGGGTCCTCGGCCACGGTGGAGGATAGGGCCGCCTTTTCGAGAGCATTGGCGGCCAGGATATGCGGGTATTCGGCCATGATCGCTCCTTGCGACAGCGGGTGAGCCGTGAGATGCACAAAGCTTCAAAACTCCGGGCGCACTCCGGCGTAACCAGCGGGGGCAGATTGCACCCGCCAAGCAGTGACTAAATAGTATGGATTTGGGAGACACGATCCCGGCGGCGGCTCGCCGTCCTGGCTTTAGCCATCCTCCGCACCGGCCCGCGTCCGGGCCGGCCGCCATCCGGGGATTAATTTTCTTTCCGCGGGCGCGGCCGCGCCCGCGGGTGATTCATCTAATTCTTGTCTTTCAGCCTGAACTGCCGCCGTATTGCATCAGATTTCCATAAGCCCTGCGCAGGGAAGGACTCATTCCGGCCCGAGACAGCGCAAGCTCCAGTTCGAGCGGGCCGGACATCCGTTTCCCCTCCACGTATATCCGCACCTCCCGGCGCGGAACCGGCTCGCTCCGCGGTCCGCCGGAAGGTTCAGCCGGGTTGCCGGCGGTCCGCTCCCCGGCCCCGGCTCCGCGTGAACCCCTGCCGCCCAGCAGATCGCCCAGGGCCAGAAGCGCCAGGCTAACAGACGCAGATCCAGAGGGGTGCATGGCCCGGAGCGCGGCCGCGGCCTGCACGGTCAACTCCCGCAGATGAGCCAGGCCCGAAGGCTGGAACCCCATCTCTTCCACGCTCCGCCCGCCAAGTTTACGGAACTGGCCCTCCACCGCCTCCGATGTCTGTTCCGACCGCCCAAGCAGGTTGACTATCAAACCCTCCAGACCCCTCGCGGCCAGGCCCTGTGCGCCGGACATGCTTGAATCCAGGCGGAAGAATGACTCCGGCGCGCCACCTGTCCTGAATGATCCTTCCAGCTCCGGACTATTCTGTCCGGTTGAATCCCGGGGCTCCTGTTTCAGCTTTTCCTCAAAAATGTCCTCTGTCCGTCTTATGCAGGACCGCTCCCGTATTGAACGCTCCCGCTCGATACTTTCGAGTATCTCCCGGAAATGATCCAGACTCCCGCGGAATTCACACCTGGTCTTATTACGTTTTTTCGCGCTTTTATACCTTTCAAGCTCCGTCACCGGGAAAAGGCTTTCCCGTTCTCTCACGCTCGCTTTCACTTTAATGGCGTCCGCCGCCCAAACCGCCTGCCCGGCATACTCCGGCGAAATACTCTTATCCTGCATCAGACTGTATATGTCCTCCGCTTCCAGATAAGCCCATCTGATATCCTCGATTTCGAGTATTCCGTCCCGGATAAGTTCCAGTGCAGGCTTTTTCTCAATCTTCCTTATATTCTTAATGCCAGCTTTGATAAGTTTCGGTATGGCGAAAAGATTTTTTACCACCTTTACCCACTCTGTCCATGGAATAAGATGACCAATGGACTCTTCGAAAGGAAAACAACAAAATATAGTCAGTTCCCATGTCCGGTCTTCAAGACCATTGCCCTCCCATTTTGTCTTTAAACTATCCAACCAGTTGCCATGTTTATTTATTCCCAATGGATCAGAATTATTGTGTTCGCTCATTTTCACTCCTGGCCGATAGTCTCGACGACAATAGTATCACCGAGCAACACCAGCATTCTCCACTCTCCACCCCTGGAGGCCAAACTTCGTTTGTCGCGGAACGATGTTATGGTATCATACTCGAATCCAATTTTCAGAATCCCGGAGGTATCTATCAAACCCCATTTTTTCTCTCTGGCCACCGCCGCGAATCCATTTGAAAACGGCTGTGCACAACTGAAATCCGGACCGGTGATAAAGCTGTCCGTCCTGGGTTTCCAGTAACCCCAGACTACCTCAATTTCGTTTTCCTGCCCTCTTGTGGCAGCTCCGGCAGGCATTATGCCGCTGTTTATCGCGCCGGAGGAATAAAAACGGTGCTCAGTTACCTGATTACCAAAACCATTAATAATTATGCCTGAAAACATCAGCCTTATTGAGTCCAGATACGCTGCTGCCAATCCGTCGCGGAAATCTCCAACTATAGTGTATCCGGCCTCTATCGCAATCTTGCCGCTACGGTCTATGTAGCCCCAGCGGCCACCCCATTTTGCCCCGCACAAACCCTCGCTGAAAGACCTCACATCCTCGTAGCGGCATTCAATCGCCTCCCGGCCCCGGCGGTCCATGAAACCCCACTTATTTCTACTCTTGACCGCGGCCAAGCCCTCGGAAAACTCCCGCGCCGCCTGGAGCTTCAAATCCAGTCTGACCACCTGCCTCGATTCCAGATCCACCAGGTGATACTGCGACTCGAACCGCACAAACCCCACCCTGCCCCTGAAATCAGTCACCGCCTCGAACCGGGGAGGCAAAACATATTCTCCCTGCCCGTCAATCAGGCCGTAAAGCCTTTCGTGCCTGACCACCGCGCTCCCATCCACGAAATCCCCCGCCTCGTCGTACACAGCGGGGATACTGAGCTTCCCGGCCGTGTCCACGTAACCCCAGCGCCCGCCGGTCTTCACCGCGGCCAGGCCCTCGGAAAAAGCGTGCGCCCCCTCGATCCGGCCGGATGGCGCCGGGTTGACTTTCACTCGCTCCCGCACATTCGCCATGATATATTTCGCGCCAGGTTCAGCTTTCTCGAACAGTTCCCGCTGCAAGTACAGACGGGTTTGCTCCGGACCGCTGCAACCGGACAGCAGAATCGGGCACATAAGAAACAAACAGGCCATCTCTTTTTTCATTCAACCTCCCGATCAGGACACAATCCCGGATTCAATACCTGAGCGCCGGATTCGAGCCAGTGCGCACAAGCTCGCGGAAACGTTCCCGCAGTTCGCGGTCCACTCCCGCGCGGTTCAGAGCGCGATCCACCTCGTAAACGCCCGTCCCGCGCAACCCGCCGATATAGATATTCAAGGGCTGGGCTGACGGTGAGGCTGAGGTTGCGGCCGAGGTGGCGGCGGTCTGGGAATATCCGCTTCCGGTGTCTGCACCGGCTGAATGGCCGCCGCCTTTGCCCAGGCTCCCGGCCAGGCTCTTCAAGGCCTGCCCCAGAGCGATCAGCCCGACAGAGGCCGCGGCCGCGGCGAAGGGGTTCATCGACCTGAGCGCCGCGAACGCCTTGGCCGACAATCCGGTCAGCACTCCCAGCCGTTTTGCGTAATCGCCCATGCTCTCGAATATCTGCCCGGCCATGCCCTCGAACACTCCGGCCAGGGACTGCTTTGCCTGTTTTCCGCCGCCGGTCAGGCTGGCGAAGAGCTGGGCGATGCTCTCACCGGCCTTACGGTTACCGCTCAGGATGCTCTCCACCAGCGAGTCGTAATCCGCGCGGACCCGCTCGAAACCGGCTGAATCTTTTCCGCCGTCCTTTGATCCGGTTGACTGGGCGACTGAGTATCCGCGTGGCCCTCCTGACATCCCCGCCAGCGTGACATTCTGCGCCCTCATGAAACCTATCGCTCCAAGCGTGGCGGATTCCGGACCCCTGTTTTCAATCTTTTCCCGCATCATTCACCTCTTGACAATACATATTTAATTACACCATTTCATTTCTTCCAGAACTTTCTTGCCTGTTCGCTTTCATATCCTTCTCTGGCGGCTAAAACGGCCTGGTAAATATCCAGGTCCAGCCAGTTCAGGCGTCGCGGCTCGGGACGGAAAGCCTCGACATAAGCCGCCAGGAAAAGGGAATACTCCACCAGGCAACTCTTGCTGAAACCGGGTCCGGCATCTCGGAGTCCGCAGCCGGCGCAGGGGTTTTCACCCTCCTGCAGCCAGCCGCAACGCTCCACTCCAGGACACCCCTGATCCGGAGCGCCCGCCCGGGCCATGCGCTGACGGACGCTCCGGATCAGTTTTTTATCTCTGTCCCGCTCAGGCTCCCGGCCCGTGACAGAAGCATCTGCACGGCCCAGGACTTGTGCTCCAACGGCACCAGAGTCCTCCAGTCCCGTACATTTTCCTCCGGGAAGGCATAGCCCTCCGCCCGCAACGCGCAGCGGTCATAAAGACGTTCACCCGCACCAAGATAATCCGCGCCCTGGCGGGAGCCAGCCTCCATCTCGCTACGCCCGAGATAACTCCAGTACAACTTGCGGTCCTCGACATCCGGTTCACGGAAAACATGAACCAGAGCATACTTCTTTCCATCCAGTTCCACGGATAGTTCCACTCGTATCTCTTCCCCCAAGCCCAGCGGGAACAGTTTTATGTTATCCATTACTTGGGCCTCCATCAAACGGTCATGAACCGCGGAGTCGATCCCTCGGTCACCATCACCCGGCAGGGTCCGCCCGCGGCGTTGTCGTAAACGCCCTCGACATTCAATTCCAGCCCCATCACTCCGTCGCCGTAACTGTACTCCAGGCCCGAGAAAACCGCCCGTGGCACGGAAAGCGCCAGCTCATCGCTGTCCGCCGGGCTGGAGCCGCTGATTGTCTCTCCCAGCACGCTCAGGGTCAACCCGTGCGGCGTTCCCTCGCGGTGCGCGGTCCGGAAAGCCGCAAGGTCCCCTGACTCCGCCACCAGCGACAGGGAAAGGCTCATCCTGCGCTCCGGGGTAAGGGGCCAAAAGCCTGGATAAATCCTCTCCGGCTCGCTGGCCGCTTTTCTCCAGGCCTGCTCGATTTTCAGGCCTGATTCGAGACCCAGACTGAAAGAGCGCAGTTGCGGACGGCGGTCCACGCCGCCCAGGTTGAAAGTTCCGGCATAATTGTACAGATACCGCTGGGCCGCCGTGGCAGGCCAGGTGAAGCCGGTCAGCGGACCGATAAGACGGGAGGCGACAAAATTCCCCCCCGCGTTCAGGCGCTCGGCTCCCTCGCCCGAAATTTTAAGGCTCACGCAGGCCACATCCTGAAGAAGCCAGTCCTGACCGTCCTCGTGCAGAGCCAGGCTGGTGACCGCCGCCTCGCTCACTGTCTGAAGGTCCGGGAACGAGCTGACATGCTCGTACACGCCGGATGAGTTCTGCGTGGCGCTTTCCCCGGAAAAGAAAAGCGCCAGGAGAAATGCGATGAACCCCGCCGGCAGGGGCTGCTCCGGAATTTCGAATTGCACGTGCTGACGGAGAAGGCCGCGCTGTGTCTCCCAGTCATGCCCGTTGCCGGTCATGCCGCGGTCGTTCCAGTGCTCGATCTCCGGTTTCAGAATCAGAGGGTCTTTAAGACGCAGGAACCGGTCGATCCGGCCTGCGGATAGCGGAACGCCGAACCCGCTCTGGCGGGAAGCCGACCAGGCCAGGCGGCTTGCGGTTCGCGATATGGTTGTCATCTCTTGCCCTTTGCAGATTATTTGGTTTATTTATTCCCGGCCGGTGATCCGCCAGGTTTTCATGCTCAGGGAAAAGGCGGTGACGCCATGCTCCTCAATCTTTTCGTCCCGTAAGATGGAAACCAGTTCCAGCGGGGCCAGCCCGTCGATGCCAAGGTCCGCCCCGGCCAGTGCGCCCCGCACGGCGTCCAGAAGAGCGTAACCGTCCTCGAGACTGTATCCCGGTCCTCGAAAATCCTGCGCCACGAGCTTTATCAGAAAAGCGAGGTTTTCCCTGACCAGGCACAGATCGGATGAAAGAGATTCGTAAGCCAGCCTGTTCAGAACCACTCCGGCAAAGGGCGCTGTCCGTCCTTCCTCCAGAAAACTCCTCATCGACCCGGCGAACAGTCCGGCCCGTCCTTGACCGATCCCGGGAATGCTCTCCAGCAGTGATATCAGGGCATCGCAAATCTGTTTCAATGCTGCCGCCAAGTAACTCCTCTCCTTTCTTTCATATTTCACCAGACGTGATCGGCCTTCTTGCCGACCTTTCAGAACCGGTCCAGCTTATCCCGGCTGTAGGCGCTGTCATCCTCTCCTGCATCGGTGCGCCAGGCGTTCCCGGATGCCAAAGCTTTGTTTAGAGGCTCTCCCGTTGATATATCCAACTCTCCTCTGGACATCTTCTCGAGGCGCTCCCGGCAGTCCTCATACTGTTGCCGCCAGAAAACGTTCATCGCACGGCGGCGAAGATACAGGTAATAAATCGCTATTCGCGCGCAAACCGGCTGTATCTCCGTTGGTATCGGCGTTATTACTCTTAATCCGGGGTAGCGTCCCAGGAGATACCCGTCGATTTCCGATCCGGCGCTCTTTATGACCTCGTTGGCGACATTCGTCACCTCAGGGCTTTGCAGCGTCGCGCCCGCCTCCCGGCTGCACAGGGCGATCAGTTCGCCGGGGTCTATCCAGCGTGTCAGATCGTTGATGCCGCAGTATTCCATCTTTCCCTCATTCAAATCCGGTGCTTGTCCGCTCATACTGATAATTCCGGGAATCGGTCAGATGCGGGCCTGCCCGCCCGCCGCCAAAAGCGGCGGGTCGCGGCAATGCCGGAGGCATGCCGTGAAGGTCCCCGTGGGACCCGGGCAGGCCCGCTCCGGGGCTTTGGGCGGTTATGCCTCCCAGGCCCCGGTGATCAGGTAACCGCAGGCAGTGCTGACCACTTCCTCGGTCTGCTCGATCAGGCCCTCGACCACCGTGGCGTGACGGCCCTCGTCGCGGTAGCGGTAAGCCGCCACATCCAGTGTCCCGGCTATCGGACGGCGGAACTGGTAAGCCAGGGAGAGCGAGCGCTTGCTCGGTATCTCACGCTCCACGTAGCAGACCAGAACGCTGTTGGCGTCCCAGGCGAAATCCAGGCTCTGCATGTTCACTCCAGGCTCGGTCTCATCGAACAGGGCCAGCGGGATAACCACATCCAGGCCGAAAAGGCGGGGCGGCAGTTCGCCGTTGACCAGCAGGGTCGAGTCGGTGTACTTGACCAGCTCGCGTATCTGCCCGTCTTTCTTGGCCGCCACCGCTATGTGCGGCGGGATGACAATCGTGTTCGGCTCCACCCCGGCTTTCCTGCGCACAGAAAGGCGAGCCGTGTCGATGTCCCCCTCGATGTCCACGCCGCTCCCGGCGTTCCAGGCCTCGGCCGCTGCGCCGTTGTTGGTCAGCACGGAGGGCGACAGGAGCTTGCCTACGACACGGGTCTCGATCGCAAGGCGGAGCTTGCGGGTGATAAGCGCCATGGCGTCGCGCTCCGGGTCTATCACCGCCCGGTCGGCGTTGTCCAGTTCCTCGTCCGCGATCAGTTCCTTGAGGCCGTACTGACGGCATGAGTAGGTGGCCGAGCCGTAGCTCCGGCGCACCTCGTTGCTCTCGGTCAGCGGCGCGCGCAGGCTGTCGATGTCGTCCCGCAGGCCGGAGGCGTTCGAGAACACGTAGTACTTGCCGCTGGTGGTCGGAACACGCACGATTGGAGCCAGGCGGTCGGCGACGAACGCACCGCCGGTTCGCATGTTCTCCATCGCGAACTGGGTCAGGGTGCGGTTCAGGTTCTGGGTGGCATAACGTTCTGACATTTATCTTTCTCCTT
>CAYYNT010000026.1:0-14160 GCA_964473155.1 uncultured Gemmatimonadales bacterium | reverse complement strand
ACCACCGGGATAAGCTGGTCCGCCGCGCTGGAGGCGCGCAGGGCGTAGCCCACGAAATGCTGCACTGTTCCCTGGGAGGCTTGCGCCGCGGTTGTCACCCGCCCCTCACTGTCGCTCAGAAGCCAGTCACCCTCGGCTATGCCGCTGCTGGCCGCCAGGGCCAGCACCGTGCTGCCGCCCTGGGCCACACGGGCCTCGCGCCCGGCGAAACCGGTCTCGGCTAGGATTCCGGTGAACTTCGCCGAATTGGCCCCGCTCGCGGCCAGCACGCCATTGTTCAGCACCACGCATTTGCCGCGTGCGATGTCCGCGCCGCCGACCGTGAAAGTATCGGTGTTAAGAAGTCTTTCTCTCAGCCTCACAGTCATCTTCCCCACTCCTTTAAAGTGATTTGTGTTCAATCGCCGGTACTGTATCAGGCGGATGGAGATTCCGAGCGCACACGGGCCAGGGCCTGGGTGAAACTCAGGTGCTGCTCTCGCGCCATCAGTTCCAGGGCGGCGTCATGCTCCGGGTCCTCCGGGAATCCCTCGAAACTGGCGCGGTTTCGGCGCAATTCCTCATCGCGCGACGGGTCCGCCGGACCGCTGGCGGAAAGCTCGCTGAACAGGGCCAGCTTCCCGCGCCGCGAGATGCCCTCCAGAAGAGCGGAGCGCCCCGGCCCGTCCAGACGTTCCGCCAGTGCGGCGTATGTCTTCCGTTCTGCGGGAGTCAGACATCCCCTTTCGGTGGCCTCGTTCAGCGACCGCTCGAAAGCTTCAAGCTCCGAGCGGCGGACCATTTCCTCAAGACGGGCGGACAGATCGGACATCCCGCTTTCGGCGCGCAGTCGGGCGGCGCGTTCCTCCTCCAGCGCGGCCCTCAGAGAGGTGGTCTCGGCCTCCAGAAACTCGATCCGGCTGCCGTTAGCTTTCGGCTCACCCGGCTGGACCGGTGCGGGCTTCTCCTCCAGCCCCATCTCCATGCACTCGATACAGGACACTTCCTTTCCCTCCGCGCTTTTCTCTGCAAGGGCAGAAGGTTCGGGCGAAAGTCCTTTGACTGCGGGCGCGGCCGCGCCTAAGAATGTCACCGCCCCCAGATAAGGACGGCCGGTGGAGGCAAAGGGTTTGTAAAGCTCGATGCTCCGGCTGCGGTAAGCTCCGCTGGTCAGCCACTGCCGGAGCTGGGCGGATATGTCGCGGAATCTCGCCTGGAGCCTGTCTCCAGCCACCCGCAAGCGTTCCACCCAACCGTGCGCCGGGCCGCTGCGCATGTGCTCCACTGTCACCGGGGCCTCCTGAAGAGAGGGGTCGTAATCGGCTGCGATCTGCTCCAGGTCGGAAGAGCTAAGTTCCACCTGCGCCGGAGCTCCGCCCTGGCTGCCGCGCCAGCGGCCCACCCGCGCCACGTCCCACCATCCCTCGATCCTTTTGTCGTCAAGCGGCTGCCTGTCCATTCTTTTCTCCCTCCTGTTGAAAATGATTCTGTTGTATTTCCGCCCCGCTTCCATTTCCCCGCCCGGCCAGACAGGCCTCATCCGCAAGCGGAGCCGGCACTCCGACCTGGCCGCGCAGCCAGGCCTCCGGCACCCGCAGCCCCAGGTCGTTCACCGCCGTGGAGACCGCTCCCAGGTAGGCCTGAAGGTCTTTCTCCTCCTCGCAGGGAATGCGGAACCGCGGGTAGCGTCCGCTCTCAGGCGGCCCGAAATTGATGTCCACCAGGGTGCGGATGACCCGGTCCATCTGCTCCTGCTGCCAGAGGGAGTCGTCTTCCAGGATATGCTGCTGGCTCTTCTCCTGAAACCGGGCCAGCGCGTACGTGCCGCTCTCGCTCTCCGTGCTCAGGGTCTGTCCCAGCACGGCCTTGGCGTACTGACGGTCCACGTAGTCCTGGATGATGAAACGGAAAACCTCTATCACACCCTGACGGCCCACCTCGGTGATCTTTATCTCCGTGCCCTCCGGCCCGATCCCCACCGAGTTGCCCTGCATCCGCCGCAGCACGTCCAGAAGGGCGTCCTGCTCCGCGCCGCTCGTCCCGCGCGGATAGTTGGCCCACAGGTAAGGCGCGCCGAATTTCTCGATGAAGCGCACCAGCTCCTTGACCGCATTGTTCTTGAAATACCACAGGGGATAGAGCTGGGCCAGAAGGCCCCGGCCGTAGGGCGTCTCATCCGAGCCCCAGGTGTTGAGCACGAACTTGTCGCGCGGCAGTTTTGTCTGCTGCACGCCGCCCGGTCCAACGAGGACAAGGTTGTCTTCGCGGTCGAAACGGAAACGCTCCGGGTCGCGGTTGCGGAAACCGGATATCCCGACCAGCCCGTCCGCGCGGCGCTCGAAAATGATCTCCGCCGGGGCGAACCCGTGCGAGATCCCCCGGAAAAACTGCCCGCGGCTCAGGTGGAAGCCCTCCACGCTCTCCAGCGCCTGGCCGATCCAGTCGGATAGTTCGATGTCGGCCCGGCCCTCGTTCGCGGGGACCACCCGCCAGCCCTGGGCGGTCACGTTCAGGGCGCGCAGACGGAAACACAGGGCGAGCTGGCTGTCCTTTCGCAGCATCTCGTTGTACAGTTGAAGGCCCTCGGCGGAATGCTCCTCCAGGGTTCGGTCCGGGTTGGGGGCCAGCCGGCCGAACACCGCCGAAAGCGGATCGCTCTGCCAGCCCGTAAGCTCCCGGCCCATGTGGATCGACACTCTGGACCTACCTCCGCGGCGTCCGCGTGGCCTTTTCTTTTTTTCATTCGTCAGCATCAGCCGAACACCTTTTTCAATTGTTGTGTGGTCGTCCTGGACCCCTCGAAACGGAATCCATCCAGCCCGGCGCTCTGTTCCAGCATCTGCACCGCCATCTCGAGGGCATCCGGCCCGTCATCGTGGTCCGCCTTGGGGAACAGACGGAGCTGTTCGAGCAGGGTGTGATGACGTTTCTGAAAGCGCAGGGTCCCGTTGCGCACCAGGGGCTGAAGGCGCTGAATGCGCAGGAGCTTGTCCTTGACGCTCTTTATCCCCCGCACCGGCGGATAGACCCCCGCCTGCCTGGCCCGGCGCTGAAGCTCATCCTTGAAAAACTCCTGGAACTGCACGCTTTCCACCCCTATCACCACCGGACAGCGGCGGCTGTAAAGCCCGATCACGTCCTCGATTATCCGGTCCGGGGTTCTCCTCTCTATGTCCGCGTCCAGCACATACAGCGCTCCCAGCTCATCCCGTCCCAGGCAGACTATGGCCGAGGGGTCGCCGAACCGTCCCGACCCGCCCAGCGAGGGATCGACCGCCGCCGCCACGGTCAGGCCCGCCGGATCGATTTCATCTGCCTCGAAAAACCTCAGCCACTCCGGCTGGAACAGGCAGTCACGCGGGTTGACCGGCTCGTTCTGAATTTCGCTGTCGAAACTTGCCGGCCCCTCGGCCACGCGCAGTTTCATCAGGTCCAGATAGCTGCGGTGCGCGGGCCAGATCACCTCTGTGCCGGTCAGCATTCTTTCGCGGTTGGCCTCGAAAAAGCCGTCCGCCCGCTCCTGGCGCTCCCGCGGACCCACGGTAAGGTCTGTATAAAGGCGCTCCCACTGTTCCCACAGCGCGGTTTCAGCGCTCCAGGCGATCACGCCCCGCCATTTGCGCGCCCTGAACGCCGGGTTGACCAGAAGGCGCGACAGAAGGCTGTCCGTGTGCAGAATTGTTCCGATCACCACTATCACCGCGTCTTTCGATGCGCTTTTGGAAAAAGCCTTGTAGAACCATTCCGTTATCTTGTCTCTCTGCTCGGCCGTGCGGCTGTTCGTGTCGTTCTCCAGGTCGTCGCCGATCAGAAGGTCGGGACGCCACTGACGGTTACGCAGGCCGCGGATGTTGCCGCCCGTCCCGCGCGAGGTCACCTTGATCCCGTTGCGAGTGACGATCTCCTCCCGTGTCCATACCGGCCCCGCGCCGCACAGATCCGGGAAGCTCTCCGCCAGGAGAGGATTCGATTCCAGCTCGATCTTGATGTCCCCGATATGCTGCTGCGCCTGCGACTGTGTATCCCCGGCGATCAGGAT
Organism: uncultured Gemmatimonadales bacterium; assembly: GCA_964473155.1. Classification (GTDB taxonomy): domain Bacteria; phylum Gemmatimonadota; class Glassbacteria; order GWA2-58-10; family GWA2-58-10; genus JAJFUG01. The sequence goes on along the minus strand of CAYYNT010000026.1, from coordinate 10,142 downwards.
GAACCGCCGTCCGGCCTCCTCCGGATAGCAGATGCACCACAGCGGAAGAAACAGGGTCGCCAGAGTGCTCTTGGCGCTCTCCCTCGGCGCGGCCACCGCGATCCGCCGGCTTTCGCCGCTCTCAACCGCATCGCCTAACAGTTCATACATCTCACGATGAAAACCGCTTGCCGGGGTCCGGCAGTAATGCGGAAAAAACAGGTTGGCGAACAATCCCATATCCAGCGCTCCCAGCGCCCGGCGGCGCTCAGGCTCCGGCAGCCTCCCGATAAGCTCCCGCCAACTCCCGCCTTCCGTCCTTTCCGAGCGAGCGGATTCCGGCCGCCACTTCCGTGAACTCCCGGCTGCTTGTCTCACCTGTCGGCTGCGCCTCCTCCCTCGCCCGTGTCCCGCTCCCGTAGCCATACACATTCTTCATCCTGAACAGCAGGGCCTCTCGGTCGCCTTCCCGCACTTTCAGGTCCAGTCGGCGCTCATCCCGCGCCAGGCCCAGCGCCTCGGCCCGTTCCAGGGCCGCGGCCAGGCCGGGATTGCTCTCCAGGGCCTCTATCAGCCCGGCGTGGCTCAAACCGGCCCAGCCGCAGGCGCCCTTTCGGCTGCCTCCGCGCCGCAGGTGACGGAGCAGACGGCGCAGCGGCGAAACTCCCAGCCTGCCGCCCGGCTCATCCGGGACTGCCTTCCCAGCCGGGCCGTTATTCCTTATCCGGTAGCTTTCTTCCCGTCCCGTCATCCTCACCCCAGTCTGGCGGCGAACGCCAGCCCGATAGTCGCCAGGGTGGCTAACAGCCCGCCCACACCACCCCAGACACCGGCCTTCACCTCCAGCCGGGCCACCGCCGGTATAAGCTCATCCAGCTTGCGCAGAAGGCGGGCTTGGCTGTCGTACAACCTGTCCAGACGCTCCTCCGCCGACTCCTGCCGCGCCGTCAGCCGAGCCACCTCGGCCTCTTTCGGGCAATTCCGGTGGATTGCGCCCTTTTCGGCAATCTCCATCCCTCTCTCCTTTCCGTTTACGGCTGCCGGAGCGGGCGCTGTTGCTTCCTCCGCTGCCCGCGTGTCTCCCGGCGGTCACGCGTTTTTCTCTGCGGCCTCTTGCCGTCCGAGGAGTAGCCTGACCCCGCTCCAGCCAGCCGGTCTTTCACCGGTCCCGGTTTCTGTTCCTCAACCCCGTTCGCTTTTTCAGACCGCCGGACAGGGCGCTGTTGCTTCCCCTCGGGACTCACTCGCCGGAGTCCCTTCAGTTACGGCCCCTGGCCGTTTCGGGAGTTGCCTGTCCCCGGCCCGGCGGTCCTTATGCCTCCAGATATTTCCCCTTCACCCGTCCGCCCTGATCCGGCGGAAAACCGGGCCGGTTTGCCTCAATCTCTCAGAATTTCCATTCGAATCCCGCCCTCCAGCGCGGTTTACCGGTCTGTCCGCGCGGATCGAACCCGCCGTACAATCCCAGGCTCCCCCGGCTGAACCGCCCCTCGACCCCGCGCTCGCCGTACTCAAGGCTCAGTCCCGAACCGCCGGGGCGGACTGGTTTTTTTGCATCTCGGCGGCGATTATCCGCGGCGCGTTGCTCGAGGTCAGCCCGCGGCTCATGCCGTCCGCCAGCGACTGGCCCAGCGCTCCCAGTGAGGGCGCCCCGCCCACCACGGCTATCGCCCACTCGATCACTCCGTCCGGAAGGTCGGGGAAAAAACCCCGGATCAGCAAAACCAGCAACGTGCCCGCTATGCCCGCCAGCACCATTTTCAGTTTCTTGCTCTCCGTCATAGGTCCTTAGCCTCCTTGAGTTTCTCGGTTGTCTTCAACAGCACAGGAACGGTCTCGGAAGGTCCTACCTGCACGTGCAGGTGCCCGCCCAGTGAATTCACCTCGTGGAGCAGCGCGGTCCGGGCGCCCGCATGCCCCAGATAAGCGAATGCCGAGTTGATCCAGGCCTCCCAGGCCCTTGCGGCGTCCTGGTCCAGGCCGCGCGTCCTTAAATCCGCCGCGCGGCCGAATTCGTGCGGGGAACGCCGCCCGGGCTGGTCCGGGTAGATCTCTCGCTGCTCTTGCCGCGTGCGCAGGACACAGGTCAGCACGGCCGGGCGGCCGGTCGTGCGCCAGTGCCAGAGCGCCGCCGCACGGACTATCACCCGCAGCGCCGGATGAATTATCCCCTCACCTTTCCACTGCTCCTCGATCAGCCGGTTTTTGAATTGAAGGTATGGCATTTTTTCATGCTCCGCTTTTTTAATCACCTTTCGTATTTTACGTCGCTAATTTAATAATGTTTTGTGTTATATTCCAGCACACTTGGCTCGTTTTGCGCGTTTGAACCATTTGGTTCAAAATATTTTTCACCGATTCACCCGCCGTTGCCGTTGAGCTTGATGGCAGCGAGGCTTTACTTTTTTGTGGAATGACGGTAGAATAGACCGGTAAAAGAAAATGCGGTTTCAAATGCAGGCTGAACTGAAAGGTTGAGAGAGCGATGAAGGCGCAGGACGTTATCGATGGAGTGGAACGGTCAGGCAACGAGGGTTCAGAGGCCCCGGCCCGCGTGATCGAGGTGCTCGACACTTTCAACCTGGTCATTGACCGGGGACGGAATCTGGGGGTGGAGCGCGGGGATGTTTACGAGGTCTACCGGCCGGAAAGCAACTCCATGCCTGACAAAAGCACGCCAGAGCTTATGGGGGAAACCATCAAGGGTCTGGGCGAGGTGATTGCAGTGTATAAAAAGACAGCTTCCTTACGCTCGATCACGCCGGCTTTCATTGTCGAGCGCCCGTCGCCCATCCCCGGCTATCTGGGAGGGCCGTTGCTCGAGGTTGTGGATGGTGAGAGCGGACGAATAGCGCCGTTCGAGGACCCGCGTATCGGCGACCTGGCCCGCCCGGCCCCCGAGATCGGCTGAAACTCAACCGCCCGCGCCGCGCGCCTCGGCGGTTTCCCCGTTGCGGCTCAGGGCCAGCTTGAACAGCACCGGTCCGGCGGTTTCGAAAACAGCTATCGAGCCGATCAGCACGTCACGGTACAGCGGCCCCCAGGCCGGGAAAGTCGACGATACTATCACCGCCAGGCTGAGCGCCACTCCCGACTGGCTCAGAAGGCCCATCCAGACCTTGTTTCGTATCGCGGGGCTTTCCCCCGCCGCGCGCGCCCCGAGCGTCGCGCCCAGCCACACGAACAGCGTCCGGCTCAACACCAGCGCCGCCGCCAGTTCCCAGCCCGCCGCCAGACGGCCCAGGTTTATCCTGGCCCCGGCAATCGCGAAAAAAACCACGTAGATTGGCAGCGCCCCGCGCTCTATCGCCTCCACGAACTCCCGTCCGCGGTTCGACAGGTTGTTTATCAGCAGACCGGCGCACATGCAGATAAGAAGTGTGTGAAGGTGCAGGTGGGCCGCCAGTTCCGAGGTCAGAAAACTTACCGCGATTATAAACAGCGGCAGTTCGGTCCGCACGTGGCGCATCCAGAGCAGTACAACTCCGGCCAGCAACACTCCAGCGGCCGCCGATCCTCCGATCTCGCGGGCCAGTTTCAATGCCAGGCCGCCGTCTCCCGCACCCTCCAGTCCCAGAAGCTGCACTCCGGCCGCCAGCCCGATCGCGAAACAGACCACCACCAGGATGTCTTTCAGGATGGTTATCCCCAGCGCCAGTTCGCTGAGCCTTCCCCTCGCGCCGCTTTCCACGATCACCGCAACGGTCGCCGCCGGGCTGGTGGTAAGGGATGACACCCCGAACAGCAGCCCGAACACGAGGCAATCCGCTGTGGACAACCCCGGGCCGAACCAGCGGGCTGTCAGGAACATGACCGTTCCTGTTCCGGCCAGTGTCACGAGAACCTGCCCGCCCGTAATCATCGCATACGAGGCGAGCCTCTCACGCACCTTGCGCAGGTCCACCTCTCCGCCCGCAGTCAGGGCGATCAGGCCCAGGGCGAACGAATTGATCGGACTCAGTCCCTCCACCGCGCGGCTGTCAAGGAAACCGGCCGCGTACGGTCCGAATATGATGCCCGCGAAAAGATAACCTGTGATTCCCGGCAGACCGGCCAGACGGGCCAGTTTGCCCAGAAGAAAACCGCCTAACATAAGGAAACCGAGGCTCAGGCTCAGCGTGGCGCCGCTCTCCAGCGGCAGATGCAGCACCAGGAGCATCAGCGTTATCAACGCCAGAAGCGAAAACAGGCGGCTCATTTTCCCTCCGGCTCATTGCCCGTAAAAAGCGCGCTCCGCGCCGCCCGGGCCGATACGAGCTCCATGCAGATCACTGCCAGCAACCCCACTGTCACCACGGTCGCCGACAGATCCGGTTTGAACAGTATCTGGCAGTTGGCCAGAATGGCCACGCTCATCCCGCCCTCCCCTAACAACGCCAGACCGCCGCGCCAGGCCCCCGGCTCGAAACCCGCGGACCCCTTCCCTGTGCTCAGGGCCATCGTGATCGTTTTCGCCGCAATCCGGGCTGCCAGGTAAACAATAAGCAAACAAGCCACGGTTTCCGGACCGGCCGCCTCACCGATACGCCAGTCCGCCCCGGTCAGCACTAACAACAGCACGAGAATCGGCTTCTCCCGCGCGGCCAGGGCCCTGAAAACCCGCTCCGCGGCCGGGACGAGGTTGGTCAGCACGGCTCCCGTCACCGCCGCCGTGAAAAGGCTCGACAGCCCGAGACACGAGGCCAGCCCACCGGAAAACACCGCGAACGCGATTATCATCATGGTCAGCTCGCGCTCATTGTGACGGTGCCTGGCGAATGAGTAAAACAGCAGTCCCATTATCAGTCCGGTCAGCAGCGAGGCCGCCAGCCAGATCAGCGCCGCCAGGGTTCCTCCGCCGGTCGCATGGGTGTATCCGGCGGCCAGCGCGAACAGCACAAGAGGCAGAAGAGGGTCGAGGCTCGAAACGAAATGCGCCAGATGCGCCAGGCGTGGACGGGCGCGGCCACCGGCCGATGCGGCCAGGGCCGTGGCCGTGGGACTGCTCACTCCGGCCAGCGCTGACAACAGCGCCACCGCGATTAGCGTTTCAGCCTGACCGCCCGGCCAGCCGAACCGTTTTGCCAGAAACCAGAGCGACACACCCGCCAGGGTCATGCTGGCCATGGATTCAAACAGAAGTGTGCGAAAAAAAAGGGGTGGAACACGCTCCAGCTTCTTCCAGTTCAGTTGAAGGCCGAACAGCAGCCCGATCCAGCCCAGGGCCAACTCCTTGACCGGTTCCAGGTTTTGCAGAAGGCTGTCGCTCAGGAGCGAAAAACCCTGGCTTCCGGCAGCCAGACCCAGGCTCAGATAAAAAGCCGATGCGAAGCGGAAATAACCTGGCTTCTGCCCGGACCGCGTGCGCAGCAGAAGGCGGCCTCCGGCGAGAGCCACCAGGATCGCCGCCAGTACGGCCAGTATGGTCCGGCTTGATTCGGTCATTCAACTGTCCACTGTATATGGTTCAGGCTGGTCAAACTTGATAGAACGTACAGAATTGTATCACAGGCGGGCAAGGCAGGTAAATTATTGAGGATTAAAAACCATGAGATCAACTGGACTGACTGCGGGGTCCGGCCTGTAACATGAAAAATAAATGATACAGTTCACTCGAGAACCTGTAGCTGCCCGCATCTTTGTTTTTATCCTTAAGTATCACGCCCAGGTTTTCCATACGGCGAAGGAAATTATCGAATACTTTCATCTCAGAAGACGAAAGATGCTCTATGGCTTCCTTCCGGCTGAAGTTATACCCCAGCTTACCAACAATTTTAGTAAGAATATGCCTGTAGTTATCGCTACGGATTGCAGTTAGGATTTTCGTCTCGATATATTTTGTGCCAATGACACTTACCGCCCTGATTGTTCCCAAGTTGGCATCCATGCTGTCGATATTATCATCGCTGTCCTGCTTGAACACCGCATCACCAAGCTCATGCATGAAAACAGGGTATCCTTCTGACCAGAACCACAGGTTATCTAAAGCTTTATCTTCCACTTTGACATTGACTTTCCCAAAAGCACGAATAAAAAACTCTTTTGTCTCCGGTTCGGAGAACTTGTTTATTTCAACAATATCGAAAACGCGATCCAGGGAAGGCTGGTTCTGGACAAGCTGATCCCGCCTCTCAGGAATGCCTACAAGCACAAGCGTCAATGGGATGGGATCTCTGGATGTCGCGCTTTCATCGACAAAACTTTTCAACCAGTTTGCAAAGCGTGGATTAGTCACTATGCCATTGATATCATCAAGAATAAGCAATATGCCTTTCTTCTCCTCCGCCAGTTGATTAAGCAGGTTTCGTAAGGCTGGGAGAAAGTCGTTCACTACTCTTTCAAGCTGTTGATCCGAGGCCGAAAACTCCACACTTATCCCGAAAAGGTCCAGCTGCCGGACATGGTTTCCAAGAAAATTTTTCACCTTCGAATACCACGGCTTGTTCACGCTCTCCCTTAACAGTCTTTCGAATATCCTCCTTATCATCTCCTCGCAGGTATTAACTCCACCCATATACACATGAAGGCCCAATACGGCCAAATCCTTTTCCACTACATTCAAAGCGTAATTACAGATCGAGCTTTTTCCTATTCCCCTGTCCCCCTTGACAAAAAGACGCTCGATAGTATTGAGCTTGACGGATTTTTTCACGCTGGAGACTATTGCACCTATTTCCTGAGATCTGCCGACGAAAAACTCGATGGGAACTGGTATACCAGGAGTAAAAGGGGAATATTCTTTGGCCATAGCCGGACTCTCAGTTCCAAGTTACAGATTTCTATTTATTTATTATTATTGCACTAAATGCAGAATGGTGCAACAGGAAATTTCTTACATATCAGGAAAGGCAGCTTTATCAATCGGAGGACAATCTCAAACCTTTGACCGCTTCCAGCGGCAGGGCCATCAGGATGCCGTTGCCCGGCTCTTCCAGGCTGCCGCATACATCCTCGATCAGCTCCGCCGCCTTCTCGAATACCGCGCGGTCCGGCAGCACGGAAAGGATTGTCTTGTTGTGCGGACGCCCGCCGGAAAGCATCCCCTGCAGGCCCGCAAAAATCGGGATGTCGTTGCTCAACACGCGCCCCATGCCCATGCTGTCGAGGATTGTCGCTCCCCCGATCCCGATTTCCAGGAACCCGGAAAGCACCTCCTCCAGAAGCTCCTCCCGGTTGAGCACGAAAACCATCAGCAGCGGCATGACGGATCAGCCCTTGTGTTTGGCGTCTTCCTCGGAAAGGATGCGCAGGATATCTTCCACTGTTGCGGCTTGTTTGATTTCTTCGATGAAATTCGAGTGCTGGATAAGACGGCTGATCCGGGCAAGGGTCTTAAGATGACGGTCACTGGAGGCGGGAGAACCTACCAGCAGAAAAACGAAATGGACCGGAGCGCGATCCAGCGAATCGTAGTCGACGCCACGGGGAGCGCGGCCCAGAACGATCAACTGCTCCGAAACCTCGGCCGATATCGCGTGCGGCACCGCAATGCCGCGCCCGATGCCCGTGGTCATAACCCTCTCCCGCTCCATCAGACTGGCCAGCAGCCTGGAGGGGTCTTTTATCTTGCCTGCATCGAGCAGTTTCTGCACCATCCGGCCGAGCAGTTCTTCCTTGCTGTTTCCATCCAGGTCCAGAATCACGTTGGCTGGAGATACAAAATCCATCAATTTCATACCGGCTCTTTCCTGCTTCTGGTTGCAGGTTATAAGTTCTATTTCCAGATGTTCCAGTCGACCGACAGATCCTGATGACGGCGCACCTGTTCGTCTATCGCCCGCCGAACCGTGGATACATCCGCGGGCAGTTCCACCAGATTGTTCATATAGTGCGACTTGACCTCAGCCAGATTCGCACGGTGATATTCGGTCTTGAACTCCGTGAACTTAAGGCCATGGGCGGTCGAGATAACCACCACCCGGTCGCTTGGCTTGATAACGCCCCGGTGCACCAGCTTGAGCGTCACCGCCAGCGCCACTCCGGTGTGCGGACAGTTGAAAAGTCCGGTCCGGTCACCCAGGGCGCAGGCATTGGCCAGCTCGTCCTCGGTCGCCTGTTCCACTATTCCATCATATTTCCGCAGCGCATCCACCGCCTTTTTGAAACTCACCGGGTTGCCTATCTGTATCGCGCTTGCCAGCGTCTTGCCCGCGGTTACGGGATGAAATTCACGGAAGCCCGTCTTGTAGCTCTGATACAGCGGATTGGCCTTGGCCGCCTGAGCCACAACGATCCGCGGTTTCTTCTCTGCCAGACCCAGTTCCAGCAGCATGTCGAAACCCTTGCCCAGGGCGCTCACGTTGCCAAGGTTCCCGCCCGGTATCACCACAACGTCCGGGATCTGCCACTCGAACTGCTGCGCGATCTCGATCGACACCGTTTTCTGCCCTTCGATCCGAAGGCTGTTCATCGAGTTGGCAAGATAAATCCGCTTCTCTTTTGTCACCTCTTTCACAATCGCCATGCACCCGTCGAAATCAGTGTCCAGGCACAGGGTGATCGCTCCGTTCGAAATCGGCTGAATGAGCTGGGCGGTCGAAATCTTGCCTTTCGGCAGGAACACTATCGATGGGATTCCAGCGCAGGCGGCATACGCGGCCAGCGCCGCCGAGGTGTCCCCGGTGGAGGCGCAGGCCACGGCCTGGATATCGGTCCCCTCCGAGATCATCTGCTTGACCATCGAGACCAGCACGGTCATCCCCAGGTCCTTGAAACTTCCGGTGTGGCTGTTTCCGCACAGCTTGATCCACAGGTCCCCGATCCCGATCATCCGCCCCAGGCGCTCAGCCCAGAACAGGTTCGATCCGCCCTCGTACATCGAGACCACGTTGCTGTCTTCCACCGCCGGGCAGACCCATTCCTTCTTGCCCCAGATTGCGCTTCCGTAAGGCCACTCGGCGGTCTTGTATCTGCGGTCAAAAAGCTGTTTCCAGCCCGCCGCGTCGTGCGATTCCGCCAGCGCCCGCATGTCGTGCGTAACCTCCAGAAGGTTGCCGCAACGCTCACAGGTGTATATTACCGAGTTAATCGGATACTTTTCCCGGCATTCGGGATTGATACACTGAAACCAGCAGTGGTGGCTCATCTACAAACAATTCTCCCGCGAGGATGCTGAATATTTTAAAAAATGACTTGTAAAGCTAAGAGACGGCCGCGTGTCAGTCAATGATAAAACGGTTCAGCGCACCAGCGTCAGAATAGCCGTAACCAGACCGGCAAGCAGCAGGAGGTTGAAATAGAGGAAAAACCAGTGGCTGTTTGTGAGGGGCTCTTTCGAAGTTATTTCCTGAACCTGAGCCTGGATTTGGGCGTGTCGATGCTCCGGCCGCGCAATCAGTTCTGTTTCCAGATGTTTCTGTATCTCAACGGCTGTTTCAGGATCGGTCTTCTCGATCATCTGAAGAGCCAGTCTACGGCGACGGACAATGTTCTCAAGGCGCTTGTTGCGCTGTGACTCCCCCATTTCCTTGGCCGAGCCGGGACCATAGATTTTCTGGACCGAGGAATGATTGTAGAAGCATTTCATGATTTCCAGACGGTCCAGCAATGTCTGCTTTTTCCGCTGGTTTTCTATACGGCCTCTGATAATCTGCTCGCAAAGTTCTGTGAACCTGCGGACCCGTTTCTCCACCTGATCGTCGGTCAACGCGCGCAGACAGGTTTCCTCGATCAGGTCGTCTATCGATTCCTTAATTTCATCCATTCAAGGCCATCCCGGAATTTCAGCCCGCTGTTTTCAACTCAGGACAAAGAATTCCGCCTTCGATTCGACCGTGCAAAACTATTATATTCCACCTGTTCCAGACTGTCAAGACAACCTTCATCCTTAATAAACAAATACTTCTCCAGAAAAAATATCGGGAAAACTGTGCATGTCCTTTAGGCCAACCTTGCATTCGCTTGCCTTATAATGAGGTCCGTCATTTTCGTAGAATGACTTCCTGCAATTCATCCCTTGTCCGCCTGGAACAATCCGGAATGCACGTCCCCCGGCGCTGCCTGCCTATCCCATTGACACCCGTTGGGCTTTGGTCTACAATAAATGAGATATTATTCATCTGTTCCGTGGCATAAAAACAATGATCAGGCTTTTTTTCAACGCTCGGACAACCCTTAAAAAGCGAGACTGCATTGGCTGAGTTCAGGCACGATCCGGTTCACAAAAGGTGGGTCATCGTTGCTGT